>CAJJCP010000011.1 GCA_905182715.1 uncultured Candidatus Poseidoniales archaeon
TGAATTGCAAGAAATCGTCCAATTGGTCGGTTCCGATGCATTACCAACCGACCAACAATTGACGCTTGAAGTCGCTCGAATGATTCGTGAATACTTCTTGCAACAGAATGGTTTCCACGAAGTTGACGCATATTGTGACATTCACTTGCAATATCAAATGGCAAAAGCAATTCTAACGTTCCAAGAATCCGCAAAGTCGGCTATGGCTGGCGGTGCTCTACTTGACGACGTAGTAAACGTTCCAGCACGATCTGACCTCATGCGTGGTCGTTTCGAAAAGGGATACATCGACAACATCGAAAGCATGGTCAAGAACATGACCAGCGAAATCGCCGATACGGTGGAGGAAAACTGAGGAGAGGAATATCATGACTGGAAAAGAATACCGAACCATTACTGACGTGAAAGGGCCTCTGGTCTTTTTGAATAAAACTGAACCTGTTGCTTTTGGAGAAATCGTTACCCTACGACTGTCCAATGGAACCATCAAGAACGGACAAGTTCTCGATACTTCCGATGATCTCGTGATTGTCCAAGTGTTCGAAGGAACTGCAAAGATTGACCGAGAAGCTGGTGTCACTTTCATGGGTGATGTCTTCAAACTTCCAGTGAGTACTGACCTTATCGGTCGAATTCTCGATGGTGCAGGTCGTCCTCGTGACGGTGGCCCAGAGATTGTTGCTGAAGAGAAAGCAGACATCATCGGTGCTGCTATCAATCCTTACAGCCGACAAAGCCCACACGATTTCATTCAAACTGGAATCTCTGCAATCGACTGTTGTACAACGCTTGTCCGTGGACAGAAGTTGCCAATTTTCTCAGCATCTGGTCTTCCACACAATGACATCGCACTGCAAATTGCTCGTCAAGCCAAGCTCAAGGGCTCCGATGAAGATTTCATCGTTGTGTTCTGTGCAATGGGTATCACTGCTGAAGAGTACAACTTCTTCCGTTCCGATTTGGAGCGCACAGGTGCGCTTGAAAACGCTGTTTTGTTCGTCAACCTTGCCGACGACCCTGCAGTCGAGCGAATCATTACACCTCGTCTTGCTTTGACCGCTGCTGAATACTTGGCGTTTGAGAAAGACAAGCACGTTCTGGTGATTTACACGGACATGACCAACTACTGTGATGCTCTACGTCAAATTGGTGCTGCTCGTGAAGAAGTTCCTGGACGACGTGGTTACCCTGGTTACATGTACACAGATTTGGCAATGCTCTACGAACGTGCTGGAATTGTGAAGGGCAAGAAGGGTTCAATTACCCAATTCCCAATTCTCACAATGCCTGGTGACGATATTACGCACCCAATTCCTGACTTGTCTGGATATATTACTGAAGGACAAATCGTTATTTCACGTGAATTACACCAACAAGGTATCTATCCGCCGATCAACGTTCTTCCATCACTCTCACGTTTGATGGGTTCATGTATCGGTGCTGAGACCACCCGTGAAGACCACAAGTCTGTATCTGACCAGATGTATGCTGGTTACGCTCAAGGACGTGAACTTCGTGGACTCGTCGCTATTGTCGGTGAAGATGCATTGAACGACCGTGACAAGCAACTGCTTACTTTCTCCGGTGTTTTCGAAGACAAGTTCCTTCGCCAAACCCGAGACGAAAACCGTTCAATCGAAGAAACCCTTGACCTTTGCTGGACTCTCTTGTCATCTATTGACACGAAATACCTAGTACGTCTTGACCAGAAGTGGATTGACAAGTACCATCCAGACAACCGTTCTTGAAACATTTAATTTGAATAGAAAAGGAGGTGAAAGAACATGGCACTCGACATCAAACCAACCCGCAGCGAGTTGATTAAACTCAAGGCTCGTATTAAGCAAACCAAAAACGGTTACAAACTGTTGAAGATGAAGCGTGACGGTTTATTCTATGAATTCCGTTCTCTCCTTTCTGATATGATTGAAGCAAAGCGTGACTTGACTGCGACCTATCGTTTGGCAAAGCAACGTATTGACTTGGCCAATGCTATTGAAGGTGGTTTGGCAGTTCGTGCAGCAGCTATCGCAAGCACTGGCCACCCTGAAGTTGAAGTTGAACGTCGAAACATCATGGGTGTCGTCGTTCCAAGCGTCAGTGGTACGAATTTGAAGTCTACTTTCGAAGAACGTGGTGTTGGATACATTGGCTCATCAACCTATATTGACGAGGCAGGAGATTCCTTTGGAACGTTGATTGAAAAGATCGTCAAAGCCTCTGAAATGGAAGCGACCCTCAAGCGATTGCTTGAAGAAATTGAAGCAACCAAGCGACGTGTCAATGCTTTAGAGTTCAAAGTAATTCCAGAACTTGAAGATGCTCGTGTCTTTATTCAACTTCGACTTGAAGAGATGGAACGTGAGGAAACTTTCCGTCTCAAGCGCTTCAAGAACAAGTGAGTTGTTCGACTGGTTTGAACAACTTGAGGGATTCCTTCAAAGGGGAAGCATAACTACAAAGGTTTGAGGAGATAACATGGCGGTTGATTTGGATGATTCAGTGGATGTAGAATCCTCCCTTGAATCGATGCCTAGCCATCGTTTAGAATGGAAGCAGCACGACTTACTCTCGACTGTTCTTCGTCGTTATTTTCATGTTGCTTCAAACATGTCGGGTGGAGTTTTACCCACATGGATTGTTTCTCCCAAAAACGACAAAGAAATCGATGATTGCCTCGATGATGCGAACGCCTACTTGAAGAAACTTGGATGGGCTGCGAAACTCTCTCATGGTGATGACTGGGTCGTTCAATTATTTCCAATCCCTGAACGTCAATTCCCTTCATTCAATCTGACTTTCTTGCTCTGGGCATTCTCTGCACTCACCCTCACTCTCGCAGGAGCATATTGGATGGAAGGCTCACGCCCTTCAGGTGGATGGTTCCATAATTCATCCTTCTTGGATGCGGTGTTAGGATACACTCTTCCAGTGCTCGGTAGCCTCTTTATTGCTTCACACATTCAGAAAAGAGTAGCACTACGCTTCAATCATCGTGTAGGTCATATCACGCCAATTCCCGAACCGACGATTTCTCTTTGGAGTCTCGGCTTGTTATCTCAATCCTCTCTCGTTTGGCCTTTTGGTCTCTTTCTCATTCCAACATTGCCCAGGATGGATGCCCGACTTTGGGATGACCGCAAAGTACTGGGCTGGGTTGCAGTTTCTGTACCCGCAACCCTTGTCTCGGTTGGAATGCTTTTGTGGGGTATCGGTCTTTGGCTCACTCCCGAATACGTCGCTGTGACAAGTGCTCAGAATATGGTGCAGGGTCCTTTCATTGTCGAAGTTCTTGGCACATGGCAAATGGGTGATGGGTACCTTACTCGCCTCACATGGTCGCATCCATTCGTCAAAGCAGGAGCCTTGTTGACGTTCTTCGGTTGGATTTCTTTGCTTCCGATTCCTACCTTCCCTGGCGGTCGAATCATGATGGCTCGAGCAGGACCAACCGAAGCACGCAGCAGTAGCAATCAGATTTTCATCTTCCTTCTTATCTTGGCATTTGCCTGGATGTTTAAGGCGTTTAGTGGATTTACGATCTGGATTTTTGTTCTGACTCTGATTCTACCCTTGTTATTGTTCATGGGAACAAATAGAAGTTTACCTCTCATCCTTAACGAGCCGAAAGGGCTTGATCTTCAAAGCATGAAGAATATTGGGATTGTGATGCTCGTTGCGATTTTATTTGCCTTACCCAGCCAAGTACCCTTTGAGATTGATGAGGATTGGAATGCTTCTGTGTTATATGACCTCGACATGGAACATACAGCCAAAGAGATTGATGGGAATTGGAGCGCTTTAATTTCTGTGACCGTGGTAAACCCTTCTTCAATCAACCGAAATTGGACGATTGATTACGATCGATATGATTCAGCTTTGACTGATTGGTCATTGGTTTGGGAATGTGATGGCGAAGATAGAGTTAACATCAATGGTTTTGGTTGTGGAAGTACTTTGCCACCTCAAACTCTCACAACGGTTGTTCTCAATATGACATGGAGTCACCCCTCATCCGATGAGAGTTTAGACTTCGCTCCGACAGCATTGAATTTTTCTTTGCTTTCATTGACACAAGGTGAATACAACAGTTATCCAATCTCGGTTGAACCAAACCTTGCAGTTCACCCAGCTACTCCCTGGCAGATGGTGTATGATGAAGGTGAAATGAAACGCTGCATGGAGCTCAATGTTGACTCAAAAGATGCCTTGAATGTTAGTTTCCCTAATGCTGGCCAAGTCTTGAACCTTCAATCTCGTTTGCAGTGGATTGAGGATCATAACAATCTTTCAGCAAGTTTTGAAGAACCTCCAAACCGCATCTGCTTACGAGGTTTGGACCCGATTGTACTACGGACCTCTGAACTCAATACCGTTCAACTCAACGACGTTCTGTTTGATGGGGGTTTACCTGATTTCCCATTAGTTGCCGTTGTACCTTCAGATGGATGGACCATTACCTCCGACTCTTCACTTGGATGGGGATTCCTGCTGAATTCAAGTGGCTTGTTGAGTTCAACCGACGCACTGTGCCCTCTTGACCCCTCATTGTCAATACCTCCGTCTCCAAGTGAAGGTGAATGGATTTGGGATGTTGATGTTCGGAAGATTTCGAATATACCGTCTGTTACAGATGAGAATCAATCCCTCACTCTACAAATGTCAGACGGTGCAAGCATGCATGTTTGTGCCCCCCAACTTTCAGTTGAACCGCGTTTTAACTTCTCTGTCGAAGAAGGTCCTGAGTTAATTATTCAACGCTACAATACCTCTCATCGGATCTGGTCAAACATGTGGATGGCTGCATACAACGGCACTCTTTTACAACCAGACGGAGCGACCTTTTCAGTCTATAGTTCAAGTAACTCCTCGATACCTATCCGTATTAATAACCACGGGAATGGAGAATTATGGACAACGGTTACTTCGGTAAATACTCTCTCAACGGGTTGGAATTCATTTGAATTCTCTCCATCGATGAGTACAATTTCCACGATTTGGTTTGAACATCAAGATGAAGTGCTTGTGATTCATTTATCGAGTTATGTGTGAGGTTTAGAAATGCGTATTGCAATCTTGGGGGCAGGTTCGCTTGGTTCCTTGTATGCCGCACTTCTTTCACAAGTCGAAGGTGTCGAACTTTTCATTCACGGTCGAGGGAGCCACGGTGCCCATATGGCAGCACATGGTCTCCAATTAGAGGGCTTAGCAACTCATTTTCTTTCGAACCAAGAGGTATTCTTTTCACTTGAAGAGGTTGGACTCCCTCCGCATGTATTCGGGACAATTGATTTCGCTCTTCTCACAGGTAAAGCCGGTCAAACGACTTACCTTGCCCAATTGGCTCACAAATTATTGAACGAGGAAGGAATGGCTTTGTGTCTCAGCAATGGTCTTGGTCATGCAGAAGAGTGTGTCGAAATTCTCGGTCCACAGCGCGTATTTGCAGCATCATCTACGCATGGAGCATGGCGCCCATCACCGGGTATTGTTCATTGGGCAGGTAAAGGCGAAACAGTTCTTGGATCTTTGACTGGGGGCCCTGGGGAGATTGAAGCAAAGCCCCTACTCGAAGCCCTCTCGACTGCAGGATTAGAGCCAGCATGGTCTTCGGACGGTTTGGCTACTCTTTGGAAAAAGGTTCTCCTCAACATCGCCATCAATCCTCTTGCCGCATTGGCAGGGGTTGAAAATGGAACCTTGTTGAGTCCTGATTTATTTTCTGCAGCCTTTTCTACTCTGCTTGAAGGTGCTGCAGTGGCCCGAACCGAGCGTGTTGCCATCCCTGGGGATGCTGAACTCGAGCAACAACTGCGGCAAGTGATTACAGCAACTTCGACCAATATCTGCAGTATGCTTCAAGATATTCGTGCGGGAAGGAGAACCGAAATATCCGTTCTCAATCAAGCTATTGTTCTTCGAGGAGAACGTGCAGGAATCCCAACGCCACTCAATCAAATGCTGGTCGCTATGGTTAACGCTCTTCATTCTGAATGAGATCAGTATTGTAATGTAGGCCTCGGTTTTCACTTCGGTTTTCAGCATCTTCGGTGACCAACTGCCCGACCAGAATCAAATTTCTTAATTCAACAATCTGTCTTGAAGGCAAAGCACTTCTCCAAATGAAATCAACTTCCTTAGCAAGAAGTTGTAAACGTCGTGAAGCACGGTGAAGGCGATTAAATTGGCGAACAATTCCCACTTCCCTCGACATTGTATTGGTCAAAGATTCCCTGTCATGCGATACCGATACGTGTTGAGTCAAGTCTTCAAGACCATCAGCACGCCAATCCGGTAAGTGTGAATCACTGCTCTTAGGTGAGTGTTCGATGATATGATTTGCAGCACGGTCGGCATAGACCACCGCTTCAAGCAGACTGTTTGAAGCAAGTCGATTTGCTCCGTGCATCCCAGTACATGCAACTTCACCAATTGCATACAATGAAGGAATAACTCCTCCAGTTTCTCTACTGTTTGGTCTTCCATATTCGTCAACTGCTAATCCTCCAACAATGTAGTGTGCTGCGGGGGATACAGGCAACGGGTCACGCCCAAGTTTCAACCCATGTCGGTCAAGTCGGTTCTGTATGTTTGGGAAATGTTCCAAGAGATGTTCTCGGTCAAGATGGGAAGTAATCAGATAGACATGAGAGTCTCCCGTTTCTTTCAATCGCTGATCGATTGCCCGAGCAACGATATCTCGCGTCGCCATTGAACCAAGCGGGGAATGCTTCAGTGTGAATGAAAAGGGGCCTGGTAAAACTTCTGAACCTTTGTCACCCGCAACTCTGACTTCCGCCTGCCATTTGAGAAGTCCTTCATCATCGAGAATAACTCCACCTTCACCTCGCATTGCTTCTGTAATCAAGAAAGGTCGATCGGATTTGACAGCGAGAGCAGTCGGGTGGAATTGGATGAAAGCCATGTCCTTCACTTCCGCCCCCGCTCGGTAGGCCATAGCCAACCCATCACCCGTAGCGACAGGTGGATTTGTCGTTTGAGACCACAATTGCCCGACTCCTCCAGTGGCGAGCATGAGCACATCTGCAGGTTCTGTAAAGACCATGCTATCTTCTTGATCAAGGCACCATACACCTGCAATTCCTTGTTCTGGATTTTGATGTTCGCGTTGAATCAAATCCATTGCGAGCGTATTTGGTTTGAGTGTAATGTTGATGTGTGAACTTGCAGCATCATTCAGTGCTCGTTCAATTTCTTTACCAGTGGCATCCTTTGCATGGAGAATTCGACGGTGTGAATGACCGCCTTCTTTGACAAAATGAAACTGACCATCCTCATCCTTTTCGAACCTCACGCCGATATTGAGTAAATCATGTATTCGGGCACCGGATTCTTCAATCACTCGTCGGACGACTTCTTCATCGCATAATCCATCGCCACTTGTGAGTGTGTCCATGATATGTGATTCAAGGCCGAATCCATCTGTTTTGTCAAGAATTGCGGCAATTCCGCCCTGAGCCCAATTGGTCGAGGAATCAATTGGTCGCTGTTTGGTAATGACCGTCACCTGATGCTCAGCATCAGCAAGTCGTAGAGCAGCAAATAAGCCAGCGATGCCGCTTCCGATGATGACGATGCGTGCCACTAGTACTCCCTCTCGTCTATGGGTACATGCAACTACATTTCACCCCATCGGCAAGCGAAACCGCCCCATCGGCCCTTGACTTTCTCTTGAATAGAATAATATGCGGTCCAAAGAACCGCTTAGCATGCAGGGGCAACCGAGGAACCCAGAGAAGTCAGGCAGCTTGATTGTGGCCTATCTGCTGTGGTTCCCTTTCGGATTTCTCGGCATTCACCACATATACCTTGGAAGAGGAATTCTCATCTGGTTTCTATCAATCATTACATTCCAAGGTTTGGGTATTTGGCTGGTTGTCGACTTATTTTTGATTCCTTTCTCTTTGAGAAAATCAAGGAGTACATCTTTTCTTTCCGCCCGGGAGGCAATTGGCATTATGTTTGGATGTTTACTTGTTGGCTTTTCCATTGCGAATGCAGGATTTGGAAAAGTCGCACCCTTCTTCATTGAGGGTGCAGAAAATCTGAAAATAAACATCACTGATTTGTTCCTGCCGTATTGCAGTATCCCACTTATTGAAGCGGAATTGGCGAATGGCAATCCCTCTTCCTGTCTTGGTGCTGTTGGTGTTTGGGATGGTATTGACCTTCTCTTCCTTTGTTTGGGATTGTTTGTTTTGTTGTCTGGTCGAATTTTCCAGAGAATAGGCCGTCGTTCTGAGCGCCGTTACCATGTTCTTTTCGGCGTGGGCGCAGCATTGTTCAGTATCGCTATTCTAGACCGCCTTGAGTTTCTTCCTCGTTCAGCAAGTTCAGAAGGAATCACAGACTTACTGCCCATCCCCATCAACCCATTCTTGTTTCAATGCCTCATTGCAGCAATAGGTGCGTACCTCATGGGTGGTCCGAAGTATTGGGAGGCGGAAGCGATCGAACAATCACGAGAACGTCTCGATAAGAGAAGAAAAGTCGCAGGCGACTTCAGAGATGCTTTTGGTTCCGTGAAAATGTCTTTGACATCCCGCAGTGGCACAACACAACGAATTAGTCGTTCACAACTTCTCCAAAAGGATTCACAACTTCATATGAGACGAGATACCTCCAAGAGCATCAAAGTTCTTGCTACTTGCCCCTACTGCAAAGGTGGCGGATGTAATGAATGCGGCGAATCCGGTACACTGTGAGCCTCCAAGTAAAAACTTCACAACACGCTTTTGAAGCACTCTGGCTTGAGTGAAACACTTGTCAAAACCAATGCACTGCCCTTGAATCACTCGCATTGTTTAAGACCTGTGGGAGATGGGTGTTGCAGTTAAGGTCGAAGTAAAGTACTTCGATTAGAGGGATAGGAATGTATCTACAAGCATTAGAAATTTCAAATTTTAAATCCTTCAAGGGTGAAATTACCATTCCGTTAGATCGTGGATTCACCGCGATTACTGGACCGAACGGTTCAGGGAAATCGAATTGTGGAGATGCGATTCAATTTGTTCTTGGGCCACGCAGTAACAAAGTGATTCGTGCACAAAATGCGAAGGATTTGATTTTCAATGGTGGTAAAAACTCCAAACCAGCTCGTTCTTGCGAGGTCACACTCGTGTTTGCTAATCCTTTACTCTCCAGTGGACGTCGCCGACTTCCTTTAGACCAAGACCAAGTTCGAATGACCCGCTCAGTTCGATTGTCGAAATCCAACAACACCATCACGACTTATTTCCTCGATGAGGAAGAAAGTAGCCAGAAAACATTCCACCGTCTTCTTGGTGCTGCCAATGCCCGCCCAGACGGCTACAATATCGTTCTTCAAGGTGACGTTACAAAGTTGGCAAAGATGACTGCTAAAGAACGCCGTAAAGTGCTTGATAGCGTCGCAGGCGTCACTTCATACGACGATGAAATCAGGAAAGCCGACCGTCAAAAAGAGATGGTCGAAGGGTACATTGAACGTATTGGGCTGCTTGAAGATGAACAGAAAGCGCGTCTTAAGGATTTGACCAAAGAGAAGAACCTCGCACTCAAAGTCCAAGATTTGGTTGCCGACCTCAAACTTGCTCGAATCATTTCTGCTCAATCCAAATTAGCAAGCCAGAACTCCGAACGAAAATACATGGTCGATGAGCGTGTGAGAATTGATGAAGAAGCATCTCATCTCGAGGAGGCGGTCAAAGAAGGTGCCAAAACATTCCTGATACTTGAAGATAAAATCGGAGTACTGCAAAAGCAAATTGAAGATTTAATGGGCGGCGATTCCAATGGTTTACTCGGCGCAATCAGCCAACTTCAAATTCGAATTGCAACCAGTGAAGACCGGATCAGTGAGGCTGAAGATAAAGACCTCGAAGATAAAGAGGAATTGGTTGAGCTTGTCGAATCTCTACAACAAGCACAAACTTCACTCGATGAATTCAAACAAGAACTCGTCAATGCAAGTTCTGATTTGAAAAATGCCGAGTTGGCTTTGCTTGAAGCGAAGAAAGAAGAGGCTGAGGTTCAACTTCTTCTCGAATCCTCTGGAACTGCAAATGCCGAATTGTCCCGTTCTCTTTCGAAAGCAATCCTCGTTACTGAAAAAGCAACAGAGGATTTAGGATTGGCTCAGAATGAAGTCAACCGTGTTGCAACACAAGCGGAAATGTTGAGTGAACAATTGAGCACTGCTCAAGAGTCCGCAGAAAGCGCTCGTCTTGCATTGGGCGAATCTCAGCTAGAAGGTGAACAACTTGGCGCTGATGCACCCGACCAAGACCGTCGGAAACTCGGAGAGCAATTACTCACCAACCAACGCTCTGAAGCAAAACTCCTCGAAGAATCGCAAGCAATTGAAACCCGGCTGCGTGAAACCGAACGAAAACTCAACACGGCGAAAAATGAACTCGAAAACAAGAGTGGAGCCAAGGGCATGGCTGGCGGCGCTGCTGCAATTATCGCAGCCCGAGACCGTGGTGAATTGTCCGGAATCATCGGAACTGTTGCAGAATTGTGTCAACCAAGAGACCCTGCTCACACCGATGCACTCGCAACTGCTGTAGGCGGTGGAATGACTTCCGTTGTTGTTGATAGCGACGAAGTTGCTGCTAAAGCGATTCAATGGTTAGCCCAGAATAAAGCAGGCCGTGCAACGTTCTTGCCGCTAAATAAACTCACACAATCCCGTGCTGCTGGAAAAGCACTGATGGTTTCAAAGAAGCCAGGCGTCATCGGTTTTGCCAATGAATTGCTGGATTTCGATCCACGGATTGATATTGCAGTCCGTTTTGTACTTCGAAATACCCTCATTGTCGATAACATGTCCACTGCTCGAATGAACATGGGCGGTGTACGTCTGGTTACGCTCCGAGGCGACGTAACTGAAGCAGGAGGTGCCATGGTTGGCGGTTCAAGGCGGAAATCACACGTTTCTTTTGGTGGTAACATACAGGGTGCAAGTGAAGTTGAAGCACTTTCTTCTGACGTTGACAGATTCCGCTTGATGTCCGATACAGTCAACGGCGCATTGTCTGATGCACGTCGATTACAATCCGAAACGCGTGCCAAAATCAATGCTCTTTCGGACGGCGACCATGCTGTACGATTCCAAGAATGGCGAGCGGAGCATAAGCAAGCGCAAACCAATCACACCACTGCCCTGGGTGAAGTTGCAAAACATGAGAAGCGCTTAGTTGAACTCAAATTGGAAGGAACGAACAAGATTCGTGAACTTGATCAAGCCCAACAACATCTTGGTGAAGTAAACCAACAACGGGCAGAAGCACAATCTGCATTAGAAGATGCAAGTCCAGAACATCTCAAAGACCGTTTACATGCTGCTGAAGTCAAACGCGTCGAAGCAGAAGGCCTCAAAGTTCAAGCCGAAATTTCTCTGAACGGCGATTCAAGCCATCAAACTCTTTTGAGCAGTCGAGTTGATGAAATCAGTCAACGAATTACTCAACTGAATGAAAATGCAATTACTCGAAGCGATCGTATGGATACACTCCAAGCCGGAGTAGCGACTGACTCTATAGAGTTGAAAGCAAAAGAAGATGAACGTTTCCAATTCCTTGAAGAAAACCAAGGTCTTGAAGAAGAACGATTGGAACTCATCGAAGAGCGAACGAGTTTACAAATGAATCTCCAACAAAAATCGACAGATGCCCGTTCTCGCCGTTCTTTGGTTGAAGAGATGGGTCGTACTCTGGCTTTGAAGGATGAATCAATCCGAGAAACAAAGCAAGAGATGATTGAAAACAACATCGAATTTGCAGATGAAGACGCAATTTTACCGAGTGTTGGCGATGCAGAACGCAATGAGCGAACCCTTCAACGCAAACTCGATTCCCACGGCCCTGTAAACATGCTTGCAATCGAACAATTCGATGCATGTGAGGCTCGTCTTTCAGAAATGAAGGGCGACTTCAAGACTCTCCAAGACCGTCGTAAGCACCTCATTGATGTCACTGAGAAACTGGAAAGCCAACGCAAAGAACGTTTGTTGAAGGTTCTCGTGAAGGTCAATGAAAACTTCAAGGTCGCTTACAAATCTCTCAGCGATGGTGGACGAGGCGAATTATTCCTTGAAAACAAGGATGAACCGTTCAAAGGTGGATTGGAATTGTGGGCTCAACCACGTGGGAAATCTGCCAAGGTGACTCGTCATCAATTGTCAGGTGGTGAACAGTCGATGGCTGCTCTTGCACTGATCTTTGCAATACAAGATTATGACCCAAGTCCATTCTATTACTTTGACGAAGTTGACCAAAACCTCGATGGATACAATGCAGAGCGAATCGCTTTGATGTGCCGAGAACGCAGTAAGCGGGCACAATTCATCATGGTCACTTTGCGTAAAGTTTCACTTCGTCTTGCTGACCATCACATTGGTGTCACACACGGTGGCGATGGTTGCAGTCGGCGTATTGTTGACTTTGACCGTGAAAAGGCAATTGCCTTGGGTGAAAGAGCACTGGCGGAAGCAGAAAAAGACAATGCTAAGAACCATTCCAGAATAGAGGAAGCATCGGCAGCCTCCCATGAAATGCCTGAAGTTCCAGAAGCATTACCTACGCCTGGAAGTCTTGGAGGATTACTCAACCATATGCCTGCTCCCGAAGAAACGGTCGAACCGAGTCTTGGACTCGCAGCACTTTCAGAACGAACTGCGGACATGACCGAGGATATCGAAGAATACGCAGAAGTTGCTCAAGCAATTCAAGCCGTAGAAGCAGAAGAACAATCTCAAGTGGCCGAGAAAGTGGCCGAGGAAGTCGCTGAAGCCGAAGAAGACACAGTTTGAGGTGAATGTTATGGCGGAGCAACAATCAGGTTTGGACAAATGGTTCCTACGCCAGGATGTCATAGACCAATTGTTAGCATCTGGTGAAGATTCACATGAAGCAGCCTTATTCGGTGATAAAATCATGACGATTGCTGCTACAGAAGAGGCGGAACATCAAACCCTCATCGATCCATTTGACCGTTCAGTAGCTCTCGTTCTTTCCTTGGTTCGAGAAGAAGAACTCGATGCTTGGAACATCGACCTCTCCAGTTTCCTGAAAGTGTTTACTGCTCGAGTCAAATCTGAAGCAGGTTCACTCGATTTACCGGCATGCGGGCGCTTAATACGCCTTTCATGGGAAGTGTTGCACCAACAGGCGGAAGACTTGTTCGAACGCGTTCAATTCACGGAAGAAGAAGAGGATTGGGATGACGGTCTTGGGTTTGGTTGGGAGGCTGACTACAACGATGAAGACTTTTTCTTCACCAATTCCATTCTCCAGGGCAGTGCTGATGAGATTCTCCCCGACCTCTTAGAAAACCGTGTCCGACGTGATGAAGGGCGCCCTGTGACCTTAGTTGAGTTACTTTCAGCTTTCAAAGATGCTTCAGATGATGCAGAGATGCTCCGACTCCGTGAAGAAAACCGATTAGTACACGAAGAGGAATTGAAAGAGTACCTTGCTGATGTTGATGGTCGAATGCACAATGAAGACCTTGAAGGGGATATCAAACGCTGTTGGCAAGCCCTTCGCACTTCATGCTTGGCCGCTGGTCAAACCAAAGTGCCGGTCCTTCAAGTGATGAATGAACTCAAACCGATTCTTGAGCAAGCCTTTGGCTCAGTTCCTGAAGGTTATGACGATGAAGCGAAGGTCGCTTCTTTTATCGCAGGCCTTTTCCTCACTCACCGCGGATTTGCATCTATAACACAAGACAGCGTTCCAGATGGCGAAATCTTTTTGGAAGATTCATGGCCTCAAATCAAGACTTTTGAAGAAATCAATTCACTGATTGAAACTCAGCAAGCAACAGAGAATGAGCGAATTCAAGAGCAGGATTCAGGTTCTGTTCGCCATGCGAAACTTCGAGCTGAAAAGGCCCGTTCTGCTGAAGAAGATTCAATCCGTAAACAAGAGCGTGCTCTGGCAAAGCAGCAAAAAGAACAAGCTGTTGTCGAAGTTCCAGAATCGAACGACGTTGAAGAACAGTCGTATGACAACCATGAATGGTTGGTTGAATGAGAGGGAGAGAAATGACAGAAGTACCAGTGGACACCCTCTTGGAGGCTACGTTATTTGGCGCCGGTCGCTCAATGAGTGTCGCAGAACTTTCAACAGCATTAGGATACGATGAAGACGAGATGTTAGATTCTTTGTATTCGCTTCGCTCAACACTCAAACGCCGTCGAGGTGGCGCTTTACAGGTGGCTGAAGTTCGGTACACGTTGGGCGATCGAAGTGAAGCCAGATGTCGCTAGTTATCTCCCGAAAGGAACCAAAACTGAAATTCCACAAAAGTTACTCAAGGCAGCCGCACTCATCGCTTACCATCAACCAATGCCTCAATCCCGTTTGGTAGAACTCTTGGGTCAGAAAGCCTACGACTATGTTCGTGAATTGGCTCAACTGGGGATGGTTGACCGTCGTAAAGACGGTAATACTCGCCGCCTCTCTACAACTCGTCGCTTTTCAGAGATCTTTGGATGCCCTTACACCGACCGTAAGAAAGTCAAACAATGGTTCCGTGAGCAAGTCAAGACCACCGGACTGTTCGATGGTATGGAAGATGCAGCCGTTCTCAAGGAAGAAACTGAAATCGACGGTTTGATTCAGTCGACTTTACCACTTGGTGAAGAAGAGTGATTCTTCATTCCTTCCGCAGTTGCTGAAGTAACTCTCCGACCAATGTTTGCGTTTTAGGTCCAGATGCTTGTTGTAAGCGGGTAGCAACAATTTCAATTTCTTTACCCTCAGCACCAGCAGAAACCGCCATATTGCGAGCATGTAACTTCATGTGTCCTGCTTGAATTCCTTTGGTCGAAAGGGCTCGAAGTGCCCCAAGGTTCTGGGAGAGGCCGGCTGCAGCGATGATTCCAGCCAATTCCTGGGCAGATTCCACTCCAAGTATGGCAAGGTTCGCTTGAGCGACAGGATGGACCTTAGAGGCGCCTCCAACGATGCCTACAGCCATCGGTGTCTCAATAGAGCCAAGGAGGTTACCGTCAGCATTCTTCTCCCATGTCGTCATAGAGCCGTAGGTTCCGTTGCTGTAAGCAGCCCAAGCATGGCAACCCGCCTCGACAGCCCGCCAGTCCTGTCCACAAGCAACAGCAACGCTGCTAATAGCATTCATGACGCCTTTATTGTGCGTTGCAGCACGAAACGGGTCGGCCTGAGCAAAATGCTGGGCTTCGAGTATCCCTTCGATGACAGAAACACCATTTTCATGTGTTCCATCTTCTGAGATTTCTTCGGGAGTGAATACGGCACTGACTCGTGCTAAACGATGTGCAGCGAGGTTGGAAAGAATGCGCAAATGGACCCTTCCGCCAGTGATTTCTTCGACGCGAGGGGCAATCAGTTCCGCCATTGTATTGACTGCATTTGCTCCCATGGCGTCACGGCAATCAACGACGATATGGGCGATCAGCATCGGTCCACTGATGGAATCGAGTAGGCGAGTTTCAATCCGCTTACATCCGCCTCCAAGGCGAACCATGGTTGAAGGCAAACTGTTGCACAGTTGAATTAACTCCTCCGCATTCGAAAGAACGTCCTGCTCAGCCTTTTTCCAATCAGAGCATTCCAAAACCTGCAATTGCCCAATCATCATTGGTGCATCAGAATTGGTATGGAACCCACCGTTCTTCAGGCAACGCTTCGCCATATTTGATGCTGCAGCGACGACGCTTGATTCCTCTAGGCAGAAGGGAATGAGGTAATGCTTGCCATCAATGACAAAGTTTGTTGCAACTCCGACAGGGAGTGACATGGTTCCGATGACATTCTCGATCATCCGGTCTGCAGCCTCTTCACTTAATGCGCCGCAGGCTTCGAGTGCAGCGATTTGCTGCTCAGTCAAATCGGTCATCTCCGCAACGATTTGACGTCGTTCTGCAACGGTATGGCGGAAAAAACCACTCAAACGACTGTTTTCCACTGGCATGAGTTCACGTCCAGTTGTGCCACACGGCTTTACCCCATCAAGGAATCGGCATTGAGCGTGAAGAACAGCTTCTTGTTCATTTATGGAAGAAGTGAATAAATCTATCTCTCTTAACGGGATTAACGGGTTGGTTAACGCGTTAGAAATGCGTTAAAGTTGTGTTAATCGGCTTTGATAAACCGCTACGGCTTCAAGATTAACGTGTCCTAACGCCTCTCTCGGGGCCTCGATTATGGTGAAACATGAAATACCCAAAGGCGATTGCTCACTTTATGCGAATCGTTGGAAAAGAAATGGACTTGCCTCCACTTGATACCAATCCATTCTCCACTTTACCCCTGGAATCGAGTGATTCAAACCTCTTAGTGGGGCGCCAGCACATGCTTACAGTGCTTTCGCAATACATGAAGTTCCGATCTACTCGGCGTATTTTATTGGTTGGCGAGCACGGTTCTGGAAGAACCTCACTGCTTCGCTGTGCCTCGAAAAGTGCCCCGCTCGCAGTCCATATCGACCACATTTCTCGAATGGATGCAGGTCTGAATTTATTGAAAGATATCTATTCCCGGTTTGTCAATTCGAATATTCCTGAGAATCGTAACGACCTTACGCTGAAAATCCTCGAAGCATCTCAAAATTACACCAAAGCCCTGCCTTTGATTATTATCGACGCTTCTACAGTTGACGTTTCAGCTCTGAATGTGGCACTAAGAGATACATTGACGATACTTGAACGAATACAAGCCGTCATTGTCGTCGTGCTTGAAACCAAAGATAAGGCCATGTTGCACGAATCGGTCTTGCAAAGGTTGGACCAGATGCAGCCCTTGGCTAATCTCTCGCTGGAAGAGATTCAACTTTTGGTTGAACGCCGGATACAACAATCGACCGGTCAACCGTTTTCTTTTGAAAAAGAGGACGCTCAGCACCTGTTGGAACAAACTTCTGGCTTGCCTTCAAATGTGATTCGAGTCATGCGTGATGCTGTTGACAACGCAAAAATGTCACAATACACGTACGTCGAGCCAAAGTACGAATCAATTGCGCTCTTTCAGAACCTCTTTACAATCCTTCTTTGTTTGAAACACCTCCCGAATCCTCATTCGGAAACCTCTTTTCAGAGCCTGAAGAGGTAGCAGAGGAAAGTATTGAGCCGGAGAAACGTGTAGATGTGGACAAAGATTCAGAGGCATTAAAAATCGAGCAAAATACTCGAATTATGGAAAGTATCGAGGATATCAACCTTTTCGACCTTGACCTTGATCAACTCACTGAGGACCAAGATAACCAAGCGGAATTGAAAATATTGGAATCCGTGGAAGACCTTCAAGAAGGCTATGATGCTGCTCCTGCGATTGCAAAACCCGAAGTCTTTGAACGCCCACCGCTTGACGAACTTACGCCAAAGGGAATGACTGGGCTCTTCACTCGCAGTCGGGATTTCCTTGACAGGGACCACGAAAATCCTCCGCAAAGCACTATGGTTGAGTCCGGTGAAGGAGTCGAACTTTGGGAAGACCCTTCTTTCCAACAATCCGATGTTGTATGAAGAAGAAATAAGTGAAGAGGATTCAGCATTCATGCTTCATGATGAAGTTGGCTTCATGGAGCATGACTCGAGCCGACGGTGATGTTGAGGCTGAATTCGAGATTGAATCCATGCAAACGAACAATTTCTCTCCATTGAGCCCTTCATCCTCCGAAATTGAACTCGATTTGGATACGGCACCTGTTTCAAATGGATTGTTAAGCGAATTAGCGGGAATGGTTCCCGTGATGAAAGCGCTCCAACGTGCAATCATGGCCCCTGATGAAGTCGGAAGCGCCATTCAACGGCGTAAATTGGTTGAAGCGCTCGAGGCTTTACAACGCAAACCAACTGGTCCAAAGCAAGATTATGCTCTCAACGCCACAGTTCTTTCTGCATTGACGGGGCATGAAATCGCCGTAATATCCCTTGCTCATTCACGAAGGTACTCGCCATCAGACGAGGAACTGCTCGGTCAGTTAGATATCAAGAGGGCTCGTCTTTCTCAAATCAGCAATCGGTTGCTCAAAGCAGGAATTTTGAGTGTTCGCACTCTTGGCCGTAATCGCTACTATGAACTTACACAAGCTGCACGAGCCCAATTGATCGCTTGGAACGTCATAGGAGGTGGAAACTGATGTCTTGGACGATTACATGGTCCTGGCAGGCTCCACAGCGTATTGCAGCGCTTGCACCTGTCGAAGGTGGCATGGTGGTCAGTAGCGGTCTTGATTTGTTCATGATTGAGGCTGATGGTACCGTTCGATGGAAAGTCGAATTACCTTTCAAAGCACATTGTGCACAAGCAAATAATGGTATTTTAGGAATTCTTGCTGCTCATGGATTCTATGTTCTTTCGACTGCCGATGGCTCCATGTTACACGAAGGTCGTTCTACTCCGGGTGGCTTTACGGAGATTCTAGCACGCCCTGGAGGCGGTTGGATCCTTTCTGGGCGTGAAGGGCACCTTCACTTGTTTACACACGAAGGAACCGGCCTTCGTCGCCTTGACAGCGGAAAAGTACGCCGCTTGCTGGGTTGGCTTGACCGAGAGCACATGATGTGGCAAGACGCTGAAGGAAAACTTTGGTGTGCTCGCCTTGCTCAAAGCGACCAGAAGCGAATTTTGGAAGACCGAGTTTGGAGTTGGGTCACTCCTTTGATGAGTGGTCGAATTCTCATGCAATCCAATGATGGTGGTATTTGGGAAGGCGTTCCTCATCCATTCGGGTGGGATTCCCTCGAACGAATTGAATACGAATCATTAGAGCCGATGGAAGGCGTACGAAGTGCAGATGGATGGTGGGTCTTAGGTATCGAGGGGCACCTCCACCACCTTTCATCCCATGCTGAAAATGAATCTGAAGTTCTTCTTGGCGAATCAATGGACCTTGGTGACTTGCTGATTGGTTTAACACCTGACACCATGGTCACCGCTACACGTGAAGGATTGGTACGTCGTTGGTCAGCACCTCATCTTGCTCAAGCCGAACGCCAAGGTCGCTATCAGGCGGTTGCACAGGCCGCTTTAGCCAAGAATTGGGAAGAACGGAAGGCCTTATTCGTTCGAGCACAAACTGCGGAAGACGAAGGACGCCTCTCACGAGCCGTTGAACTCTATGGGGCACTTGGTCGCTCTGAAGATGTACGTCGCCTCTTGAAACGTCAAAAGGAGGGTGGCGAATGAGCGAAGAATTACAACTCGTTACCCGTGATCGAGTCGAGAAATACCTGGACATCACTCGCCGAGCTCGTGAAAAAGCAACCTCATTGTGCCAAGAAGGAAGTGAACAGGCTGGACATTTGGCTACGATGTTGCGAATGGCTGATGATTATGCATCAGATGCAGCCCACTTCCTCTCGATTGGAGACCACATACGTGCATTTGGTGCAATTAACTACGCGCATGCTTGGATTGATGCGGGTGTTAAAATCGGCCTTTTGGATGGGCACGGGGATGATGTTCTGTTCACTCTTCCGTGAAGAGGTACTTTCAAGCACCTGCTCTATAGAGAATCAACCAATCGCAGATGTTGATTCTTACTCACTTCTACAATTGGTAATCCTTGTTCATACAACCGTCGTTTCAATTCGATATCCACAGTGAGTACAGGAATTGTATGTTTGACCGCGAGGTCGAATAATTGGTCGTCAGGATGAGTTGATTCAAGCGAAAGAGCTTCGATCGGCTCAGATTTTTGTTCAAGTAATGCAAGAAGGAGGTTCTTACTTCTTGGCCGTCCACTGTTCAAGAGTTCTAATTCTTGACGAACGCTGTCAAGGAGTACCATTTGAGCAGGTCCAAGGACACGCAAATAATTCAGTATCAATATTCATTCCAGATTCAATGATTGCCACCCATCCACAGGCGTCAATCAGTATCTGTTGCACTTCATCACCTTCAGTGGCTCACAGAATGGTTCCATAGCCAATAAGGCGCCATCGGGAGCCTACTCGACGAGAGAGTGAGACACGCTGGCCAGTATCTGCACAGATTGGAAGTCGCAAATCCAAGGTCGCCTTGCCTTTTTCTGAGTTCTTGGTGACGCCAACAGAGGTTGCAGTTGCAACGTTAATCATCAACATCTCATTGTTTCGGAGTGGGTAAATCTTTTCTGGAGTCTCTCCTTCACCAGCGACCATTGTTTCCATCAATTTCACATCAACGGAGACCATATGTCGAACTTCTGGCAAATCACCCTTTCGAGCAACGACTTGTCCTGAGAGATTATCTGCAGTTGTAATGGAAGGGTCAAGCATTGTAGCCATGCCACACAAGCCGCCGGAATGCATGCTTTCGAGGCTTAGACCGCCACCTTTCATGCTGCTCACAGTTGCTTCAATAGGCTCCCATGAGACTTTTGAACCGTTTTCGATTTTGCGTCCAGGGCCAATAATGATTTCATCACCGATGTCGAAGTTTCCTTCAATGATACTACCGCCAATAACTCCGCCAAGTAAGTTGGTTGGTCGAGTTCCCGGGCGATTGATGTCAAATGAACGAGCAACATGCATAATTGAACGGGTATCCTTCGAGCGGTCTGGAGTTGGAATGGTCTTCTCAATGGCGTCAATGAGGATGTCCAAATTGACATCATGATGGGCCGAGACTGGAATCACCGGTGCATTTTGTGCAATGGTTCCTTCGAGGAAGGCTTTGATTTCTGCATGTGATTCAAGTGCACGTTCTTTGCTGACCAAATCAATTTTGTTTTGGACAATCACGATGTTTTCAATACCGGCGATTTCCAATGCCATGAGGTGTTCTCGAGTTTGTGGTTGAGGACAGGTCTCATTTGCAGCAACCATGAGCATAGCACCATCCATAATTGATGCCCCAGTGATCATAATGGCCATGAGTGTCTCGTGACCAGGTGCATCAACAAAGGAAATGACTCTCTCCAATTCTTTTGGGTCATCGTCTTTACCATCTGGATGGCGTCCAGTAGCGTAGTATTGACCTTCCTTGGTCTTGTAAAATGCAGTGTCTGCGTATCCAAGTTTAATCGAGATACCACGCTTTCTTTCTTCAGAATGCGTATCAGTCCAAACTCCAGAAAGAGCTTGTGTTAAGGTTGTTTTACCGTGGTCGACGTGGCCGACTAATCCGATATTGATTTCAGGTTGTGCTGGAAGCTTTCGTGCCATGCTTCCTCACTCCCATTTTGTTCCTACGAAAGCCCTCTCGGGATTCACTCCGACGCTTCCTCGCTTCCTACTGCGAGGAGGTCGCCTAGAGACTTCTTTCCGGTCTCTATGACTTTGAGATTGATTTGACGTGTGTCTTGGCTGATGGTGTTACCACGGAAGTAACGTCGCTTTCGTAGACCGTCTGGCTTGTAACGGAAACGCTTCTTTTCTCCGCCCTTGTTCTTGAATACGAGACTGTGTCCCTTGAATCCAGTTGAGCGTGTGACGAGAATTGCTTGTCGGCGGCCGCCTTCAAGGTCTCGGCGAAGAGGAGTTCCTGTTTTGTCTGAACCACCGGTGATTTGGAGTTTGAATCCAGAAAGAGTTTGTTCACCCTCTCCGACAAAGATTCCGTCGACGGTATCGCCGATTTTCTTGCCCAACAACTGAGCGTGATTGTTTCCACTAATTTTGAGTGAATATGATTTACCGCCGTTTTTCGGATCGGTATCATTCACCACAGCAACAAATTCTCCTTGAAGTCCAACAGCCATAATATCACGTCTAGAACGCCCTTCCGACCATCGTCGTCTATTTAGCCCCACCGTTTGTTTACGGACGGAGATTCAATCAGCGAAACTTCTTTTTCAGCAACATTTCGAGCCGAATACCGAGGTCTTTTGGAAGATAATGAGGCATGCTAAGATGAGTTGTTCGGCCTCGACCATCGGT
>CAJJCP010000012.1 GCA_905182715.1 uncultured Candidatus Poseidoniales archaeon
AAGCCTCCGACGACAACGTGGTTGACCATATCGTAGCAAACCATGTTTGTTTCTCCGCCATCGTCTCCACCGTTGTCGTGGTCTTGGGATTGCATAGCGTAGTAGAAGTCAGGGAATTCAGAGGCGTTGAGCATTGCATTGGCATCTGCATCAAACATCATGAACATTATTCCAAGGTATTCTTTTTCGATTTCAGACATTGGCTCTTCATTCTCTGCACTGATCCAAAGAACAATTTCGTCCATTGAAACGCTGCCGTCTCCATCAGTATCAATCAAATCCATCATCTGGACTGGAGTTGGTTGGTAGTCGTATTCGTTGTCAATGCGGTCGATAAACTGGCCTAATTCATTTGGTCCGAGCAATTGGTCTGAGTTGTCGTCGTAGGATTCGAACACCCATCCAATGATCATCAGGTCCATGGATGTTGAGTTTTCGTCTGAGATAGCGGCTAAAATCTCAGTAAGACTGAGTTGGTCGTCTCCATTAGTGTCGTGCATGTACAAGAATCCATCAGAGTCCATACCAGTCTGAACGCAGTAGGTTCCGTTTGAAGGGGCTGTGTCTCCAACCATGTAATCAGTGTAGTTTCCTTCTTCATCTTCGAACTCTCCTTCTACCATGAAGGCATATCCGACCATTACTTCGTAGCAATCTTCGCCATCGAGTTCTACCAATACTCGGAAGAATACAGCGAATTCTCCGGCGTCAAGAAGTGCATTCTCATCGACATCTTCGTTGTTGAACATGTTGGTATAGAAGGTGGTCATTTGACTTGCATCAGATTGGTTTTCTTCAACCATGACGAGGATTTCAGAAAGCGTGATGTTTCCATCTTGGTTTTCATCGAGCATCATCATCATCAGTTCCATCTCGGAGTATTCGCCTTCGCCGCCTTCGCCCATGTTATTCATGGCTTCAACGAAAGAAGAGAATTCATCCATGTTGAGTTCTTGGTCGCCATCGACGTCCTCGCCCGTGAAGAGATTGGTAATCATGCTCTTTGTTTGTTCGTCTACGGTTTCATTGCTGCCGTCTTCCATTACTGCGATGTATTCATCGATTGAAATAGTTCCATTTCCGTCGAGGTCGAACATCTGGAACATCATTTCTTCTTGAGTTGGCATTTCTCCAACTGTGAGGAACTCCATTCCAATCATGGAATCGTTTTCATCGTAAACATGAACCAAGATCGTGTACATCCCCGAATCGGCACAGCAATCCGGACTGGTCCAATCATCGAAGCCATTGGTAGGGTCACTGCTGTCTGCCGGGAAGTGAGTTTCGTTGATAAGTTCGTTTTGATACATGTCCATAATCACAATTTGAACGTATGCAATGTTACCATCACCATTGTGAATCATAACTGTGAGGACTCCAGTTTCATCAAGCATAGCCCCAACTGACTCATAGTCGCCCATGATATAATCGTAATAGAAATCCATGAATTCATAGAATTCAAGCATACCGTCGTTCGCATCTTCGGTATCATTGCCGTCTGCGCTCGTGAATCCTGTGTCGTAGTCAGCCATAGCATCGAGTAAAATAATTTCTTCTGAGGTGTTCATTGGGGATTCATTGTTTTGAGATCGCATCAAGTTCTCGTGATTGATGAGTTCAGTCCCGTTGATTGCACCATCGCCATCAACATCGACTTCATTGAATGTGTCTTCTGCTTCAGTGTCCAAGGTGGGCATTTCACAAACGCTTCCGTTAGCCATGCAGATTTCGGTGAATGCATGTCCGACAGTGGAGCCGTCGTAGGAGTCGTTCACATATGCGTCGACACTGTACCAGGTGCCTTCGTCAGCCATTGGGGATGCGTCTACGCTTCCCTCAAAGAAGAGAGTAAGGCTGATGTCAGCCCAGTGGGTGTTCCACGAGGTGTTGTCAGATTCTTCCATCATGTCTTCGGGTCCAAACCAAGCGGAAAAGCCGTCGCCGTCATAGACGTGGATTTCTGCGGTTAAGGTTGTGTAGTTGGTTCCATTTGCGTCAAAATCGACGATCATATCGAGTTCATCGTAATCCATAGAGGCCATCGTGTTCATCGAACCGTTGCCTGTTGTGGGGTCTGCGTAAGATACGCCAGCAAATGTAGTTGTAATCAGGGCGAGTGCCATAAGGATGGCTGCGCCAGGCTTCATATTGATTGATGTAGAATCAGTCATTGTTAGTCCTCATACAACCTGTATATTAAAGGATAGGTAAAAACAGTGTAAATGGCCTCTGTGCGCTGTTTTTGAGGGATTGACGTACCGCTGAATTGAAGAGGGAGTGAACATTGGGCCGAATATAGTCCCTTAGTGTAGCGGTCCATCATGGAGGATTCTGGGTCCTCTGACCTCGGTTCAAATCCGGGAGGGACTACCACCGCTTCTGTCGAATGAAAGGGTTTGATACAAGTGTGCCTTTGCGAAGGATATGGCGAAGGTTGAGGTCTATACCAATCGAGGGTGTGGTGCTTGTGTCAATGCCAAACGTTTACTGGATTCTAAAAAAATCCAATATCAAGAAATACGTCTCGGTTCATCAAAGCGTACCGATGCTGAGTTTCATATTCGAACCAATGGGAGTAAAACGATTCCACAAATTTTTATTGATGATGAATGGATTGGTGGCTTTGCAGAGTTACAAAAATATGAACAGGCAAATGAATTGGATTGGCGTTTAGGCCTCAGTGAGCGCCCTCACGTCTCGGTGTTTCAACGGATCCTTCGAACTCTTACCGGTCGTATTTACTAAGCAGTTAAATTATCTGTTCAATGTAAAGCTTGTCACCATTTGCATGGCTTGGCCGTGAGTAATACTCCCTGAATAATCGCGAACTTTACCATATGTTGTGATGCGTGCTCGGAATTTACAGACCGTTGTCGTGTCGTCTCTTGAATGGTGTTTGTAAAAATGAACGCCGACTTTGTATTGTCCGAGTGGGGCGCTTTCGGGCCACACAATATTCTCAACAGCATTTTCACTGGTAGGCCTTACGTTCATATCGACATCAAGTTCACCGCCACAAGCGCTTTTTTTGTTGTTGAAATAAATCCGTTCTCCTGAAGGGCAGAAGAGATGAAGATCAAGGTCATTGAAGTCATCCCAGGCTAAGGAGATTTGAACTTCACCAGTTTTTCCGCCTTCGCGTTCAATACGATCTTGGATGTCATCGTTTTCAATTTCAGTCGCCTCCATTATTCTGATGCCACTACCAATCTCTTCTCGTTCTATGAATGCTGCATGCTCATTCAAGGGTTCTTCATAGTGTTGAATCCACGTGTTGCGCAATTCAATGGGTGATTGGTCTTGTTTCGAATCAGTCGGAATTTCATCACTTACGCCTTTACTCGGTTCAAATAAATCGTCCACTAAGAGGCGAAGTGCAATGATATTCTCATCGCGTGCTTGGTCTCGAGCATCATAACTCTCGCGTTCCTTCGTTGACAATTCATCTACCTGACGACTTGGAGATTCGAGTATCGGTGATTCCTCACTTTCAACCGATGATACAGATCGATTGTGTTCAGCCAGTGTTTCTTGTTGTGTGATTTTGTATTCTTGGATTTTACTTCCAGCTGAAGTGTAGTGTGTTGGTACTTCAGCGGCTTTCGGAGCATGTTTTTCTCGTCGAGCGGCAACCTCAAGCAGTTTCCGTTCGAGTATTCCTGAACGGATTCGGAGAAAGAGTACTCCGCCTATGGTGACTATGAAAAGAACGAGGAGAATCCAAGCGGTCGTCATGCACGTTCTCCTGAATTCAATGATTAAATGTGTAATGCAGCGTTGATTTTGTCAAGCATATCTTTACCAGGGCGTAATACACTGTCAGGTACATCGACCAGTGGCATATCGACCAAGCCTAAATCTTCAGCAAGTGAAGGTTTTGTATTATCGAAATACAAGAGTCCAGTGACGTGTTTCTTGTCGCTTTCGGCATTGTGAAGTGCGGTGAGTGCTGCAACTGGACTTTCAGGGTCGTGTTCAGCAGAAATAGTTTCGAGACGTATTGTGGAACCATCATGCAGTGTAATGTCGCGGAAATGGCCCTCGGGTACATCAATTTCCTCAACTGGGTTGAAGTGAGGGATATAATCGGTCATGTGGAGGGTGATTTCGTTTTCTTTGACATATCCATACGAGCGCATTGATTCATCGTTATTGTTGAACGTTACACAGGGGCTGATGACATCGATAAGTGCGAAACCTTTGTGCGACATTGCAGCCTTGATTAACGATCCCAATTGTTTCTTAGAGCCCGAGAATGAGCGTGCCACGAATGTGCAACCAAGATTGATTGCAAGTGCACACAAATCAATTGGTTGTGTTTTGTTTGGAGCTCCCTTTTTCTTTTTCGAACCAATGTCGGCAGTAGCGGAGTATTGACCTTTTGTCAAGCCATAGACACCATTGTTTTCAATGATGTAGACCATGTCCATGTTCCGTCGAATTGCGTGAATTAATTGTCCGATTCCGATTGAAGCAGAATCGCCATCACCGGACACACCGATGTAAAGTAAGTCTTTGTTGATGGTATAGGCGCCTGTAGTGACCGATGGCATTCTTCCGTGAACGGTGTTGAACCCGTGCGATTGGCCGAGATAGTAAGCAGGCGTCTTTGAAGAACATCCGATACCCGACATCTTTGCTACACGATGAGGTTCAATGCCGTTTTCCCAAGCAGCGTTAATGATGACACTTGAGATTTGGTCGTGACCGCAACCTGGACACAGAGATGATTTCCCTCCAGTGTAACTTTCCTTCGGTTCGTTCAGAACATTGAGTTTTATTGCACGTGCTGGGCGTTTGGGTGTGTCGCTCATTCTACTTCCTCCTTTAGAGTTTCAAGAATACGTTCGGCGTAAATGCCGGCTCTTGGAGGTACTCCGTCACTGTAAGCAACAGAGCGTACCTTGGTAATCAAATGGTTTGGCAACTCCTTTCGAAGAATACCATACAATTGTCCATCACGGTTAATTTCCAAAACAATTGTCACTTCATGGCGACTGATGAAGTTTTCAACTTCACTGTGCATTGGAAGAGCGCGAACTCGACATTGGCTGACCTTGATGCCTGTCGCTTCGAGGATATCGTCAATCTCTTGGATGGTATTTTCCATGCTTCCAAGATAAATAATTCCGATTTCACATTCGGCTTCTTCTCGCAGAAGAGGTGCTGGTAAGATGTCGCGAGCACCTTCGATTTTACGCTTCAAGCGTTGCATAAGTTCGTAATAGTCATGAGGTTTTTCAGAGTATACTCCCTTTGAATTGTGCCCAGTGCCACGGTAAAGGATTGGGTCCATGCCAGACCCGGGGAGAGTGCGGTAAGGGATTCCGTCACCATCGACATCGAGGTAACGTCCAAATTCTTCGAACGCTTCGAATACATCTCGGTCTCGAACTACTTTCCCTCTGTCCATCTCTTGGTCAGGGTATTCAAATCCTTCACATGCCCAGCGGTTCATTCCGAGGTCCAAGTCACTGAGTCCAAAGATAGGGGTTTGGAATCGTTCAGCATAATCAAAGGCCCGCCATCCAAATTCAAAACACTCTTCGACTGTTCCAGGGATGAGGACAATGTGTTGGGTGTCACCATGGCTGCCTTCATACAGCATTGTAATGTCAGATTGTTGTGTTCGTGTTGGCAAACCTGTCGAGGGTCCAACGCGGTTGACGTCCCAGAACACCGAAGGGATTTCGGCAAAATAACCGAGTCCAATGAATTCCTGCATAAGGGAAATACCTGGTCCTGACGTTGCGGTCATACCTCGGCCACCGGCCCAGCCAGCACCTAGGACCATGCCCGCAGCAGCGAGTTCATCTTCAGCTTGTACGACAGCACATGTCGTGTTTCCGTCATCATCTGTTCGAAGTTGAGGGATATAATTGATGATGCCTTCTGCGAGTGAAGAAGAAGGAGTAATTGGATACCAAGCCAGCATTTGTACACCGCCGAAAAGACATCCAAGAGCAACCGCTTCATTTCCTTCGATAAAGAACTGAGGTTTCTCGATCTTCCGCTTTTCAACAACGTATGGGTCGCTCTTTGTGTGATTGTCTTTGAAGTAATCACGGCCAAGGCCGAGAGCGGTAATGTTGAGTTCAATCGCTGAAGCCTTTCCTTTGAATTGTTTTGCAACTGCAGATTCGAGTTGTTCCTGATCGATGCCAAGCATTTCGGCAAGAACGCCGACATAGATGATGTTCGTGACGAGTTTTGCAATTTTGGGATTGATTTTGCGGGCCAACGCTGACATTGGGATTGGATAAGACACAACGTCGTCACGAGTCATTTCCATCTTTGCATTTTCATTCCAAATGACGACTGAACCCGGTTCGAGGCTCTCTAAGTCTTCATGCCAAGTTGCGGGATTCAAAAGAACCTGAATGTGTGTTCGGTTCCCTGGTGCTTGATAGCCAAGGTCGGAAAGGCGGACGATATACCAAGTTGGTAGACCTGAGATGTTTGATGGAAACATATTTTTCCCACTGACAGGGACTCCCATTTCAAACAGGGATTGAAGAAGAATAAGGTTGGCTGATTGCGAACCGGTTCCGTTGGCAGTTGCGATATTGATGGTGAAGTCGTTTGCAATGGTTTCCATTGTTTTTTCCCCTGAAAGTGAGCCCCTCGTGATTCTGCACTTGGCTCTCTTATCGCTGGGTTTAGCATACACCCCTTGAACATGTTGATGGGCAACTCCGTAAAATCGCCTCATTTCGGGATTCTTTTCAATTAACACGTTCTTGCTTTTTGGCCGTGATACTCAAAAACTCATCCCTTCTGGAATGTTTATGGCGGACACTGCAGACAAGGTTGATTCTGGTGTAGAAAAAGTTCAGAAGGCCAATCCCTTTGATACTGAAGAAAATCGAAAGAGTGCTTGGACCAAGGCTGAGAAAATGATTTCGAAAGGAAAGTCTGAAGGGGCTCTTCTTGCATTGAGGGAAGTCGACTCAAGTGGTTCACATCCAACGACCCTACGTCTTGCTGGAGAGGCAACTCATAAAATCGCTCAACGAAGTAATTCGAAGTCAGATTATCGAAAGGCAGCTTCCCTGCTTCGAGATTCAGTCAGCATGAATCCTAAGGACAAAAAGACCAATGCCTCCTACAATGAAGTTCTCAATGAAATGCAAGACAAGGGAATCAGCGAGAGTGTCATTCCGAGATTGATTAACGATGGCACACCAACCGTTGCAGGCGCTTTTGCCTTTGTTGCCAGCATCATCCTTGTGCTGGCTGGACTTGGAATTCTGGCATCGCCGAAAACATACGGCGATGACGTTACTTTTGAAATGAGTTGGACCAATGCGAACGGCGTTCAAGAATCTGGTACGATTACCATTGAACTGTATGCGGAGGAGGCTCCAATGCATGTTGAAAATTTCAAAGCATTAGTCAGTGAAGGTCACTATGACGAGACCATTTATCACAGAATCATTCAAGGTTTCATGTTACAAGGTGGCGATTTTACCAAATCCGATGGCACGGGTGGACACGCAGTTGTTTGGTCAGGCTATTGTAACGGCGCAGCAGCATCCTCTTCGAGTGATTGTGCTAAGACCGACTGGACTCTTCCTGATGAGGCAGACAATGGAATGCTCCACGAACCCTATGTTCTTTCAATGGCGAAAACAAGTGCAGCCAATACGGGTGGTTCTCAATTCTTTATTGTCTCACCAGGTTCTACGCCAAGCCACCTTGATGGTGTTCACACCGTCTTTGGTAAGGTCATCGAAGGCCAAGACATCATCGATAAAATTGATGCTGTAGAAACGGGCGGGGATCAAGGAAGCACTCCGGCAGAAACGGTGACTTTGGAAAGAGCCACATTCGGCGATGATGCTGGCGAACCTTGGTACCAATTCTGGTGAGCCAACGATTCTCAACCTGCACTTCATCCAAACTCGATGAAGGGTTTTGTTCATAGACGAGAGCCGTATGGCTTGAACCATGACGCCTCTCGACCCTTACAATGCTCGCCGCAGTCTCTCGGTTGGCGGAGAGTATTTTGCCCTTGATGGGCTTGATGAAAATGGAATCGACACGTCCTCTCTCCCCTATTCGATTCGAATATTGCTTGAAGGTGCCCTTCGAGGTAACGACGGTTTCCTTGTTCGAGATGAAGACATTCTGAACATTGCTGGATGGACGCCAAACGGTGAACGTGGCGAAATACCGTTCCGCCCTTCACGAGTGATTCTACAAGATTTTACTGGAGTCCCTGCAGTTGTCGATTTAGCAGCACTCCGTGACGCCATGGTCGAAATGGGTGGCGATCCTGAAAAGGTCAATCCTCAAGTTCCAGTCGATTTGGTCATTGACCATTCGGTTCAAGTCGATGTCGATGGAGGTCATAGTGATGCTTTACAACTCAATCTTGACATTGAATATCATCGAAACATGGAACGTTATACTTTCCTCAAATGGGGCCAACAATCCTTGGACAATTTCCAAGCAGTCCCCCCTTCACGAGGTATTGTTCATCAAGTCAATTTAGAATATCTTGCAAGTGTGGCCCGTCAAGAAAATGGGATTTGGCTTGCAGACACATTGGTCGGAACCGACTCTCACACCACGATGATCAACGGCCTTGGTGTTCTTGGCTGGGGTGTTGGAGGAATTGAAGCTGAAGCAGTTATGCTCGGCCAACCCATCTACATGCTTGCTCCTGATGTCGTAGGTATGCGCCTCACTGGTGCTCTCAACCCCGGAGTGACAGCAACTGACATGACCTTGCGAATCGTAGAAATTCTTCGCAACCACGGCGTTGTAGGGAAGTTCGTCGAATTCTTTGGACCTGGGATGTCTGTTCTCACCTTAGCCGACCGAGCAACAATTGCCAACATGGCGCCAGAGTATGGTGCTACGTGTGGCTTTTTCCCTGTCGATGAACGTACACTCGAATATCTCCGCTTAAGCGGTCGCGAAGACGATGCAATCGCCGGAGTCGAAGCCTATGCCCGCGCTCAAGGCTTGTGGTTTTCGCCAGGCGATGCCGAAAAATCGTATACCGATACTTTGGAACTTGACCTTACGACAGTTCTGCCAGCACTTGCCGGACCAAAACGACCTCAAGACCGTGTAGACCTCACAAACATGAAGCATCATTTCAAGGAATCACTTACTACCGAACTTGGCCATCATGGGCACGGTCTTTCGACAGAGCAACTCTCGAACGGGGCGATCGTTGAACGCAATGGGGAAACTTACGATCTCAACCACGGAGATGTTGTTATCGCCGCGATTACCTCGTGTACCAATACCTCAAACCCTGGCGTCATGCTTGCTGCGGGTCTTCTTGCACGCAATGCCCGAGCACATGGTCTTGAAGTCAAACCTTGGGTCAAAACTTCACTTGCACCAGGTAGCCGAGTCGTTACCGAATACTATGAGGCATCAGGTCTTCAAGAAGATTTGAACGCTCTTGGATTCCACGTCGTTGGTTACGGTTGTACCACATGTATTGGCAACTCTGGACCTCTTCCTGAAGAGATTGAAGCAGCAATTGATGAAGCAGGCCTTATCGCAGGCTCAGTTATTTCCGGAAACCGAAATTTCGAAGGTAGAGTTCATGGTAAAGTGAAAGCGTCTTATCTTGCAAGTCCCCCTCTCGTGGTCGCTTATGCACTTGCGGGCTCTTTAGAAGTTGATTTAGCAACTGAGCCACTTGGCATCTCAAAAGACGGTACACCCGTTATGTTGAGTGATTTGTGGCCAAGTGATGAACAATTGGCTGAAGCACTGAGCGTAATCACACCGGATATGTTCCGTCAACGGTATGCGGATGCTATGAATGAGCCACGTTGGGACAGTATTCCTTCAGAACCCAGCCCTCTCTATCCTTGGCAATCTGATTCAACCTACATTCGATTGCCGACCTTTTTCTCCGACCTTTCTCCTGAACCACAACCGATTTCAAGCATCGATGATGCTCGGGTTCTGTTGAAATTAGGGGATTCGATTACCACCGATCACATTTCACCTGCTGGAGCCTTCCCTGCTGATGGACCTGCTGGAAAATGGTTAGTGGAACGTAATGTTGAGAAAGGTGATTTCAATTCCTTTGGCAGCCGTCGAGGAAATCATGAAATCATGATGCGAGGAACATTTGCAAATGTTCGAATTCGTAACCAAATGGCACCTGGAACTGAGGGTGGATATGCTATGGATTTCAAGACAGGAGAAGTTGTTTCTGTCTATGACGCTGCACAATCATATGCAGGTGCAAAGGTTGTTCTTGCTGGAAGTCAGTACGGCACCGGCTCTTCACGAGATTGGGCTGCTAAAGGTACGTACCTTCTTGGTGTTGAGGCAGTCATTGCTACTTCCTTCGAACGAATTCATCGCTCGAATCTTGTTGGAATGGGTGTACTCCCTCTCACATTTGCGGAAGGCGAGACACATGAAAATCTCGGCCTTGATGGTACAGAATCCTATTCGGTTCCTGTCGATGATGATGTCAAACCACTGCAAATGCTCACGGTGACAGCCACCCACCCAAGTGGTACAATCTCTACGTTCCAAGCCCAAGTTCGACTCGATACTCCCGTTGAGGTGGATTATTACCGAAACGGTGGTATTTTACACACGGTTCTTCGGCAACTTGCGAAACAAGATTAGAATGCATCCGGCGTCAACTTGATTACCTTTAGTAAAATGGAATGAGAATAATGGCTGAACTCCGAGGACCAGTGCGTTATCGTTTCCGTTCCGATGAGCATGATGTTCAGGTTCTGCTCGAGGGCGAAGCTCAATGGGTGCAGCAACGAGTTGGTGAACTCGGATTAGAAGGCGTAGGATGGACTATGCCAATCGCAATCGGTGTTCAGGCAACCAATACGTCCGGCATTCAAGTGCCAGCCGAAGAGGAGCGGGATCCTAACAGCGATGCTCCTCTGAACAAAAAACCAGCAGACATGGGCCCAACTCCTGACCCTTCTCGCATTCCTGTTGTTCGGCGCCCTATCGGCAAGTTGAATCTCGCTGAGGAACTCGATTCACTCGGGCTCAAAGCACCAATCCGTCCCGACCCAATCGAACTGATGGCGACATTGGAAGAGATGGATCCCCCTCAACCTGTTCAAGGTGCGATGAGTATTGATCCGATGGCAGAAGCATGGCTTCGAGAATTGCTCCATCTTGTCGTTCGAGAATATGGAATCACCGCACTCAAAACCGAAGACATCGAAGAAATTGCGAGTAAGCGACTTGGTGGCAGGGAAGGTACCAAACTCGAGGTTTGGCTTGAATCACTTTTCTCCGCTGGAAAACTTGTCAAAGTTCACGGTGGGGACGCAACTGGATGGGGCCCTTCTCCTCGTTGGTTAGCCGGTAAGTTTTGAAAACATCCAAGAATTCTTTCTCGAAAGGAAACTTGAAACGGTTCTTTTCCTTATTTTAGCCCTATTTTCGCAATACTGCAAGGCCTTTTTGGCTATCGTGCTTAAGAACTAGAAAGCAAAGCAATTAAAGTGCAACAGAGTTTGGAGAAGACTAGTGATGTTGATGATTCCCAAGAACCACCACCTCAAGAGCCGCGCCCTAAGCATGTTCCTTGTCATGCTGATGTTACTTTCGACCACTGTTGCAATCGCTTCTACTGCCAGCGCATCCATGGCTCGTTCGTATACAACTAACCGTGACCCGCATGACGTGGCAATTGGCGATTTCAACTGCGATGGTTTCAACGATTTGGCTATGGCGACTGACGGAACCCACACCATCACTATTCTTTGGAACGATGGTAACGGTGATTTCAGCGAACGCCAAGACATCTGGGTTTCAAAGAACACCAGCCGTAACGCTGAATGGGACGAGTTTTCAAATGTTCAATTCATCGAAGTTGGCGAGTTCACTGGCGATCAAGCAACAGACATTGTCATTTACCAGCGAAACAACCCCTTCAAGACCGATGATAACGGTGCACCTGCCGGCGAACCTGGTAACGTCACCATCATTGAAAACGGTGGTTGCAATGAAAAATCCTGGAGCATAGGCGCTCGATTCACTCACTTTTATGCTTGGGACTTAGCTGTGGGCGATGCAAACCAAGATGGTAACGACGATGTTTTCGTTCTCGATTTGCTTGCTGACTTGACAACACAACGTGTTGTCACTTACCGTGGACCAATCACGTCCAACACTCAAGGGACAATCACTTCACTTGGTTCTTCTCAACAAAACACCTACCGGAATCTGGAAGTTGGAGACTGGGGAGAAACCGAAACTGGAGGTCTTTCTGGGACTTGTACTGACGATGATATTTGGCTACAACGTGGAGAAGGACTCGATTACAGCACAGGTCAAGTGACAAACCCTGGTAATGACGACAACATGACCATCATCGAATTCAGCTGCTTAACCAACACCTATCCAGCAACCTACACGTTCAGTGCAACCAACCCTCCACCGAACTCGAATGTCGTTAACATGAACACTCCTACATCCGAAAATTTCGATATAGGCGACATGGATGGCGATGGCGTTATTGACGTCATGGTACTCAACGATGCTAATTTGGAGAATGTTACGTACGTGACCTCTTCTGCTGTTGGAACTTGGTCTACACCTACACTTGCATACTTCGGCCCTTACATCTCGTGGCAGGTTGCTGTTACCGATTTGAACGGTGACCAAGAACCTGATTTCATTAACCCGACAATTGCTTATCAGCAAAACACGACCGATTCTGCTGGCGGTTCAACTTCTTCATTCTTCTTGAATTTCCCAACTACGGTCCAAGTGACTCTTTCAGACGGTAATGGCGGCCATTTGAGCCCGTTGTCATATTCTGCAGGTCGTCGACCGAATGTTGTTGATGTTGGCCAACTTGCAGGTTCAAGCAATTCTGCTGAGGACTTAGTGGTCGGACATGCAAATTGGCGATTCTCTGGCTGGAGAGACAATTTCGGCTGGGAAGGACAATACGACACCATCTCTGTCATTGAAATGGACAGCAAAGATTTGTCAGTCTCTTCAATTGAAATTTCTCCTGTTGACAAATTCTACGGCGTTGTCGGCGAAGGAACTCGTGACATCAACGTCACCGTTACCAACACCGGAATGGATGTTCTCAACGGTCAACAAGCGACCCTCAACGTCGAGTTGAAGGTTGTCGACCAAGCGAACTCATCCAACACTTCCGTTTACGAAATGGATTGGGATGCCCCAGAGAATAAGGCATCCTGTAGTGGATGTACGTGGTCCTACGAAGAATATGTTGATCAATCAACATACTGGCACGAAGAAACCAATCACTCCACGGGCGCAACAGATGGAAATAATGATCCAAACGTTTCAGCGAATTACCTCAACCCAACTGATTTCATGTGGGCAGGTTACTCTGATACCAACTCCAGTGGAGACACTTGGACTGGATACGGACGAAACTGGGACGATGCAATGGTTCTCGAAGACGTCGATTTGACCGGCTCAGATCGTGCTTTCATGAGTCTCGAACTGTTCCAACATCTCGGACACGGTGTGTTGGGAAGTTTGGATGCGAGCGGACAATACCTTGCTGGAGATGTCTGGGATGACATCGCAATGATTGAAATCGGCAGTGTTGAAACTGGCTGGTCAACTCTGTCTTGCCCTCAAACAGCTCAACTCGCTAATGCATGTGCATCTGGTGAATCAATGTGGGGCGGATTTGACATGGACAGAATGTACAAACAATCCATCGGTGGCGCACCTGAAGGAATTTATTACTACGGAGTCTATTCATTCGGAACCTACTATGGTTGGAATAACTTCACTGAAGAAGGCATTGGCGCCTTCGACCTCAGCCCTTGGGCTGGTGAGACCGTCGATATTCGATTCCGTCTCCGAACTGGTTTTGAAGGTTCGATTTCTGATGATAATGAAAGTCTATGGACAGGCCGAGACGGATATGCAGTTGACAACCTGAGTATTTGGAAGCAGACGACTGCTTTCGAGGCAAACCCACAGGTTCAACAGACAAGCATTAATCTCAACAACCTTGGTCCTGGGCAAGAATATACTTCTTCGATTACAGCTGATTTGCTGAATGATACGACCTATCGTATATCCGCAACACTTTCCGGCAATTCATGGGACGAACAATCTCAAAACGATGAAATCATTGGCTATATTACGCCATTTAATCTCTATGATCCAATGGTTGAGGACCTCGAGTACTTCAATCCTGGTGGATTGTACGCAGAAGGTGTCTTTGACATTGAAGTTGCTACCAATAACTGGGGTAACACAGAAGTCGACTTTGACATCAAAGCAACTGTTTACTCTGCAAACCCTTCCGATATCTATTGCGGTACTCCGAGTGCCTTGTGTCAAGAAACCTTTGAAGGTGGCGCAACAGGATACCGATATGAAGAAAGCCAGAACCCTCAAGGTGCAATTTATGGCGAATCAACTTGTCAAGAAAAGATTTTTAACAACTATGCCTATTGGTTCGGACATCCTTGCGATACGGGTGCAAACGGGTACGGTGAGGCTTGGGCCAATGAAACACTTACAATCCCTGATGTTGATTTGACTTCTATGAGCGGTGACTTCGTTTCACTTAACTTCGAATACTATGCAGATACATTCTATGGAATCGATTCGGATGGTTCCAGCATTGTCGATGTCAATGACTATGCTGCAATGACTCTGGATATCCTACGTGATGGTGCAACTTACAGCAGCGTTGTCATGGGACAATGGAACGATTACAATGAAGACGGCACTTGCCAAGAAGATGAAAACGGTGATAACATCGTCAATGCTTCTGAACCAATCGACTTCGCAGAAATCGATTACATCGGTGATGATGCCTCAAGAGACGGTACAGGTGGTAACTACAACGTGTTCTTCAACACCAATGAACTTGTTAAAACGACAAGTATTGACTTGACGCACTTGTATATGCTCAACACCTCGGATGCGAACAGTGGAAACTGGGCCTTTGAGTGCACATCTCTCGCAGGTTCAACGGTCGATATCAACTTCGAATTCCAATCAGATGACGATGGGCGAAACGGTATCAATGATGGTTTCAAGGGTGTTGCTTTCAACAACATCACGCTTCAAGAATTCACTTTCATTGAAGATAATTCCTACACCATTTCCCGTACCAATGTCGATGCTGACCAAAGTTCAACTGACTTTGTAGCGAGCCATGAGTTCTTTGCAGGCGTCTATAAAATTGATGTTGAAACAATCTTTGACAACACAACCGTTGGTAAATCTTGGTTCAATGATAACGAATTGTCAGTCTCGAACAACAGAGAGACTGTGATTTTCAATGTTGAATCCGTTGATATCACTCTTTATGCACCAGACAAACTGAACTGTTTGGATGACCAAACTTTGGAATGTGTAATGCCAATTGACAGTGCTTTGAATCACAATTGGGAATTTGAGGCGGTGAATGGAGTTCTTGCAGGTGATTATGTCTTTAACATGAACATCTATGACATGACGACTGGTTCAGTAGCTCATTCCACAACTGCAGGACCGTCTATAAACTTGGACGCAAATGCTCGTTATGATGTGATTTTCACACCATGGAACGGCTGGATGGACGGGCACAAATACAACGTCAGTTTCGATGCAGAACTTGCAAACGGCAATCCGTCGGGTAACGTTCGATATTTCCATGCAACCTTTGCTGATCACATCGACGTGGCTATTCTTTCTGATTCATCAACCCGAACTTCAACAATTAAAGAAGACCTCAACATTCTCGGAATGACCTATACTCAATTCGAAATTAAAGATTGGGAGACGTACTTTTTGAGTGGTTGGTTTACTCATTACGACAAGATTATTTTGCCTTGGCAAACTGATGTTGCTGCGAAAGATGAGAATGCGAACGGCAAAGGATACTATGAAAAGTTGGGAATAAGTGCGAACCAGAACACTTTGGAAGGTTTCATGTTTGCTGGTGGTACTGTTCAAGCCCACCTCGGCCCTCAAGGAACCCAAGTATATGGTGAGGAAACATCCCGTAGACTCCCTCTTGACTTGTTCATCAAAGAAAAGAACACTGAAGAAACTGCCATCACCTATTCGAATACCGATTTCGCAGACCCCTATCATCCATTGATGGAAAATGTAGATTTGGCAGCATTCCAAGGATTTGACGCTTCTTCAACAGTTGCTCTTGCCGTGATGGATACTAGTAAACAAAGCGTGAGTACAGTTCCAACCGTTTGTGGTGGAGACAGCGAATCGAAGAAAGATGGTACTCTCCAACGAATCATTCGACAAGATGGAACGCTTGCTGACCAGAAAAATACAATTCTCGGTGTGTGCAGTTACCAATCTGGTGGACTCATTGTTTCAACCATGGACGTTGCAACACATTCCGAACGTGCAGACAGTACGACTTTACCTCTTCTTGGAAACATGCTCAGCTACCAAGTTACACCTTACCCAACTGGTTTCGGTGTTCTCGGTAACGGCCTTGACTTGGAAGTCAATGGAATCATACCAGATAATGACCCAAGTACCGGTGGATATTCCGAACTCTTCATCAAGAGCAATGCTGAATTGACGTTCTCTTTCGTAACAGGAACGACTGAAGCCCTGGAGACTGATTGGATCATCGATGGTCCAACCTCTTGGACTGGCGCAACTATGGCAAGCGGAACCGACCACATCACTGACACAACTCCAATAGCGACGTTCTGTAAGGTTGACCTTGCTTCGGCAACCGGCTGCGCTCAAGGTGAACAATGGGACATAACCCTCATTCTTCACGATGCAGCAGGACATTCCCGTGTGATTACCGTAACCGTTGAAACCAACGATGTAAAGGCTGATTCATTCCGACCAACTGCCGATGCAGAAATCGATATGCGTGAAGGATATGCAGAACAAGTCGAGTTCATCGGAACCAACACGATTCTTGGAAGCGAATGGGACGTTAATCGAATTATTCTCGATGACAGTGGTGCAGTAACCATCTACTTTGATGCGAGTAACTCCTCTGACGAGGACTCACTTGACGGTAGTGGAATTGAACGCTATGAATGGAGAGTTCTTTTCGATGCTCCGTACGGTGACGATGACTTCGATATTACCGGTCATTCCTTTACCCAGACGGCTGCGAGCGACGGATTGTTTGCCTACACGTTCAGTAATGCAACAGTGAAGGGCGATGACCCAACTGCTCCAAGCACGCAGATTCGAATCGAACTCGTTGTTTATGATGGTGCAGATAAATATTCTGAAACCCATAAAATGTATTTCGAGATTGTACCTGCTGATTTCGGTGACGAAATTCCAGTGTTCGACTATTCACTTGCTGTCGACCAGGACTGCCCTCAAGCACCTTGTCGAATTGAAGACGAGACCATTACCCTCATCGGTACGATCTTGGCTGGAAACGAAGGTGGAGAAGGCGACGTAACAGTTGAAATTGCTTTCTCCTCTGAAACTTTGAATGCTTCTGGACCTGATAAGTTCAAAGCAACAAACGCGGATGTTTATCGAAAGGCAGTCAACCTCGGTGATTCTGATACGTTCTCACTTACTCTTTCCCTTGATGGCATCTATTCGAATACATCTCTTATCCAGACAATTTACATCAAGGTCTACGAAGGAGATGAATTCAATCAAAGGAATGCTGTCTACAAGCAGATTGACATTTCATTGCCTGCATGTCAGGGTGTTGAAGCCAATCTCGATGCTGAAGCAGCAGGCGGAGAATGGATTCTCGATGAAGACGGTAACTGTGCATGGTCTGGAGAATGGACCTTTGAAAATGGTGAATGGAAAGCCCCTCAAAGCACGACTGGAGAAGACTCCACTGAAAGTGCAATTGACGGCTTGCTTGTTCCTGCTCTGATTGGAATCGTATTGGTTGTCGTTGTTCTCTTTACGCTTCTGTTCATCCGGAAGGGTTCTGAAGACGATACCAAAGACTTCTCAGTTGGTGCCTCTGGATTCGGTGGCGTTATGGATCAAACTGAACAATACGTTCAGCAATTAATCGCTCAAGGCTACCCTGAAGAAACTGCTCGTGCCTATGCCCAACAATATGCCGAGCAGGCAGGAGCAGCAGCCCCAGCGGCAGCAGCACCAGTTGCAGCCGCCGCAGCACCAGCGATGGATAATGCGGTTTACCAGCAATACTACCAGCAATTTGTTTCACAGGGCTATGATGCGGAAACCGCAGCAACCTATGCACAACAATATGCGTTACAGTATGCTCAAAGTCAACAGTGACACACACGTCACCGGTTTTGGGAAAAGCAGTAAGAGTGTAAGCCATGACCCTTTCGAGAACGATACGGCTTTGTATCGGATGTAATACCTGTAACTATGAATCGATTAAACGCTCTCGCTTTTGCTCTGATTCTTTTGCTTAGTTCCTTGTCGGGTTGCATTGGTGATCTCGACGCTTCAAACGATTCAGAGAGTGATTCAGAAAATCCTTCTCAGGATGACTCAGAAAACGATTCCATTGTCGATTCTAATAATGATGCGGATAATAGTTCGGATAATACTTCGGATAATGATACAGGCAACCAGTCCGATGCCTCCTTTGAGAGGAACTTCAATTCCACCCGGGACTCTTACCTCGAAGATTTTGAATTGTTTCTCGACCAGTCACGTGAAGAGATCATGTCTATTTTTCCAGAACCGGCCACTGTGAATGATTCCTGAAATCATTCTTCTTCAAAGGCTTCGAAACTCTCTTCACCTTCTTCGTCAATATGTCCCACTTCATCCAAGTGTGATTCGAAATCAGGGAAACTTGGTTTCCAGTTCATTGGTAGAGCAGTGTCGGAATCGATGATTTTCAACATCCGTTCTTGCCATGCTTTTGGTTTTCTTTGCATGATAAACATGTAAAGAGGAGAAGTTCGAATATCGGAATGGATAATCGAATAACCTGTGTTTGCCTCGAAATTCATTGCACGAAGCAAGTTAAACGCTGGCCGATTGATATTGTGGAACATACGCTTTGCAGTCCGCATTCCAAACAAAACGGTACCAAAAATTACCAAACTGGTCATGCAAAACGCGCCCCATCCCCGGCCTGCTATTTGATTCGAAAAATAGACGACAATCATCAAGACAGGTACGGTGGTTATGAGGAAAAGAAAACTTTCTGATACCGGGCCTTTACCCATCTTAAGTTCAATTGCGCCCCAACCGTTGTGATGCTTTTCCCAGGGCTTGAAATGTTCAGAAGTTTGCAGGTTGGCAGCAGCAATTACTTGGCTCCGTAATTGATGGATTTTCGCAATTTGTGTTGGTCCACCGTCTAAATTATCTTCAATGATTGTATCAAGGCGATACTTTGCTTCAAGATAATGACCCATGTCAGCGAGTAATGCTGCTTGTTCTACCAAGGGCGTCACCTCTTTGGGAAGTTGGTGACGAAGGTCTTGCCACCATTGCAAGCCTTCGCTAAGCAATCCTAACTCATCTGTGAGTAATCGACCACCAAGCATCCACATTGCGGTACGGTTCGGATCCAGAGCAATGATTTTTCGAACTGCAGCTAAAGATTTGGCTGCTTGAAGTAATGACGGCTTTTCTCCTTTTTGTGGAAGAGCCGTTTCAGCACACAATTGCCAAGCATCAACATGTTCGGGATCAATTTGAACTGCTTTGAAGGCTTCTTCATATGCAGTTTCGACATCGCCTTCATCATAGGCTTCTACAGCGTTAAGATAGTGATGTTCAGCACCCATCGCTTCATCCCCGTTCAATCATCTCGGTCTGGGTTGATGAGTGGCTTTGGTGGGCGGTTATGTGCATGCCCTGGTCCATTGCCTTGTGATTTTCTAAAGTTTCGAGGTTCTCTTGACTTGCGTTCAGGCGCTCTACCTTGATCGTATGAGCCACTGTTTTGATAGCCGCCACCGTCACCTCTTCGGTCTCGTCCATCTCGACGAGGCGGTCGTCCACCTTCGTGCCGAGGAGGTCGCGCCCCATCATCTCGTTGTGGTGGTCGCCCACCGTCATCGCGTCGAGGTGCTCGAGAACGGTCATCCCGTTGTGGTGGTCTTCCGCCATCATCGCGTCGAGGTGCTCTTCGGTCATCGCGTTGTGGTGGTCTTCCGCCGCTATCTCGGCGAGGTGGTCGTCCACCATCGTCTCGACGTTGGCTACGGCCACCGCCCCCACCACTGCCGCCTGGTCGAGGTGCTTGGCAGCGATTACATTCTTGGCGGAATGCAAAGTTTGAATTTTGACATTTTGGACAATCCCAATCGTTATCGGTGTATACTTTTGTTTCTCGACCGCGATCATTTCCGCCACGGCGGTCATTTCCACCGTATCGGTCGTTTCCGCCACGTCGATCGTTTCCACCACTTCGCGGAAGTCCACATGAATTACATTCAGTACGGAATGCGAAATTATTATTTCGACATTTTGGACAATCCCAATCTCCGCCGTTGCGGTTGTTTTGACCTCGGTCGTTTCTCTCAAAGCGTCCACCTTGACGGTCTCTGCTCTGGTATCCTTGGCTTCCACCTCTGCGGTCGTCTTGTCGAGGACCGCGTCCTCCACCAGCACCACGGGCTTCTCCACAGCGGTTGCATTCAGTTCGGAATGCGAAATTATTATTCTGACATTTTGGACAATCCCAATCTCCGCCGTTGCGGTTGTTGTCTTGCCCACGGTCGTTTCTCTCAAAGCGTCCACCTTGTCGGTCTCTGCTTTGATATCCTTGGTTTCCACCTCTACGGTCGTCTTGTCGAGGACCGCGTCCTCCGCCAGCGCCTCGAGCCTCTCCACAGCGATTGCATTCAGTTCTGAATGCGAAATTATTATTCTGACATTTTGGACAATCCCAATCTCCGCCGTTGCGGTTGTTGTCTTGCCCACGGTCGTTTCGTTCAAAGCGTCCACCTTGTCGGTCTTGACTTTGGTATCCTCGGTCGTTACCTCTTTGGCCACGATCCGAATCACGTTCTCGGCGTTCTTCACGTTGCTTTTTTGCACGAATTCCTACATTGATACCGACCAGTGAGTCGAGATCGAGTTTCCGGTCAATATGTGCTACGTGAGCAAGTGGAGAGTTTGTATTTCCAAGGACTGCATCGACTTTACCGATGTAAATACCAGTTTCGGCATTGATGATGATGGACTCGAGGGCGGGAGAAGATCCAGTAAACGAAACTAGAAATCCTCCTTCATGACTTTTTGACTCAATTACACCCGCGAACATACCTTCACCTGCTTAATGGGCCGAACCCCCTCTTTTGAGGGTGCCGGTTGGACACATCACTCTTTTCTGGCTCTTCCTGCAAAGGCAGCACCGAGTAAAACAATGCTCAACGTTGCCATCATAGAGATAGCAGGGAGTCCTTCTTCTTCGACCGTAATCGTACTGTCATCGCCACTCGTATCACCGTTATCGTTGGCATATGGGTCTGGAACATATACGGCAAGCGTCGTTATTGTTCCGGATTCATCAGTAGCCGTCAAGACAATGTCATAAGCGGTTACAGGAGGGTTTTGCGAAGAGCATGAAACGATGTTGACATCAACTTCCCAAGCACTTCCAACCCGGAAGAAATTGTTTGTTGTATAGCCGCACAGGCGAAGCGAGAGTGAAACCTCTTCACCATCGGGGTCTAACACATCACCTTGTAGTGTAAAGGTAAGACCGGTTGCTTCCCAAGTTGCATTTTCTCCATCAAGATTCTTCTTAACAGTGATCAGTGGTGGCAAACTTGCTTTTTCAAGGTCAAAGTCGAGCATAAAATCAAGGGTTAACATGGTTGAACTTTCAGCTTGTCCCATGACCATGATTGCACCTGGAGATAATCCATTAAGTGGTAACGAAATTGTTGAAGCATCTGAAGCGAGTGTAACACTACGCATTTGTCCCATCGTATTCATTTGGTGAGCGTGTGCAGAAATTTCTAATTCATTGACCAATCCAGTTGGTGTGATGGTAAATTCGATACTGTCACCAGTTGCAGAAAGAAGGCCACTCGAAGTAAAGACCTCGCCAAAAGTCCAGTTTCTGGAATCAATTGACATTGCACCGAACGGGTCAGCAACATAGCATTCTGCATCCGAAGACTGTGCCTGAGAGTTTGCTGTTGAGACCATCATGTCCCCGTCTCCATCGAGAGAAGCAGCCCAACCAGTTTCAGCGAAACTACATTCCAGTCCCCATCCACTCTCGTCGGTTGCCCACATCTCAGTTCTTTCACCAGCAACGGCCAGCACCTCATTCATTGAATTCAATCCAAGTACCGGGATGACAGTTCCATCTTCTGGAGCATTTGAGCTCCATTCAGGGGCTTCATTCGTCTCGGGAGCCATGGTTGAGAAATCAATAAACAACTGTCGTAGAATCGAAGATTCAGAGGCTGCATAGGTAATGACTTGGTTCACTCGCAGACGGCCATCCGGAAGGTAAACTGATTCGGGGCCACTCAATGCTGTGTTTTCAGAAACATTCACTGAACCGTCATTATTTGTGATTGTATCTTGTATTGAATAATTAATCATTCGTAATCCTTGCTTAAGAGGGAAGTTGAGTTCGAGATGAGCATAGGACATGTTGGTAATGTTCAATGCTAAAGTAAAATTAGAATCACCACTGTTCGGAAGTTTATCGAAACGAACGTTGTTCGATTCACCTTCCGCTAAGAATAACTGAATTTGTAAGTCATCGGTAATTTCTACTGGCACTTCTTTACATCCATTTGCCGAACCAAGGTTCTGGCATGTGCGTTGTTCCGGATGGTTTGCTGGGACCAGATCTACTTCCTCTAATCCAATTCCATCTTCAACAAAAGACATGTTGTTCCAGTCGGGAGTGCCTCGATGAGGGATGCCTTCTCGAATACCGACTCGAGTGTCCATGACGCCGATACATTTCGGGCCAATTGCACGTACTGCGTCACGTTCATCAGTGCTAATGTATGAATTGTTTCCGCCAGAGAGTCCATCAAATAATCCATCGAGATTTGCTCGAACGATTGCGGATTTACTCCCATTGACAAATGCGTCAGCATCCATTTCAGCCATTGCCCAATCATCGCCAACATTGATGATAAAGTTCGCAAAATCGTAGTTGAACAGGTCTTCAAACTTCAAACCTTCACATTCTTCTTCGATAGCTAGAGTTTGTCGTCCATCCGCAGGTAATTGCTCACTTGAGTCCAATGCAACTTGAGCTGTGAAAAGCGGTGAGCATCCCATCAGAATCATTAAGAAAATCAAACTCATTGCTGTTGAACTGCGCGAGAGGAGGTGTGTGAATCCATACTGGGTGTTTCCTGCCATACCTAACCGTCATCATCCAGCCTCAAAGAGGCTTTCGCCGAAAAGTAGTGAATATGAGTGTTTTTTGTCAAGGAAGAATCTTTTCCATCCTTCGAATAAAGAGCCATGATGGAACAACGGTCCAAGCTAAAGCCATCATCCAAATTTGCCATGCCTCTATGCCTCTTTCAATTTGCGGCAATCGTGTTTCAAGCAAATGATGGTACACGCCGTTGGGTGAGAGTAAATCCAATCCACCTTCTAACACGACCCAAGCAGCATCGTTTTCTTGACCGATCGAGACTCCTGAGGCGTAGGCTACCATGGTTGTGACCAGAGCCCAAAGGAAGGTGAAAAGGAACCAAAGGCCAACTCCAAAAGAGATTGCAGTCCCTTGTTCACGTGTGTATGAGGAGGCTAAAAGAGTGAACAAGACATACCATAGCAAAATCAATGCAGTCGAGATGAAATAAACCAAACCATCCCCCACAGAAGGCCAATCACCCATGCGATATCGAACGATGAGTACAGAGAATACGAGTAAAATCCACGTAGGCATCAAGATGGCCCGCCATGAGCCAAGAATCATTGCAAGGGCTTGATGAGCGCGAGGCATTGGCTGAGAGAGTCGTAGTTCTAACACGCCACTGGCTCTTTCTCGACTGACCGAATCATATGAGAGTAAAACTGCACACATTGTTGCTCCAAACACGACGCCCAAACTCGCATAGAACAACACTTCCATCGGACTTTCAGGTTGGTAGCCACCCGGGAGGACAATGTTCGGGTCAGAAAAACCCCAAGCCATCCCAGGAATAAACAATAACAAGATTGGTAGCATGATGTACATACGTGTCGAGAATAAACGTTCTCGCATGAGGCGTTTTGCAAACACCATGATTCGAGAGAAATCACTCATTCTTCTTCACCTCGAAAATTACGCAGTGGCATGACGGCTGTCGAAGATACTTCGAGTCCTACATCCTCAATCGATTGGCCCGTTGCCGCACATAGCATCTCAATCACATTTGGCTGCCGGATGATCCATGAGGTGATATCTATCCCATCTGCGACTAAATTCTGTAAGAGTCCGGGTTCACTTTTATTGAGTACTGCTCGCCATTGCCCAGAGGATTGCTCTACTTCGATGAGTTCTGTAGTCGATACATATTTCGAGAAGTCAGGTACCTTACCTTCACCTGAAACCTCAGTTCTTTTCTCGAGATTAAGTTGTTCAGCAACTTCTAGCATGGTACCTTCAGCAAGGATTTGTCCCCTGTGCATAAGTGCTAATCGCCCAATAATTCCAACCAACCCTTCGACTTGATGCGATGAAATCACAATGGAAACACCTTTGTCTGTTAATTTCCCAAGTAAGACGATAAATGCAGCAGCAGCGACGGGGTCAAGTCCATTGAGGGGCTCGTCAAGTAAGAGTATATTTGGCGAACCCAGTAACGCAGCGGCAAGGGTGAGTCTTTGGCGCATACCTTGACTTAATTCATTCAAGGGGGCATCGATTCGACTTCGCAATCCCACCAGTTTTAGCAGTCCATCAATACGAGATTCATTGACTTGACGCATCTCGCCGATCTCTAACAAAGCATCACGTACAGTTTTTCGTCCTTGCCAGCGAACTTGCTCAGGCATATGCCCAACCATATTTCTTAGGTTCACATCTGAAAGTACAGTGCTTGAGTTCTTTTCCGAGTCACAGATTGACCCTTCTTGCAAAGGGAGAATACCCGCCATCATCCGTAACAGCGTTGTTTTCCCAGCACCATTTGGGCCTACGAGACCTAAAATCGTACCTTTGTGAAGTGAAAGGTTTGCTGAAAAAATACCTTGGCCGTTGACTTTACGCCATGGCTTGAACGGTAATGGTGCGTACAATGAATGTCGATACGTTGCATCTTTGAGCCGTAATACAACCTCCTCCATACTTCGGCCACACCGTTAGGGTTTGACAAACTACCGTTTGAACACGGTTCAAACCCCAAGACTCTTGATGAACACCTCTCTTCCAAAGACGGGTTGAAGATGATTGGATATTTTGTTCCGACCCTTTTACTCATTTTGGCAATCGTGTTTGTGATTTTCTTTGAAGGTCGTAAATTGGAAGAAGGCGCTCTCTTTGATTGGAGGAATGGGTTCGGACCGATGGGATTTGAAGCACTTATCGCCACACTTGTCTTGATGTGGGTTATGCCGGGTGGCATACTCCTCATAGGTCCAGTGATGCTCTTCCTTTCTGCGCTTAGTCCAGCTGGCCGATTAGCCTGGGCTGAATTCAAGAGGCCACGGATCTTGGTGAGTATTTGTTTGGTACTCATGGTTGTTGCAGGTGGTATTACTCCAACATCTTCTCCAACTTCACCTTCTGAATGGGGCGAACCCTTGTTTACAGAGAATCCAAATGCTCCTTTTTATCCAGCAGGAGAACAATACACCTGGCTGATGTTACCTGAATTCGGAGGTACTGATGTAGAAATTGTTCAATCACTCTCGCTTCGATTGCCTTACCAATACGGGCCACTTGGTGCAGAATCTTCAGCCTTCATGCTTGCATCACTGCTTAACATGGAGCAAGGTCGATTGAACCAAGCAGTTGAACTACTGGACCAAGAATTGTCGGCTTTCCGCCTTGATGTCGATGAAATGAGATTGGAACCGATGTTAGTTGAAAGTACGCACCGTTATTCTTCAACAGAAGCCTCTGTAGATCAAGTTGTCAGTGTCCGAATGTATGAACTCCGAAGTCTCTCGATTGGTGCAAATGAAGATGGAGTGAAAGTCGGTGAAGTTCTTTGTTTAGGCACGAGTAATTGGGGTGGGGAACTCGAGGTTCTGGTCATCGTACGCCCTATCGGCCACCCCGGACTTGCGAATGATCGCTTTGCAGAAGCGTTGGCTTTTGATTGGCTTTCTGCTTAAGCAGTAGGCCTTTTATTGCCGAACTCTAGCCGATAAAAAAAGAGATTTAGGGCAACCTAAACTTCATATAGAGTATAGTTTAGGGCGCCCTAAACCGGTAGGTCATAACATGAAAACAAGAACGCTAAAAACCACATTGCTCGTATTTTTAATCGCCACTGCCTCCCTTGCAGGTTGTATCGGAAGTGAAGATGAAAAAGAAACTCCTGATTTAGAAGATTTTGTCATCGCATACAGTGTGAAAGACGATTACACGAATGTCGATGAGAACCCTCAACGATTAGCCTCCTACTTGAGCGAAGAACTCAACATGGATGTTACACTTTACCCAATTGACTCCGAAGGCGCAGCTCTTGAAGCGCTTCGTTTCGGTAACGCAGACATGGCTTTCATGGATGGCGGTGCTGCTTGGGTCGGTTGGCAACAATACGGCTTAGAAGCTCTCGCAGCAGATCAGAAATCTGATGGAAGAGCATACTACAGCGCTCATGCAGTTGTCTTGAAAGACTCTGAAATGGCAGCAGCATACCTCGACGATGATCCAACAACGGATCCATTCTCTCTACTTGCAGGTAAGACCTCGTGCCACACAGGATGGCTGAAATCCGCAGGAATGTTACTCCCAATGGGCTTCCTTATCGGAAATGGATATGCCAATGTGATTGGCGACTCAGGTGATGTTGAATCACTCCGAGATACGATTACCAACTTCTTCAGCGAAGATGCGAGCATTCCTGATTCAGGAACTCCTTACTACTCCTACTCAGGAGCAGTCAAGTGTCTTACTGAAGGCGTTGGCGATGTCGCCTTTGCTAAGGATTCGACCGTAGCTTCATACTGTGGTAACGACAACGCTACTGACAACCTCGATTGGTGTCTCCCTGAATCCGATTACATCTTGCTTCCTTCATATGGGAATGCTCCATCACACCCAGTGATGTATAATCCAGACTTTATGACTTCAGAAACAATTACGAAAGTGCAAAATGCTTTGGTCGCAATGAAAGATTCAACAGAAGGGGCTTCAATTCTTTCCGATGTTCTCAACACACCAGCAATCTCTGCAACCAATGCACTTGAACATCTTGGATCATACGGAAATCTCATTGAAGATGTTCCAGGAATATCTGCATATTACAGCACAAAGTTCTCGATCAATGAGACCGTAGCTCCTACTGTCTCCAACATTCGAATCGCTTTTGAATTGAAGGACGATTATACCAATGCTGATGAAAACCCGCAAATCCTTGCTGATTACATCGCTGAACAAACCGGTGTAACCGTGACTTTGTACCCAGTCACATCTGAAGGCGCCATTATTGAAGCACTTCGCTTTGGTAACGTCGATATCGCCTTTATGGATGGAGGAGCCGCTTGGGTTGGTTGGAAAGAATACGGTCTCGCCTCGATGGCTGCAGACCAGAAATCCGATGGACGGACCTATTACAACGCTCATGCAGTCGTTTTGAATGGGTCCGATATTGCTGAGGCTTATCTCGATAATGATTCAACAACCGATCCATTTGCATTGATGGCAGGAAAGACTTCCTGTCATACTGGCTGGCTCAAATCAGCGGGTATGTTGCTGCCAATGGGTCACTTGATTTCCCAAGGCTATGCTCCAGTCGTTGGACCTCAGGATGATATTGAATCTCTTCGAGACACCATCCATGCTTTCTTTAACGAAAATGCAAGTATTCCTGATTCGGGAACTCCTTACTACTCCTACTCCGGAGCAGTCAAGTGTCTTACTGAAGGCGTTGGTGATGTAGCCTTTGCTAAGGATTCGACTGTTGCTTCATACTGTGGTCAGGATAACGCTTCGGACAATGAGGCTTGGTGTTTGCCAGAATCTGATTACATCTTGCTCCCTTCGTATGGTGCAGCACCTTCACATCCAGTGATGTATAATCCTGCTCAACTTGATGTTCAAACACGTACTGCAATTCTCAACGCATTGCTCTCTTTGAATGACGAAATGTATTTGGAAAATTACACTATGCAAGGACAAACCTTCACTGGATGCTACAATACGGTTTCGCACATGGTCGACAGTACCTCCCCACAAAACCAGTGTGGAGATCAAATCCTTGAGAATGTTCTCAACACTCCAGGATTAGTTGAAGCAAACACCCAAGACCATCTTGGAAGTTACAGTAGCCTCATCAGTGCGATTCCTGGAATCTCTGCTTACTTCGACACCAAGTTCGAAATTGCGGAATGAACACTGAAGATACCTTTTGACAATACATTGTTGGTGGAATGGCCCTCATCCTCACCCTTTTGGGGGCCATTCCATTGACTTTCATGAAGAGCAAAACAAATGAAACTCGATTGCTTTCAGTTTCCACCAACCGTTTCAAAAAGTAAAGGCCGCAGGGAAGTATGAGGGGAATCTATGGTCAACTCTGTACTTACCCTCAAGAACTTGAGTGTGGGCTATGATGAGCCGTTGATTTCTAAGATCAATGTGGAAGTTTTCCCAGGTGAAATTATAGCAATTCTAGGTCCGTCCGGAATTGGGAAAACAACGTTAATTCGTACGATTTCAGGACTCGTCCGACCCCTTTCAGGTTCTTTTGACCTGAAGGTCGAGAAGCGAGGTGGGCTCGGATATATCCCTCAGCGTTTGGGATTAGTACGTCATGCAACTGTTGCGCACAATGTTTCACTCGGTGCTCGAACACGAATTGGTTTCTCTCTCAACATGTGGAAGGAACGTTCTGAGAGAACAATGGATGCATTACGTATGCTCGGAATTGATGAAAAAGCAAATGAACCAGTTCGAAGATTATCTGGGGGTCAACAACGTCGTGTTGCTACTGCCAGGACCTTAGCTCAGAGGCCACAATTGATGCTGGCAGATGAATTCCTAGGCGAACTTGATCATTCCAATGTGGAAATTGTTTTCAAAGCAGTACAAACATTGGTCGAGAATGGAACGGCTGTTATTATGGTTGAACACCATGACGATAACGCTCAATTATTCGCCACGCGTATTTGGAATATCAAAGACGAAACACTCGAAGACTTCTCGCTCGAAGAGTGGAACAACCGTACCCTTGGGGGTGAAGAGGAATGAAATATCGCCTTTTCGGAATAATCTTCCTTTTGCTGTTCTTAGCTTGGCACACACTGAATAGTTTAATTGAAGGTGATTGGGGCCGACTTGAGGGTGGATTTGAAAATCTCTCTACTTTCTTTTCTGAAAGTATGTGGCCTCCAAATTGGAGTGTTCTTGAAGCACGTTCCTATCCAGTGTGTGAATCTGATATCGAGTTTTTCTGTTCTGTTGGCTATATTGGTATGATGGAAACCATCAAAATTGCATTTGTTGCAACCATTCTTGGTTTCATAGGTGCTTTGCTCTTTTCATCTCTTGCAGCACGTAACCTCGTGCCCCTTTATGTCGCTATTCCAGTACGGATTTTACTTTCAGCGACTCGAAGTCTTCCAAGTCTCATCTGGGCGATTTTATTTGTTATTGTAATCGGCTTTGGACCTCTTTCAGGAGTCTTGGCAATGACCTTCTACACGGTCGGGTATCTTGGTAAATTACAATATGAAACCTTTGAAGGAATGGCCAGTGATTCTCTGGAAGCCAGTCGAGCCATGGGCCTTTCACGAAGCAGTATTCTTCTCAATGTGGTCATTCCAGAAAACAGTAATCATCTCTTGAGTCAATTGATGTTCATGTTTGAATACAATGTTCGACATGGAACTGTTATTGGAATTGTTGGCGCTGGAGGGATTGGATATTACATCAGTACATATCTCAAATTTCTCCAGTATGAGAAAGTCTTTGCGCTCCTCATTTTGATCTTTGTCGTCGTTGTCATCATCGATTTACTCTCAATGATGGTTCGTTCGTTTGTGAACGATGAAGGAGATGTACGACGTCCGACCTGGTTGAATTTTATTCTTACACCTAAAGAAGAGTGAAACTCTCTATGTCAAGGTTCACTCGGCAGCAATGTGAAGTGAACCTTGTTTGTAAAACACTTGAATCCGGTTTGGAACTTTGCGAGTTAATGCCGCAACTGCTTGATAGACTTCATCTTCTTTGACTTTGAAAGACTTGGCTGCTTTAGGAGTTGACCAAGCGACGTTCTCGAAATCTGACTGACGAATCCATTCAAAGATACGCGCTTCCAGTTCAGTTAATTCTTCCGCCATGAATACCGCAGAGCGATTCCCCTCAAAACAGCACCGATTGATTTGAGGTTGAAATCAGAAGGGTTCAGTGGAGTGCAACCATTCTTCTGCAACACTCTTCAGCATCAATGAAACCGTCGAGTAGAGTATTAAGCGCCTTTGTGAATGGAATTTCGATTCCTAAATCTTCTGCTCTTTCGCCAAACATACGAGCTGCTCTGACCCCTTCTGCAACCATGTGCATTTCTTCAAGGGCTTGTTCAATCGTGAGCCCCGTACCTAGTTTTTCACCCATTGAACGGTTTCGTCCATGAGGGGAGGTTGCTGTAACATACAAGTCGCCAAGCCCTGCTGGGCCAAAAGCAACTTCCGCTTTTGCTCCAAGTTGAGGAAGTAGGATACAACCTTCTTTGAATCCAGCCATGAAAATAGCGGCTTTGAGATTGTCTCCACCAAGGGTTCCAATTTGCTTCAAACCGTCGACCAATCCACATGCAAGTGCGACGACATTCTTGAACGCCCCCCATAATTCTGCTCCAGCAGGATCTGCTGCAGGATGCAAAATGAAAGTTTGAGTGGTCAGAGTTGTCGCCAAGTGTTGTGCTACTGAGACATCTTCACTTGCAACCAAAGCCGTTGTCATCACGCCACTTGCAGCTTCAGGAGCAATTGTTGGTCCCGTAACTACAGCAAGCGGATTACTTTTGCCAGCATCTACTAATTTCTGTTGAATGGCTTCGGAGATTAATTTGTTACCATCGGCTAAGCCTTTGGCTAAATCAAGGATGACATGGCCAGGACGAAGATGTGGGATGATTTGGTCGACCACTCCGAGGATAACGGATGAAGGTACGGCTAGGACCACAATTTCAACACCTTCCAATGCTTCTTCGAGATGCATGGTCGCTTCTAGCCCTTCAACCGGATGGTCAGGGAGATATTTTGTGTTGACAGAATTCATGGTGATGGATTCGTAGACTTCCTGTTCGACAGTCCATCCTTTGACATGGTGGTTATCTGCTAACCACATGCGAGCAATTGCAGTTCCCCAATTTCCTAAACCTAAAATCGCAATGTGTGCCATAGAGAACAAGCGGAACGCCGCTCACTTTACTTATGTTAATTGCCACTCATTCGAGGTGCAAGGGTGCGGTTTCGGATAGGAATGTGATTTTGCAGACTTCAAAATAAATCGTCATCATCATCTGTATCAAGGTCGAATACATTGTCATCTTCTTTCTTCGACGCTTTCTTTGCAGGTGCTTTTTTCGACGTTTTCTTTGCAGCACCTTTCTTTGCAGGTGCTTCCGCTTCAACTGGCTTTTCTTCTTCAGCAGGTTGTTGTTCAGCGTCGTCGTTTGCTTCTTCAGCGAGTTTGGCACTTTCTTCCTCACGAGCAGCCAATGCTGCTGGCGTCGTTCCGGTTTGAGCAGCAAGTGCCCGGCGACGGTCCTCACGTGCTTTGCGTTCGAGTTGTCGGTGGCGTGATTTTTCGATGCTCTGTAGCATATACATAGCATCGTGTTCTAACAGTGGAGAGTCAGAAATGAGTGTGATGTCAAGCCATCCACCGTCTTCAACGATGAACTCAGCAAGTGGCTCGAAGTTCAAATCAGACTTCTTGATTTGCGTGTAATGCATGGCGTTACCGGAGCGGTGTTCTACGCCAGAGAAGTGACAGTAGAATTCCTTTGTTCCAATTGTTTCACGGACTTCATCAAACAGTTCACCATAGTCTTCCGAAGTTCGCATTTTACCATGGCCACGAGCGTGAATGTGAGCGATGTTGAGTACTGGGATTGTTCCTTCAACGTGATTGACAACTTCCAAAACTTCTTCCAAGCTACCCCACAATTCTTGACGGCCTGATGTTTCAACGCCAATCTTCGACGGTGTTCCATCTTTAATCCAAGGGAATACTGGGAATTCATCTTCATCATCATGCCAAATTTCATGGACACGATCGACGATACCAGCGAAGACATTGGCGACCTGTTCATTTGCAGCACTTCCGGGGCTCATGCCTCCATAGTGGCCGGCGTGAAGGGTGATGTGGCGTGCGTTGATGGTTCGAGCAGCCTGCAGAGTTGTTTCGATTTTGGTCATTGAACGTCCACGTTCAACTCGGTTGCCAAGAAGTTCTGAATAGTAAGGTCCGTGAATATTCATCTCGAATTCGGTTTTGTTTGCAAGAACACCGGCTTGCCAATACTGTTCAAAGTGTTGCGGAGCGACCATACGAACGGTTTGGACTTCCATTGTTTCTAATCCAAGAGAGATAATATCGTCCATTCCTTCAACGATTGTACGTCCTTTGCATGACAAAGGAACGCCTGCAGGTCCGAGTTTAATTGGCATAATTCACAACTCCGCAGGAACGACCCAAGGGTCTTCCTATGATAACCCCTTTCCGTTGGCTGTCCGCCAAAATTGTCTTTTTTGAACTACTCATCGTTAACCAATTGCATACGACCATTGATGAACTCCTGCCGCGGAGGGTGGTTCATGGACGAACAAGTCGAAGCCGCAGTAGACCGCTTTCCAGAATGGAATGCCTGTGTGTTTATTTGATTCTGAAAAAAGGGAAGGAGAGACAGATTTATTGTTTCCTGCTCAAAGTGCAGTTCCAGCAACAATGCGACAACTACGAATAGAATGTGGGGGCCTTTTGTTCCTCGCAATCGGTCACGAAATCGGAGAATTATTTTCTCTCCCGTTCCTTCAAGACCTCCATACTCAAAAAGCCCTTACTGAACAATTCCCAGTACTCACTCAACTCGTTACCAACGACCTCCAATATGACTCACGTTCCGCCTTTACTTTGTCGATGAATCATCGAGAGACCTATACCGGCATTACCGACCATGACCGCGCCCTTACGACTCGCCGGTTTGCGGAACTGTCTGCAGAATTAACCGATGCAGGGATTTCCGGAAAAGAGGCACAATCTGCTTTGGGTAAAGAATTCCGAACTCCAGGCCATATCCCTATCTGTCGTGAAACAGAAGGTGGTCTTTCTCGAAGACAAGGCCATACTGAATTGGCCGTTGGTCTTTCACGCCTTGCGGGTTTAACACCGGTTGTTATTGGAGCAGAGATGCTGCAGAGCGATGGTGATGACGCCCTTTCAGTTGCTGATGCGCGACTTTGGGCTCAAGAGCGAGGCATTCCATTTATTGAAGGTGCCCAGTTAATCGAAGCCTTGAATTCATGAAGATTGGAACATCGGCATGCCGGTAAAACCTTGAGGGACTATACTTTCACAACAACAGGTGAGCAGATGAAGCGGGTCATGGCGGTCGGAGTTTTTGACTTACTTCATGCAGGCCATCTGCATTACATGGAGCAAGCTAAATCGCTTGGAGATCATCTCACCGTCGTCGTTGCCCACGATGACACAGTACGTATGCGCAAGCACGAACCAGTGACAGGTCAAGAACTTCGTCGCAGAATGGTTGAAGGATTGAAACCAGTTGATGAAGCCATTATAGGAAACCCACCGGATGTGCCAATTTTTGACATTTTACCTCATGTAAAACCTGATATCATTGCTTTGGGATATGACCAAGAACATGCTGAAGACAGGATACGCTCAAAATTAGACCAACTCGGTTTTGACCATATTCAGGTGACTCGTGTCGAAGGGTTATCTGACGATTTAGACGGAACGCGTAAGATTATCGCTCGAATTCTTCAACGTTCTACTCAGTCCGATTCGGAGGATGATGCTTGATGTTCACTGGCATTATTCAAGGGACTGGGACAGTACTTGGTATTGTAGAAAAACAGAGTATTCACACTTTACAACTCGAATTACCAAACACCCATCTCTTGGAAACTGGCGCAAGTGTCTCGATTGATGGCGTGTGCCTTACTGCAGTCACGATTCAAGATTCAGTTGTCGAGTTTGATGTCATTTCAGAAACCCTTACTCGAACCACTCTTGGCCATTTGACCGTTGGTCAGCATGTGAACATCGAACGCTCTTTGAAGTTTGGAGATGAGATTGGTGGGCATTTGCTCTCAGGTCATATCATGGCGACAGGTATTCTGCATTCTAAAAAAGAGCACGGAGAAGGTATTGATTATACTGTACTTGTTCCTGAAAGTACCAGGAAATATGTGATGGAAAAAGGCTACATTGCTGTAGATGGCATTTCGTTAACCATCGGAAAAGTTCACGAAGGTACCTTCTCATTACACATAATTCCCGAAACACTCCGCTTGACCACACTTGTCGACAAAGAAATAGGCGATGCAGTCAATCTGGAAATCGATTCCACAACACAAACTATTGTAGCAACAGTTGAACGTGTTCTTGAAGAAAAAAGGAGTTAATCGTATGCCAAATATTGCCCTTGTCTGTGGTTCGTTCCACCGTGCTGAAATTGAACGTATGCTCGCATGGGCTCGCGAAGAAGCAATACTGCACGGTCTCGAGATTGTCGATGTGGCGTGGGTGCCTGGCGCAATGGAAGTACCACTTGCACTCGACCGTCAGTTATCTGATGATGAGATCGACGGAGCCGCTTGTCTTGGAATTATCGAGAAAGGACAGACACAACACGGTTTGGCAATGGGTCAAGCCGTCATCAAAACCATCATCGAATTACAACTCGTTCATGAAAAGCCAATCGGGTTAGGGATTATCGGGCCTGGTGCAGAACCTGAACATATCGAACCACGACTCGAAGCACATGCGAGAGCTGCTGTTGCTGCAGTCGCATCAATGCTTCAATGAATCATTCATTGAGGTCTTCACATGCAAGCGTCAAAGTTTCAGCAATTGCGTGCAAACCCCTTGTTTCGTTCCTTCATAGTGTTCTCAATCTTCCGGGCGTTCTACGGTGTTGGTATTCTTGCAGTCACCTATTTCCTTTCCACTTCTGCTGAAGCACCTTGGCCAGTTTCAATCGGTTTCCTTCTGTTTTCAATGTTCTTTTCTCGTTGGTTGTTTAAACAAATTAAAGGTCGAAAAGGTTCGATTGATGAGTCACAAACCGTCGAATGAGTTCTAACGTTTCGATGTCAATGTTCAAGTGATGAATCCTCGTAACAAGGTTGTAGGAGATACATATCATGTCCAAAGTTCACAATGTCATCATCATCGGTTCAGGTCCTGCTGGGTATACTGCTGGACTTTATTCAGCTCGAGCAATGCTTGAACCACTTATGTTTGCGGGCTACATGTCTGGAGGTCAGTTAATGCTTACTTCTGACGTAGAGAACTTCCCCGGGTATCCAAAGGGTATCGGCGGGCCTGAGATGATGATGGAATTGAGAGAGCAGTCCGAACGGTTTGGACTTGAGGTCCGTGACCAAAACGTTGAATCTGTTGACCTGTCTGAACAACCTTACAAAGTGGTTGTAGAAGGTGAAACATTCCTCACTCAAGCCATTATTGTTTCAACTGGTGCAGAATCAATTTGGTTGAACGCTCCTGGCGAAGAAGCTCAGAAAGGAAGAGGGATTTCGACCTGTGCAACCTGTGATGGTGCCTTTTTCAAGAATGAAGAAGTGATGGTCATTGGTGGTGGAGATTCTGCTTGTGAAGAAGCAACTTTCCTCACCCGGTTTGCTTCCAAAGTAACACTTGTTCACCGTCGAGATACTTTCCGTGCTTCAACCATCATGTATGAGCGGGCCGCTAAGCATGAGAAAATTGAAATCAAAACATTCCGGCAAGTGAAGGAATGGCTTTCAGACGAAAAAGGTTTGACTGGAGCAGTGCTTGAAGATCCAAGAGATGGAACAATTGAGAACATTAACGTTACAGGTGCCTTTATCGCAATCGGTCACAAACCAATTACAGGATTCCTTGAAGGGCAAGTCGAGGTTGATGAAGAAGGCTATATTCTTCACAAAAAGCACACGATGACTTCCGTTGAAGGTGTTTTTGCAGCCGGAGATGTTGTTGATACCCGTTACAAACAAGCGATTACTGCTGCTGGTATGGGTTGTCAAGCCGCCATGGATGTCGAAAAGTGGCTTGAAGACCAACACTGACCTCTCAATGAGTTTATGTCCGAGCCCTGCTTGGGCAGTTTGGGATTGCTTGTGGATATTGATGTACAACGTTATGCGCGTCACATCACCTTGCCACAAGTTGGGCTTGAAGGACAACGACTGCTTTGTCAATCAAGTGTTCTAGTTATCGGGGCAGGAGGGCTTGGAAGTCCAGTTCTTCTCTATCTGGCAGCGGCTGGAATCGGCCACATTGGAATTGTTGACGATGACACTGTCGATCTCTCGAATCTTCAACGGCAAGTCATTCATTCAACTTCTGCTGTCGGTCAGCCAAAAGTAGAATCTGCTCGTAACCGCCTCCTTGAGTTAAATCCTGAGTTAAAAATCTCCACTTTTGGAATTCGTTTGACTCCAGAGCGTGTTGAATCAATATTGAGTGAAGGCTGGGATGTGGTGATTGATGGAACGGATAATCTCCCAACACGGTACCTCATTGACGATGCATGCTTTTTGAACAATACGCCTTGGGTGTACGGTTCTATATATCGCTTCGAAGGCCAAGTAAGTGTTTTCAATTTCAAGAACGGTCCTTGCTACCGTGACCTGTTTTCAGAACCACCACCACCACAGTCAGTCCCTTCATGTGAGCAAGGTGGTGTACTGGGAGTGTTACCCGGTGTCATAGGTTCCTTACAAGCCAATGAAGCCATCAAGATCCTTCTTGGACTCGGTGAAGTGCTCAGCGGTCGGCTTCTCATCTATGATGCTGAATTGATGACCTTTGAAACGCTTCGATTCTCACATAACTCTGAACGTGATGTCATCTCTAATTTAGCACTGAGTACTGCGATGTTCGACGATGAGGCATGGTGTATGCGAGTGACAAGGATGGGTGATATTGATGAAGGAGATACTTCTGCGTCCAAAACAATGTTCAATTCTCTTTCAATGAATGATTTTGTCGAACGCAGAAAAACCGGCTGGACACCTTTTATTCTCGATGTACGTTCTGAAGGTGAGTATCAGCGAGCTCATGTTGCTTCCACTGACCTACAAATCAATCATGAAGCAGTACTCTCTATGACAGATTCCATCCCGAAAGATAGGGAAGTGGTGGTTCTGTGCCGAAGCGGAATGCGTTCGCAAATCGCAGCGATGTTTTTGATAAAAGCAGGTTATGATGGCTCTTCACTTTACAACCTCGAGGGGGGCATCATTGCTTGGAAATCAGTCGCTCCAGACGAGATTATTCGTGGTTGACACGGCTTTACTTTTCGAACTCGTGAATTAAGCATTCATCTCCTTTGACAGGGGTGAGGTTCAAGTCTCTACAGCCATCCCTGTAGATGAAGGGAGGGAGTTTATGGCCAAAGTCATCGTTGCAGACGAAAATGAAGGTCGTCGTTCCCTTCTTGCCAATACGCTTGAGCGTGAAGGATTCGACATCACTCGTGCTGCTACTCTTCGACAGGCTGAAGGCACGGCTCTTGTCATTATGCCCGAAGTCGTTTTGATCGATGGAGAATGGAAAAACGGTGATGCCATCGATGCAGCACAGCGTCTGATGGGAGACCCTGAGTTTGCTTTCAAGTGCCGTATTGTCATTCTTGCACGAAATGTCTCACAAGAATACCGAGTGAGTGCGGCTCAATCTGGTGTGTCTGAAGTCATATCCAAACCGGTTGATATGAAGGTCTTAATTGACCAATTACACAAACATACTCGGAAGCAATTTGTTCCACCTCCAGCAGATGTGGCTACGGGACAGAGTGGTGGAGGAAGTTTCGATGTTTCAATGACCATGGGTGACAGCACATGGGCTCTTCCAATGCTGAAAGGACTCGTCGGGCCAGAAAAAATCAACACGAACTTCATCGATGAAATCCTTTCTCAAATGGGAGCGGAGGGCATGGAGGTAAACACTGAACTGGACACCACTGCTATGTCTTCCATGCTTCGTTTAGCCCTCAATAAGTTAGTAGAACAAGCAAGTGCTGATGGGGAGCTCGTCCCCCCAAACCAACTCGCTGATGGGACTTTAGCGCAAGAACCAACGTTCGCCGGGCCTTCTTCTCCAAGCCAAGCAAAGCGAGGGGCCCCTCTTGGTGGTAATGCTGCTCAGAACATGAAACAAGGAATCTCTTCATCAATGGGAGGGATTCTTGAAGCGCAAGCCCAAGGACTTGCAGATGAAGTCGAAGGTGCGATGGATTCGATTCTTGATGAACAACCCGACCTTATCGCTTTACATGGCTTCGATACAATGGTTCCTATCGACCCACAGGTTCTTGCATTGACGCGATTAACAACAGAAGTGGTCTCTGACCTTATGTGGAATCTCGGCCGACCTGGTGCGGTTTCCGATTTGACCCTTCTTACTCAAGTCGAAGATGCTGCACAGATGCTGAGCGATGTATTGGCGGCTTTGCCAGAGGCTGAAGAAGAGGAATGAGTATGGCGAAGTATTCAATTCCTCGACCGAATGAATTGAGACTTGTTGACCGAAAGTCAGACCTCGATGAACTCAAAAAAAGTCAGCCGAAAATCTATCGTTGGCGAGCTTTAATTGGAGTTCTTGTACTTTTTCTGTGTGCATTGTGTGGTTATTTATTGTTTCGAGATGCTGTAAATATCCTGTTTTGGTTTGAAGATTTAGGTCCACTGGGCCCGATTGTATTCACGCTTTCACTTTCATTGGCTGTCGTCATTATGTTACCAACTCCTCTCATCAAAGTTGCAGCAGGTGCGATTTTTCCGTTTTGGATTGCTGCTGCTGCCAATTTTGTGGCATCTCTTCTTGGAGGTTTGATTGCCTTTCTTCTCGGCCGTTGGCTTTTTCGAGATGCCATCCAACGTTCAATCCAGAACGATAAGAGGTTACAGAACATCGAAACAGCCCTTACCGTCGATGCAATGAGAATCTCAGTCTTAGTTCGATTATCTCCTTTAATACCAGATGAATGGCTCAATTATTTGATGTCTGCAACGCCGGTTAGCCTTCGAGTGTACATGCTCTCAAATTGTTCCGGACTTGTCTATTCGCTGGCTTACGCCTATTATGGTCATGCATTGGGCCGCTTCGCACTTAACTCCTCAGGGATTGAAGGAATGCGTTCAACACCAATGGGGAATGCAATGCTCGTCCTTGGAATCCTCGCCTCGATTCTTGCGACCGTAGTTGTCACGCGTGTATCGTTAAAGGCGCTTCAAGATGCAATTCCTGAAGAAGAATGAAACACTTTTTGGATGTTACACCCCGTACCATTCAGCCGTCGCGTTTGTATGGGGGAGGCCTATGGCCAAACCATGAGCCAAGGAGATTTACCGGCTATCCATGGGACCGATTGGACTCCAAAGGAGCCATTGGTTTTCTCTCAACCTTTGCATGCGGATGCTGCACGAACAGAAATTTTACGTTTTGCAGCTCAGCGACATGATGGCCACCTTTTCCTTATGGCGAATGTCTGGGATGTTTTGATTGAAAATGAATCGAAACAATTTGAGGGCCCTTCATGGCACAAGTTTAGTCAGCGGTTTGTTGACGCAGTTCAACGAGGCTTAGTTGCCCAAATCGATGCTAAAATGAAAGACGATGCCGACGTCGAAGTTATTCCTCGTCGTAATTTGACCATGTTTTTGGATCGCAGGTCTCAACACTTTTTACTCGATTTAAGGCTCGTCTTCCGTCGCTTAGCCCACTACATGTCCGTCACCATCGACCAACGTATCGAATGGCAAACCATGATGACTCGAACGCGGATGTTGGATGGTGAATTGAAATCAATTTTTTCAGAAGGACTTGAAACTCCAGATGGCTCTTCATTCGGTGGCAAAGGATTTCGTTCAACTTGGCAAGAAGGGGTTGTCGCAGTGGCTACTGCTCTGGAACGTCAACCGGACGCTCCACGTGACGCTCGTCCCGGAAAGGGCTACGACGGCGACCTTGTCGCTCCAATGATTCGAGACATAGGTCTTGGATTAGCAATGGGAGATACTTCATTGGATGTGATGGCTGCAAATTTAGGAAAAGTCGGTTCTAACCAAAACGGAGGTTGGGATGATGCAGGTGGTCGTGACCTGCACGTTGGAGCGTGGCATGTTGGTGTTCTGCCTCCAACAGCTCCTCTGCCAATTGCGAGTGTTACGATGACTGGTCTTGCTTTTGCCGCTTGGCATCAAAAACTGGATCGGTTCCAAGTTGCTTGTATTGGGGAAGGTGCTTCGTCTTCTGGAGAGTTTTGGGAAGCAATGAATCTGGCTGGAGCACGAGGCCTTCCAATCACCTACATCCTTCAAAACAATCAAATCGCTCTTGATACCTCTCCAATCAAGCAATCTGGTGTTGAAGTCTGGGCCGATAAAGCCGATGCAATGGGTTTCCCAGCATGGACCATTGATGGTTCAGACCCTGCTGCGTGGTATGCAAGTACGGCCAATGCTCGAGAGTTTGCTTTGAACGGTGGCGGTCCAACCCTCATTCATGTCGAAACAATGCGGGGTTGTGGCCATGCGCATCACCATGACGATTTGTATCTTGGAAACGAATCGGGCACTCCTCCTGGATATGTCGACCGTGATCTGCTTGCTTATTGGGAAGCAAAAGACCCGATACCAACACATCGTCAATTACTCCTCGACCTCGGCCTCGAAGAATCGGTCTTGTTGGAAATGGAAGCCCAGGAACAGCGTGATGTCGAATCCGCTCGACAAGAACTTGAACAAATGGCATGGCCTGAGCCAGAAACTGTTACCAAAGGCGTGACGTTGTTGAATGATGCTGAATCACATGAAGAACGGTTTACTCGTTTGTCTCAAAGCCAAGAATCTGAATTGATTGAATCTTCGCTTGAGACTGGTGAAACGACGCTCACATATGCTGAAAAAGGTGGTTGGACGTATGCTCGTTCTATTCAACAAGCGATGGTAGATATCGCAACACGCCACGGTGATGATTGTATTTTTATCGGTGAAGACATGGAAGTTGCTGGAGCCTTCGGAATGAATATGGCTTTGAAAAATGCAGGTCATTCGGAAAAACTTCTGGATATGCCGTTGTGTGAAGCAGCGATTGTTCACACAGGTGTAGGGGCAGCCCTTTCAGGTATGCGTCCAATGGTTGAGATACAATTTGGTGGATTTGCAGCGCTTGGATTTAACGCCTTAATCAACAATGCCGCTATGCTTCGATGGCGCTGGGGAGCTGATTGCCCAATGACCATTCGTATTCCTTTGGGAGGCCGTACACGCTCAGGTCCTTTCCATGCGAACATGATTGAATCTTGGTTTGCGAATGACCCAGGATTGGTTGTTGTTGCTGCAGGAACGCCTCAAGATGCCTATGACCTCCTTATGGAAGGTGCTGAATTGAACGACCCAGTCTTATTTTTGGAACATATTGGCCTGTATGGCCTCCGTGGTGGATTAACGGGATGGGGTCAAAACATCAACCAAGTGGTGGATACTGAAACGGTCAAACAAGCCATCGCTAAAGGCGAGAGATACAAACTTGGCAAAGCCGCAGTCGTCCGAGGTGGCCGTGATGTGACTCTGGTTACGTGGGGTTCAATGCTTCATGTTGCTCAACAAGCTGCAGAGCATCTCGCTTCCGAAGATATTGAAGTCGAAATCGTTGACTTGCGAACACTCCTCCCATTTGATGCACAAACATGCATTGACTCCGTTCAAAGAACCGGTCGTTTAGTTGTTCTTCAAGAAGGGCAATGGTGTGGTGGATTGGGGCACAGTATTCAAAGCAGAATCTTGGAATCATGCTTCTATACACTTGAAGCAGCCCCTCTTGTAATCGGGGCTTTGGACACGCCAGTTCCATTCTCTCCACCTCTTGAAAATTTCACGCTACCTTCGCTCGAACATGTAATCAAAGTAGTGCGTTTGACGGTTCAATCTTGAGATTTGATGTCGTCATTTCCAAGTTTCATACGAACAAAAATTTCGGCAGCAATCAAGGCGCCAATGATGGTAGTAAAACTATAGAAGAGAATGCTTGAGGCTTCTCCAGAAAAAATATTCGGCCCAAAGGTCCGAGCAGGATTCATTGATGCACCTGTTAAAGTTCCAAACATGAAGGCCAGTAAAGCGACTACGAAACCGACAAAAAAAGCAATCGAAATATGAGTTTGAGAACGTAGAACGATCCAATAGATACTGGCCATCAGTGAAAAGGTAATGAACACTTCAATCAATCCACCCATGGAAATTGAAACGTCAGCGGCCCTTTTCGTTGGTCCAGCACCTTGAAGGAAAAAAGCAGCAACGGTCGCTCCACTTAATTGTGCTACGATATATGGGAGTACAGCTTCTTTCTCGAGGTGTCCAGTTCGGAAAAAAGCAAGTGAAACGGCTGGGTTAATATGAGCGCCACTGATTGGTTGAAAAATCAAGATGGCTACTGTGACTGCAACTCCAAAAGAGAGTGAAACAACGCCATGTGATGCGCCTAAAGCAATACTGCCACAACCACCGGCAACCATGAGTGCTGTGCCGAAAAATTCAGCCAACCCTCTCCGCCACATGTTTACCGCTTCGGCCTTTATGTTATGTTCTTTACCAAACCAGTTCTCTCTCCAAGAATTACAAGGCAAGCGTGAAGAAGTATTGGCTGTTGGAATGAAACATGGGGTCGGATGAAAAAGTAATGGGAATCCCCCAACTTATTCATTTTCAAACGATGATTACCACTGGAGCTTTGTTCTTGGGAATCATTGCAGTTGACCTTTTATCGGACTCTGTGGGCAGCAATCTTCTCATCACTTTAATCATCGCTTGTTTAGCGCTTGGTTTACTGGTTTTCTCTGCTGATTTTTTCATCGAAGGGGCGAAAGGATTAGCTCGCAGAGGAGGTTTACCTGAAGTGGTCATCGGCTTGACCATTGTCTCGATTGGAACTTCGTTACCCGAAATACTGGTGACGACGACGGCAGCCGCTGATGTGGCGAAATCTCCAGAGGTTGCTGATTTTGCCATTGGTGGAATCCTCGGTTCGGTCTTTGTTCAAATAACCCTCATATTGGGGATTGTAGTGGTCAACAAAGGATTTAAAATTCGAGAATCATGGTTGAAGCGTGATGGCCTCATCATGCTGTTAGCAGTTTTGATCTTCACCTTTTTCCTGCTCACAGAACGGACCTTGCAACGTTGGGAATCTGGGATTCTTGTTCTCTTGTATGTGATTTACATTGTATGGCTCTTAATGCATCGTAAAGTAATACAAATGGAAGAGGATGAAAACAAAGAAGAAGTCGAAGTTCGTGGTTCTAATTGGAGTACTGCAGCCTATACGATCATGGTCATCGGAGGTCTTGCTTTCGCAGTATTTGCTGCTCACCATCTCGTGGAATACGCAAGTCAACTTGCGATAAAATTGAATGTACCTCACGCTATTGTTGGTACAACTGTTTCAGGGATTGGAACCTCTTTACCTGAACTGACCATTGCTTTGATGGCAGCAAAGAAAAGCCAAGGTGTCGCCATTGGTACGCTCATTGGCTCCAATATTACCGACCCACTGCTTTCCATTGGATTGGCAGGTTTAGTCCATCCTCTTGCCATAACCTCTGATGGATTCGAATTGATTGCCTACATCATTATTCCATTCACCATTGTCGGATGTGCGTCTGCCTTATTGCTGATGCGAACTTCATATGAGATCAAAAAGTGGGAAGGCTATACATTGATTCTGATGTATATCTTGTTCATAATTACCCTTGAGGCATACAACCGTTCTTGGATAGCCTTCTGAAAACAATGAAGACATAAGGGGCGACTTCTTCGCCTCTTCATGGTGAACTTCCAACTCGACGAAATGCAAGAGATGTTGAAAGAACTTGCGCATGAATTCGCCGTCGATGAAATCCGTCCAAATGCTGAGCATTGGGATACTGAATCGGTTTATCCCAAAGAAGCCATTCAAGCGGCTCACGAAATAGGGTTGCTTAATCTCCATATTCCCGAAGATTATGGCGGCCCCGGGTTAGGCTCAGTCGAAGAAGTCCTTGTCAATGAAGAACTTGCATGGGGCGACCCTGGCTTTGCAACTGCTGCATATGCTACTTCCCTTGCATGTGCGCCAATCATTACCGGTGCTACCGAAGAACAGAAGCAGAAATGGCTTCGAATGGTTGCAGAAGACGGGGCTTTAGCGTCCTATGCTGTAACTGAGCCCGGTGCAGGTTCTGATGTTGCAGCGTGCAAAACAAGTGCAATTCGAGACGGTGATGACTACATCATCAACGGTTCTAAAATGTGGATTACAGGCGCTGGATATGCAGATTTCTTCTTCGTACTCGCCAAGACCGATGTCGATGCTGGATACAAAGGCATGTCGGGTTTCATCGTTGAGAAAGACGCTGAAGGTTTCTCGCTTGGAAAGAAAGAAATTAACATGGGGCAACGCTGCTCAGACACTCGCTCAATTCAATTCGATGATGTTCGAGTCCCTGCCAATCAATTGATTGGGGGTTCCGAATCTGGTGGCTGGATGAACGCCATGAAGGCTTTTGACATGAGCCGTCCAAACATCGCAGCTCACGCGACTGGTCTTGCCCGTGCTGCTTACGAGCACGCTCTCCAATATTCGGGTGAACGTTCGACTTTTGGTAAACCTCTGCATCGTCATCAAGCGATTCAATTCATGTTGGCTGATATGAAAACCAAAATCGAAGCATCACGCTTGTTGACTTGGAGGTCTGCTGCAGATTCAGATGCAGGACTTCCGAACACCGAATCGGCCGCTCATGCCAAACGGTTCGCAGCAGATACTGCCATGGAAGTCTCCACGGATGCTGTACAAGTCTATGGCGGATACGGATATTCCGAAGAATACCCAGTTGCTCGTCTCATGCGAGCGGCAAAGGTGATGCAAATTTATGAAGGATCTTCACAAGTTCAGAGAATGATTATTGGTCGTGAAATTACCAAAGACCTTTGATTAGCTGTCTTCAAATTTGTCAGTCACCAAGTCCCAGAAATCGATTAATTCCTGTTTCTCTTTTTCTTTCTTTTCGAGTATACTTTCTTCTTCTTGACTGAGTGTAAGACCGTGTATTTCTTCCTCCCAAGCCTGTTGCAGGTCAAGCATCTCGTCGGTGGAAACTTCCAGTTCATCTCTTTCAAATGCTCCATACATGTCCATTTCCTCATTCTCATTCATGTCGATATCCTCATCATCTTGCGGTCCGGGGAATTCCCAATCATCTTCATCCATCATATCTTGAGTTACAATCATGGTGTCTTGAAAGATAACAATACCCTTTAGCATCTCACGCGTGCAAATCAGGAATTGTGCTAACATAGGGATTTGGAGAGCCGTTTTGATATCGTTGTAAAGTGCCAGTACCAACGAAACGATTCGATCACCAATCGGTAGTTTTTCATTTTGTGAATGTAAACAGAGGCTCACTGAGTATTGGTTTTCGGAAATAACATCATTTTGCCACCGCCCAGCAGTAACTGCGACTGACCATTGTGATTGAGATGGCGAGGCCTCGAAGAATTCTACGCTCATGCCTTGGAAATTCGAATCAATTTGGTACCAGCGATGTGATTCACCTTGTACACGGACCTTGATGCACTCATTTGTCAACATGAATACTTGAACATTAGGAGTACCTTTAGCTACGGACTGCAACATATCAAGTGAACGAAGTTCAGGTTCCGACATTCGGTATTTTCCTTTCGACATACGCATCGAACATTTCGAGTATATATCAAGAGCAAAGAACAAAACCCTCGGGCCTCGAATTTAAATTATGGCCAAGCCTTGTCCTGCAGTGATACTCGCAGCAGGAGCCAGTCAACGGCTTGGTCAGCCAAAATCCTTGGTGAAGGTAGGGGATTCAACATTAGTGGGTCTTGCCTATCGAAAGTTGGTTGAAGCAGGTTGCTCTCCCATCTTGATTGTCACGCGAAGTGAACTTTCGGTTCCAATTATGCAAGCAACCTTCGGTTCGACAGTCATCGTAAATCAGACGCCCGAAGACGGACGGACTGGAAGTATCCAGTGTGGCATCTTATCACTCGCCGGAGACAAAGGACGAATGCCAAGACGAGTCGTTATCGCCCCTGTTGACCGGCCTGGGTGGTCCATTGGTCATGTCAAATCTTTGCTTTTAGAACAAAAAAGTTCGACGCTTGCATCCAATGGGCGAAGGGGCCATCCGTTACTTCTGGATGCAGAGGCCATACAATCGGTCCTTGCAGCACCTGCTCAATCGGCTTTACGTGAATTGGTTTCCTTTGCGGAAGTGGCTGTAGATGCTCCTCTTCTTGGTTTGAATATTGATCATCCTGATGATTTAATTCTACTCAAACAACATGAAGTATCGTTGCTCGACATGGCCTGAAACCTGTAGGGAAAAGGGTATGTGTCACCTCTTCAACCGGCAAACATGACTGCGACGGTGATGGCTTGGTCCCTCTCTCGTCTTGCCGCAGGTCAATGCGTGGTTCTTGCCAGTGTGGTTGAAACAGCGGGCAGTGTGCCGGGTAAAGTCGGTGCCCGTTTGGCAATGGATTCTGATGAACAATGGGTTGGTACCGTTGGTGGTGCAGGATTAGAACTGAAAGTCCTTCAGCGATGCAGAGAGCATCTTCAAACACAACAACGACCTTTTGGAGAAGTCGTACGATACGGGTTAAACAAAGGTGCGAAGGGCTATGAAGTAACACCGCTTGATTCACTTTGCGGCGGTCAAGTTACGCTTGCAATTGAGGTGATGATTCCTATGCCACATGTATTGTTGATGGGTGGCGGTCATTGCGGTCAGGCACTTGCTAAGACGTTAGATGCTTTGGGCTGGAAACATTCGATCCATGATACACGAACAGAATTTTCGAGTGAGGGAATGTATCCGAATGCAGAACAACGTTCCTCTGCTTCAGTTGATGCATTTCTTCAAGCCGAAACGCTCGAAAGTCTTCGTCGGTTTTCAGATGTTTTGCTTCTTGGCCATGATTGGTCAGAAGACCAAGAGCGTTTGTTAGGACTCCTTCATCGCTTCAACAATGCAAACGCAATCCCAGATGGCCAACAAGGTCCTCGAATTGGGGTGATTGGTAGCCGTTCTAAATGGCAGGCCTTTGAGAAGACATGTCTTGAACAAGGCATAGAACAATCAATCCTTGATGCAGTGGTCTGCCCAATTGGTTTGAACATCGGTGCAGAATCACCTGAAGAAATTGCAGTAGCAGTTGTTGCTCAAATTATGGCTTCGTTCAAGGGCGTCGATGCTGATGCTCCGACTTGGCGAACTTCATTCACTTTTGAGTAAATATTCGCTCTCTAAAATAACGAAGTTCTTCGATTGATTCAAGAATATCATCAAGTGCAAGGTGGGCCCCTTTCTTATCATACCGCCCGGCTTCAGGATACCATCGTCGAGCTAATTCTTTGATTGTTGAAACATCAATCATCCTGTAATGTAGATGGTCGACAAGCAGTGGCATTTCCTTTTCCATGAATTTTTTATCATTCCAAATACTGTTTCCACACAGAGGGGCAACGCCTTGTGGCACCCATTCCTTGAGAAAAGCCAGAGTTTCTGCTTCTGCTTGCTGGCATGAAACACTTCCTGTACGGACACGTTCAACCAGTCCACTTTCATGATGATGCGTCGTATTCCATTCATCCATTCCTGCCAGAAGTTCTTCCGATACTGAAACAGCCAGATTTGGTCCAGTTGCAAGAATATTGAGTTCTCCATCGGTCACAACTGTTGCAATTTCAATGATGGATTCTTTTTCAATATCCAGTCCAGTCATTTCGAGGTCAATCCAAACCAAGCGTTCGTCGCTTTCACCCATGTTTTCGCCAACAGGTTGGGGTTTTTGAATTGGGCGTAGGGTTATGAAGTTCTCATTGGAGGGCTCATCATGGCGGATGAGACAGTACTGGCGGCCTCAGAAGTCTCTCTCGAGCCTCAACCTTTGATGGAACCCAAAACACTCATCGCTGTGAGTGCCCTTACCTTTTTACTTATTTTCTCCTTTTTCGCCCTTGCGCTAACGGGTGATTCATCGCCTTCTTTGGCGCCTCAAGAAGCGATTGAGAATGATGGTTGGCGAGCCTTTTCCGTTGTCGCTCCAGTCGATACAGGAATCAACGTTTACCACGATCATTTCCGAACCAATGAAACATATCCTTCTTGGCTCTTGGACGGCCTTGGCGTGAACAAAGTATGTGATTTGACTTTTGAGGGAAGTTGGCAAGAACGGTATGATGCCGATAAAGAATCATGTTGGGACACCTTAGTTGCAAGCGACATCGTCTCTTTCCCAGGAACGAAAATCATTGGTACATCCCCTGATGGTGATAGCGAGATATTAATTTTAGATGACCCAAGTGATGGTCACGGCTCGGCAGTCACAGGTTCAGTTTTGAATGCCAACCCACAAGCAGTCATTTTCTTTGTCGAAGGATTCAGCACTGAAGCGGTACTTGCTGCAGCGAATCAGCCTCTCGTCGATGTTATTTCTACCTCATTTGGCGCTCCGGGTTCAGTGCCAATCTCTGGAATCGAGCGAGGAACTGAAATTGCGGTTGTTGAACAAGGAAAGATGCATACCGGAGCTGCAGATAACAGCCCTTCCCCCGCCATTCAAGATTCAACTGCCGGGCCTCCTTGGTCCATCGGTATTGCAGGATATGCCGAGGAAGGCGACGACCAAAAAGAAATCATGTCGGGTTCGTACCCTGATATCTCTGCAGACTGGACACAGAACCTGCCAAACCATGACGATATCGATGGGTACCATGAAACGTCTGGAACTTCCTTTGCTACACCTCGTACAGCAGGGATTCTTTCTTTTGTCTTAGAATCCCTACGCTCTGAGTTCAATGATGATGGCGCTGGAGCCTCTCCTGAACTCCCGTCAAGGCATGCTCGTGGACGGAACTGATGCAGATGGTAACCCTTTCATCGTTTCAAACGCTGATGTCCGTGAAGCACTCAACCGGTCGGCATGGTATCCGGATGTTGGATGGGACCCCACTTCGGGAACAATGCCGATCTCACCTGTTGCTCCTTGCACACAAACCGGTTGGGGTTTGGTTAATCTTTCAAATATTGAGCCTATGATTGCACACCTTAACCAATCTGCAGACCTCTCTGAAAGACCCGGTGATGTCGTAGCATGCATGAATGCGAATCAAGACATGCGTGAAGCATATTGGAATGCTTACCCTTCAGCCCCTACTCAACCCGGAGAACTGTTTGTTACAGGTTCTCAAGGTGCTGAACGTCGATTTGTTTGATTACGCTGTAACCCAATCAATCACAATTTGACCGTTTAAATTGAAACCAATCACCGGTTTGTACCCTTCGTGTGGTGTTGTGTCAATTGATCTGAGAATGTCTTCCAATTTCCCAGGAGGGAAGCGGATATCAAACCCTTGTGATGTTTCAACAGTGGCTGGTAATGGAATCACAATCTCCTCCTCATGCACTACGAGTTCTTTTTCAGATTGTTTGGTAACGGGTTCAGGGATTCCTTTGAATTCTTCTTCAACCACTTCCGGAGTTTCTTCGGTCAGTTCTTCCACGACTTCCACGACCTCTGCTTCCACTTTGATCTTTTTCTGTCCCTTCTCTAAGAGAGAGGCTTGCTGAACGTTTGGTGCGGGACTTTGTGCAGGAACTTGTTCCATTTCGTAGACGACATCATCATCTTCTAATCGTTGCATGGTAAGGAATCCCCATCCAAGTGCGATTAACCCGACGCCAACAAATGAAAGCGCTTGCATAGTATCGCTCTCAACTTCGACACTGAATGCAACAAAGGAAAGAATTGAACCATAGCCTCCGAAGATACGTCTCCATCGAGCCTCATACTCGGGGGCATAGCCTTGAATTCCAACCGCAACTAAAATCACAGTGGTAAGAATCCAAGCCAAAGACCATTGGTCTATTTGACCAAACACAAAGAAGATTCCAGCAAGTGCACTGAGCACGCCTGCCATTCCTAAGCGGTCAAGGAAATCTAGGAATTCATTATCATCTTCCCACTCAAAGAATTCAAGTTCATACATTCGGTCATTCTGTAAAGAAAACCAAGAGATGCTCAGTCCTTCAAGTATAAGGAAAATTCCAATCGGTATACCGATATCAATCGTATCGACATTCAGCTGAATGATGAGATTTGCTAATGCCACCGCATGTATTGCTGGAACAAAGAACAAAGCGTTTGAGTAGCCCTTTACGAGAATATCTCGTGTCAGCAGTATTGCTCCAACCAATGTTCCAATGCCAAGTAATGCATCGAAACTCAAAATAAACGAGACATAGGTTAGGATGTAGAGTGCATTGAGAACTTCCTCTTTCTTTTCTGGAGATATCTCTTTTCCAATTTCAGTTGATGCATATTTGAACAGTAGATCTTTATTGTCCATGATGACAAAGGTGAGTGCAGAACAGGCTGTAAGCAGTACACTCCAAGAGAATGCAAGTTGAACTGTATCGAACGTATCTTCAACGCCCATGCCAATGAGGAGGCTGATTGCCAATCCTAGATGGAGGACAGGAATCGTTTCGACATTGCCTGATGTCCATGAATTGATAATGAGGTACGCACACATTATTGCTGGAATCCAACCAACGCTTGAAGTTGCAGCAAGCACGCCGACAAGAGCCCATCCCCATACACCATACCAAGGTAACATCTCGCGTCCATTTTCACTTTGTTTGACGAATTTATTATCCATTACGAGGACATACGTCATTTGTAAAGTGATGAGAATACCACCCAGTCGAGTAAGAGAAAGTAACCCGAATTCGGCAAAGTCATAGTTTGTAGAATCGATTGCTTCGATAAGAACTCTCGAGATTCCAGCTGATTCCAGCCAATGGTCGTTGAGTAAGAAGAATGCAATTGGGGAAAGCATCAATGGCCAGATGTGGCGATGTTGAACGCATCGAACAGTGACCAATCCAATCATGGAAATTAACAATAATCCACCGGAGTTGTCAAGGCAAGCCAAACCTACGAGTCCAAGCATTGCCCATGCATCAGCATTCACAGAAAGATGGTCATCATCTATGCCGCGTTTGGTGATGAGCCAATTGACATAAAGCGGGGCGCTCAAAAGTATGACATCGAGAAGAATTGCGACTGGAACTATACTATCGGTCCATATAATCGTCATGCGTCAACATATTTGCGCGAATCATAGAGAATGCGACACCGATTGGTAATGCGATTGTGAACAAAACCCATACCCCTGCAGAACGAACAGTAGAGGAGATGATATCCATATTCTTAATTTCAAGAACCAAAGCAGTCACTGGGATAAGGAGAAGCATAGATCCACGGTTCACTTGCAAATATTTTGGTACCTTCAGTGTCGAAATCGGCACCCCATGGATTTACCATTGTGATGAGACTGAAACTCATCATGAAAAACGGAATAAGGAGAGACAAGCGTGTTAATTGGCTCCAACTGTTTTTCTTGACCCAGTCACCGTCTTCTTGTACCCCGACACTTTTTTGAGCGCTCCAAGAATTTGTCTTTGGATCGTAAACTGGGGCCTGAGCCGCAAATCGCTTGGTCCAGTTGAATAATAATCCCAAATCCAATTCAATCTTGCGAGCACGATAAAGCATCCAATAACTCACTGCTCCCAAGATGAAGATTTGATAATTAAAATATTCAGGTAATGGTAAATCTTGCAAGAATTCAGGAAGCTCAAATCGGTCGAGTACAGCGAGAAGAACCATTGAGACGTTCGCAATTAAAGCCACCATTGTGGCCTGCATCTTCTTTTCCCACGAACTTTCAGTTGTCAAGATACTGAAAGAGTTCTGGGCAAGGTAAAGCATGTAGCCAATGAAAATCCACGGCATAAACCAGTCTTCTGCTTGCAGTATTGTTCGTGAAAGAACAATCGAACCAAGCATAGCGAGGTGTGTCCAAGCCGATATTTTGTCCTTTTGTCGAGCGAATTCTGATATGCTAAATAACGCGAGAGGAATGATGACCTGCATGCCATCAAAACCAAATGTTTCTCGGAGTGGGATTTCGTTTATATTTGCAAATACATCCGTCAAAAAGTAAGACGCTGCTAAAGCAGTAACTGTGAAATCTGCAACCCAACGTCGTGTTGCTTTGGCAAAAAAGAGCATATAGGGTATCATCAAGAGTGTGATAATCCACGGTAAAGCACTTCCATCATTTGGTAACATCACGAGGGCAGCCGCTAATCCAATCGGCATCCATGGCACTCGACGCTGTTGAACTGCTGGGAAATAGAATACCAATACAGCAATCCAAAGAGCGACACTCAATCCAAAGATGTTATCTATTCCTAACTCAGACGATTTGATTGGACCAAGATGAAGATTGTATCCTTCATACGTGCAATATACATGGCGAGTACGATTTCTCCAACCAGTACAATCGATGCTTTTTGAATCAATTCCGAACGAAGTTCCTGACGAGAGGCGTAATAACCTTGGATAGCGATGATGAAAATCAGTAATGACATTGCGCCACCTGCACCGTCAGTATCGGCACCTGTGTTGAACACTTCAAAGAGAATTGGAGTGAGTCCAGAGACCACTGCCACAACTACAAAATTCAGTGCTTTATTTGAGCGCAGTGCCATTTCCATAGCAGCAAAACTCAGCAGAATGAGAGAGAGTCCCATTTCGTATGAGATTATGTTTTCTGTCCATGTCATCCAAGGACCCATTCCGGCTCCAACCAATACTAAAATTGGAGCGTATGCAGCGACAGCACGGCCGAAGCCAGTTGCGCCTTTGAAGCGCTTCAAGAGTTGAATTTCACCGAAGATCAATGCCAGCATAGCTGCAGTTTGAACATAGATTCCATTTGCATTTGGATGCCATTCTACAAATTCATTGGTAACAGAATCGGTCCAGCCCCCAGCGTTGAATTTTTCAGCATCACCAAAGAGTTCAGTCCACCCCTCTCCAGTGACAAAGCCAATCAAAAACCGCGAACCCCAAATCGTTCCAATCGTTGCGAAAAAGAAACCTATGCCGAGCATGTAGTCCTGCACTTCATACAAGACAAAATCATTCTTTTTACTCTGGGCATAAATCCATCCAATGGCAATACTCGCAGATAAAAATCCACCTATGAACAAGATTAAGAAATCATCATTTGTTGCATCTTCAGCAAATGCAATTTGGAATAAACCGCCCCATATCGCTGCTAAAGCAATACACATCATAATCAGTTGTGAAAACTTCATCAGTGAACGATTTGCGTCAGAAATCGATCTCGCCGGGTGCCCGAACCATCATTGGCATTTCGATTTGTTCTGAATCGACATAAATCGCACTCGAGGGGGCTTTTTGGCTGGATTTAGCCAACAAGCCTTGAGTTGGAACATTCATTCTTCGAGGTGCCGAACGTCTTGGTGCTGCCATAACAATCAAACTGACGATTTACGATTAGGCTTTAATCGGTTGACCCGTCAAAATGGGTGAAATGCCAAATCTCGGATGCGATTGTGTAGGTGGATTCACTTTACACTTTATTTCAATGGGTTCAAAAGTCGGGAGTGGTTGGGTTGAATTGGTGAAATGATGTTTGCATCACGAAAAGCAATTACTTTGCTCTGTTTGAGTATAATGGTTCTTCCAACTTTGGCTATGGCCGTACCGGTCTCTGTTGAACAGGAAATCGTTGAACAACAAGATTGGTGGATGGAAACGACACTGGATCGAAACGGTAACGGAATCGGGGACATGATTGAAGTTCACAAAGACAGTCCTCTTTTCCTCGACGAAGACAACACTCTTCCACTTATTATCGACTTTGACCATACGCCAGGTGCAGACGAAATCGCCTTACTTGAGCGTGAAATTGATTTCCAACATCAATGGACATTGGAAGGAATTGATGCTTTAGCGGGTCGAGTTCCTGTTGAATATATTCGCGATGCAGCTCTCCTTCCAGGAGTCGTTATGCTCGAATTGGACGGTCTTCTTTCAGTGAATAACGGCGATGCAGCAGTTCTTCACGGCGTTGATACCGTTTGGGCAGACACTGGCTATGACGGTGCAGGTTCTGCAGTCGCTATTATCGACACTGGAATTGACGGTGCTCACGCCAGTCTTGACGACCTTGATGACGATAATTCGACCAACGACCCGAAGGTTATCGCCTTCTATGATCCTGTGAACAATCCAAGTCTTACCAACGGAACTGAAGTGTTCCCATACGATGACCAAGGCCATGGATCTCACTGTGCAGGTACCACTGCAGGCACGGGTGCGCCAAATTACGAGCATATAGGAATGGCACCTCAAGCCTTCCTCGTCGGTGTCAAAGTTCTCGATGCTGGCGGTTCAGGCTCCTTTGCTACCGTTATGGCTGGGATGGAGTGGACCGTTGAAAACCGATTCAAATTCAACATCCGTGGTGCTTCGATGAGTCTTGGAGGCCCGGGGCTCGCAGAATGGGCTTCATCGGATGACGACAGTGTCAATCGTTATGCCAATGAAATGATGGCTGCTGGAATTGCAATCTTTATCGCAGCTGGAAATAACGGTGTTACGGCACAAATTGGAACACCAGGTTCGGCAGAAGATGCCATTACCGTCGGTGCACTCGACAAGAACTCCGCTATTGCGATTTATTCGAGTCAAGGCCCGACTGAAGAAGGTCGAGTTAAACCGAACATCGCCTATGTTGGAAGCAGTGTGATGTCAGTAGCCTTCAACACTGGTGACCAATACACCGACATGTCTGGAACTTCAATGGCGACCCCAGGGGCAGCAGGTGTTGCTGCGTTGATGTTCCAAGCGAATCCCGACCTTTCACCTTTCGACATCAAAAACATAATGCAAGAAACTGCAACCTACCGCTTGTGTATCTACATGGCTGCAAACGAACCTTGTGTTGAAGATGCTATCCCTAAGAACCGGCAAAACAACGTCTATGGTCACGGAGAAGTTCGTGCCCTTGATGCTGTTTACGAAGCAGCAGAACGTGATTACGTATTTGATACCTCATTAGATGTCACACTTACGACTGAAAACGGTAATGACAATCGCATCCACATGTTCCCTGACGAATCATTATCCTATTCCGCAATGGGTGATGTTGATACAATCCAATGGCGCAGCAATCACTTACGAGATGATTGGTCAAACATTCACAGTTTCGACCATGGAGATACCAGTGGAGCCTTGACGGCGATTGAGATCATTCACCAACTCGAACACTTACCTGGAATCGATATTGAAGGAAACCACACTATCTCTCTACGTGGCATCAAAGCGAACGATACAGGCGGTCACACCTCTTCTCCTTTGATCACTGCAAACATTATGCTAATGGATACTGATTCTGCCTTTGAAACAAAAGCCGAAGCATCAGGAATGTCTTCAACTTCGATGTTCATGGGAATTGGAGCATTCATCGTTCTTTTCATTCTAGTTCTCTTAGTCGTTAACTTCATCTCCAATAAAGAAGAAGGAACACTTGCAGGAATTAATTTCAATACATTGCGTGATGATGACACAACTGCGGGCAATTCCGATGCCATTCTCGTTGAAGTGGACAAGACCAAATCATAACATCAGTAGAGTCGGAATGTGTCAAAACCCGAAACGCTCATTTTCTTTTTATTCCGGAGATGAACTCAAAAGTTAGAACGCTTCGCTCTATGTATGCGCTGGCCAAAAGACCCGACTGGCCCGGGCCACCCTCGAACGAACCGGATTTATCGTTTAGTTCGTCGATTTTCAAGGTCCTTAGTGAGTATTTGGTTTCGTGAAATCAATATTGTTGATGATGAAAACATACCGCCAGAAGGGGGAGTCATCTTCATTTCTTGGCACCCGAGTGGACTGATTGACCCAATGCTCATGCATGCATCTCTCCCGGTAAACTCTCGATGATTGCCAAACATACACTGTTCAATATTCCAATTTTAGGGCGGCTGATTCGCAGTGCAGGTGCAGTTCCAATCGAACGATCGCAAGACAGTACTGACCAACATGGGGCAAAAGACCGAAATACACAACAATTGGATAGCGTTGCTTCTGTTGTTGCAAACGGTGGGCGTTTGATTATTTTCCCTGAAGGAACAACCCATACCGAATCTTCTGTGAAACGTGCACGCTCAGGTGCTGCTCGAATCCTTCTCGCAGCACGTAGAAAAGCTCAAGCCAGTGGCAAACCTTTGCCTCAATTGGTTCCAATTGGGCTTCATTATTCAGAATCGCAAACATTCCGTGAAAGGGCCGCTGTGGTTGTCGAACGCGTTATGCAATTCGAACCAGCTCCAGAACTGGTTGAAGATGAAGAGGAACAAGACCGACTTGACCGCGCGTGGGTCACTTCTGTTACAGATACAATTGGTATCGAATTGAAACGTGCCAGTCTCTCCAAAACGACATGGAGAGAACGAACACTCATCTGGAAAAGTCGAAGTTTGGCTTATGCTGAGAAAACTCGCCAATCCGGTGGCAAACTGATCAAACCTACCTATGCTGAATCAGTCATGGGTGCAAGACGAATCCGTGCAGGTTGGGAATACTTTGCGAAGACCGAACCCACTTCAACATCGAAACTCGTCGAAGACTGTGAATCTCATTTTGAGCAACTCGAACAACGAAATTTGACTCCGCTCGATGTTGATGCACGTCCAGACCGTCTCACTCAATGGGCCTCGATGAAATTATTGATCTCATGGTCTTGGTCTGCGGTTTGGATGCTTGGACTCATTACCTGGAGTGCAGTTTTTGGGAATCTCGTTCCCTATCGTGCCAACGCTCTTGCAGTATCTGTTATGAAAAAACGTGGTGCTGATCAATCTATCATAGGCACACTCAAAGTTGTTTCAGCGATTGTTTTCTTTCCACTTTGGTGGATTATTAGTTCTGGAGCAATCACTTGGTTGCTCCTTGCCGAGGGGAGCTCCGTTAACGAATTCTTGCAACTCCATTGGTTGTTAGCCCTCCTCACTCATTTGCCATCGGTTCTGGTATT
>CAJJCP010000013.1 GCA_905182715.1 uncultured Candidatus Poseidoniales archaeon
CACCTTATTGGATTGTCAGACCCAGAAGAATACGACCGTGTTGTCGCCGTTATCGGTGCACCTGCTGAAGCATCCTATGTGGACAAGACCGCAATCTTTGATGCTGCTGCAGGCTCTGTCAACGCTGCAATGATCATCTCAGAACCTTTCGCTGTTGCTTACGCACTCGACATGATTGAACACACCCTCGTCATCGACATCGGTGCAGGTACAGCTGACCTTTGCCGTGTCTACGGTACCATCCCTGGACCAGACGACCAAATGCACACCGGCCACGCTGGAGATTTCATCGACCGACAACTCATCAAGGAAATCCAATCCAAGTTCAACGGTGCTCAAATCACCAAGGACATGGCTCGCCGATGGAAGGAACAGTATTCCTTCGTTGGAACCCACACACCAGAATCTCCCGTTATGGTCGACTTCTCAATTGAAGGCAAGGCCATGAACCTCGACATCACCGACTGCCTTCAAGCAGCTTGTGAAGCAATTGTGGAGCCAATCGTTGAAAACGTCAAGTTGTTGATTGCTGGATCAAACCCAGAGTACCACAATGAATTCCGCCGAAACATGGTTCTTGCAGGCGGCGGCTCCGGTATCAAGGGCCTCGGTGCAATGATTGAGCGACGTTTGTCCGATATGGGCGACGTCAACGTTCACGTGGTCGATGACCCAGTGCGCCTCGGTGCAATGGGTGGTCTACGATTGGCTATGGAAGTCCCAGAAGAAATGTGGAAGAACCTCACACTTGCTACACGCTGAGATTCATACGAGTCCTGCCTACAAAGTTAGAAGTCTGCCTTTTCAGTATTGATTGTAGATTCCAATTTGTTGGAGACATTAATTTGATTGATGCACAACTAAATTCACCGTTTTATAATACTGGTTTGAGTGAAGAGGAATGATAGATTTCAATCCCACATTCGTCTTCGATCAATAGGTCTTGGAAAGAATTACACGACGAGTCATCTTTCCACTCATGTGACAAGGCATCTCCTCATCGAAATCTTCTGTCGAATCTCCGAGGAAGGTTAGGCTTGTTGCACGTTCAATTGCTTCTGCATGTGCATCCGTACCATCGAAAGGTATCTGGTAGATTTTCCCATCTTCAATTTCACCCTCCATTACCCAAGTCCCGTCATTTTCATTCAAAGGCGGGAAGAGGTTGTATGACATCTTCCATGTGGGCGGATGATCGCTTTCTCAACTCCTCAGCAATCTCGTCCAAGATTTGTCGGCATGCATTCGGTAAGTCATCCATTTGAATTGGCTCTTTGCCACCTGTCCTTCGTGCAGCGAATGCAGTGCCCTGGGCAATGTCTCGTGGTCCAACATCGAGTCGGAGAGGTACACCTTTGATTTCCCAATCGTAGTACTTTCTGACCAGCGTGTATATCTCGAGTATCGACCTTGACACGCAATCCATGTTTGCGGAGTGTAACTGCCATCTCTTGGGCGACAGAAACTGTATCAACATCTGAGTTCTTTCGAATCATTGGACATATGACGACCTGGAACGGTGCCACAGCTGGTGGCATAATGAGGCCATTTTCATCACCATGCATACCAACAACAGCGCCGAGTAGACGTTCTGACATACCATAGGTCGTCTGGTGGCAGAACTGTTGTTTTGCATCGAGGTTCTCATATGAAAGGTCGAATGCTTTGGCCCATTGATCTCGGTAATGGTGGCATGAAGCGACCTGTAAGGGTTCGCCATTTGGCATGACTGCATCGATACCAATCGTGTACCATGCGCCTGGGAATGTATCCCAGACCGGTCGCTTTGCCTTGATAATTGGTAGGCATAAGTCGTGCATGACGTTATTGACAATCTCCAAATCTTGTTCGATTTGACGTGTTGCACCGTCTTCATCAGCATGTGCGGTATGTGCTTCAAAGAAATGAATTTCGCGTACTCGAATGAACGAACGAGTTTGCTTCGTTTCGTATCGGAATGTGTTGACCATTTGGTAGACTTTGAGTGGAAGGTCTTTGTGAGAACGAATCCAAAGAGGGAACATGGTATACATGGCCGTTTCAGAAGTAGGTCGCAGGAACATTGGAATATCCAATTCATTATCTCCAGCATGCTTTACCCAATAGACTTCTTTTTTGAATCCACCTTCTTCATCTTCATCACGGAGGTCATCAGGATCTACACCTTCTTCCCGAGCACGCTTCAACCGTGCCACGAGTGCATTTTCTTTCTCCAAGAGATTCTCTGGGATGAGCAGTGGGAAATTGACTTCTTCGTGTTCGGTTCGTTCCATTTCAGCATGCGTTAGAGAATCTATGAGCTTCATGGTCTTCCAGCCATAGGGTCTCCAGACATCCATGCCTTTGATTGGATAGCGCTTATCCACCAACTCAGCAGCCTCAACCATGAATGGATACCATTCATTAAAATTCTCAGCCTTTGATGGAATACCGCGTTTGGCCTTACCTGGTCCTTGGCTCATGAACTCATCTCGGCCATCACTCGCACATCAAGATGACGCTTGGTACGGCCTGAATCTGGAGTTCTTTAACCAACTTTCAATCTTCCATTTCAGAGTCCTTCGATGGTTTATTCGATTCGCGACGTATGAATCCTGCTACTGCAGTGAAAAACCAAGCAACTTCAAGAATTAAAAAAGCCCATTCTTCGATCAAGTAGGCCCGAATGGCCAAGATACCAGAACCGATTGCCATGAGCATGAGATAGGAAGACGCTTTACTATGTATCACGCTTTGAGTTTCTAAAAAGAAGGCACAGAGTATTAAAAACATGCCAAGAAAGGCTATGGTTTCAGAATTAGACTGCAAAATCCATGACAACCACGCTCATTTGCGCATTGTCATCAAGAGGGCAACGCCAAACACGATGACTGCAACAATATCCGGAACACCATATGCTCCAGTTTGAACAGGCTCAGACCAACCATATCCCGAATTTACTTTGTAAATCTCCATCAAATTGATTCTCGTATAACCATCTGTTGGGCACAAATCTCCCGCTTCACACAAACTTCCGAAGACATACGACCAAACTCCAACGAGATTGAGTAAAACGAATCCTAAACCGGCCAATACAATTCTTTGGAACCCCTTGCTCTTCTTGGCATCAATTGAGGGCAATGGTGTAAGTGGAGGAATTTCCATATTCGGTATAGGCAATGCAGGAGCTAAGTCACCTATCACTTCAATCAGCATATCGGTTGGCGGGGCAACTTCAGTAACTTCAGTCGGTTGAGGTACACCAGTAGATGATACGAAGTCACGTGGTTTCGTGGTAAGTACTGGATCAATCTTAATCCCGTAAATTCGTTCAGCAAGGCTGACCAGCATAGGATCATTTGCGATTTCGTCAGGCGAAAAATCACCAGATAAAAGCCGATTGAGTTTATCTTGTTCCGATGACATCCTTCGACCTCCGTAAGTAAGCGGGTGAAGCCTTCCTTCAAGAAGCCTCCTTATGCCGAATCTTCAGTTAATCAAGCATTTCCAGCCTTTTCGACTTCTGCCCAATCCTTCATGAAACCCTCTAATCCACGCTCTGTGAGTGGATGCTTCATCAATTGGCGGAAGATTTTTGCTGGCATTGTTGCGGTGTGAGCGCCTAACTGTATGCACTGAAGTACATGTGTTGGGTGGCGAATCGATGCGGCGAGAACCTTGGTTGTAATCCAGTGATAATTCGACCATGTGTCCATGATTTCAGCAATAAGAGTCATTCCGTCGTGGCCAGTGTCATCGATACGTCCAATGAAGGGGGATACATAGGTTGCTCCAGCTTTCGCAGCCATCAGTGCTTGTGCAGCAGAGAAGATGAGTGTGACGTTTGTGTCAATTCCTTCTTCGGTCAATACTTTGGTTGCAGCCAGCCCTTCTGGAGTGCATGGGATTTTGATAATGACATTCTCGGGCAATTCCGCTTTGAGTGCGCGTCCTTGTTCGATCATTCCAGCAGTATCCATTGCGGTGACTTCTGCGGAGATTGGACCGTCACAAATGGAGGCGATTTCTGCAACGACTTTCTTGAAATCTCTTCCGCTCTTCTTAATCAATGAAGGATTTGTTGTTACGCCATCGAGGATTCCCCAAGCGGCAATTTCTCGTATTTCATCTACGTCTGCTGTGTCAAGGAAGAACTCCATACTGCACTGTTGTGGGAGGCACTCTTTCAAGTATTTGCTCAACACATTGCCTTAGTTTTCGTAGGCAGTGTATTTTGCGGAATTTCCTTTTGCCTTTTCAATCGGATATTTGAGTCGATTTTTTTCGATTTTAGAGTTCATCATTTCAATAGGCTCAATGCCGAGAATTGAACATAAGCGGAGGCAATAGACCATGACATCAGCCAATTCGTCTCCAATGTCGGAAAGCAATTGAGGGTTCTCTTGAACTTCTTCTTGAGTTGGATTCGACCATTGAACAGTTTCGTTCAATTCACTCGCTTCAATTGAAACAGAAGCCATGAGGTTTTTTACACTGTGAAACTGTTCCCAATCCCGTTCATTGGTAAATGCGTCAACTTTTCGCATTGTATTCACGAGGGTGTCTTCGTTCGACATGTATGGCACACATCGGTTTCAAATAAAGCATTTTCAGCAGGATTACTTACGGGAAATCGCCTTCTTTGCAGCCAATGCGATGTAATGAGCAGAAATCTGCATGACTTCGAGCATTTCATCTGCCTGTCCAGATTCACCGAATCGATCTGGTACACCGACCATTTCGAGAGGGGCAAAGGTGTTGGCAACTAAATGCTCTGCAACCGCACTTCCAAGGCCGCCAATGACATTGTGATCTTCCGCAGTGACAAGTGCGCCGCATCGAGTCGCAATGGTGTCGATGAGTTCACCATCGATTGGTTTGAGAGTATGCATATCAACTACGGTTGCGTGAATTCCTTCAGCTTTCAATGACTCAGCAGCCTTGAGTGACTCAGATACGAGAACGCCACAAGCTACAATCGCGACATCATTGCCTTCTTTCAAAACAATTCCCTTACCGATTTTAATTTCGTCTTCCCGTCCATCGTAGAGTACTGGGGTCTTGTTACGAGCGGTTCGCATATAGGATGGAGTTCCAAGTGCTGGAAGTTGCATGGTCAACACCCGTGTGCTTACATCATCACATGGATGCATAACCACAACATTTGGCAAAGTCCTGAAAATGCCTAAATCCTCAATCGATTGTGCAGAAGAGCCATCGGTACCGGTATGGGTGCCTCCGTGGCTGCCACACAAATGCACTGCAAGGTTTGGTCGGGCAATACCATTACGCATTTGTTCAAATGCTCTTTCAGTGAATATAGCAAAGGTGCTGGCGAATGGAATGTAGCCAGATGCTGCCATACCTGCTCCAACAAGAAGCATGTTTTGCTCACCAATTCCGCATGAAATCGTGCGGTCTGGATAGGCCTTTCTAAAGTGAAGTGATTTGGTAGACTTTCCAAGGTCTGCTTCGAGAACAACGACTTTTTCATTACCCGCTAAATCGAGTAGTGCTTGACCATAGCCATCTCGTGTTGCTGCCATTCTAGTCATGCTTCCACCTCCCCAAGTTCAAGCATTGCTTGGTGGAACTGTTCATCATTTGGAGCCGCACCGTGGAAGGATGGGTTATTTTCCATGTATGAGATTCCCGCACCTTTGATGGTGTGTGCGATCAAGATTGAAGGTCCGTTACAATTTTCTGGTGCTTCTAAGAAATCAAGCCCCTCCATGACCTCGGTCATGTTGTGTCCATCAATCTCCTTTACATTCCAACCAAATGCCTTCCATTTTGCAGGAATGTCAAACATTCGCATTTGAACTTCACAGAAATCATCGTTTTGGATACGATTACGATCAAGTATTACTTTGAGGTTGCCGAGTTCATGGTGTGCTGCTGCCATTGCCGCTTCCCACACACTTCCTTCTTGCATTTCTCCATCTCCAATCATGACAAATGCACGACGGTCACTACCATCAAGACGGGCAGCAGTTGCACATCCCATTCCAAAAGAGAGGCCCATGCCGAGTGAACCTGCTGAGAAGTCAACACCAGGGCACCACTTCATATCGACGTGTCCTTGACAGACTCCACCAAGTACACGGTATGATTTCAAATCTTCATGAGAGATGAATCCCATTTCTGCGAGAATCGAATACATTCCAGGAGATGCGTGACCCTTCGAGAGAATAAACCTGTCACGGTCACCCCATTTTGGTTCATCCGGCCGGACTCGCATTCGAGTTGCATACAATGCTGCAAGTAAATCAATCTCAGACAAAGAGCCACCGGGGTGACCCGCTTGAGCGCGGTGAACCATTTTGACAATTTCAACTCTGCACTTACGTGCAATTTCTTCTAAATCGGAGATTGACTTGGTCATAGAATCGGCTCGCAAACCTTTGGCTTAGCGGGAGCCCTTTGATGGTTTTCATTCAAACAAGGTGAATACTTACTCGGATTTTTCACTTCAAGTTCTTGAGTTTGAAAGCATTAAAGAATTTCCACGTAATGTTTTTTAGAATAAAAGAAGCCTCGCTGAAGAGATTACCACCCTTCGGTAATGCTCGAGTTGCGAGCCAAATGAAGACTGCAACAAACCATCCAAAGAAGAGCAATGAAAAGACATCATTGAGCGTAGTTACTCCAAATATGGCATCAAGCTTAATGTTCATGACAATGAGTACCGCAATGAATACGCCAAGAATAGATTCTCCTGCTATGAATCCTGCACCGATGAGTACACCTCTATTTTCGACATCCTTCCCAGCTTTCTCTGCTGCTTTCGAGGGTTTGCCATCGAGGTGTCCATCTATTCGAAGATAGGCTGAATTGAGTGCGAAATATGAGATGATACCACCGAGCATAATTGGCACAGAGAGGCCGAGTGGGAGATAGATTCCTATTGCAACACTCATGACTGGCATTTTCAACATGATGAGTGCAACAGCAATAATTGCTCCGAGCATGACCATTTGGATATTCAAATCTCCACCAAACGCCCCTTGAACAATGGCACCAATCAATTCTGCTTGTGGAGCGAATAACGCATTTGAACAGGTAGGATCATCTGGTAGAGGATTCATTTCGCAGGCTGTTTTTGAAATCCGGAATGCACTATGGAGGAGCTGAAGTGTTGGTCCAATAATCACAGCCCCCGTTACAACGCCAATGATTTCTGCAGTTTGCTGGCGCCATGGTGTTGCTCCAACCATATGCCCCGTCTTGAGGTCCTGCATGACGTCTCCAGCTATGGCAGCCGATGAGGCAACAATTGCTGCAATGAGTAAAGTAGCGAGCATCAGTTCTTCAGTGGCTAAGCCGAGGAAGAAATCTCCAACGATCCATACCAGTGCAACGGTGAACAAAAGCGTAGCAATCGTCATTCCAGATACTGGAGAGTTTGAAGACCCAACAACTCCAGCAATATATCCTGCAACTGCGGCGAAAAAGAAGGATACAACTCCGAGGAAAAGAGCACCTGCAAGTGCTAAGATTAGAGAACCGGTCGCCCACCAATAGTAGAGGAATGTTAAACCAACAAGTACGCCACACACCATCAAAACCTTGTCAAGTGGTAAATCGATTTCAGTTCTAAGTAGGACTTCATCCTTATTTTCCTTCTTGATCAAGGCCTTAGAAAGTCCAGTGAAGATTGTTTTACGCATCGACCAAAGCGTATAGACGCCTCCTACGACCATTGCTCCTACACCTACATATCGAATTTCAGAAGCCCAAATCGAATAAAAACCAGTGACCAAATCAGGAGAGTCGGGCCATCCGCGAATCAGCCCATACATTGGTACAAGTACTCCGAAACCAATGACTCCGCCTAGGAAAATAAACGACGCAATCCGTATCCCAACGATATAACCGACTGAAAGAAGAGCAATTGAAAGGTCCATTCCGGCATAGAGTCGAGTTCCTAAAAACTCCCAAGCAGATTCAACATTGTGATGGGTTACTTTGAAACCTTTCACCATCAAACCATAAATCGCACCAATTCCGAGTGCGTAAAGAATTGCCAAGGCACCTTCTCCACCTTCTTCACCCGCAACAAGAACTTCCCGACAAGCAACGCCTTCAGGATAAGGAAGTGCTTCTTCAACAATGAATAAGCGTCGTAGAGCAATAGTAAACATGGTTCCGAGTAAACCGCCAAGAAGGGCTATAATCAATGTGTCAAGCCATTGGATTTCGTCCCAAATACCGATGACGAGAAGTGCGGGTACAGTGAAAATAACTCCTGCTGCAAGCGATTCACCAGCACTGGCCATTGTTTGAACAGCATTGTTTTCAAGAATGGAGACATCATTGAACATTGTCCTCAGAATAATCATTGACATAACGGCAGCAGGAATACTTGCAGATACGGTCATCCCCGCATAGAGTCCCAAGTACGCATTCGCAGCAGTCATTAAGATTCCCAAAAGAATTCCAACGATGACAACACGCAGTGTAAGTTCTTTCGGAGACTCACTCGCTGGGATGTAAGGTTCACCCAAAGCGCTCATGCCACCTCCAAATCAAAGCAGTTGTTGAATACATCGCTTCTTAGAAAAGGGACTCCCACCATTATTATGATAAGTCAACTCTCATAGCGCAACGCATTCGGTTCTGCCGATAGGGTGTTTATTATGAGTTCATGGCATGATTTAAATTCAGAAGAAACATTCCACACACTCGACACTGAATTGGATGGTTTAACGGAGCAAGAAGTACAAAAACGTCGTTCACGTTATGGAATGAACAAGTTGAAAGAACCAGAAAAGACATCTTCCATTCTTCGTTTCCTCTCTCAATACCATGACCCTTTGAATTATTTATTGATTACAGCGGCCATTGTTGCCCTCCTGATTCATCCCGAACAACCAGGAGATGCAATCTTCATTTTTATCGTACTTACTGCAAATGCAACCTTTGGATTTTGGCAAGAAGGTCAGGCAGAGCAAGCCATGGATGCACTTAAACAGATGTCGGTGTCAACTTGTGTCGTTATACGTGAAGGCATCGAATGGTCGATTCCAACACCTGATTTAGTACCTGGAGACGTTGTAAAACTCGATGAAGGACTCAATGTTCCTGCAGATATTCGAGTTGTTGAATCGTATCAATGTAAAGTTGATGAATCTTCGTTAACCGGAGAATCCAACAGTATACTCAAATCTACAGATGCCCTTCCGTCTTCCACCCTTCTTGCCGACCGCAATAACATGGCGTACATGGGTACCTGTGTTTCGACTGGTCGTGCAATTGGAATTGTAGTTGAAACTGGGATGTCGACTGAACTGGGTCGTATTGCAAGTAATATCGTTGGTTCTGAATCACCCAAGACTCCGCTTGAATTAAAATTAGAATCTCTCGGTCGTTTCTTAGGGTTTATCGCTTTAATTGTGGCTACGCTTTTGGTTTCTATTAAGGTCCTCATCGCGTATGGAGATCCAGAAATTGATACAATTGGTCTTCGTGATGTGGCAGTCGAGCAATTTATTGTCGCCATAGCCATTTTCGTGGCAATTGTTCCAGAAGGGCTACCCATCATCCTCGTGATTACCCTCGCCTTGGGAATGCGCAACATGGCGCGTCACAAAGCGATCATCCGCAGAATGAAAGCCGTTGAAACATTAGGTTCAACTACAGTTATTTGTTCTGACAAAACTGGTACACTTACCAAGAATCAGATGACAGTTCGACAATTTACGACCACAGATGGGACATTTACTGTATCGGGTGAAGGATTCAAACCAAAAGGAAAACTTTCGTATGAAGGCGTCGAAGTATCCGATTCAAAATGGAAGAACTTCAGAGTGACCTCGCATTTCGACTGTCAGCAGCTTGTTTGAGCCTATGCCACAATTCACAGATTTCGAAAGTTGAATCTCAATGGCAAGCCATTGGCAATCCCACAGATTCAGCCTGCGCTGTATTGGGATGGAAAATAAACGGTGATGTACGTAAATTTGCGCAACGCCATTCACGTATTCATGAGTTCTTTTTTGACACAACTCGAAAACGTATGTCTGTCATTCATGAATACGAAGGTGAACGTTGGGTCTTTTCGAAAGGTGGAGCAGGTGGCTATGTTTCACTTGCTGAATGGAAAATAAAAGATGGTGAAATCGTCCCTATCGAACGAGATGATATCGAAGCCGCTTCACAGGTCAACAAAGATATGGCGAGTCAAGCAATGCGTGTTCTCGCCCTTTGTGCTCGTAAATTAGATGATGATGAGGATATTCATGATGTGAAAGTCGTTGAATCAGGTTTCATTTTCCTTGGCCTCGTTGGAATTATGGACCCACCTCGTGCCGAAGTGAAAGATGCAATAGCCATTTGTCAACAGGCAGGAATTCGAGTTAAAATGATTACAGGTGACCAGCAATATACTGCCGAGGCAATTGGTCGTGAATTGAACATCACCGAAGGAGGAATCGCTCCAATCAATGGTAGCGTCCTTGCGACACTCGATGACGATGCCATCAGTGAGGCTGCTTCTCAAGCTAGTATCTTTTCGAGAGTCACTCCAGAACAAAAAATGCGTATTGTATCAGGACTTCAAGCACGTGGTGAAATTGTCGCAATGACGGGTGATGGTGTGAACGATGCACCTGCCCTTTCTCGCGCGAACATTGGTATTGCAATGGGGATCGCTGGAACAGATGTAGCGAAAGACGCCTCTGACATGGTCTTACAAGACGATAATTTTGCGAATATCGTTCACGCAATTGAAGAGGGTCGTAAAATTTATCAGAATATTCGTAATTTCGTACGCTATCAAGTTTCGACAAACGTAGCTGCGGTCGCCTTAATCATCATCTCCACATTTATTTTCGGCTGGAACTTACCGCTCACCGCGACACAAATTCTTGTGATTAACATCTTGATGGACGGCCCACCAGCCGTTGCTCTCGGCGTTGAAAAGAAGCATGGCAATGTGATGTCACGCCCGCCGCGTCCTGTGAACGAAGGTCTTCCTAATTTCAGCGATATTGTTCTTATCTTTTGGTTAGGAGCAGTCATGGTCACAGGGACGCTCTTGGTCTTCTTCCTTGCTGGAGGAGGCATAAACGGGGAACTCTGTGAAACAGCACCTCTTACCGACCTCGATACCTTTACTGGCTATGATATGGATGCGTGCATCGCAGGTGATACCGCTGCGTCAGAGGAATATGCAAACGCTAAATTTGCTTATGCTCAAACCATGACGTTCTCGGTCTTCATCCTGTATCAACTGTTCAATGTCATCAATTGTCGTTCAAGCGATGAGAGTATTTTCAAACTTGGAGTTTTTTCCAATAAAGCGATTAATTATGCCCTCATCATTTCTTTGAGCCTGCTTCTTTTCTTTGTTCAACTTTCAAATTATACCATTCCGGTTCTTGATGTTCAAATTGGCAACCTACTTTCGACTATGAGTTTGAAAGCAAGTGACTGGTTTGTGATCACTTTGGTTGCATCCGGCGTATTCATTGTTGATGAGTTCAGAAAATTCATTGTCAATTCTCGTTATTTTGCAGTTCAATGATTGTTATAATTCCCTTAAGGTAACAACCACATCTTGAAGAATGAAGCGCCACAGGTTAAGCCATGTCAGCATGGGAATCTTCTACCCAAGATGCTGGTTCTAACATCGATTGGAAAGAGAACTTACCGAGTTTGGTCGGAGATTTATCTTCTTGGAGTGAACACATTCAGCCAATCGCTGAGAAAGTCGCTAATGGTCAGCGTCTCACGCTCAGCGACGGTCTTCTCTTGTACGCTCACCCGAACCTATCTGAAGTTGGAAGGCTCTCCAATTGCGTCAGAACCGCACGATTTGATTCGTACGCTTTTTTTAATTCAAATGTCCATGTCAATCAAACCAATGTCTGCGTTCTTGCATGCAAATTTTGTGCTTTTCGTCGCTCAAAACGTGCTTCAGATGCATATTCACTCGATGTAGAGGCTTACCTCGAAGATTTGGCGCAGTATGCAGACTTTGTTGATGAAGTTCATTCCGTGGGTGGCCTTCACCCTGATTGGGATGTTGATCATTATGAATCACTCTTCAAGGCTTCAAGACAACGATTCCCCCATATCGCCATCAAGGCATTAACGGCTGTTGAAATTAAGCACCTTTCGCAACTGTCCAACATTTCGTTCAAAGAGACACTTCAGAGATTGAAAGATGCGGGACTCGGTTCGTTACCTGGCGGTGGTGCTGAAATTTTGGACGACGGCGTTCGAGCTGTGATTTGTAATGGTAAAGAAAGTTCATCCGAATACCTTGAGATTCATCGAACTGCACATGAGTTGAGTATTCCAACGAATTGCACGATGCTTTTCGGAACCATTGAGACTCTTGAACAACGGTTGATGCATATGATTCAACTGCGCGAACTTAACGATGACACCCATGGTTTCCAGTGTTTCGTACCATATCCATACCTACCAGACCATTCACGATTGCCAGAGGCTCAATTGGCAACAGGAAGTGAAATTCTACGTACCATTGCTATTTCACGTCTTATGCTTGATTCAATCCCACACATCAAAGCCTATCGGATGAATATCGGTGATGAATTGGCAGAACTTGCTCTACAATACGGAGCAGATGATATCGATGGCACGGTCCAAAAAGAATCAATTATGCACCTTGCAGGTTCAACTACGCCGCTGGATCACGACAGAATTCGTTTGGCTCGTCTCATCTCCGATGCCGGTTGCATACCTGTTCAACGTAATACGACCTATGAAAAGTTCGAAATCTTTGTCCCTCCCGTTGTTAAACCGCGTGTCAAGTTGAAAATGGCGAACCTTTGAGTTGATTGTATGCAGGATTCACTATGGATGAAAACAATAGGAAGGGTTGCCTTTCTGAATTGTGATCCATTGTTTTACGGCCTTGACAAACAGTGGGAGGTCCTCGCAGCACCTCCAGCCTGGCTCACTGGTCACCTTCTACGGAAGGATTGCATCTTAGCACCGATTCCTGCTGCAGATTACGCTCGCCACTCCGATGAACTCATTCTCTTACCAGATATTGGAATTTGTAGCCGAGGAGAAGTTGGAAGCGTATTGGTGTTTGGAAATATTCCTCTTGAAAGTATGAAATCAATTGCCCTCCCAACGGATTCTGCTACTTCGGTTCAACTCCTCAAATATCTTCTTGCTAAAAGAAATCTCAATCCTCATCTTGAACTCATGGGTCCAGACCTTGGAAGTATGCTAGCGAAATGTGATGGTGCATTACTGATTGGCGATAGGGCGCTTGAAGAAGCTAAGAGCAATCCTGCTTCTGTCCAACTCGACCTAGGTACTGATTGGCTGCGGTTCACTCAAAAACCAATGGTATTCGGTGTTTTTGCAGCACGCAAGGATACGCCACTGGAATCTCTCAGAATTGCACAAGGCATGCTCACTGAGAATCTTCGACTTTTCGAACAAGACACAAAGCAACGGGAAAAAGTCATTCAATGGGCTCTTTCACGTTCTGACCTTGATTATGAACGTCTTGACCGATATTTTGGTGAAGTCTTCAATCGAATGGATGAAGAACACCTTTCTGGATTGAATGAATTCCTCGTTGAAGCATGTGGATTGGACGATGGTGCAGAATTTGCCTGGTAGATACCACTGAATGATTACACAGGTCAGTACTACTCTTCCTCAGCAGAATAGGTCACAACTCTTCGTGTTTTCACAACTTCAGACTTTTGAGGTTTGGAAACAACTTTCTTCTTTGATACCGTTTTCTTTCTCGAAACTATTTTTGGTTCCGATACGACGCTATCAAGCCGCTTCCGTTTTACTTTCGTAATCGGGCCATCTGTTCCAAGGGGTGATTGTTTGGCCTTTCGCCTGGGTTTGGCAGGTGCTTGAATAACTGGTTCATCTGCCACAACAGGTTCTTCATAAGGCTCTTCGGATTCATCTCCTACCTCTTCTTTCCCGTTTGGATGGTGTTCATCATCAAAATCCATATCAATTGAATTCTGTATTCGAATGATAAAAACAATACCAGCTACGAGAAGTCCCAGTATCGGGACAAACAGTATCGGATAAGAAATGAGTATCTCCGATATTCTTTCTGAAACACTCGGTTCAGGCTCTATTTCTTCCTCCAATGTGAATGAAAGTTCACCTTCGATGACCCACCATGGTGACCAATGCTCTGATTGTGAATCCGTACTGTGTGCAGAGACATCGATTGGATGCATTTGAGCATGTTGAGCGAGTGAGGCATCCGTTGCTGTTGGTTGGGATTGGAGCGTGAATTCGAAGGGATAAGCCATGTTTTCACTCAAATTAAAGGTGAGGACATAGGTGAATGCGACATGTGTAGTTTGATCGTTTTTGGCAGTGAGTACCATTCCACTTTCAATCTGACATTCGACTTCTCCGTCTTGAAGTTGCCCAGATGAGAGTAGAATGACATTCTTCCATGAACTTATGTAGTGATTCTGATTCATATTTTTGCAGACGGTTTGAGCTAAGAAATCAGCCTCTTCTTGGCTGAGTTTTATATCTCCAATCAATGAACCTCTGGATAAATTCCTCAGGGCTGAAGAAGTTTGAGAGTCCAATGTATAGGTGTCCTCAATCTGGAAGGTATTTGCATCGACTGAAATCTCAACACTACGAATTGTGTCGGTATTCGGAGATTTACTGCACATTTGTTCCAGTCCTGCGCACAACTTGTCATTTTCATCGAGTATGGCGTCCCCGTCATCGTCGTTATCGAAAATATCTGGGATCTGATCGCCATCGAGGTCTGCTCCATTTTCACCATAGCCTGCGGGGATGGGCATTGTCCCATACACCGCGATGTGTCCGGTATTTGTGGCTACAAAGGCCATATCACGAGTCGCATATGTGTTCTCGCGAACAGTGAAATCAAGCGCTTTGTGGGCGAGATAGATCGAAACTGAAGCATCCAAATTTGTCGAATTCACAGTGAGTATCCGAGGAGAATTACCATTTTCTAATACGTGAATGACCTTATTATCGGATGACCAATATGATGCAGCACCACCATCAAATGTCACTTCAGATATCAAACCGCCTGCAAATGACCAGGTACTCAATTCTCCGTTCTCTGTTAACACTGCAAACCGCTCATCTACCGAATCAAAACTGCATGATTGAATCTTCGAATTGAGATTCCATTCTTTGTCGGTTGGGTGTCCTTGAGAGGTCCACATGACCAGGCGTCCTGCTTCATCCCCGGTCAAGATGTAACTTCCAAGGGAAGAAAAACCGATGCAAGTTACACGTGCGTTATGTTCTCCATTGAGCGTTCTTTCGATCTCCATATCAACAATGCGAATGAGGTCTATACCATTGTTCATGTTCGGGACAGCAAGCATATTTGAGTCGGGAGACCACTGTATCATTTCCGGTTGAGAATTTGAACCATGTTGTTTCGTTGTTCGTTCCATGGTATGCAAGTCAATCACCTGAATCGTATCAATCTCCGCAGAATTTCCTGAACGTGAAAACGCTAAAAATTGGCCATCAGGAGAAAATTCGACGTCTAATACATCGTTTTCAACCGAGAAGGAGACAATCAGTTCGAGCGTTTCGACATCATGGATGGCAACGAGTCCATCATATGCACTTGCAAGATATGTTCCGTTATGATTGATGTCTACAGCTTGTGAACCTGCCGCAGAAGCAGCATTTGTGGCATCGAGATAAGCGATGTCCGAATATTGTCCAGCGGCTGATGGGATTATAATTAAACAGGTCATTAGGAGGCATATTTGTGCTTGGAATTTAGAAAGTCCCTCCAACATGCCCTCCGCCCCAAACTCTCTTGGGTGCCTACACTTGAAAACTTGGCGCATACTTCCTCTCTTCTCTATCTCTTGTCGGCGGTTGGTTCATCAAGGTCCCCAATGTGGGAGCATCATGGTGGCACAGTTACCCCTCGATGAAGACGGCAACAAGATAGTTCGAATCGGGCATTCTCCCGATCCTGATGATGCATTTATGTTTCATGCCATGACAACTGGAGCATTCCCTACACCAGGCTACAATTTCACTCACGAATTACAAGATATTGAAACACTTAATCATCGTGCAATGAAATCTGAACTCGAAGTTTCAGCAGTTTCTATTCATGCCTTCCCTGAAATCTCCAAGGATTACGCTTTGATGAATTGCGGTGCTTCGATGGGTGAAGGATATGGTCCAATGATTGTTTCACTTCCAGGCACCTCTCTGGATGAAGTTCGTTCATCAACGATTGCAGTTCCCGGTTTGAAAACAAGTGCGTATTTGGGTTTGCGACTTTCTTGGGGCGATTGTGATATTGCTGTCGTTCCTTTCGATGAAATCATTCCTCGAATTCTTGATGGCACTTACAAAAGTGGATTAATCATTCACGAGGGACAATTAACCTACGTCGATGATAACCTCTCAGTCCATCTTGATTTGGGAGTTTGGTGGAATGAGCGCACAGATGGGTGGCCAATGCCATTGGGCGGCAATGTTGTTCGGCGAGATCTCGGCCAACAAGTCATGGAAGATATTACCAAATATACGAAAATGAGTATTGAATTTGCATTGAAGTCACCCGATGAAGCTTTGGAATTTGCAAAGCAATGGGGCAGAGGAATCGATGATGAAACCAACCGCGAATTTGTGGGTATGTATGTCAATGATCGAACAATCGATTACGAAGCAGAAGGACGAGCATCGGTCCGTCGTTTTATCCGTGAAGGCCAAGAACTCGGTCTGATTCAATCCGACTTCGATACTGAATCGATGTCTTTTATCGGATCAGGTGAGTAAGTTAGTTTCTTCAGGTGGATTTCTCTCGATGTACTCAATTGGAGTACCAGTGCAGCATGTGAAGTAGCGAAAGGTGAGTATTTTGAAACCTCAAGTTCAAAGACTCCATGCTTCTGCGTAGGAATGAGAGGGATTCCATGCCACACGAACATATTACGCTCGCCCAATCTCCAAACGGTGAAATTGGACCACGGTGTGAAAACTGCGGCATCCGCCTCACATTTGGAAATGCAATGGTTGTAGGGAAGTACTACATGTGCTGGGAGCATTATGTCGAAGCCACTGGTGCAGACACCTCAACAACTGTTGGAGAGGCGGAAGAACGCTTCTGGATGACCGAATAATTTCGGCGTGTATTCAATAACCCTCACCTCTTCCCTGTCTTCGGGGTATTCTATGGCAACAGGATGGGCAAGATTTGCACACCGCTTTGGTGCGTACTATCGAAGCGCTGAATTTTGGACTCCCCCTCGTTTGAAAACAAGAGAATGGATGTTCATTCCTTTTGGTGGCTCACCTCCAATACGTCACAAGGGATTCAGTGACATGAATTCAGTGCGCCAATTCATCACCGAACGATCGATGCATTCTTGTTTTTATTCTACGGCGTATTGGGACCGGCCTTTTGAACTCAAAATGTCTGACAAAATCTGGCGTGGAGCAGACCTTATTTTTGATTTGGATGGTGACCACCTTCCCGGAGTGACTGACAAAGATTTTCCTGGTATGCTTGAAGTGATTCAAGAACAAGCATGGTCTTTATGGAATGATTTTCTCGAACCGGAATTTGGCTTTGATGAAAAATATCTACAAGTTACTTTTTCCGGACACCGTGGATTCCATTTGCACTATCGGGATCCTGCCTTGTTCCACCTTGATTCAGAGGCTCGGCGTGAGATTGTATCCTACATTCGTGGTGAAGGTGTCGATGTCAAAGGCGGTCTGGCACGCTATCACGATCTTACTTCGGAAGGTTGGACTCGACGCATACGCGATGGAATGGGAGATATGATTGAAAAGTTACGTACTATTTCACGTAAGGAACAAGGATATACCGCAGAAATAAATACACTTCATCAAGGACTCCTCAGTCAATCTCAGCGTGAAGGGCGAACATCGACGAAAGGTAAAGTCTCGATTCAAAAATTAGCTGATGTTGTCAACCATGATGCTCGTGCTCAGCGTCTACGGAATGGGAGTTTCGGGGTCTTAGAAAAACACGAAGGACTCTTTCTCGATTTATTGAAAACAGATTCATCGGTTGTTCTCGGTTCAGCCGGTGAAACCGATGAAGTGGTAACCATCGATGTTAGAAGACAAATCCGTTGGCCAACATCGCTACACGGTAAGACTGGTATGCGAGTGAGTGAATTCCCACTCAGCCGCCTTGATCCGGATGGCTCGAATCCATATTCAGCCTTGCATGAAGCGGTTGTTCTCAATCAACAAGACAAAATGGAAGTCGAAATGATTGTGGATGATTCGATCTGTAAATTCGGAGATAAAGTATTTGATAAACAATCTGGGGACCGATTTGAAATCCATGAAGCAGGAGCTACTTTCCTCATTCTGAAAGGTTGGGCGAAAGTAGTTTCCTGATTTTTAGAACGCATCAAATTACCGTTATCTTGTACAATGTCGAAGGTAAGGTTCAAGACTCCACCCGCATCCAGCGGTTTAGAGGTGAACCACATGGGTCTACGCAAAGGCAAGAAAAAGAATGCTCAAAACCCCCCTGCTCCGGGTTTGCCACTGCCCCCGCTCGCTGGTATGCCTCTTCCAGCACCCGCTGGCCTACCATCTCCGCTTCCGGCTCCTGGTGCACTACCACTCCCTGCCGCACCACTGCCACTCCCTGCCGCACCACTGCCACTCCCTGCCGCACCAACACCTCTCCCACTCCCCGATGCGACAGTTGCAAATTCCAAACCATCATCTGACGAGTATGGAAGTATGTGGGCCAAGCGTTCAGACAAACCCCTCCAACAAATCTACGGGCATATTGATCGATTAGCTAAAGGCGAAACTGGCTCACTTCTTGACCGGTATTCCGAACGCTTTGGTCATTCACTCGACCGCGAAATCATTGTTCTTCGAAAAAAGGAACACGACTCGAAGGTTTCTGAAATCCGTGACGCACCTGTTGTGGAATTGCTTAGTGATGAAGGCTCCAGTGACTTACAGTCTCAACTCGCTTCCTTGGAAAAGGAACTTCGAACACTCAAACCTGAATACCAGGCAGCCAAATCTTCCGGAGATGCTGAACTTCTTGCACAACTCCGTCCTGTTCTCGAAGGGCTCATGTCGGAACGTAAGTTAGTCATGGCTATGATGGAAGAAGAAAATGAACCAACTGTTGCTGAAGAAGCACTCAGTTCAGAAATTTCGGGTGACACCGACGAACTCTTTGTTGCTTTCGTCGGTCTTGTTGACGAACTCCTTGGCTCAGACCTCCCAGAAGATGTCGTTTCAGCTTTCATTGCGAGCGATGAGTTTGAAATTTATCAAGAGGTCGGAAATGATCCAGCAGCTGCTGGAGACGAATTGCGCAGACAATTCGTTGCCATCGTCGATAATCAACTCGGGAACATGAGTGAAGAGTCAGTAACTGCTTTTGTTGAGTCCTCCAGTTTCGAGATGTACAGTACAGTCGCAACACTCTATCAGTAGATGATAGTTGAAGAATGAATAGGAAGTGAAAATATGGGATTACTCGATAAAGCAAGTGATGTTGGCTCAAAATCAGAAAAGAAGCCAGTCGCTAAGGCAGTACCAGTCGCCAAAGCTGTTGCCAAGGCAGCACCTGTTGCCAAAGCAGCACCTGTTGCCAAAGCAGTTGCAAAAGCAAAACCTGCACAGAAAGTAGTCGCAGCCAAGGCAGCCAAGGCAGCCAAACCGAAGAGAGTACGAGCCACACCAGCCGGGCTCCCTGTAGACTTTGAAATCGCATCTCCAAATGCACGCCGTATTGCCGGATTAACCAACTTCGTAGTAAATCTTGGACCTATCTTCGGATTTTTGTTCTCTGTGACAATTCTTGACGCGTTCACAACAATATTCGCACTCGTCGCTCTTGCCGCATTGATCATGAATTTGGTAGTTGTACCAATTATGTCTGGTCGAACGCTTGGAAATTTTGTTTCCCGAACAAAGAACATTACTTCGAACGGAAATAAACCAATCTTTTTGCACGCTCTTTTTGTGAATTCAACAGGAATTCTTGCACTCTTGGGATTTATCTTCTTGATGATCTTCGCAGGTTCAATGTTTTCTACGAAAGGCAGCGAACAAATATTTGCATCTGTTTGGTCCATTCTCGGGATTATATTCATCATCCTCTACTTCGTCAATTATTCATTTAAGAAAGGTAGTGAATTGAAACAAGGCCTTTACGACTCATTGTTTGGTGCGTTCCTTGTCAAGCACATACCTGCTGAAGGTGAAGTTTCAACTGGATTTATCGGCAAGCTCGAAGGCATGGCATCCTACGGCGACCGTTTCACACAACGTCAGGAAGAAAAAACTGCAAAGAGAGCTGCTAAGGTTGTTTCCGATGCCGAGAAAGCAAAAGAAGTAGCTGCTGATGTAAAAGACGAATCTTCCAAAGAAGAGAGTGAACCTGCAGACGATAAAAATGAGAAGAAAGACAAGAAGAAAACTAAGTGATGTTACTTGGTGATTCCATGTCATTTTTTTCTACGAAGTGGATGCGTACGCACTTTTGGATTCTCACCTCAGTTTTCGTTGGCCTCTGCACTTGGAACCAATATCTGTTTCCTTCACCCATTCTTTGGATCATCATCGGTTCGTATTGTTTGTTGAATGCTTATATTGAATTCATGGTCATTGCACTCTTCATTCAACCAGGTCCAGCTAAAAAATCAATTGAATCGAGTGAATGGCAATCTCACTTCTGCGAATACGATTCACGAACGACACACATTCAAACTTTGGAACAAGACCACATAGCGCCGCTCATTGTATTCATTCACGGCTGGAGAGGTTCTTCTGCTTCAGTTCTAGAAAGAGCACAGTGGTTTGTGGAAAAAGGATGGCATGTGGCTATCTGCGAGTTGCCTGGGCATGGTAAATCGACGGTTGTTCAACGATGGAATGCAATCACTGCTTCGAAGAACTTACAACACCATATCAAAAACCTCCACACTCTAATCAAGCAAAAAAATGTTTCACACGTACTCTATTATGGTCACAGCATGGGAGGATATGTGTTCACGCGTATATCCTCAGATGAAAGTAACACACCATTCAACTTACCACTGACTGGACTCATTCTTGAATCACCACTGCTATTGTATTCTCAAATACTTGATGAAATACGAGACAAACTAAAGATTCCATTTGCGCTCCATCGTTTGCACCTACGTAGGGTCTTTCGCGATGTAAAAAACATGCACCCTTCTATTACATCTGAAAATCTCAAACAGTTTGACATACCTCAATGGGGGGTGCCTACTGCTCCGACATTATGCCTTCAAGCTAAAACGGATTCACGTCTAGGAAGGGATCATTATGATGCTGCAGTTGAGGCATTTACCTCTAAGTGTGAATTTACACATCACTTGATTGAAAGTTTAACTCATTCAGGTGCAAAGACGAATGAGGAACGTGAATCGCTTCTTTTAGAATGGCTACAAACCTTTGAATCACTCATTCTCAGTTAAATCTGCTTGTTCACGTGCGAGTTCTCGCATGTCATCAACTTCATCAAGTTCATCAACGATTTCTTCACCCAAAAGCGTTTCAAGCACATCCTCCATGGTTACAATCCCCGCAGTACCACCAAACTCGTCTTGAACGAGAGCAAATTGCTGCCTTTCTTCGAGGAACATCTCGAGAACCTCATCAACGTTAGCCGTTGATGGTAACATGGTGACAGATTTCTTGAAATCACGCATAGGCAAATCCCATTCATCGCGGCTAGCAGCCATTAGAATTTCTGAACGAATCACGATGCCTGAAGCGTCATCGATTGTTTCATCAAAGACCGGAATCCGAGATACACGAATGATTTTGTGCTCATCTAACACTTCTTGAACAGTACTTGATGAATTGAATGCAGTCATCACGACCCGAGGGGTCATAATATCGACCACTTTGATCTCACGGAGTTTGAGTAGGTTTTGAATGACCTTACCTTCATCCTCCTCGATGATTCCTTCTTCTCCTCCAAGGTCGGCGAGTGCTGCAACATCATCACGTGTGACTAAAGCATGGTCGCCTTTTGGTAGAATCGCCTTGAGCGCTTGAATTGGGATAATTATAACCGCTAAAAGTTTAATCAAGATGTTCAATACTTTTCCTGTAAAAGGTGCCAATTTCTTCCAATATGCAGTTCCCAAAGTTTTCGGAATAATTTCAGACAAAAATAACACTGCAATTGTCAAAATGATTGAAGCTACTGTGAGGGCACTTTCTCCCCAAATAGATTGTACTTCGGAACCAACACCAGCAGCGCCCATGGTGTGGGCGATGGTATTGAGTGTCAATATTGCAGTAAGTGGTTTGACGGCGTCATCTTCTTTGAGATTCGCCCAAATCGCACCACTTTTTTTACCATCCTTTTCCAATACGGCGATATAGGTATGTGGTATTGAAAGAACGACTGCTTCTAAAATAGAGCAGAGGAAGGAGACTCCGAGAGCGAGAGATGCATACAGGATTAAGGTGGTCATTGCCATGTGACTTCTGGGACTCCTAGCGGGTGGCCTGTCTTTAGGAAGAGCAAGGGGTTATTGAAAATGTCCCTTCGTACACTTTGCAACATCGAATTATGAAGCAGTTGTTAAAAGAACAGGGGTGAAAGTCAAGAGGTGAGTGCATTTCCAACGAATTGAGGGGCCGTGATGACCGATGAACATGTCTTGATTTGTGTCGCCTGGCCATATGCGAATGGCCCGCTACATCTTGGCCATGTTGCTGGGTGTTACCTTCCACCCGATATCCAAGCGCGCTTTGAACGGGCACGAGGAAATCGAGTACTCATGGTATCTGGTTCTGATGAACATGGTACTCCAATCACGGTCACTGCAGAACAGAACGGAATTACCCCGCAACAGGTTGTTGATGAGTACCACACCCTCAACGCAAAGGCCTTGTTAGACCTCGGATGCTCGTGGGAGCCTAAGGTAGATTCACGCGGAATTGAATTCGGTGGCTCTTTGTTTAACCGTACCACCGATCCACGTCACAAAGAAATGGTCCAAGAAAACTTTCTTCAATTGATGAATGCCGGTCTCTTTGAAACCAAAACGATGGAACAATATTATGAGATTCACGCAGATGGCGGAGGTCGTTTCTTGCCAGACAGGTACGTGGAAGGCATCTGCCCTGCCTGTTCCGCAGATGGTGCGAGGGGTGACCAATGCGACGAATGCGGTGCAACCTATGAATCATCTGAACTCAAAAACCCAGTTTCAAAGATGAACCCTGGCGCTGCAATCGAAATACGAGATACCGACCACCTTTTCTACCGTCTCGACGCATTTCAAGGCGTTCTCGAACAACATGCTTCCAATCAGCAAGGCAGCTGGAAATCAAATGTCCGAGCAATGACCAAACAATGGCTCGATATGGGCTTGAGGCCACGTGCAGTCACCCGTGATCTGTCATGGGGCATTCCTTTACCAATGGATGGCGATGAATGGGATGGTAAGTGCGTCTATGTATGGTTCGAGGCAGTACAAGGTTATTCGACATGCGCCCGAATATGGGCTGAAGAAATTGCAGCACCACACGACCACAGTCTCGGTAAGGATGCTTGGAAAAAGTGGTGGTGTGTAGCGGAAGATGGTACGATTCCTCGTCACTTGTATTTCCTTGGCAAAGATAACATTCCATTCCACACGGTCATTTGGCCTGCTCTCATCATGGGACTTAACCATGCAAAGAATGGCAAAACAATTGACGAACCGATTCAATTACCGGGTCCGGGTGATTACGCATTAGAGTCAAATGTTCCTGCTATGGAATATTTGATGCTCGCAGGTGGTCAATTTTCTAAATCTCGGAAGCATGCTGTGTGGCTCCCATCTTTCTTGGAACGTTTCGACCCTGACACACTCCGCTACTATCTTGGAATTAATATGCCAGAAAACCATGACACGGATTTTAACTGGCCAGACTTTGTTGAAAAAATCAACAGTGAACTTATTGCTGCATATGGTAATTTTGTTCATCGAGTTTTGACGCTTGGCGCCCGTTTACCATCATCTGAAACCGGTCCGTTCACTGCATTTGATCATCTCGTGAACACTCGTGAGACTCAACAGAAACTCGAAGCACTTCATGCATCGATTACCGAGTCTCTCTCACGACATCGATACAAAGAAGCATTGAGGTTTGCAATGAATGCAGCTCAGGTTGGAAATCAATTGCTTCAATCAGCAACACCTTGGAAGTATCTTTCTGAATCTGATGATGGTTCGAACCCTCAGTATACCGATGAAAGGAATGCTGCAATGGCTTCTCTCTCCTTTGGTTGGCGCATTGCCAGATTCTTATCAATCACAATGCAGCCATTTTTGCCCTTCAGTTCTGCTCGACTCTGGTCATCGCTTGGCCAACCTGGAGATGTGTCACAAATCCCCTGGGATTCCGCAATCGATTGGACAGAACCAATGACATGGAATACTGCCAAACCCGAACCCTTGTTCCAACGTCTCGATTTAGAAGAAATTCTCGCCTCTGAACAGTCACTTGTTGACTCTTCGGAATCGAAAGAACAGCCTGGCCACACAGTAAAAGGTGGTAAAAAGAAGAAGAAACCCACGGAGGAACCAAAGATGACAGACGCACCAGAAGGAATAACATACCTCGATTTCGAGACATTTATGGAAGTTGACTTACGAGTTGGAAAGATTACTACGGTTGAAGACCACCCGAATGCGGACCGTTTGTTCGTCGTATCAATTGATGATGGAACTGAACAAGGCAGGACCATTTGTGCAGGTTTGAAGGAATATTATTCTGCAGAAGAGATGACCGGTAAATCAGTGGTATTTGTTGCGAATCTCAAACCGCGTGCTTTGCGCGGCGTCACTTCAGAAGGGATGATGCTCGCAGCAGATGACGGTGAGGGTAAGGTTCGCCTCATTACCATCGATGGTGATATTTCAACAGGTTCACAAGTACGTTGATCACTGAGACATACGCTCATGAACTGCATGCATAATTTTACGTGATATTTCACTGCACTCCATCCGGATAGCAGGTACTCGTTCTCTCATTTCGCCACCCATATCTTCCGGCAACGACTGTAGATTTATTTCGACATTGAAGAGTGCGCCTTTGACAGCAGCACTTGCTAAAAGTGCCGCAACACCTACGTCCGATACGGCATTTCCATTCCCATGTACGGCGAGTGCTTCTTGGCAACTGAGCAGTTCCATGCCGAGTACAACGGTTTCGTAAGGAATCTCGGATGCTTTGAGCGTAGCCTGTCGAATACTGTTACGCCGTATTTGGATTTCTTCATCGTTTGACTTGGGGAGTCGGAATGCCGCCATTACTTGGTCAAAAGCATCACTGTCAAGTTGTGCGAGTTCACCAGAACGACTGTATGTCTTGTCACAAATGGCTTCAGCTTTTTCAGCACCAATCCAACCTTCTTGCCATTTCTCTTTGCCTAAAGTCAATTGTGCGACCATTCGAGTGAGTGCAGTAGCTTGGCCCAATGCAACTGCTGCAGCAGTTCCCCCACCAGGGGTTGGGTCGGATGAGGCCAAAGCATCTTGGAAATCGCCAAGAGTCATGTCCATCCAGTTCATGCTTTCACCGCCTCGAGCAATGCCCATTCAATTATTCTTTTTTCAGGTACAAAGGTTTCAAGGCGACTTAATCCCAAACCTTCGATCGCTGCGTTCACAAGTATCCGTTCATCCATTTCTCCTTCTTCGGCATACCAGCGTCCTGATTCAAGCATTGCTTCAAGCGGAACTAATCCTACAAGTTCACTGCCTGGAGTTTCAATACCGTGATCGCTTGCAATACTTTTGCATGCTTCATAGGCTACATGCATAGGACATTGTTCGACATCTCGCAAATTCATCGAAACTTGGCTGATGCCATGGGTTTCAAGTGAGACGCCCATACCTTGTACCATCGGTAAAATACCACTGATGCGCATTTTTCTACCGTCTGGTTGTTTGATGAGCCGTCCAGTTGACCGAACAAGGGAACCGATTTTCTTTGCCACCACAGCATCAGGTTCACCGATATTGACGTTATATGCAACTAAGATTCCTCTCGCCCCAATCGTAATGCCGCCAGAGCGTTTGGCTTGTTCGGTCCACTCTTTTGGACCATAATCAGGAAAACGTGTGTTTTCTGAATGAGGCGTTACACCACCATTAAGCCGTGCCTCTAATCCTTCATATTGGCCCTTTCGAATTGTTGAAAGTAAATTCTTCTCATCATTCAACGCTGCCGCCCCATACAAAAATGTAGGGACATTACATTCATTCCCAACACGTTGTGCTAATGAATGAGCCAATTCCACACAATCGTCCATATCCATTCCTTTCAACGGGACAAATGGGCAGACATCTACTGCTCCAAGCCGTGGATGTTCACCTTCATGCCCCGTCATATCAATTTCTTCTGTTGCCTTTTGAATGAGTCGGAATGCAGCCTCCTTGACCGCTTCTGGAGCCCCTGCAATGGTGATGACAGTTCTATTGTAATCGCTGTCAGGTTCTACGCCCAGAACTGCACACCCTTCTATCCCGCGAACGACCGAAATAATGCGTTCGATTTTATCGGAATCGCGACCTTCGGATATATTCGGTACGCATTCAACTATTGCTTCCATACGCCGAGGTTGAAGAGACGGGCTTTGAATGTTAACGCTTCGATTGAAGAAAATCATCCATATAGGGCATCGGGTGAAGAGGTCACACCGCTGGTTGATTTCTTAATTTGAATTCTTTCAACAGCGAGTAAGAGATCTGCCTGCGTGATTTTGTTCCGCTTGTCTCGAATTGCAACCATTCCTGCTTCGACGCATGTTGCTTTGAGTTCGGCACCTGAATAGCCTTCAGTTTTATCGACAATCGCTTTCAAATTGACTCGTGAAGTTGACATTTTGGAGGTGTGGAGAGCAAGTATATCTTTGCGGCCTGCAGCATCTGGAAGCGGTATCGTCACAATACGGTCGAAACGACCTGGTCGTAACAATGCATCATCGAGAATATCGGGTCTGTTGGTTGCAGCAATAATCTTGACATTCTCAAGCGAGTCGAAACCATCGAGTTCTGCAAGTAATTGCATCAATGTTCGCTGAACTTCACGGTCCCCACTTGTAGAACCATCCAATCTTTTGGCACCAATAGCATCAATTTCATCTAAGAAAATTATTGATGGTGATTTTTCTTTTGCCAAGGAAAATAATTCACGAACCATTCGCCCGCCCTCTCCGATGTATTTTTGCGCCAATTCGCTACCAACCATCCGAATAAATGTGGCATCTGTTTGATGAGCCACGGCTTTTGCGAGAAGTGTTTTCCCACAACCTGGCGGGCCGACGAGTAAAATTCCCTTTGGTGGAATAATCCCAATATCGGTGAACAATTTCGGCTCGAGGAGTGGCAATTCAATCGCTTCTCGAATGGTTTGAATTTGCTCATCAAGTCCAGCAACTGAATCATAAGTAACATCTGGTTTCTCAACCATTTCTGCCCCACTCACCATCGGGTCCCATGCTTCATGCAGTACTTCAATGACTGCCAAAGTATCTTGATTCAATGCAACGCGTGTACCTGGCTTCAATCGTTCAGGGTCTAAGCGTTGATTGAGGGAGACTTGGAATACAGTTCCATTCGATGAACGAACGATTGCGGTACGCTCGTCGAGAACATCTTGTAAGTGTCCGATAATCAGTGGTGGAGTTTTCAACAATCGGACTTCATCATCGAGGCGTGTAGCTCTCTTCTTCAGTGTACGTATCTCTGTTTCCAAATATGAACGTTCATTGATTAAATTCTGAGAATCATCAAGAAGTTTTTGATAATCTTCTTCTAATTGTTTAATCTCATCATCAGAGTGTGATGGATGAGGGGTATTGCTTTTTTCAACCTCGGAACTCATTGGACTCAAACACTCGTCGTGGCTACAGTTTGTTAAGTCGTCGCTCTCGTAAATTGCTGTCATTCCTTCCGAAGGCTTCAAAGACAGTCACCATGAGCACTATGTGGGACTGAGTGGCATGGCAGATTGTGAATTATGTGGTGCAATGAAAGTCAGTGTCCGTCACGTCAAAATGGGGAAGGCAGAAGTTGCTGCTTGTGCCCGTTGTTCCGAAAAAATGAACCTCGGCCCTAAGGAAACAGCACCCGGTTTAGCACGTGCTCAAAGTATGAATGCGCGCCCTGCTCACCTCACACCATATTCGGCGAAGGGTAAGAAAGGCAAAGACATCATGCTCAAATCAACATTGGAACTCGTTGATGATTATGCTCTGCGTATTACAGCAGCTCGGAAGGCAAAGGGTTGGAACCAAGCAACGCTCGGTAAAAGAATGGCTGAAACTGTGAACATTATCAAATCTACAGAAAGCGGTAAGAGGCCGACGGACTCTGTCCTCAAGAAGTTTGAACGAGTCCTTTCGATTACACTCTATGAGGCATCCACACCCTCTCAAACACAACGAGTTGACACTTCAACAGGGCGTGGAATGACGCTTGGCGATTACCTTGATGACCTCAGGTGATTCCATGCCTAAGATTTCAGTTCACGCGGTTTGGCTTGCTCAGGATGACCCAAAGAAAAACACTGCAGTACTTGCTTCTAAAAGAGGCAATTTACGTCTTCACAAGCGACTTAACACCCTTCCAAAGCGGGGCATTATCCTTGAACCATTGTGCGGAAAAGTGTTTGGGCCAGAAGATCATCAATTGCTTCTCAAAGGTGGTTCACTCGTTGGACTTGATTGCAGTTGGGCGCACATCGAAGAAAGTGTTCGGCAAGTGATGAAGAAAACGAGACTGCAACCTCGTATGCTTCCACTTCTCTTAGCCGCCAACCCCGTCAATTGGGGGAAACCCGGGCGCCTCACAACTGCTGAAGCGCTTGCAACAGTTCTGTACCTCATAGGCGAAAGGGAACAGGCGAGAGAGGTTCTGGGTGCATTCCGTTGGGGTGAACGCTTTTTCGAACTCAACAAGGAGCCCTTAGACGCGTATGCTGAAGCGAAGTCGAGTAGCGAATTAGTCGATTTACAATTCGAATTTTTTGATATTGAACGTCCAGATGAATCCGAAGAGACTTCAAGTTGAGTTTGTATAGCGAATCATGGAGCGTAGCCGCCGCATAGGCATTCACCGATATTCCGCAGGCAGCTCCCATCTTGCAGAAGACCATTTGGCCAGTGAAACATTAATTCACTTACATTCAGATGAGAAAAAAATTGCAAGTTTACTCGGAACACCGATCGACCTCAAGGAATTGTTTCTCGGTCACGCATGCAGTGAAGGGTATGGGTGCTTTCCAGATGCAGAGATTGTAGCAGAACAATCGCAGAGTGGTTCTGTCAATGTTTCGCTGAACCAAGTTGTCTCTTCTCCGAATTCGAATCGACGAGTGATCACTTCCTCTTGCGGTGCATGTAATGCAGACGGATTAGAAGAATTAATGACTGGTTTACCGATGTATTCCAGTAGCCATCCGCAAACCCAACACACGATACTTTACCAAGCCTTAGAGTCAATGAAATCACTCCAAATCGGTTTTGCTGAAACTGGTGGCATGCATGCAGCAGCACTTTGGAATCACCAATTTGGTTTGCGGCACCTGAAAGAGGATATTGGACGTCACAATGCTGTGGACAAAACGATTGGCAGTGGATTAATTGAAGGCGTTTCTTTTGGTGAGGAATTACTGTTCCTTTCGGGAAGGTGTGGATGGGATATTGTTGCGAAAGCGGCTCGCTCAGGCATCGGCACAATCGTCTGTATAGGTGCTTGCTCTACATTAGCAGCTGATACAGCTCGAAGCCTTGGTATGCGAATCTATTCATTCATGAAGCGTGAGAGTAGTGTCGCAATAGGCCTTGTTTCTCACTGAGAATACAACAAGGCTTGAGAACCCCCCCTACGCAGGACAACTTGGTGAGCGTATGAGGGATGATGTCCGAGCAGATACTCCACCCGACCAACGTTCATTGAAAATAAAGAAGCCAAAGAAAATGGCTGCTGGGATTCCGGCTGTTACCTCATCGATGTTGCATGGAATCAAAAAAATGGGATTGGTACGTTCTGCGAAAACACTCACCATGGTAAATCAGCAGAATGGTTTCGATTGCCCTGGTTGCGCATGGCCGGACCCGGAACATCGTACACATTTCGAATTTTGTGAAAATGGGGCGAAGGCTGTAGCCGATGAAGCGACGAAAAGTAGAGTCACGCCTGCCTTCTTTGCAAAGCATAGCGTTCAAGAACTCGCTGAACAAAGTGATTACTGGTTAAACAAACAAGGTCGACTTACGCACCCTATGCATCTTGTCGAAGGCAGTTCGCACTATGCTCCAATTTCTTGGGAAAGTGCTTTTGAAATCATTGCTGCAGAAATTAAATCAATGGAACACCCCGATCGTTCAGTGTTCTACACCTCTGGGCGAACAAGTAACGAGGCGGCATTTCTCTACCAAGCCATGGTTCGAAGTATTGGGACAAATAATCTTCCCGATTGCTCAAATATGTGTCATGAATCAAGCGGCAAAGGACTTGGCCCCACAATTGGAATCGGTAAAGGAACCGTCCATCTTGAGGACTTCAACCACGCTGATGTGATCATGGTCATTGGTCAAAATCCAGGTACAAATCATCCTCGAATGTTAACTGCCTTACGTGATGCTAAAAAGAAGGGTGCAAAAATAATTCACATTAATCCTCTGCCAGAGGCCGGTCTTGAACGTTTCAAACACCCACAGGATTACATGAAATTGGATTTCAGCACTACGAAATTAGCAGATTACCATCTACCAGTACGCATTGGTGGTGATGCTGCATTGATGAAGGGATTTATCAAAGTACATTCCGAATATGGAGGATTAGATCAAGATTTTATCGACAAGAGTACTGAAGGTTTTCGAACGATGGTCGAACAAGCTCAATCCTATACTTGGCCAGTCCTTGAATTGGATTCTGGCATTGAGGAGGAACACATTAGAGAAGTCGGCAAAGTTTTGGCGAGATCAAAAGCAACCATTGCTTGCTGGGCTATGGGTCTCACTCAACAACCAAATGGAGTTTCAGTTATCCAAGAAATAGTCAATCTCCTGCTCATGGGGGGGCATGTCGGACGCCCTGGAGCAGGATTCTGCCCCGTACGCGGCCACTCCAATGTCCAAGGTGACCGTACCGTCGGTATTTGGGAAGCAGCACCTCCTGAATTTATCAAAAAGATGGAAGAGGGGCTAAACATTTCCATTCCAGAAGAACACGGTTATGATGTAGTGAATGCAATACATGCGATGAGGAAAGGCGAAGTTGATGTTTTCTTTTGCATGGGTGGTAATTTTATTTCTGCAACCCCCGATACGCACGCCACTGCTGAAGGAATACGCAACGTTGGTCTCACCGTCCAAGTTTCGACAAAACTCAACCGTTCACACCTTGTAACCGGCAAGCAAGCTATTATCTTACCGTGTCTTGGACGTACAGAACTCGATATTCAGGGCGATACACCTCAATTCGTCACGGTCGAGAACTCTATGGGGATTGTTCACCAATCTCGCGGAGGACTTCAACCAGCATCGAAGGAATTGCGAAGTGAACCCTGGATAGTGTCACATCTCGCATCACATCTGTTCACAGACTCTCCAATTAAGTGGCTCGAGATATCCGGTAACTACGATTATATTCGCGATTTAATGGAGCGTTCACTCTTCGGATTCGACAATTATAACGAACGAGTCAGGAATGAAAATGGATTCTTACTCCCGAACCCCCCTCGAGACTCTCGCACGTTTTCCACACCATCGGGTAAAGCACATTTTACCACACATCCACTTCCGAACCTTGCCGTGGGCGAAGATCGTTACATCATGATGACAATTCGGTCCCACGACCAGTATAACACAACAATTTACGATGTCCATGACCGCTATCGAGGACTCAGTGGGAATCGAAGAATCGTATTGATGAACGCACTCGACATGGTTGAAAGAGGTTGGAAAAACCGTCAACACATATCAATTACAAGTCACTTTGAAGGGGAGACTCGACACTCCACCGGTTGGCTGGTAGTCGCTTATGAAATTCCTCGTAAAAATATCGCCACATACTTTCCAGAGGCGAACTCATTGGTCCCATTGAATTCTACTGCTGCAGTTTCAAATACGCCCACTTCAAAATGGATCGAAGTATCGCTTGAATCAGATAAATCCCTCTTCGAATGGAGATGAAGAGGAATGACTAAGATTGGTTATTGGGGTCTCATAACTTCAAATTCTAAATTCAGGCGGCTATGGCTGGCATCCGTCGTTTCGATGCTTGGTGAATGGTTCAATACGATTGCCTTGTTTCTTTTGATATTCAAATATACAGATTCGGAGTTTTTGCTTGGTATTTTGTTCACAGTACGGATGCTTTGCTTTGCTTTACTCCAACCGATCAGCGGTTTGCTTGCAGACAGAATGAATCGCAAACACATCATGGTGTGGTCGAATGTTCTCCAAATGTTTCTCGCTCTGGGATTCTTGGCAGTTGATGGCCCAGAGGATATTCCTTGGATGCTCGGATTATCGGGAATCATGATGCTGCTTCATGGCGCCTATGTAACTGCGGAAAGAGCTGCTTTACCGAATGTAGTTTCGAAAGAAGAATTGGCCACAGCCAATGCTCTCGATGCAGCTTCTTGGTCTACAGCACTGTGTTTAGGTGCTATGCTTGGAGGTATCGTCGTCGAATACTTTGGAACAGATGCCGCATTTATAATCGACGCTGGAACGTTCTTATTCGGAGCAATACTCCTCATTCCATTGACGATTCCTCAAACTTTTGACAAAGAACTTTCAGGTCCATTGTTTTCAACTGCGTTCTCAAACATTCGCAAGGGTTGGGTTCGTATTGCCCAAGAAGCACGTTTGCTCAGGATTGTATTTGCTAAAGCCTCGTGGAATATCGCTGGAGGAGGTCTAGCAGGTGTATTCCTTGTGATAGCAGGTTCGAACGTCGATGGATTCGGCGTTGCACTTGGGTTCGGATTATTCTTTTTCGCTCGAGGAATTGGCACAGGTACGGGCCCAATACTTGCGCGTAAATTCCTTACTGATCAAGATAAATGGCCAGTGCTCATCGGCGTTTTGGTAATGATATCCGGATTTTTCTACTTCTTCGTTGGGTATACGCTTGGAACCAATATTTGGCTGACCGTATTCTTGGTGATGCTTGCACACTCGGCGAGTGGTGCCAATTGGGTCTTGTCGACCATATTGACTCAAATGTGGGTTGAAGATGAAATTCGAGGGAGAGTATTCTCGATTGACATGCTCATCATGTCCCTCACCTTCTCCATCTCAAGTGCGAGCGCCGGATATTTACTTGAAAAGGACATACTTTCTCTCCAACAAGGATTCCAAATTTTCGCCCTCCTCATGATGTGCTCGGGACTTATATTCACCCTGTGGAAGCCGGGGAATCTCTCTCGGGACATCTGATTGCCTCCTCTGATTCGAGGAGTCGTCATAAGAATGCTCAAGGGCAATACCTCCAAGGAACAAACATGGGGGCCGAAACGTCTGCACTTCGTATGAGTCTCGGCGAAGGCATACCTGCGATAATCCCTTCACGCCCTGAATGGGATGAATCCGTCGACCATGCACCTCCTCGTCGTCAAATACTTACTCCAAAGGAGAAGAAACTCGCACTCCGCAATGCATTACGATATTTCCCTGAAGAACAACACGAAGTGCTTGCGAGTGAGTTCCTCGAGGAGTTGAACTCATTTGGTAGAATCATTATGTGGCGCTATCGCCCAACTGAGTATGAAATGCGCGCACATCCAATCGACGAATATCCAGCACAATGCAAACAAGCCGCATCGATTATGCTCATGATTCAAAACAATCTAGACCCAGCAGTTGCCCAATTTCCTCATGAACTCATCACCTATGGCGGAAATGGTTCAGTGTTCCAAAATTGGGCACAATATCGGTTGGTAATGGCCTATCTTTGCAAGATGACTGAATCACAAACACTCGTAATGTATTCCGGTCATCCACTCGGACTCTTCCCTTCAATGCCTGAAGCGCCACGTGTTATTGTTACCAATGGTATGGTTATTCCAAATGCTTCTTCACAGGATAATTATGAGCGAATGAACGCTCTAGGCGTGACACAATATGGCCAAATGACTGCTGGCTCATACATGTACATTGGACCACAAGGAATTGTCCACGGAACCACAATCACTCTTCTAAACGCTGCACGAGCCCACCTCGGCCTTGGTGGTGATGAGGGTCTCGGTGGAGTTACATTTGTGACCTCAGGACTCGGTGGAATGTCCGGGGCACAAGCGAAGGCGGCAGTAATTGCTGGAGCATCTTGTATCGTTGCAGAATCCAATGCGCATGCAGCTCATAAACGTCATGAACAAGGTTGGCTTTCAACAGTAACTGATGATGTTGATGATGCTATTGACCAAATGGTGGAAGCGGCAGATAACAAAACACCTCTATCAATAGGCTATATTGGAAATATCGTCAAACTTTGGGAACGATTAGTCGAACGTAAGATATCGGTCGACCTCGGCAGTGACCAAACCAGTTTACATAACCCCTTCCAAGGTGGCTACTTCCCAGTCGGCCACACCTATGATGATGCAGCATCGATGCTTTCAAACGAACCGGAACGATTTGCTGAAGAAGTCCGCTCAACACTTCGCCGTCATGCGAATGCAATTAACCTCATGTCGGAGAATGGCATGTATTTTTGGGATTACGGAAATGCGTTTTTGCTCGAAGCAAGCCGTGCTGGCGCTGACGTAATGGCTGACGATGGTGGGTTCAGATATCCAAGTTATGTCGAGGACATCATGGGCCCGATGTGCTTCGATTACGGTTTTGGACCCTACAGATGGGTCTGCTGTTCCGGTGATCCGGAGGATTTGAAAATTACTGATGATATTGCGTGTCAAGTACTTGAGGAAATGCTGCCAAACTCTCCAATTGAAATACAACAACAAATGATTGACAATATTCGTTGGATACGTGGTGCTGGGTCCAATGACATGGTCGTTGGAAGTCAGGCAAGAATCCTTTATGCAGATGATGAAGGGCGTAGAAAAATCGCTTCAGCGATGAATACTGCCATTGGAAATGGACAACTTTCAGGACCTATTGTACTTGGACGAGACCACCATGATGTCTCAGGCACGGATAGCCCGTATCGTGAAACTGCAAACATTCGCGATGGTTCGATTCAAACGGCTGATATGGCCGTGCATAATTTCGTCGGGGATGCTTTTCGTGGCGCCACTTGGGTCAGCCTCCATAACGGCGGCGGTGTAGGCTGGGGTGAAGTTGTCAACGGTGGTTTTGGAATGCTTCTCGATGGAACTGATGACTGTGAAGCGAGACTTCAACGAATGCTACACTGGGATGTTAACAACGGTGTTGCTCGAAGAGCATGGGCGCGTAATGAAGGAGCTGAATTTGCCATTCAAAGGGCAATGGATTCGGAACCGTTGCTACGCGTCACTTTACCTCATCACATGAATGATGATTTACTTGAACGATTATTCAAGGAGGACGGACAATGACACTCATTTCACTTGATGGAAACACACTCACTGCAGCAGAAGTAATGCGAGTTGCTACAGGTAACGCTCAAGTTTCACTTTCCTCTGACGCAATCCCTCGTATCGAAGCAGCACGCGCAGTTGTAGAGCGAATATTATCAAACAATGAAACGGTCTATGGAATCAATACTGGATTTGGTGCACTTGTCCACCAACGGATATCTTCCGAAGACTTGGCTCAATTGCAAACGAACTTGGTCCGTTCACATGCGACTGCAATTGGCGAATTAATGTCAAAAGAATCTGTCCGCGCCATGATGACAGTACGTATCAACTCTCTTTCGAAGGGCAATTCAGGCGTGCACCCCGAGGTATTGCAACAGTTAGTTCATTTCTTGAATTATGATATCACGCCTGCAATTCCCCGTATAGGTAGTCTTGGAGCAAGTGGTGATTTAGCACCTCTCTCTCACATGGCTTTGAGTCTGATCGGCGAAGGAGAAGTTTTGTCCGGCAATGGTGAGACCGAGCCAACTCTGAATCAAATGAAAAAGCATGGTTTAATTCCGCTTGAATTACGGGCAAAGGACGGTTTGTCACTGATCAATGGTACAAGCCAAATGTGTAGTTTTTTAGTTTTAGCCGAGCAACGTATCGCTGACCTGCTGGTGTATGCCGACCTCGCACTTTGTACATCAATTGAAGCGCGTAAAGCAAGTGTCAAGCCATCGGATGTACGAGTTCATGATGCAAGACCGCACCCAGGGCAAGTACTGGTATCTCGACGTATTCGAGCAATTCTCAAGGACTCCCCTATCATGGAATCGCACTCGAATTGTGAGCAAGTGCAGGATGCTTATTCATTCCGTTGTGCGCCACAAGTTCACGGTGCAATTTACGAACGATTATTGTCTTTGCAGAATACTTTGGATATTGAATTGAACAGCGCCACTGACAATCCACTCATATTCCCTGACCTTTCCAATCCAGGCTCGCATGAAGTTATTTCACAGGGCAACTTCCACGGCGAAGTCTTGGCATTGACTGCAGATGCGATGACAGCCGCGATGTTTGAACTCGGTTCTATTTCCGAACGTAGAATCGACCAGATGCTCGACCCTGCTCGAAGTGGTTTGCCGGCTTTTTTGGCCAAAGATTCAGGTCTTGAGTCTGGATTGATGATTGTACAATATGTCGCTGGCGCCTCACTTGGTGAGCTCCATGGGCATGCAGCACCCCGCTCAATATTTTCGACTTCGACATCAGCTGGCCAAGAAGACCATGTGAGCATGGGTGCGACAGCATGTTGGAACTTACTTCAAGCCACCAATCGTCTTTCCGAGGTATTGGCTTGTGAGTTCATAGTTGCATGTCAAGCATTAGAATTTAATGACGTTCAACCTTCGAATGTGATTGTGGCTATGAAACAGCGAATTCGTTCAATCGTCGAGCCGTTAGAAGGAGATCGAAGTACAAGCGCAGATATTATTTCTGTTGCGAACGAACTTCTCGATGGGGCATGGTTAGCAAGAGTTGAGGCCGAAGTAGGCCGCCTACCTCGTTAATCTTCAAAAAATTGATTTTCGAGTTCATCAAGACCAGTGAGTTGACGGATTCTGAATCGAGCAGTTGCATCATTGGATGCAGAGAGTGAAGTCGTGTTGAGGTTGAGATATTGTTCCAGTTCGACTGCTCTTCGCACCTTCTCCTCAACCGCCGCGTACAATGCATATGCTTCATCAGGTTTGAAACTTAATGCCGCCTCAGCTTCAGAAACATCGAGACCCATTCTCCTCCATTGGAGGATACGTTTACGAAGAAGTGACAGAGTAAAACCAGTTGAGGGTAGTCTCGACAGCATTACCAGTCGTGGTGTCCCATCCTCCATAATTTCCAGCCCCTTCATTTCGATTTCTGAATCAAATTCTTCAATCGATTCGACCTCAGCGTGATTCACATTCTCTTGAGCAGCCTTTGGTAAAGTGAGGTCAATCGCAGGTGCTTCACGTCTTAGTCGAGCTAACCAGAGAGATTCGAATGCTAACGAACGTATCGGCATGATAATTGTCCACTGTGTCCGATGTACGGATTCACGTAACTCACGTACGAAAGAAAGTACTGCATCCTCTCCGTTGATGGTCATGAGCCATTCAAGACCCTCAAGCACAACAATTCCTCCGTGGTTGGAAAGGTGCCTCAATATATGGTCGCGGATTTCACCAATGTCGGGACGTACTGCACCTTCGGTTGCTCTTTCTGTAAGCCAATAAGCTTCGACAGCATTGATGTCGAGGTGCTCAAGTAAACGTCGATGTGGTAATCTCGAAAAGAGGAGTATATGTTCCTCGGATGACTGACTTTCTCGATCAACCCAGCCGAGTGTTTCGTCATCACTGATGAATTCGGTAGTAAATATTCGGCCTTTTTCGATGATCTCACCCCGCGCATACGACTGCTCGTATTACGGGTTCAGCGTTCAAAGTCTATGAATCATTATATCCGAAGATGCGATGGGAGGAACAGGTGTGGTAATGGCTGACGAAACCAAAGAAGAAATTGCAATGGCCGAATGTGGGGCTTGTAGAGCCATCGTCCCGCTCAATTCCGATAACTGCCCCGAATGTGATATTTCCTTTTCGGGTGTATCTGACGAATCACTCGGCGAATGTGGAGCATGCCAAGGACTCGTGCCTTTAGATTCTACCAAATGCACCCATTGCGGTACAATATTCGTCGCTGATGATGTTGTTGATGTCTTGAGGAAATGGCTTGCTGAGACCGGTATTACAATCCCGATTCTCTTCAAGAAATTCGATAAAGATGGAGACGGGCAAATTGATTCTGCTGAACTTAAAGCTGGACTTCTTAGCCTTAAGTTGGCAGACTTGCCACCTTCACAAGTTGAGCGCTTAATCGACACCATCGATGAAGACGGCGATGGTCAAATCGATCTTGCTGAATTACACGAAACAATTACTGGCGTGTCATATTCTAAAGTTGCCAAAGAAGAAGACACCAACATCTGATGCCGCTGGCGAAGAAGAAGATGAAGAGAGAAGATGAAGAAGAAGAAGGAGAAGAAGAGAGTCTTCTGAGGCCGACATGGAAACCGATGAAGAAGAAATTTCGGAAACCGAGACTGAAGATGTTGATGAGGACGATGATGAGTCTGAATTCGAAGATGAAGAAATAGAAAACACTGTTGAATCTGAAGATGAAGAAACAGAAGACACTGATGAATCCGAAGACTCTGATCTTGATGACATGGATGATGTCCTCGATGATATCGAAGATGAAATGGATGAAGATGATGAGATGGAGGCAATTGATGTACCTAAACCACTTTCAATCTTGCACCTTATATCCGATGCAATGGATGATTCTGGTGATTCACCAAACAAATTCTTTAATTCACTTGACAAAGATGGTGATGGAAATGTTTCTGTGGAGGAATTCACTGAGGCTATCGAAGGGCTCATTGATGAAGAAGTCACTTCCAAAGATATTGAATCCTTCCTTGTGAATGCAGATGACGATGGTGATGGTGCCATCGATATTATCGAATTCGTCACTGCTCTCGAATCATTAGAGGATGCTGACGAAGCCGTCGATGATGATTCAAGACTTTCGAAAAAGGTGGAGAAACCTTTCCCTACCGAAATGCAGCGAAAAATGATGGGCAAACAATGGAATGATATCGTTTGGCCACTGATTCATTTGGCTTTTGGCCTCTTCATTGCCGTATGGCTCATCAATGGACTTGGTGGTATTGGACCACTTGGAGTTGACGGCTCAGGTGGAAACATAGCTCTCGAAACTGCTTATGAAATAGGGTTTGAAGATTGGAATGAAGGAGACATTTATCCTTGCGATGCTTCAGTTCAAGTCGGAGAATGTAAAAACTCACTCACACCATTCTCTGGATCTGCATCATCGATGCCTGCTGGATTCTATTGGGATGGGATTTTCTTGATGGCTCTTGGAGCCATCGGACTCATTGCTTCACTCGGCATCCATCTTGCTATTGTCCCTGGATGGCGAGCACGTGCTAAAGCAATGAAAGAAGTCGAAGATGATACTGATGAAGCGCGCTCAGAAGATTCGAATGAAGAGGACGAAGACGGAATCGATGAAGATGATTCCGAGGACGAATGAATTTACTTGAAGGATTAGAAGATGAAGGCGATGATGAAGATGAAGATGGAGAGGGATCTGATGATGAAATTGATATCGGATCTCATGTAGGAATCTCACTCGAAGATGAAGAAGTGTTTGGAGTTATCATCGAATTTGACGATGATGAAGAGACCGTTACTATCAAAGAAGATGGTACTGGAGACCTGGTCACCGGATATCAAGAAGACATGTTTGTGGAGTGAAAGGATGACCTCTCACGACACACTTGAGTCATTGAAAGGTAAATCGTCTTGTCCTGTTTGCGGTTGTATCGAGCAGGTAGGCAGCATCCGATGTTCTGAATGTGGAACTTTCCATTCGGGAATCCATCTCGAGGAACGTGAAGCACCAGCACCTAATTCAACACCTGAACGTGAAGTCATCGACCCTTCACTCTACTCTCTTTCCAATCAACACGCCATACCTGAGGAAGATTTCGAAGAAAGTGAAAAAATATCATCATGGTCTGGCGGCTCCACTGACTTCACTATGACTGATGAGGAAGAGAAAGCCATTGTCAAAAATTGATTCTGACGATTTAGTACTCCCCGAACCCGAATCCCTCGCCGATTGATTTACAGGCAATACTCTTTTGATTCGAAAAGAAAATAATTGCCTTTCAAAAAACTAATGTCGAGAATTCATACGACTGGTTATTGAATGGTGGGTTCGGAGAGAATTGAACTCTCGATCTTCGCCATGTCAAGGCGACGTCATAACCCCTAGACCACGAACCCCTAGGTAGCCTGTCCACTGAAACGGTGTATTAAATCACATCGGTGTGGGCAGGTGAATTCAACTCACGATCTTGGAAATCTTACCAGTACATCCAGGCTGTGAACAAACACCGCCCATTCGCGTTCTACCGTTTTTCATTTTTATGAGCTGACCGTCTTTAATCGGCCCATATGTTTTACACTTCAGGCAGAATCCTTCAACAACATCCATGAGAATCGTTCTTCCCACAGAGTCGTTCGTCTTAGATTCTTCGCAGAAGACATTCTTTTCGCCAGCAGTTGAAAATCTTAGGTTCTGGACACTCCGACCCCCTACTTTGCGTGGATATTTGCCAATATGTGTGCTCCTGATGAGCATGTTTGATGAAAAAGAGGCTACTGAGGCGCTATCTCGAATTACCCCCGCAACGTAAAACCGGTCCCATTTACGCCAATGTCGTATAACATACATTATGCGACATAACGGTCTATGGTATTTCATTGGTTTTCAGTAACGCTGGCGAGGTTCAGTGCAGAAAGCGGAGATTCGAACATTCCAACAAGTGGTGGCCCTCCAATAACGCCTTCTAAACCACCATCTTTAGAATCAAGTTTTTCAACGATCGATTTGGAAATGCGCTTCCAAGACTTTTTGTCTACAAATACCGAATGGACGAGAAATAATCCTTGACCATCAGTTGATTGTGCAATCCAAGCAGCGAGACAACCTGATTGTCTGCGTTTATATTCTTGGCGTACGTCGAGCATTCTTTTGAATCGAGCTTCTTTTCCAGGTGCACCCGAACAGACTACAGTTTCAATAAGCACAGTTTTGATTTTCATTCTTTCCCCTCTCCCAAGTAAGTAGTAATAAATAGCATTCAAGAATCAATTAAATATAAATCAATGATGGATAAGTTTTCCATTCAAGCAGGTTGAAACGAATGGAGTATCAGATGGTTGCATACACCATGCCTCCCAATAAGGGGCGTTCAGTATATTGAAATTCGCAACAGCGCCTTCTTCAATACGTCCATGTATTTTTCCAGTTGGATGCGGAGAGGTTTCGGAAGGGTTGCGCGTAGCAGCAACGAGAGCTGCAAGAGGATGTACCGAACAACGCTGGGCGAGAAGTGAGCCTACAAATGGTAAGCTGATTGTTTTACAATTCGGATTGAAATCAGTTGCGATACTCCAAGTGAAGTTATTATCAATCGCATCGTTAAAGTCAGGCCATTGAGCACCCATTGCATATGGAGTGCCGGGTAAGAAACCCGTATTGACGCCTGCCGCCTCCATCTTCATTCTTGTATCATGGCCCGTATAGTGCGCATGATCGGCAGTTATCACTTTGAGTTCTGAAGCCAATCCTCCCCCTCCACCATCTGCAAACTCATCAATATGCATTCGCAGGTCAAGCCCTCCTGCACGTGATGCTTTGAGGATATCTTCAGATTGTTCTAACGAGAACCAGCCGGGTTCACAAAACACATCAGCTGAACGAGCAATTCCTTGTTCCAACACTCTTGGCAATTGTTCGGATAATATTTGTTCGACATATGCATCGGCAGTCATTCCAGTTGGCGATATCGTGTGCACCGAGCCATGTTAAATCCAGTGAAGGGAGGTGATTCATAGACTGCAGTTGTGATGCAATGCGTAACAATCTCAATTCCGATTCAGTTGAAAGCCCGTATCCGCTCTTTGCCTCGAGATGAGTCGTACCGGAACGAAGAGCTGAACGCATCCGCTCATAACCCAGTTGCAAAAGGCGTTCGTCTGACACTTGAGATGTCGAACGGACAGTATCTTGAATCCCACCACCCAATTCCGAAATGTCCTTGTAAGATTTTCCTTCATGCCTCCATGAAAGTTCACGTGAACGGTCGCCTGCCCACAATAAATGCGTATGACCGTCGACCAAGCCTGGGATAACTGCGTTACCATGTAATGAAAGAACAGTAACTTCTGATGTACTGTCCGGTTTGTCACTTGCGGCACCATATTCATCTTGGAGTTCTGCGGAAGATGCAATTTTCTCAATCGTATCACCGAGGACAACAATACCCATTCCCGGTGCATCGATTAATCCGTCAGAATCGAACAGAGAATGCCCTTGCAATGGGCCTTTTCCAGATAAATGCGCCATTGGTCCAACATCAAGGAAGACTGTGCGCATATCTACTGCTAGAGGCTTAGGGTTGAAGAACAATGGCTCTCTGGCTTAAACGATTGAGATGGGTGATTGGACACTTGGTATTGAATCAACGGCACATACATTGTCGTTCGGTCTCGTCGATATTGATGGAATCCCATATCCTGCTTGCTCAGATACCGTTCGCCCCGACAAGGGCGGAATACATCCGAGGGAAGCGGCGGATCACCACAAAGATGTAGCTCATTCTTTGTTTGATGCATTGCTCGAAAAATATGAATTATCGCCTTCTGATATTGGAACAGTTGCGTATTCACAAGGTCCTGGTTTGGGCCCGTGTCTACGCGTAGGTGCAGCATTGGCTCGCGGGATTTCAAGTCGTTTATCAGTGCCATTAGTTGGAGTCAATCATTGCGTCGCTCATATTGAAATCGGCAGACAGCAATGCGGTTGTAATGACCCAGTGCTGCTCTATGTATCTGGAGGGAATACGCAAGTCATCGCACATCTCGATGGTAAATATCGCGTTTTAGGAGAGACACTTGACATCGGCATCGGCAACATGCTCGACAAATTTGCTCGAACCCAAGGCATTCCATTCCCTGGCGGTCCAGTGATTGAAAAGCATGCTGCGGAATGGTTGGGACGCCAAGAGAATCCATCATTGGATGGACTTGAGTTACCGTTTGCAGTTCGTGGCATGGATCTTGCTTTTTCCGGTGTTATGACAGCAGCGCAACGCCTTATAGAAAATGGTGCAGAATTGGGAGCTGTTTGCTGGTCATTGCAGGAGCATGCATTTGCGGCATGTGTTGAAGTTGCCGAACGCGCACTCGCCCATACGGGTAAGAATGAACTTCTCTTAGGAGGTGGTGTTGCGTGCAATACACGATTACGAACAATGTGTGAGCAGATGGCTGAAGAACGAGAAGCCACTTCACATGCTCCACCAAGGATGTATTGTATCGATAATGGGACCATGATAGCGCTTCTTGGCAAGTTAGAACTCGAAAATGGAAGACACACGCCCTATGATGAAAGTGGCGTCGAGCAGTACCTGCGGACCGACCAAACACAGGTGACATGGGCCGTATAGCCTTTCACATTACGCTAATTGTTTTTAAGTAGTCAATGTCGAGAAGTGATTGGGGGAATCTACTATCAGCGGTGAGAAGCGGAAAAAGGATGAGCCATTCAACCCATTTGCTCGCGATGCGAGTGCTCAGCGTAACAAACGCATGAGCGAACGTTCTCAAGCACAACGCCGAAACGCCCCTGCTCCCAAAACCGCTCCTCGCCCAGAACAAAACAACCAATCTGCACATAATGAATTGGCCAAAAAACGCCAAGAAGCTTTGAGCAGATTAGGTACGCAAGAAAAAAAGCAGCAACCAAAGGCAAAACCAAAACCTCAACCACAGTCACAACCAGAGGTCGTTGAAGAACCAACATTTACCACCTCAGTTGAGAAACAAGAGATGTCAGCACCAAAAGTTTCTCGCGAAGATCGCATGGCTGAGTTAAGACGTAAATCTGAAGAATCTCGTAAAAATGCAAAAGCTCAACGGAATATGGGTGCTGCTGTAGCAGTTGAGCCGATTGCAGTTGAATCAGAACCCGTCATCGAATTTGTTTCGGCGGAACAGACTTCGGTCCCTGCCCATATTCAGCCAGCTACCGATAAAGCAAGTGCGGACTTAAAATCTCGAAACGATGTATTCAAAACCATTCAAACTGAAGTTGCAAAGCCTTCTTCAGACCGACGCCGAAAAAGACGCCGTGGAGATAAGAAAGGTGGCGGCCGTCAAAAGCAAGAAAAGAAACTCAACCGTCAAAAATACCTCGAGTACAAATATGCAGCTCGGGCAATTTTAGATAATGATTCAATCGCAGAAGAACAACGTTCCAATGTACTTGGGCAAGTTTGGGCGAAAGGTGAACGAATGGGTGTTACAGATTCACTCGAGTTCATCGAACTCAAGGTAGAAGAAGAAATTCTACCACGTCAAGTCGCTGATAAACTAAGAGATTTAGTTTCTCGAATGACAACAAGAAGGTGAAATTATGACAGAATTAACAGTAAAAGAAAATATGGTAGCAAGCGTGCATTACACCGGAACTCTCCCCGATAGCGGGGAAGTTTTTGACAGCAGCGAAGGCCGAGAACCACTCTCATTCCTCGTCGGACACAAGCAAATGATCCCTGGTTTTGAAGAAGAAATCATGGGCGCTAAAGTTGGTGAAAAGAAGGAGTTTACCCTCTCCTCAGAGAGAGCTTACGGAGACCGTGACGATGAAGCTGTCATGGAAATCCCAAGAGAACAATTCGCTCAACTTGAAGAAGAAGCGTCTTTGGAAGTTGGTATGCAACTCGTTGCCCAGATGCCTCATGGCCCATCCCCATTCACAATCACAACACTTACGGCAGAAGCAGTAACTGCAGATTTCAACCATGCTCTTGCAGGACAAGCGCTCACATTCAATGTGGAAATCGTTGACCTTCGAGAAGCAACAGCTGATGAACAATCCCACGGCCATGCTCATGGTGCAGATGGCCAGCACCAACATTGAACCGTGCGAGTGTTGATGAAGTCCCTCTTCATGGAGGGTACATGGTCAGTCAACGTAAAGAAGACTGGAAGACACTAAGTGGTCTTGATTTGGAGTTGCAAAGCAATCCTGACACACTTGGACAACTTGGTGCAGATGTTTCAGAGATTGGCAATGCGGGGAGCCCTCCATACACACGTGGAATTCATCCCACGATGTACCGCTCACGTTTGTGGACCATGCGGCAATATGCTGGTTTTTCAAGTGCAAAGGCTACGAATGAGCGATTCAAACTCTTGCTTGAGCGCGGGCAAAAAGGACTTTCTGTAGCCTTTGATTTACCTACGCAACTCGGCCTTGATGCCGACGATGAGATGTCTCTCGGAGAGGTTGGTAAGGTAGGTGTGTCCATTTCAACTGTTGATGACATGCGTCAACTCCTCCAAGGTATTCCATTGGATAAGGTAAGCACTTCAATGACAATTAATGCCCCTGCAATGATTTTACTTGCCATGTACATTGCAGTTGCGGAAGAACAGGGTGTTTCATCTCACGAAGTATTGGGTACGATTCAGAATGATATTCTAAAAGAATACATTGCCCGAGGAACATATGTATTCCCTCCAAAAGAGAGTATGCGGCTCATAACCGATATTTTCGAATACTGCTCTGAACATGTACCTAAGTGGAATACCATTTCCATTTCGGGCTATCACATACGTGAAGCGGGTTCAACTGCCGTACAGGAAGTTGCTTTTACACTTGCAAATGCCCTTGCTTATGTCGAGGCAGCCATCGATAATGGGCTCGATGTCGATTCATTTGCACCACGACTTTCCTTTTTCTTCAATTGTCATAATGATTTCTTTGAAGAAGCATCGAAGTTCCGAGCAGCACGTTCATTGTGGTATGAATTGATGACATCGAGATATGCGCCAAAGAATCCAAAGTCCTCAATGTTAAGGTTCCATACACAAGTAGCCGGCGTAAGCCTTACTGCTCAACAACCACTGAATAACATTGCTCGTGTCACTATTCAAGCGTTAGCGGCAGTATGTGGTGGAACGCAAAGTTTACACACGAATTCATATGATGAAGCGCTCGGATTACCGACCGAAAAGTCTGCAACCGTTGCGTTAAGAACTCAACAAATCATCGCAGAAGAGAGTGGAGCAGCCGATGTGGTCGATCCACTCGGCGGGTCATACCACGTCGAAGCATTGACCAAACAAATTCATGATTTAGCATTGGAGCAAATAGAGAAAATCGAATCTCTTGGTGGGGCTTTGAAAGCCATTGAACAAGGTTGGCAACAACGTGAAATTCACAATGCTGCCTACCAACACCTCAACGATGTAGAATCCGAACGGAGAAAAATCGTAGGAGTCAACCATGGGCTCATGGATGACGATACGGTAACTGAAGTGCTCAAACTCGACCCGTCCGTAGGCGAAGAACAATGCAGCCGATTAAAGAAATTACGTAGTTCGAGGGATTCAGAAACTGTACAGAACTGCCTTGCCGCTATTGTTAAGGCTGCAGAATCCGACGACAATCTCTTCCCTCACGTACTCTTTGCTGTAAAGAATGATTGTACGCTCGGAGAAATTGTACAGGCAATGAAGGATGTCTTTGGAACTTGGATGGCTCCAAGTGGATTTTGAGGTGATTGAATGGATTTTGGACCCATACACATCGACCACATTGGTATAGCAGTTGACTCACTTGACGAAGGTAGTACGTTTTGGAGGTTGCTTGGATTGATTGAACGCGGTGAGGATGAACTGGTCGTAGACCAAGGTGTTACGACTCGGTTTTTCTCGACAAGTCATTCTGTTGAACAAGACCATCCAGTACAGATCGAATTACTAGAAGCTACAGGGCCAGATACCCCAATCGGGAAATTTATTTCTAAAAAAGGCAAAGGTGTGCAACAAATTTGTTTCCGCGTAGGCGATTTAATTGGTCTCATAGCGCACCTCCTTGAACATGGGGTCCACATGATAGATACTGTACCTCGGAAGGGTGCTGGCGACAAAATGATTGCCTTTGTTCACCCACGTTCAACTGGTGGGGTTTTGGTTGAATTGACTCAGGCCGCATGAGAGTTTGAGGGTAAGCATCATATCTTTGCATCCCCACAATGAATTGATGCGAACCTGTGTTGACAACCTCATCGCTCTACCCCATATCGATGGCCCACGAATCCGTACTGAAGTTGAATTCTTGGCAAACCGCCTGGAACTGTTGCGTCAAAACCGACAAATTACGAATGAAGCATATCTTGATGCTGGAGCAATCCAAGGTGCCTTTGATATGATTGGAAATTTGGTAGAAATGGGTGTTCCACAACAAGAGGTTTTTTCTCAGATCAAGCAACAGTTGGAACGAGCATGTAATCTGGAAGTGAAACATCCAGGTTTGAATCAAGCCATAGAATCCGGCCGCGTTTCGTGAGGGATTTGATGCCGGAATCTCTTCTCTCAATTCAAGGTGTGACCAAGAACTTCGCTGAAGTTCAAGCGTTGCATGAAATAAACTTGGAGATTCATTCTGGTGAAATTGTTGGCTTAGTCGGTAGCAATGGTGCTGGGAAAACAACACTGTTGCGGCTCATGGCGGGCGTCTACAAACCATCGAGCGGAACAGTCAATCTGAGCAACGGAGAGCCTGTTACAACTATGCGGCACGAACTTGGAGTCGTCCCTGAATCGACTGGATTATATTCAAGACTCACCGCCTGGGAGAACATCCGATATCACAGCCGCATGCATGGGATTCCAGACTCGATTTCATGGGCACGAACCGAAAAGTTCGCTGAACATTTGGACATGAAAGAGAATTTGAGCAGACATACGAAAGGATTCTCCAGAGGTATGAAGCAAAAAACAGCCTTGTTGCGGGCATTGGCACACGGTCCGAATATACTCCTGCTGGATGAGCCAACTGCTGGACTCGACATTACGAGTGCGAGAACTGTACGTGCACTCGTTCGGCAATTGCGCGATGAAGGGGGCACTGTGATTTATTCCACTCATCAACTTGCAGAAGCACAACAAGTGTGTGACCGAATTGTCATCATCCACAATGGTGAGATTCGCGCAGATGGTTCACCGTTTCAACTTTTGAACGATACAGATACAGATTCTCTTGAAGAAGCATATGTTTCACTTACGCAAGACCAAGCGAGAACTCGTAAGGAGGACAACGATCGTGAAAGTGCATTCACAGGCTGGTGGCGTCGATTCTTCACTCCAAAAACTCCTAAAACCACTCGTGAGGTGATGGAAAGTGAGTGACGGTAGTTTCCTGAGGGTACGTGCCATTGCTAAGAAAGAAGTCGTTGAGTTCACTCGAGACTGGCGGACTATTATCGCTATTATCGTCATACCACTGCTCATGTTTCCTCTTTTGTTTATTCTCTTTCCAGTCTTACTTGAATCTGAAACTGCAGAACTCGATGCTCTCGAACTCTCAATTGTGATTCAGACGGACGGCCTTCCAGAGAATCTCGCTGAGAATATTTCTCTCAGCAGCATGGATTATTCAATTGAATTGTTACCGAACTTAACGAGTTTATCTGAACCGGGGCAAGACCTTGAACGGGTCAGAAACAGTTCGACAGATGCAATATTACGATTTGAGTCAAGTGAAGATGTGTGGGACTTTGCTATCCTTCACCTCTCGACTTCCGAACGTTCGAACGAAGCTCGTAACCGCCTGTTGATCACACTATCAGAATGGGAGAGTTCCGAAATCCGAGTACGAATCGTTGAAGGTGGAATGGATGTCAATACCACACTCGACCCATTGAGATGGGATGGTGAAGTTTCTTCAGGGGATGTGGCAACTTCTGGTGAACAGTCCGGCATGATTCTTTCAATGTTCATCCCCTTAGTCTTAGCAATTTGGACTTATTCGAGTGCAATTCAACCATCGATAGACATGACTGCTGGAGAACGTGAGCGAGGGACACTCGAAGCATTGCTCTGCCTCCCATGTACGCGTATGGAACTCTTATTCGGAAAATGGCTCGCTGTAGCGACGATTACAGGCGTTGGAGTTCTGTTACAGATATTCGGGCTGTTATTTGCGATTGGATATCTCGCATCTTCGTCAAGTTTCATTGGCGTACCGCAACTCTCGATGATCTCAATCGGCCTCATTGTTCTTTCAATCATGCTCTTTGCCATCATGGTTGTCGCATTTGAATTAGCTTTGGCAATGCGTTCCCATAGTGTAAAGGAAGCAGGTTCAATATTGGCTCCAGCCTTGATGCTCATCCTCTTCCCAGCATTGTTCACCCAAGTTATCAACCTAGATGGTATTGAAGGGTTCTGGTTTGCAATACCTGTAGTGAATATTCTCTTGGCATTGCGTGAACTCCTGATGAACCGAGTCATCACAGAACACGTATTGATTTGGGGATTCTCATCAATAGTTTACGCAACTCTCGCAGCCTACTATGCCTCTCGACAATTCAATCGAGAGGATATTGTTACTTCCCTTTCTTGAATTAAGAAAAGTGATGGAAGGAAGCACGGACAACATCGATAATCGCATCGATTTCAGCCGAGGTAATTCCGAAATGAGGCGTGAAACGAAGAGCGTTTGTTCCTCCGTGTATGACACCGAGCCCATGTTTACGGCACCATGTCTCAACAGCATCGAATCCAACGACTGGGAATTGGCTTGGTTCGAGTTCTGCACTCAATAATAATCCAGTGCCTTGAACTTGAGTGATGATACCTGGCATCTCGAGAGCTAAGAGTTCCAATTTTTCTACAAACTCTGCGCCTCTGTCACGAATGTTTGCACGTAATTCTGGAGTGATTTGGTCGAGCACTGCACATGCAGTTTCGAGCGCACGAGGATTCGTAGTCATGGTATTTCCGTAAATCCCAACAACATAGTTTTCTGATGCCCTTTGATTGAGACCAAGTACTGATAATGGGTATTGGCCAGCATTCAGTGCTTTTGACCATGTTTCTAAATCAGGACATACGGCATCTTGGAAACCATCATAGTCGATAATTGAAAGACAGCCTTGGCCTCGAATTCCTGCTTGAATAGAATCGACAAGTAGCATCGAGCCATGTTCAAGAGTGAGGCGGCGAGCAGCATCGTAGAAATCACGCTCAACACATGAACCTGGGTTTCCTTCTCCTTGAACTGGTTCTATTGCCATGAGTTCGATAAAGTATCCATCAGATTCAGCTTTTGCATATGCAGCCTCAAGAGCGGCAACATTGTTCGCTGGAACGAGAATCAAATTGTCGCGATTCCTGAATGTTGCGAGGTTTTTATCGTATGCAGTCATACATGAATGCGAAATTTGTGCAGGGCGGTCAGTACGTCCATGGAATGCCTTTTCAACAGCCATGAGTTTGATTTCTTTGCCTTCGTGCGGGCCACCAGGGCCAGTCATTTTACGTGCATTAACGTCAGCAATCCGTAGGCTAACCGTAACTGATTCCGATCCACTGTTCATGCAGATAAAGCGAGTAAAAGGGCATGAGCCTCGAGTATGCCCGAGTTCGCTTTGCAAGCGCGTTGCGAGACGCTTATGGCTGTAAGAAGGAGTCATGACGTTCGCCATTACCCAATTCTGCGACATAGAGGAAATAATCGTGCTCGGTCCGTGGCCACTACCAAGCATCCCGTAGCCCCCGTTGTCGTGAAGAACTGCACCATGAGCCGTAATAATCCAAGGTCCACGGGCAGCAAGGGCCACATAAGGGTTAACTGTGGCTGGGGCATAAAAATTGATGTAGTCCGATTGCAGTTCTTTAACCAAGTCTGATTCCGAAAGATTCAACAAATCATTACCGAATTCATCTTTGAGGTGGTTTCTTCGGGCCACTGCTTCTGTAATAGCCATCCCCAAAGTCGAGTCGCTGGAAAGAAAACTTTGAATCACATCATCCGTTAAACCAACGGTATCTCGATGACCTGAGAGGTTTCGTAAATTTTGAAGATGGGCGAAAGCATCTACAGCATGTTGAGTCATCAGTTTATTGCCACCCACGGGGTTCTTTGAACGTTCGCTTCAATTTTACTGAGAATCTGCTGGAAGATGAGTGTTTTTTGCATTAGAGTAATACTATAGTAATACTCAGCGAATACTTATATGCTCTGGGCCGAACCATCAATCATGCCGAAAATCTCTTTGGACATGCCAGCGGAATTGGTTGAAGACCTCCGCAAACATGTCGGAGACCAACATAAATTTGTGAGTTTGGCGGATGCGGTACGTACTGCATGCCGTAAACTCCTCGATCAGTTGGATGAAATTGATGCTCGGCATGGAAGGTAGTGAATCATATGGTGACAACAGAAGAAGCAGAAAACGCAGTGAAAATCTTGCTCGAGTACCTTGAGGGCGATGCTCAACGTGAAGGATTGCAAAAGACTCCTCGACGTGTCATTGAATCATGGGATGAAATATTTTCCGGGTATACGACCGATACTGAAGAACTTCTCCAATCGACATTCAATGGCGAAGGATATGATGGCATAGTTCTCCTCCGCGATATTGAATTTCATTCGACATGTGAACATCACTTACAACCATTTAGTGGTCGTGCACATATTGCATACATCCCCGTAGATCGTATTGTTGGAATCAGTAAATTAGCACGTATTGTTGACGCTCACGCTCATCGATTACAGAATCAAGAACGCATTACCAAAGGCATCGCAGATGACCTGGAAAAGCACCTCAATCCGCTTGGTGCAGCAGTCATCCTTGAGGCGTCGCATGGCTGTATGCGTTGCCGTGGTGTACGAAAACAAAACTCAGTCATGACGACATCGGCAATGCGCGGCGTGTTTTTCGATAAGGCAGAACCTCGCCAAGAACTCATGCAGCTCATACAATCAAGACCACTCTGAGGCGTTAATATGACCGAGCATATCTTGTGAACTCTCGGGTAAGCATACCGTTGATTCGGCTTCGGACCTCGGAACCGTGTACAAGATTGTCGAAATATTTCATTCCGTCCAAGGAGAGGGCGTACATGCAGGAATACCTCATGTATTCATCCGCTTCGGGAAAATGTAACCTCCAATGCGAATGGTGTGATACCGACTTCGAAACATTTGATGAAATGGCTGCAGTCGACATACTCGGTGAGGTAATGAAGTACCCTTCGAAAAGAATTATCTTTCACTGGTGGTGAGCCGATGCTGAATGATTTATGGCCACTCCATCGTTTGTTGAAGTCCAGAGGATACCAGTTATCCTGTGAATCAAATGGGACCATCGAGATTCCAGAAGATTTACTCGATTGGATCTGTATCTCCCCTAAAGACCAGATGTACCCTCAAGTGAAAATTCGACAACGTACGGGGGATGAACTCAAATGCGTTTATGTTGGTCAAGATTTAACACTCTATGATGGATTAAAAGATGGCTTCAACCACCACTTCTTGCAACCTTGTTATATCGATTCTGAAAGTGTAGAATGGAATGGTAAGAATTTTGCAATGACTGAAGCCGTTGTGAAACAATCACCGCCTTGGCGTTTGAGTCTCCAAACGCATAAGTGGATGGGGGTTGACTGAATGAAACGAGCAGTCATGGCACTCTCTGGTGGAATGGATTCGACCGCACTCTTGATGCGGCTTTTAGCCGATCAATACAAAGTAGATTGTATCTCGTACAATTACGGTCAAAAGCACAGTGTGGAGTTGGAACGAGCGCAATTGAACATCAAATATCTTGCATCAAAAGGATTCGAAATTGAACATAAAATAATCGACCTTTCGAGTGCAATGGGTGCGTTTGAAAGTTCACTTCTCAGAGGAGGTGAAGACATTCCTGAAGGCCATTATGAGGCTGAACAAATGAAGTCAACCGTGGTGCCGAATCGGAATGCTATATTCGCCTCAATAATGTATGGATATGCTCTCTCAGTTTCGAATCGTGAGAGTTGCAAAGTTGAAATTGCTCTCGGTGTTCATTCCGGAGACCATGAAATCTATCCGGATTGCCGACCTGAATTTTATCAGGCAATCGAACACGCTTTTGCCATTGGAAATTGGGACAGTGAAAACATCTCATTCACCCTACCCTATCTCGACGGTGATAAGGCATCCATACTCGAAGATGCCCAAAAGGCCATTCTTCAGCTTGACCTTGAATTCAACACGGTGTTTGCGAATACAAATACCTCCTATAATCCTGATGAAGAAGGGCGAAGTTCTGGAATGAGTGGCGCCGATATTGAGCGTATTCTTGCCTTCCACAGCCTTGGACTCACCGACCCCGTCGATTACCAAACCACTTGGGAAGAAGTGCTTAGAAACGCCCTCGAGGTTGAAAAATCGCATAAGGAAGAAGATTACCGTCAACGTCTCACTGAAGAACAATACTTAGTCACACGTCAAAGTGCTACAGAACGCGCCTTTACGGGGATCTATTGGGATGAAAAAAGAGATGGCGATTACTTTTGCATCTGTTGTGGTCATCTTTTGTTTACTTCTTCTATGAAATTCGATTCAGGTTGCGGTTGGCCATCATTCCACACGGAGCATCCCGATGCAGGAATCAAGCACATCGAGGATTACACGCATGGAATGCAAAGAGTTGAAGTTCAATGTTCAAAGTGTGACGCACATTTAGGACATATCTTCGAAGACGGGCCACGAGCATTCGGTGGGCAAAGGTATTGCATCAATTCAGCTTCACTGGATTTTGAGGAGATGGAAGAATGACAACACGTATACGAAGATTTGTAGAGACTGACACAGGGCACAGAGTTCCGAATCATAAAAGTAAATGCCGACACATGCATGGTCACCGTTACCGTTTCGAAGCAGAAATTGAAGGCGATACTGTCCAAGAATCAGGCGTCAGTGAAGAAGGAATGTTGATGGATTTTTCAGATGTGAGTGCGATACTGATGGAACATGTTCATGACATCGTAGATCACGCATTTGTGGTATATGAAGGCGATTCTGAAGCAAGAAACGCTTGTGCTGCAATGGGCGACGGGCATCGGACAGTTGTAGTACCGTTCATCCCCACTGCAGAGAATCTCGCCAAATGGGCTTTTGAGCAGGTTCAACCACATATCACGACTGCTTATGGAAATCGATTGAAACTCGTTGCTATGCATGTGCGAGAAACTCCGAAGAGTACGGCATCATGGATTCCATGATTACTCTTCTTCTGTCGGCGTAATTTTACGTCGTCGTTGGCTTTTCCATTCAGCATTTCCTGCGACGTATTGGAGAGCAGTCGTCGCATCGAGGATACCACCTATGAGGCGTGTTGCCTCATCATCCGTAGGCATGGAACGCATTAAATTCCGCCTTAAATTCTGTGAAAAACTTTCTCTTCGGTCGTCATTACCCGGCAAGACTTGGCCAAATTCCAAAATCCCTTGGTTGAGAATACGCTTCAGAGTGGGATTCATGCTTCTTTCGAGTGGTACGATATTGGGGATGCCGGGATTCGAACCCTGTGATGAACGTACAGTTGAGCGATGGAGTTCATAGACACAAGCATTGACTGCATGTGATAAATTCGCAATTGGATAGCCTTCCCATGTGGGCAAGGTCACCAAGAAATCACAGAGTGCAAGGGATTCTGTAGACAGCCCCATTCCCTCTTCTCCAAATACAAGCGATACTGATTCGGTAAAAGAGTCCAATCGTTCCGCCATTTCCCACGTATAGGTGAAGTGACGAAAGGTCGTCTTTGCACCGATTTCACGCTTACCTGAAGTTCCGATTGTCAAACTGCAATCGGCTGTTGCAGCTTCGAGTGTGTCGAATACTTGACAAGTATCAAGGACGCGTCCAGCATGCTTTGCTCGATTCCTTGCTTCAATATCATCGGGTGAGCAAGTGGGCGATACAAGGCGAAGAGAATCAAATCCATAATTCAGCATCGTTCTACACACTGCCCCAAGGTTTCCAGGGTGAGATGCTCCCACCAATACGATATGCAGGGAATAGTTTCGGCGAGGAAGTTGGAGAGTTTGTCGATCGCCCATCTCACTCATCCTCCCTAACTTCAGGCATCAGTTCCTCGAATTCTAAGATCCATTTAGGATTACAAGGTTGGTAGATAAAAAAGAGATACCCGCCTTCATCTCGGTCTTTCATAACAAGTGAACGTTTTCGGACACCGTATTTATTACGAAGATGGAGTATCAATGTCTCCAGAATATCTTGATCATCATGATGAACTGAAACGGGAGTGCGGTCCCAATTGACGCGCACAGTCACTTCATCGCCTCAATCAGTCGACTCTACGCTTACGGTAGGTTGTGACGTAGCCAGCAATCCAGTTGCGTAACTTTTTCGATTCAACGTCAGTGAGTTCTTGAACCATCTTCTTGTTGTGATCGAAATCTGCGGTGAATTTCTCACCATGATCTTCCACTAGATGGATGGCTCGGATTTTGATAAAACTTGGTCGGATATTTCCCATATGATTCACTCCTCAAATAATTTGACTTCGATTGGAATATCAGGTTCGTCGTGTCGAGTGACCTGCAAGCGAATCTTGCGAGGTGGGTTTTCGATACCACGGGCCCAGATATGTTCGTTGACACTTGGGTCAATCCAAACTTCTTCATCTTCACGAACTTTCAAGTGATGAATCACATGTTCACGGATGATTTGGATTGCACGAGGTGCACGCTTGTAGCGGGTAATGCTCCACGCTTTGCGTAGGGGGACAGTTAATTCGGATTCATTTGCACGTACCATATCATTCACCTCATCGTTGGAGCTTACTACGGCGCCAGTGGTGTCTCTTAGGGTGGGACACAGTATTTCGGTCGGTCTTCAACATGACCCAAACGGGGACACGCCGATTTTGCTTCCCCACTTTCATGAGGCGTATTTTCTTAGCTGCTGGTTTATTTCGGGACATGTTCGAGCACCTTCTCAGATTCTTCGGATGGACGCACTACGGCGGCTCTTCGATTGGGATTGGAGCAATTGTTTCAATTGCTCATCATTCATTATTGTGTTCAACTTACCTTGGCTGTGGAGTTGAACGATTGTTTGTTTGATCATTTCAGCACGCTCAGGCGTAGCCAAAGCGATTGCGGAGATGCGGGAACGGGCTTCTGGGGAAACTAAGTTCTTCATTGCAGCATCAAGGTTTTGAGAAACCAACTGTGCTTCTTGTGCTTGAACTTCAGCATTGGCTTGTTGGGCGGCTTGCTGTTCGAGTTGTTGTTGAAGTGCCATGCGTCGTTGTTCACGAAGTTGATTCAACTCATTGTCTTGAGTCGAAACCATGCTTGTCACCTCATTCACTTCCTTCAGTACTTAGAGAGTCCTGGATATTGTTCATCAGCGATTGGACGACACTCATGTGCAACATTGTCAATCATTTTGTGACCAGCAGCAGTAATGCGGCGGCCTTTGAACAGTTGGAGTGAATCACCATTTTCGTCCTCGACAATTCGTCCAGCAACTTTCTCGACTAAACCTGATTCTTCGAGTTGTTGGAGTGCGGTGCGGATGATGTGTCGTGATGCAACACCGGGAGTATTTGGGCTTGCACCGTTATCCTTGCGTCCACCGAATGCTTGAGCCAAATGGGTTACACCGATTGGCCCATCACGGGAAACCTTGCGCAGAATAGCGGCAGATCGAAGAAACCACCAGTTTTCTTGTGAAGGAGGGCGTTCTCGGTCGACACCGGTTTTAACGAATTCAGCCCATTCAGGGGTTGAAACGCTCTTTGTTTCTTCGAGTCGCGCTGCAAGAGCTGGGCTAAGGATTTCAGCGGGTATATCGTATAGAGTCGTCATGATAAGACACCGAGCAATTTGCCGACCGAACTCCCCTATATGAAGAGAACGGCTAAAACGCACCGGCGAATACATGTCATCCTCGTTCGGTTGTGCGAAAAAGGGATAGAACAAGGGTTCAATACAGGAGGGCTCTTGGCAAGGATAATGAAGAAGGCCTTGGCACAGAATCCCAACCTTTTGCGTACTTTACTTGGGTTGTCCGTGACACTCATTGTTTTACTCTCATATGCAGTCTATGGAGCAACAGTCTCCCCTTCATATTATCTTTATACGACTGAATCAACAGAAACTGATCACGAAATTGGAGAGCCTATTCGGATCTATCAGGAATCTTCGAACACCACAACATGGTCTTGGGACATTCCTGCAAACAGTTCGAATCTGACGTGGGTTCACCTCTCTGCAGTCGAACTTTCATCCAATGCGAAAGTGAGATTGATTAATTCAGCCGGACTCTACAGCCATCGCCTTCTTGGTGTTGAATCCGACCAAGCATTCAGTTGTGCTGAACAATGTCAAAAAAATTCCACGCATGAAGTCGAATCACCCAATGGTGATACAATTGTCATTCATGCATTGACCTCGTACGACCCTGCACGAAGGAATAACGGGACTGTATATGGCTCAGATCTCGCTGAAGCGACTTTGAAAGCAAAGGACTTGATCGCATATGAACACAGCCCTTCTTTACTGCGCGTCGAGATTATCGAGCAAGGTGACCGACTCACATCGCCTGAAATTATGATGTTGAGCGTTAACGAAGAGTTTGACTCAATAAAGGTATTTTCAGTCGATGCAGCAACAGAATTCATGTGGGCTCTGGCCGCAGTAGTTGGATGCTTTTCCATGGTCTTAATCCCGTCATTTACGGTCTATTTTGCTGCAAAAGCGAAAGAAAAGAAGGACCAAGTGAAATTACAAGATTCAGAAAATCAGGTCAAAGCCTCGATTGAAAAATCTTAAGCTCAACTTGTTCCCCAATTGCCTCATATATATTGAAGCCATGTGATGCAATGAGCGTCATGCAGAAGTTCGTAGCATTCATCTTCCTTGCCCTCTTGCTGGGGAGCAGCATGCCGACTTGGCATGATGTGGAAGTGGGTGATGTATCTCCACATTCAACATCAGCCCGTGCAACGGGAGTTGATGTTACCGTCACTGATGTTTCCTTTTCGTATACAACTGCAAGTGATGAAGAACAATATCGCATGTTTTCCTCAAACTATCCAGTTCCAGGATTTAACCGACCCGAAATGCTCTATGTTGTTGACGCTGTCATTAATGTCCCAATACAACTGGATCTTATGATTGAAAACCTTGGAACCGTTTCTTCAGGAACAATTGACGTGAATGTCAAGGTACTTCATAATGAATATGCTTTGTTTGAAATGGTCAATCAAACGGTACAATTAGGTGCATTGAGCGGTGGAAACTCAAATTCAGTTGCAACGACAATAACACCCACCTATTCAGGTAACCATACACTCGTGGTACGAGCTACCTCAACCGTGCTTGACGACAACCCACAGAATGATGTCAAAACCGGTAGTTTTACCGTGGCGAGTATGTACTTCAATTGTGATTCACTGGTTGGATGGACCCCCGGGGCACAGTGGGGGCTGAGTACTGATACTGGTCTTTCTATGGGAAGCAGTTGTCATATAGGAAACGGTCAATCTTCGAGTTATACAAATAACCTTGCAACATCATTGGTGACGCCAGTCATGGATATGTCGGATGTGGCATCAAATCCAACGCGCACCAATGGTTTAAGTTTCTATTATACTGGAAGTGCCGCTTCTGGAGATATTATGAAAATCGAAGTTCTGACTGCAATGGGTGGTTGGTTTCAGTTAGGAAGCATTAGTAATACGATTGACCAAGATTTTGTCGATGGCCAGGATTACCAAACGTTTTCTGTCAATAATGCCGGTGCAACTTCACCACTTATCCCGGTACCGAATGAACATTTCCACAGTCAAACTCAATTTCGATTCTTGTTTGAATCAGATGCATCCGGTACAGATATTGGTTACTATCTCGATGAACTTGTATTTGTATATGACCAGAAAGTACGTCAAGATGAATACGCTCTCTCATCAAGCGGCATCTCCACAGTAGGCTCTGTTGCTGGCCAATGGGGCACTGTACGAGTGGAAATTACCAATGATGGGAATATATCAGATTCAGTGTTGCCAGGGATTTCTGGATTACCTGATGGCTGGGATGTCTATTTCGCACACCCGAGTGGTGTTTCCATCAATACGCAAAATGGAGTTTTGTTAGCGCCGGGTGAATCTAAATTTATTGATGTAAAAATTCAACCGGACCCGAATGCAACGACTGGGCTTCAACAGATGACGTTCATAGGGACCTCAAGTCAGCATTTGGTGGTCAACACGACGCTGCCAATGCAATTCCAAGTTATACCGGACAGAGAGCCCTTCATTGTAAAACCTGAAACTTCAGTAACATGCTCTCCTGGAAGCTCATGCCCGTTTTCGATCGAAATTCAAAACTTAGGAGACGCGACTGATGTATTTGATTTGTCAATCGATACTTCCGCACTGCCTGCAAATTGGATGGTGAACTTGGCATGGACACAGGAATCCAGTGTACTTGTTCGAACAGATACACCAGTAATGGTTGATTTCACCTTAACTATACCGACAGATGCCATACCTGATTCAATGTTCAGTTTTGCTTTAACGGCCCTTTCACAAAACAATTCCATCCGAAGCCACACACAAAACATCGATGTATCGGCTTCGATGATTAGTAATGCAACAGTTGGAATATCTGAATATCAGATGCAACAGGATACGACGGTTGACGCAGGAGAATCAATCTCAATAGAATTCACCATTTGGAACAATGCAAGCCGGCAAGATATATTTTCCATTGCTATCCTACATGGACCGGCTGGTCTGTGGGTCATCGGACAACCAGCACTGAACAATGCCGTTATTAACAGCCAGTCATCGACATCATTCAGCATTGAAATCACCGCTCCTATAACTGGTCAAGCTGGAGACACTGCCCCTACAATCACGCCCAGCATTACATCCACGCGAAGTGGAATGGAATACCAAGGAATGCCATATGATGGGATTGTTGTAAGCACCGTAAGTGACCTCGAATTAAGACTTCTCGAATCACCCCGTAAATTGACTCCGAGTGTTCCGACGATGGTGCTGTTAGAAGTTGAGAATAATGGCAATGGACAGGTATCAGCACTACTTACCAGTTCTACGATACCCGATGAATGGGATTGGTGGTTAAGAATCGACGACTCAAACCATTCAGGACCAATTGAATTATCAGCGCCCTATGATGCTGAAGATGTTGTAACCATCGAAGTGTGGATCCTCTTGCCGAGTTCTGAAAAGGCAAGTGAAGTCAATACCATTGAATTTACAGTGATGAACGGTGACGGAATAAGTGACCTCAAAATTGAAGATAACAGCATATCATTTGATTCGATTACAGCTTCAATCCGTAAACCGATGTTAATTGCGAATCAAAGTGAAACAACTGCAGGCGTCGGCGGTGTTGCATCTGTGAATGTTACTCTGAAAAATATTGGAAATGCTGCGGATGATCGATTCATGGTAATGGCGTCATTATCAACATCTCCACCGAATCAGAATGTGATTGCCTTCCTCAATATTGGGACTCTTGAAGAGTACAACCAATTAACGATGGCTGCTGGTCAAGAAATGGTTGTTACAGTCGACTTGATGATTCCAGACGATATGCCCCTTAACACCAGGATCGTCATCTCATTTGATGTTCAGGCCGGAGAGGACTTTGAGTCAAAACCTTACGAATTACATCACGATATTTTGGTTCTCGTTGATACTCAACGGGCGATGGTAGCAGAAATGAGTCTTCAATCTGAGCAAACGTTCACCGATGGAATGCCAGCACCATTCTGGATTAATGTCACATCCTCTTCAACTCAAGTCGAACAATATGTGATTACGGTAAATCAACCCGAACAGTGGCGTACTGTATGCCAAGGTGTGTTCATGAATGAGTCAGGACAAGAGCTTGAACACAGTGCAGGCCACATGACTCCGAAATATACCGATATGTTGTGCGAATTGCATCGTATTGGAGGTGATTCAAATGGGGAAGTGACCGTCACAGTTGAATCAATCGACGGCGTCTTAAGTTGGTCCGACAGTCGCACTTTCCAATTCCGCATTACAGAGGATGATGGCTTTAATTTGAATACCGAAGTGATTGCATCTTCAATTGCAGGGGTACTCTTTATTGCTCTCCTCTTGACACTACTTTTGAGGAAGCGACGGGAAACTGAAAAAAAATATCTGCATTTCAATCAAGAAGAAATTGTGGAAAGTGAAGCACTTGTTCAACCAACAACGGATGGTCCACCAACGAGTACTGGTGGCCCTCCTGTTACAAACTTCAATCACCATGAAAAAATGCCGGAATCAACAGAATCCGATTCATCAGGCCCGCAATTACCTGCAGAAGGGCTACCGCCGGGCTGGACGAGCGAACAATGGCAATACTATGGCCAGCAATATCTCGATACGAAACAGTAAGGGACTCGATTCAAGAGGCTTAGGTATGGAATCAGCGTCATATCCACCGGCGTGGTACTTACTATGGCTTATCATTGCCGTTTGTGGCGTAGGTACGTGGTTTCTACGGAATTTTACTGAACGAGTTGATGCAACCAGGCTTGTTGCCTTTACCGGAGTTGCTTCAATGACAACGATGGTCATTTGGACCTTTACACAATTTTGAGGTGTTAACATGGAACTTGCAGATGCAGATCGCCACCAATACGCTGATACTTACCCGTGTAGATTACCAGTATGGTGGGCACGTGTGGGAGAAATTGGACCTCATATTGAAGAGGATGGGATTACAGGGAAAAATGTAGTTCTTCGGATTGAAAAGAGATTTACGAGATTTGAAAGGCTTTTGGCAAAACTTTTCCGCGCTCCTCGAGAGGTACGTAGACCGCTTGATACAATGAACAGTATGTTATGGGAATTGTGTGATGGTTCGAGAAACTTCCAATCCATTTGCGTTGCGATGGACGAAATATTCCATGAAGACATAGCTCCGGCCGTAGATAGGACTGCATCTGGAATAGATTCACTACGAACTCGAAACATGGTGACGTGCCTCGGCCAACCGTTTATGCTCAAATGGAACATTGGGCCTGGACAAACTCCAAAACACCAGACTCTCACAGCGATCAATGAAAAAAGCGGTTATGATATCGAGCCACGAACGAAAGCTGAGAAGAACTTCATTGAAGAAGATCAATCAGAGCCTCAACTGGACGTCCAATCCGAGTAGAAATTCCGTTATCAAGCCAAGGGCGTTCCATTAAATGGCCGTTGTTTGAAAGAAAGCGTGCGATTGATTCAATGCTGGTTCGGTCAACATCAGGGTTTGCAATCTTTTTGAATGACGTATCCTTCCACCGAATGGCAAGGTGAAGTTCACCATCAAGGCGAGAAAGAAGCGAATGAAGCGTGTCATAATCAAGAGGCTTTGTGAGATAGGCATGCACCTGTACATCTTGCGGTGATGCTTCGCAAAGGGCAAGGGCCTCCCGTGATTTGGAACAGCGGGGATTGTGATAGAGAATGGCCAAAAGAATATCTCCAAAAACACTAAACTGGTTGCCATACAAGACGGAATCCAATACCATCACTGCGGAGCGTCATCAAAGCAGAGCCTCTTGACGAACAGCGAGTTGAATCAGATTCGGTGAACCACGAGCCACCACGATGAATACGACGCAAGGAATCTCCCTGCATCGGTGACTGAATGCCTTCATGAGATTCATAATTTGGAGTAAAAGCATCTTCACACCATTCTGATACTTGGCCATGGAGGTCCAAAAAACCCCAAGGATTTGCTTTCTTTTGCCCAACTTCGCGGGTACTTGCTCCTGAATTACCTGCATGCCAACCATAATCGCTCAAATCACCATCTCTGTCACCAAAAGCCCAACGTGATGTGGTATTCGCACGTGAGAGGAACTCCCATTCTGCTTCAGATGGAATTCTCCAAACGCCACGTACTCCGAGACGTTCAGTGTCTTGATCAAGTTCATTCAACTGAGTGAGAAATTCATGAACATCATTCCAAGATACTTGTTCAACTGGACGCAGGCCAGCAGCCCAGCCTTCGGTAAAGGCCGAAGGGTTGTCACCCATTATGGTCTGCCAATGAGCTTGCGTTACTGGTCGCTCGCCGCAAAAAAAAGGTTCGGTAATACTGACTTTGTGAAGAGGTTTTTCTGAGCGAGTACCCTTTTCATCCCCCATCATGAAGTCGCCGGGTTCAACCAAGAGGTAGCGCCCACCATATTCATCATCGAAAAACGGGCGTTGCTCAGCCATTCGTCTCACTCACTCTGAGTCGCAAAAAGAGATGAAGTCTCCATCACAGAATCAACCAATGCGTGAAGTCGATTTTGCATATCTTCGTCAGTCAAACTCCCTTCGCCATCAAATGCCTCTTTGACATGCCCGACTGCTAACTGCTCGGGCACAGGCCAAGCATGTAGCCAGCGAAGCATGATACGCATATGGTTGAGGGTATTCGAATTTTGCATCCCACCAAGAGTACACATGAGTCCGAATACCTTGCCTCCAACGTGTTTATCATAAAGCCAATCAAAGGTATTTTTCATCACACCCGACATAGTGCCGTGGTATTCAGGTGAACAAATTAAGAAAGCATCACATGAAGATGCAAGTTCTTGAAATTCTTTGACATGAGCATTCTCCCAACACCCATCTTCTCCAACGAAGGGGAGTGGTTTCTCAGCACAATCCCAAAACAGGACTTCTGCACCTTTTGACTCAGCATAAGCGAGAGCCAAGTTTACCAACATTCCACTCTTCGAAGTTGGGCGATACTCTCCAGAGAGTCCGAGAATACGAAGCGAGGTCTGAGTCATACCTCACGATTTTGCCGGCGGCATTTGAATATAGTGCTCATTTCCATGGCACGCCGAGAAGCAATGCTTATGCCGGTCGCTTAATTGGTAAGGCTTGGTGACACTATGAACGGAACCGGTGCAGAATCCCCAAATCCTACAGATACGAATGCCGTATCTGATGCTGTTACTGAATCCATGGCCGCAGCACTTCGTTCGGCTGGACTTGGAAACATGGTTGAACATGTGGAAGTGAAACCGGTAGGGTATTCTGAGAATGTTCTTGAGCGCGTAATTAATCAACATTCAATTTCGGACCGCGAAGGTTTTCTGACTTTTGCTCATTCAATGGATACAGATCAAAACAATTACCTAAAGGAAGAAGAACTCCAACATGCTGCGGTAAAATGGATCGCCAATCAAAAACAAGCTCAGATTGTTGAAGAGGATTCAAACGATGAAAACTCTGTTGAATACTTGCTGCAACTTGGAGAAGAATACTCAAGGAAAAATGATTCCAAAAGCGCACTTACTGCCTTCAATAAAGCGATTGCATTAGACCCATCATGCGACATGGCATGGTTTAATCGTGGAGTTTTACTCGAAGCTGAACAAGATGCACGTGGTGCAAGACAGGCTTTCCAGATTTGCCTTGACATCAATCCTGATAATGCACCAGCTACGGCAAATATTGCAACATTGCTCGAACGAATTGGAGATGATACTGCAGCCTATGAAATGGCTGTTCGTGCGTTGAACTTCTTCCCAGGACACCCGTTATTACTTGATGTCAAAAACCGATGTGCGGAAAGTGGAGAAAACCTTCCTCTTGAATCCATGCCAATGCAAGCCCCTTCTCAAACCTATGATGACAAGCAAGTTACTGATGTCATGAAAGAAGTGGGTGTTACTGACAAAGCGGCGATACTGGCTGAGGCAGTACATCATGATGAAGATGAAAACCAACATCTCGAATATCAAGAACTCAAGTCAGCAGCTGAAGTCGTTGCTGCTACTCAAGAGATTCAAGTTGCGACTGCAGTGGTAGTCGAGCCAGTGGTTGTCGAGCCAGTGGTTCAACAAGCTCCTCAAATTATTGAAGAACCAATTCAAGAGCCAATTAACATGGATGATTTGGTAACTGAAGCAACGGCACTCATTCGTTCAGGAGATGCACAGGCTGCATTAGGATTACTCAGCCCACATCTGAAAACGATCGCAGCAGAACATGCTGGTGCGTGGAGAATTGCAGGAGGAGCAATGGCTCGACTGGAACTCGATGACCACGCCATCTCTGCTCTCGAACACGCACAATCGCTTGACCCTAGCCAAGGGTCAGGTTGGTTCAATTTAGGTTCAATCTATCAAAGAAAAGATGAATCTTCACGTGCTATTGAGTGCTATATGAAAGCAATGAATGTTCAAGCAGATTATCTGAAGGCTGCACTCAAGTGCAGCCAATTGTGTAATCAAACTGGCGATATTGAAAACTACCTTCATTCGACTCGAACAGTTCTTCAAATTGAACCAATGAATGTTGCAAGAACTGAATTTATTCGAATTCTTATTGAATTGGCAGAAGGAGAAGCGACCGTGTTGGAGTCAGTTCACGGAATCCCACCTACACTTCCAGAAGGGCCACATTTGGCACAAGAAGCACTTGGATACCTCGGCGATGGTGAAACTGAATACCATGCTCGAGCCCATACTGCCGCAAAGAATGATGTCCAGGCAGTGACCATATGGAAATCCATGATTAAAAATGATGGTCAAAACCCATCAATTTGGAGAGGACTTGCACGTTCACTCGAATCCGCTGGAGATTTGGAAACCGCCCAAAAGTGTCATCGGAAGGCGGACGAACTCAGTGGAGTGGCTCCTGTTCAAGCCGTTGCACCTGCACCTGCGCCTGCATTCGCACCTGCTGCTCCAATGGAACAAGCAACTGTTGAACCAGTGACTCCCCAACCCATGGCCGTGCCAGTTGACCATCAAGAGTCACAAGCGGACTATTACATGAATGCGCTCGGTCTCCAAACTCCACCTGAACCTCAAAACTTAGAAGTGGTTCAACCGACTGCAGAGGCCGCCCAATCACTTCTGGTTGATTCTGCACAAGCATTGAATGAACGGCCTCAGAGTATCGAACTCGTTGAAGCAGAATTGCCGACACAACCAGCGTTTGACCTCACGCAAGCAGCAATTGAAGCGCAACAATTAGCATCTGCAACGGTCGATACTGAAGTCAACTCAAGTTCCGTGGCAAACCAAGATGTCGCATGGTACAACCAAGGTGTTGCCTTGATTGAAGGCGGTAAATTTAGAGAAGCACTTTCATCCTTTGACCGAGCTCTCCCCTCATTTGCAGGAGATGATGGCATGATCATTCGAATATTAAACGGCCGAGGAAACGCCTATTATTATCTTGAAGAATACCCGAAATGTGTTGAAGCATATCATCAAGCCATGCTCATTCGACCGTCAGAAGTTCGTGGAAAAACCTTGTACAATATGGGAAGCGCATATGCTGAAATGGAACGATATCCAGATGCAATGAAGTGTTTCGAGCAATCGATTCCTCGAGGTCTTGAATCAGAAGAAATTAAGCGTGCAAAAGAGCAAATTCGACGATGTGGAATTCTTCTTAAGGAAGTTGAACGTAAAAATAAACGCCGTTGAAACCATTTCGACACCCTGAATCGAAGAACAGGTTCATAGAGAAGTGGCGCATCGTATGCTCATGGACTGCGGTACATGCGAAACATCTGGCCCTGTGCAACTGATGACTCCTGAAGTGGTCAATGTCAACTTAACCATCTCATCAAAGGCACAAGAAATGCTAGTCGACGCGTTTGGTGATGACCGTTCTATGGCTCTCTTAGTCGGTGTATTATCCGGTGGTTGCTCAGGTTACATGTATGATTTACAGATCGTCGAAGACACCGACCAAAGTTGTCAAGAAGTGACTATTGACGGGTTTAGAGTCTTGGTCCCAAATGCTTCAAGCCATCTCCTTGATGGTATAGAAATCGATTACGTCGACCGATTGATGGGTGGAGGATTCAAAATCAATAATCCAAATGCTGATTCCTCGTGTGGATGCGGCGAATCTTTCTCTTGAGGCTCTGCTATGCCTCGAGTGGCTTACGAAGATGCATCATTGACTGTTTGGCAAGGTGCAGATGCTCTACAATTTATTGATGGTTTATCATCAAATAAAATAATCGATATGGTTCAAGGCGAAGTGCGGCAAACCGTATTCACGACAACACAAGCTAAAATCGTCGATCTTGCCACAGTGTTCCACATGGGTGGTTTTCTTGCTGTTCAAACGCATACCTCACAACTTGGAATGCTGCTAAAACATGTAACTCCACGTATCCTTGACCAAGAGGTGACAATTGTTGATGTCACATCTCGCAACCAATTTTGTATCGAATTTGGAATCAACAATGCGAATGTAGGAAAATTTGAATCATTGGATGGCATAACACACGGTTATATCGATGAAAAGTATTCACTTCTCATCGCCTCTCTCGATGTAGAATCAGATCATATTGATGACCTTGAATCATTCCATGAATGGAGAATCGAGAATCAAATACCCTGGAATGGATTTGAAGTTACAAGGACGAATCATCCTCTTGCAGTCGGACTCAATCAATTGGTTCACCAAGCCAAAGGATGTTACATAGGTCAAGAAGTTCTTGCACGCATGATCTCACGTGGCCGTCAAGGAAAAAAACTTACACGGGTAGAAAACGGAACTATCGATGACAAATATGTCACCACCCTCGGACAAAACTATTCGCTTGCCATCATTCGAGAATCGAATTAATAACCGAGTAATTCTTTCAACTGGGACTTGTAAAAATTGCCAGACCCTTGGAGTGATTCGAGTTCACTTTCGGATAATTCTAATTCAAGAATACGCTCAATACCATTTGCACCTAGAATAACTGGGACGCCAATGTACACATCATCGAGTCCATATTGACCTGTGAGGTAGGCGGATGCTGGAATCAATCGCTTTCGATCATTCAAAATTGCTTCTGCCATGACTGCTGCTGCTGAACCCGGGGCATAGAATGCTGAACCACGTTCGAGAAGTTTGACAATTTCGCCACCGCCAGAGGCAGTACGCTTGCAGATAGCATCAATGGTTTCCTCATCAAGAAGGTGAGTAATCGAGATACCACCAACAGTAGTAAATCGAGGAAGTGGAACCATAGTATCTCCGTGACCTCCCAAGACCATTGCTTGAACATCTTCTTCTGAACATCCAACGGCTTGAGCGACAAAATGGGTCATTCGTGCACTGTCTAAAACACCTGCTTGGCCACAAACGCGGTTTGCAGGAAATCCTGTGACCTTTTGCATGTGATAGGTCATCAAGTCAAGTGGATTGGTGACCATTACGATGGTTGAATCCGGAGCATGGTCGCGAATTCCTTCACCGACTTGCTTGACGATTCCAGCGTTTTTAGCAATCAGGTCTTCTCGTGTCATCCCTGGTTGTCGAGGGAATCCGGAGGTGACGACAACAACACTTGCACCTGCAATATCGTTGTAATCAGAAGTTCCAGTAACAGTTCCGTTGTAATTGAGTACTTGCCCATTTTGTGACATGTCCAGAGCTTTTCCTTTTGCAAATCCTTCATAGATGTCGAGCAAAACGATATCTGCAATTTTCATCTGTGCAAGTACGAATGCACAAGTTGCACCAACATTTCCAGCTCCTATAACGGCGATTTTTCTTCGATGAGTGCTCATTGTAAATTCCTCGGTATCCTGCCCAATACCCGACCATCAATAAGCAACATGGTCGAATCCAATCAGTATCTCGTGTAAAAAGTTGGAAAAATGAATATTTTACATCAGAAATTGACAACTTCGATGCGTGCCATCTAAGAACCTCCTCTCGGTCCGAAGAACATCCCCAGTCGAATTTGCGACCAAGGGGAATCGAGGACATCGTATGAAACTTGGAGTACCTATGGAACCTGCTGGCGAAACACGAGTGGCTATTGCCCCTTCAAGCATGAAGAAATTATTGAAAGCAGGCTTTGAAGTTTTCATCGAAAAAGGTGCAGGAAAAGCCGCAAACTATCTTGATGTCGATTACGAAACTGCTGGCGCAAAGATTTCAACACGTGATGAAGTGTTGTCTTGCGAGACAATCGTTTCAATTCGATTCCCTGGAATCGAAGGAGTCGCAAAAGGAACCCGCATCGCCTGTGTTGCTGACCCTTTCCGCAATCCACAATATGTTCAATCATGCATTGATGCAGGAATCACTCTTCTCTCGATGGACATGATTCCTCGCAGACTTTCACGTGCTCAATCAATGGACGTCAATTCCAGTCAAGATAATCTTGCAGGATACAAAGCAGTCTTGCTTGGGGCTGCTCACGTTCCAAGAGGCATTCCAATGATGACCACTTCAGCCGGTACTATTCGTCCAGCAAAGGTCGTCATTATGGGAAGTGGTGTTGCTGGGCTTCAAGCGATTGCAACCGCCAAGCGCCTCGGTGCTATTGTGTATGCATCGGATGTTCGTAAATCGGCAGCTGAACAAATAGAATCCGTCGGTGGTCGTTTCATTGAAGTTGATGGAATGGATGATTTCGAAGATGAATCCGGGTATGCAAAACCATTAACTGGAGAATTTATACAAAAAGTCAACGATACCGTTTGTGGAGTTGCAGCCGATGCTGACATCATTGTCACAACTGCACGAATCTTCGGCCGTCCAGCACCAATTACAGTCCCCTCAAGTGCAATTCTAAATTTCAAACCTGGTGCAGTCGTTGTTGACATGAATGCAGATGTTGGCGGGAACTGTGAAGATACGGTTGCTGGAGAAGTGATCACGACAGAAAACGGTGTGATCATCGTAGGAACCTCAAACTTGCCTGGAACACTCGCCACAACTTCCAGTATGTTGTATTCAAACAACTTGACAACATTCATCACATCTCTTGTGAAAGAGGGTGAGCTTGTGATCAGTGAAGATGATGATGTTTTGGTTGGTGCACCGGAAGGTTCTGACTTTTATGTCAACGGAATGGGTGGAGTTCTTCTCTGCCAAGATGGCGCTTTACATCCAAAACAAACACGCCTCGGAGGTGTACTCGAATGACTCCAGAACTTTTAATCGGAAACCTAACTTTGTTCATACTTGCGATTTTCCTTGGATTTGAATTGATTACCAAAGTCCCTGCTACATTGCACACACCTCTCATGAGTGGGGCAAATGCAATTTCCGGAATCAGTATAATCGGAGCATTGATCGGCTCTAATGTTGCGTATGAGGCTCAACAAACTGTCGCGTCAGGAATTCTCGCCTTTGTTGCTGTTGTCCTTGCAATGATTAACGTCGTTGGTGGATTTGCAGTGACAAATCGTATGCTAAATATGATTGCTGGAAAGAAACGCAGAGGTGCTTAAGATGGAAGATTGGGTTTCAGTCGGATATTTGCTGTCTGCAGCATTGTTCATTTTTGGATTGAAAAAGTTAGGTCATCCACGTACGGCACCATTTGGCAACCAACTTGGCGCCATGGGAATGCTTGTCGCAGTTATTACAACGGTGTTGCAAATGCAACTGACTGGCAATGGCGTTGTTGACTGGACATTAATCATTGCAGGACTTGTGCTTGGATCTGCAATTGGATATTGGCTGGCAGTTCGAGTCGAAATGACTGGAATGCCAGAACTCGTCGCTATGTTCAATGGATTTGGCGGTGCGGCATCTGCTCTTGTCGCACTTTCAGAAATCATGAGATATCTCGAAGATGCTAGCAATATCCCTGAAGGTTTAGAATTGACTGTGACAATGGTTGCAGCAGGACTTTCGGCACTTGTTGGATGGATGACACTGACTGGATCTATGCTCGCAATGTACAAACTCAAAGGCGGTATTAGCGTCTTTGGAAAGTGGATAAAGACGCCCACATGGGGACCAAGTTGGCTCAATCCGGTCAAAGTCATTCTCATGTTAACCGTTGGTGTATTGATTTATCTCAGCATTGGAGACCCAACAAATACCGATTACATGTGGGCTATTATTGGAATCTCGTGTGCTCTCGGAATTATCCTTGTTTTGCCAATTGGTGGTGCTGACATGCCTGTGGTTGTTTCTCTACTCAATTCGCTATCAGGAATCGCTGCAGCATTTACTGGATTTATCATTGGTAATTCAGTACTGATTATTGCAGGTTCTTTAGTCGGAGCATCCGGACTTATTCTTACCTTCATTATGTGTAAGGCAATGAACAGAACTCTCTTGGATGTCTTGTTCAAGTCCTTCGGTGGAAGTGGAGAGAAAGTCTCTCTCACACGTACCAAGGTTGGTTCAGATGCTGATGAAGTCGCTATGATGATCGATGGTGCGCAAAAAGTCATCATCGTCCCAGGCTACGGAATGGCTGTATCACAATGCCAACACCAAGTCAAGGAATTTGCTGACCTCATTACTGAGAAATTCGGAACTGAAGTCAAGTATGCAATTCATCCTGTTGCAGGTCGAATGCCAGGACACATGAACGTCTTACTTGCAGAAGCAAGTGTTCCCTATGAACAATTAATCGAAATGGACGAAATTAACAGTGAATTCCCAGATTGTGATGTTGCAGTTGTCATCGGTGCAAACGATACAACCAATCCTGCTGCACGAAGTGGAGAAGGACCTCTCGCTGGTATGCCAATTATCGATGCAGACATGGCCCGAACAGTTGTTATCATCAAGCGTTCCCTCTCAGTAGGCTATGCAGGTGTTGACAATGATTTGTTTTATGAAGATAAAACAATGATGCTTTTCGGTGACGGAAAAGCCATGATGTCTCAATTAAATACTGCAATAAAAGAAATTTGAGCACAGAAAGAGAGCCTTAGTTCTCGCCCCTTAGCGGAGTGAAGAAAAGGAACGTTCAAAGGGCGGCTGCGGGTGGAAAGATTAGGTGCGACTATGCTTTCACGCAACTCCCGATTGTTGGTCTTTGGATTGATGGCACTCCTCATGATTGCCCCTGCTTTGGCAATGCCAGGTGGACCACCTTGGAAGAATGGTGAAAATCTCGTTGTAGAAACGGGATGCAGTTGCCACGGAGACGGTGCTCCATCAAATTCTGTTGTTGTTTCAATTTCAGGTGTTCCACGCTCCTATACCGTCGATCAATCGTATGATTTTACAATTTCACTTCAGCATGCCTCAAATCCAGATGGCGGATACATGATTTGGGATTACAATAAAGGGACACTCACACCAGGTGAAGGTTCGAGGACTGTAGCTGATGAACCAGGTGCACTGTCGCAATCGGCCGTCGGAAATGACTGGATTATCACATGGACTGCTCCAAGTTCGGATGTAGGAATTATTCCATTCCAATTGGTTGGAAATGCTGTCAATGGAAATGGAAACTTTGATGCTGGAGATGCATGGAATATTATTTCATTCTCCATCAGTCCACCAGATACAACAACCAATGACGATGCTGATGGCTTGGCACTTCGTACTATCAGTGTAGGCGATTACGATGCTCTTTTCGTGGCAGTTGAAGACCCAGAAGGAGTTGAGGCAGAACGACAACAAGACCTCGCTGAAATGTTCTTTGATGAAGGAAACCTGTTCTATTTTGCTACACTTTCAATTCTTATTGTTGCTGCGGTCATTCAAGGTGAGTTCTATGAACGAAAGTTTGGCGGTGGCCCGGAATATCTCGACAAGAGTCTTGCAATCCCACAAGGTGTTCGCCGTAGTGCCGTAGCAGCCCTTCTGCTCGTCATGTTTGCATGGGCAGTTGATGGTGGACAGTCATGGGAAGTTATGCTCAGTTTGGGAATGCTTTCTCTTTGGGCACTCTATGGCGTTTACAGAACAATTGCCCAAGCTCGTGCTTCACCTCAAACAAAAGACCTCGTCTGAGTTTATCTTCTTCCTCCACGGATACTTGAGGGTAGGCTATGTCACTGCAACTTGAACACGACCAACAAAGTCCTGTTCAGGAACATTTGAACGAATTAACAGCGAGAGTCACCTTGCTGATGTTTTTATCGACACTCTCTACAATCGCATGGCTCACCCAAGTCGATGCAATACTTGATGCGATTCTACGGCACCTCAACCCATGTGAAACTGGATGCCTGAATCTGTTTGACCCTGCCAAATGGAGTGCAGTACGATGGATGACAGCTGCGGTATTGGGACTTCTTTCTGTCATGCCATTTCTGTTACACCAAGCATGGTCATTTGCACGACCAGGTTTACTCCCCGCAGAAAAGAAATGGCTTCGGAATTGGTTTTTTGCTGGAATTCTCAGTGTCATTTTAGCGGTGATAAGCACGATTGGGCTGTTGTTCCCGTACCTGTTTGATACTGGGCATCAAACTCATCAATCGATGCAACTCGATGCCCGATACGATGCGGTTCACATGCTATCAATTGTCATTGCTGTAATTTGGTCAGAAATAATTGTAGCATGCGCAGTATTTGCCATGATGCTTGCTGGAATGTCTGGAATGCTCAATGAAGAGTCGGCAGATTGGTGGAGAATCCGAATCTATGGATTGGTTCTGCTGCTCCTCCTCGCATCACTCCCCGAATTTGGTGGTCTGGCACTTCTTTTGGGAATACTTGCCATCGGTACAATCGAAGTTTGTTCAAGCAAATGGTTACGTTCTCCTCCACCTACAATGATCGGTCAGAGTAAGATCATGGACAATGAAGGTGCTGTTCGAAACATACTCATGGTTGACTGCTCATGCAGTGGGGCCGCACTCCCCCTTTCGAAGCAAATCAACGCCCCCTTCCCGATTCATTCCGCACATTCATTGTGCACATCAAATGAGGAAAGAGAACAGGTGCTGGAAATTGCCCTTCAGCACCGGTTGACAGATGTGATTATCAGTGGTTGTTCTTCGAAGCCTTTGCCAAGTTCTTTCAAATCAAATTGTCATTCAATCGGTTGTTCATTGCGAGGACTTGATCTACTCCAAATCCAATCACATCGTACGCTACCTTCTCCATTCCAATTGACTGAAATCGAATTAAAAATCGCAACACTTGAGGACCCATGGCCCGAATCAACCGTTCAGCAACGAGTATTTACTCTCCTTCAGAATTCAAGAATTGACGAACTGATTCTCGATACACGCCCTGCTTCTGAATCTTGGGGGATGCAACTTCGACCTGAGCAGGTCCTACTTCAACTCGAATCGAAACATCTTACCTCGGTTCTCGAGAAAATACATCCTCTCAAAATATCGACAACTGTGCTTTAATCAATCCAGTAAAACCAAGCATTCAAACACTTCACCATAGTCCGTTTAATCATGAGTCCACGGTATGGCGTGCCAGTCATCGTCATACTGTTACTCGCGAGTTCGTGGTGTTTCTCAAACAATGAGACTCTTGAACAATGGATGGCAGAAAATACATTCGACATCGAAGATGAAGAGATGAAACTCTTACCGTTACAAGAAAATGAGCGTTGGTTAGTGCTCCTAGTTGATTTTGATGAACAACCAGCTACAGATGCATGGGGTGCAGATCAAGCTCAAACACTTTTAGATGATGTCGCTCAAAAGTATGTCTATCAACTGTCGGGTTCATCGACTGTCTTACAAATTGATGTAAACAGCAAAATATCTCGTGCAAGTAGTCCAGTTACCGAATATGGCGCAGATTCAAATGGAAACCGAGACATGGGATTAGACGGAACATTCCTTCCGATGCGATTGGCTGAGGAAACTGTACTTGATCATGAAACCTATGTGGATTGGGATGAATACGACCTTGATAACGATGGTTTTGTGGACAGATTATTGATTTTGCACACGACCAAAGGTCAAGAAGAGAATCCAAGTGAAACTTCAAAAATTTGGAGTCATTTCACCATGTTCGATGACCCAATAGAAGTCGATGAGGGTGTGAAAGTGGGACACTACACAATGGCGAGTCTTCGTACCGGATCAAGTGGAATGGGGACTATACTCCATGAAATGCTTCACCAAATGGGTGCTATGGACCTCTACCCCGTTCATGACACAGGACAATTAAACAGTTGGCAAGGCATTGGTGATTGGGATATCATGGCGAGTGGAAATTGGAATGGAGGAGGGGTTTGGCCAGCACTGCCATCTTCAGCAACACTCGACCTTTTGGGGGCAAATCGGAGTCAAACAATGGACCTGAGTTGGCCTGAAAGCGCTCAATCACCATGTATTGGACCAAGTATACAATTGAAGGGAATGAGTGACAATGGCACCTCGCTACATATTCCATTAACTGAGAAAGAGAATATCTGGATTGAATACCGTTCAAACTCTGGATTCGATCAACATTTACCTGGTTCTGGAGTTCTGGTAACCTACCAAGACCGAAGTGTTGGTAACGAAGATAAAAATGAACTCAACCGAGATTCTGATCAGCCATGGCTTACCGTCATTGAAGCAGACGGAAGAATAGATTTGCGAAACGGTGCAAATTCTGGTGAAGCATCAGACCTTTTCCTTAATGGGACGAAATTTGGTGCGCAAGGAATTCAAATATTCACACACGATGGGTTTCTTGTGCCTTGGGTGGCTACTGTTGAAATCAATATAACGGTAGAAATACATTTCACTGCTCCAGATTGTACACCTCAATTCCACCTTGATGTACCCGACTTTGGAGGTGTATACTTGCCAACAGATGGATTTCCTATTCTTGCTACCAGTACTGTACCTTGCCAACTGACGTATGATCTCAGCCTCTCTGATGGAAGAATGTTCATCAACGAGAGTTTCGCTATTGAAGGCAAAAACAATGAGATTGAATTACAGTATTCTTCGATCTCAACAGAAAATGCCGTAGCGTCTCTTGAGGGTTTCATTTATTGTGGTGAAGATTCTGTTTATTTGAAAACTCAAATTTTAACGCTTGGAAGAATACCTCTTGAAAATACCTTTTCTGGAACTTTCCCTGCATTCGAACCTTCTACGATTGAGATACCAGTCACCTCACTCGGTAACTCATCACAATCATTCACTGTGCAACTCGATGGCCCATTATCACGTATAGGAACAGTATCGAATCAAATTACTCTGGATGGCAATGATAAAGCATCACTGGAAATCGAACCAAATGGCTTACTTCAAGATCGAATGTCGGTAAAAGGGGAATTGATTCTCATCTCACAAAGTGGTCATCGCTGGACAATTGAACTCGAATATACAGCTCTTAATGGAGAATCAAGTCTGGTCGATGAATGGAGAAAACCAGGTAACTTACTGGGCAGTGCTGGAATCGTTTGTGTTCTCTGGATCTTGATTGGCATGTTTGACAGGTTCAAAAAGACAAAACAATCACAATTGAATCCACCGTTAGAAAAACAACATACCGTCATAGAGGTTGTGAACAATACAGATGCTTGGGGCCGCTCAATAGATGAGTAAGGATGCGTCTAAGAACGACCAGGAAGCCATCGTTGCATTTGTAAATAGAACCATTCTCCATTCATTGGAAGTGCGCATAGCCAAAACTTATGCACACCTTCTGAAAGTCGTACTGCTAAACATGCAGCTTCCCAATTCACCGGTGCTAAATCGACGGGTTGGACAAGCCAAGGCGCATGTGCTTCACCGACGGGAGTATCATAAACGCGCCAACGACTTCCGTATTTGAATCCGGGTCGCATGAGTACTCCACGTAGCATAAGATCGTTGAAAAGTTCCAGTTCAGATGGTAATTCTAAATCATTGAGCATGACATTCATCCATTCACCTTCTTCCTGACGAAGATGACGACCAGAGAGATGCTCGACGCCAATCGATTCACAAGGCCATGACGTAAACTCTGGAATATACCATCCAGTGCCACGAATAATTCGTTCATCCCATAAAGTTGACAAATGTTGTTTTTCGTCGTTTGAAAACGAACTCCAAAGACGTTGGGTGCCAGTTGGATGCGCCATACCAAGCAAATACATGGTGACATCCATTTCTTCATCAATCACAAAGAACTCTGCGACCATACCATATGAATGAACGGTATTCGTCCATTCAAGCATTTCAACCCAGTCGATTTCATCTGTTGTCCATGCCCAACGTACGTGAGCAACAGGAGGCTCCTTGGAAAATGTCTGTTCACGGTTCCACCGTAATGCCCAAGTCGCTTGGGGGATTTCAACCCCCCATTTCGACGGTATATTTTCTGCAGGAATCAGTATTTCACCACCGCTGCGTGCAGTATCAAAAACGACTCCACGAGCGACAATATCGGGATTTTCCTTCACTGAATCTCTAAACCAGTGCTCACTTGGAAGTGGTACATGGCGATGCCAATGACAAAACAGAATTTCTTCTGATGTAAGACGGATACTTTGGTCGCTTTGCATATTACCAAGTCCGCTTTTTTGATATAATCGTGAAGAAAGCGGGGGTTCGATAAACCAACTACCGTCCCGCATGATTGGTGGTAGAAGTGCTTGGGAAGGAGGGAGGTTGGTGGTTAGAGATACGCCCAAAGGCCGCGTAGTTCTCTGGCGTGGCGTGAACTTACGGTTCTGTCTCGCCATGCTCCGCCGTCACCATCGCCGCATTTGACTTCTAGGGTAACCGATGCCCCTATGTGCTTCCACTTCTTCGCCACATTTGGGAGCGAAATGGTTGACGGCTATCTTGGTTCATTGACAACTGAAGAGCGGATGTTGTTGCATTTATGCGATAATAATTTGCCAGAAGGTGAATGGGAGGCTCCAGCCGCACTCACTCAAGCTGGAATTTCTGCTGCCGTACATGTTCAGCGTAAGCACGTACCTCGAACACTTAAGCGACTTGAACTTCGAGGCGACCTGACCAATTCAAAACGGCATGTACCAGGTGCAAAACAACGACGCCAAGTCTACGGTTTAACCCCAGCCGGTCGTGTCAAGGCAAGCGCTTTGCGTGAAAAAATACTTTCTCAACTCGTGAACTACAATAATCAAAGCGTTACACTTTCCGAATTACGCAAAGGGGGTCAAGCGTCACTCGATTTGCTTTCATTTGTGGATGAAGGAATGAACTTTCACGACAACCCGGTCGTTTCGCCGGTCTCGAACCCGGAGGGTGTCGCATCGCTTGATGCACAGGCAGGAGAGCACTTGATCCGAAGATTATTTGCAAGGGCATGGGAAGATGGAAAAATCACTCGTGATGAACAGTATTTACTCTCAGAAGTTGTCGATTTCCTTGGTATGCATCCTGAACGTGTTCGCCGTTTGTCGGATGAAGCCCGACGCGAACAAAAAGCACCTCCACCAGAAGAAATTTATCGTGATATGCTGCGACAAGCCATGGTTGATGGGGAATTAATTGATGATGAAATTGCATTGCTCGAAACTGTCCGAATCGCTTATGGTTTTGACCGATTAACTCATGACAAATTATTGAATGATGCGAAACAATCTCCAATTGTCTCTCAGAAGTACATCACGTACAAATCAACCCTTGTCACGGCATTGGATGATGGAGTCATCACCCGTGACGAAGGCGCAATGTTAGCAACATTACGAGAGACTCTCGGTATTTCTGAAGCACAACATGCCACTCTTCTAGCAGAACTACGCGATAATATCAAGTGAATGGTCTCTTAGGGACACATGCGAGGGTTCGATATGGGTATGTCCGATGAAGAAGAGGCAGTATACGAAGACCTCAATAATCTCAAAAGTCAACTGAAGGCTGCCGAGGAAAGCAAAGTCGTCCTCATTGGTGACATCATGATGGATTGCTATATTCACGGATATGCAAATAACCTCAATTCAAGAGCACCTGTTCCGGTTCTACGAGAAACTATGCGCGAAGAAGATGTTGGTGCTGCCGCACACGTTGGCCGTGGACTCAATTCCATGGGTTTGAAAAGTCACTTATTTGGCGTGGTTGGTGATGACCGAGCTGGATTAAACATACTGGAATTACTTGATGATGAAGGTGTTACGACCGATGGTATTGCAATTATTGAAGGTCGAACGACAACTGTGAAAACTCGTCTTTTAGCGACCCGTGAAAGTCTCGTAAGCGATGAGCAACTTCTCTTGCGATGGGATGTGGAAGACGATCATCCAGTACCTACAGATGCTTCTTTATCGATTTACGACCAAGCGATTCATGAAGTTCAGTCAGCAGATGTATTGATTCTTTCAGATTACGGGCAAGGGGTTGTGAATGATGCTGGTGCTGAAAGAATCATCGCGGCAGCAAGAGAGAATAATGTTTCTATTATCGCAGACCCG
>CAJJCP010000014.1 GCA_905182715.1 uncultured Candidatus Poseidoniales archaeon
AGAAAGTGCGTATCGAAAACGTATCTGCAGACGCCTTGGTTCAGCTGCTTGAGCCCCACTTGGAGGAGGAGTGAATGCGCGACCAAAAACATCGCTCGCCACTCGGCAGTGGTAATGCCGCACAACGGTTTGCTCTCGCCGGGTTGGCATTGGGCGAGGCGCGTAAAAAAAACCGGGAACAACATTGGCCGGTCGTCCTGGAAGGGAAACGTGACCGGGCCGCTTTGGAAGCCCTCGGGTTTGTTGGCCCGCTCGAAGTCCTCAACAGGGGCTGGGACTGTAGACCGTTTCATCACCTACTTGTACGAAAATTACGGCACCCGTAACCCCGATGGTGGGCCGAGTGTCTGCCTCCTGATGGATTGGGACCGAACCGGCACGCAGGTTGCAAAAAACGCTTACTGAACGCCTTGAAAGCCTCGATGTGAAGGTCTGCCATATCTTATACGTAACCAGTTGGTGAAAGCACTGAAGCCTGAAACCCGCGTCGTCGAATCCTTGAAGAGTTTCGATGTAGGATTGTCACCCTTCATAGAACAAGAGGACCCAGTCGAATTTAACTCGTGAGTTAGGATTCTGAAGGTGGTTTGGGCATGCCGTCTTCCTTGACTGTATTGAGTACAACGTGAGTGAATGAGCGTGAAACACCGTCAAGTGTGAAAACTGTCTTTGCGAGATTATCGAGGTCTTCTCGGTCCTTGACGCGTGCGAGAACCATCGAATCCCATTCACCAGTCACGTCATATACTGCAAAAACACGAGGGTCAGCAGCAATTTTAGTCTGGACATCGATCATCCTTCCTTTGACAATACGTAGCCCTGCCATGATGGTCATCGTCCAACCCATCGATGTTGGATCTAAGATGACGCTGTACCCTTTGATGATGCCTGCTTCTTCCATTCGCCGGATTCGATTGAGGACCGTCCCTTGAGCAATTCCAACCTTACGGGCTAACGCCCGTTGACTTGTTCGGGCATCTTCAAGCATAGCGGCCAAGAGCGCACGGTCGGTTTCATCAAGATCCATTGGGTTCACCACTCGATGCTTCAGGTTCATTGGATTTCAACACTTTGCCCATTCTTTGCTGAAAGTTGAGGTGGAGTGGAAAGGCGGAGGTATTGAGTCCAAGTTCCAAGCTCTTCAACTTCGAGACCCAAGGAAATTTGGCAGTCGGTATCAAGTCGCTCTTTGAATCGAAGCGTGAATTCGAGTTCCGAATGTGGAGCGATACGTTTGGTCTTAAATCCGCCTTTGATTTGCCAAGGAGGTTCTGAATCGCAAGACTTCAGGGTAACTTTTTGATTACCTGCTCGGAACTTGAAATGGGCTGCAAGGTGACCTTTCTCGGCCCATTCAGCATTCAATTTAGGCATGCCTTTTTCTCTTTTCATCGCACTACCCACCGCACCAGATGCGAGAACAACAGCGAAAATGAGTAAGAACACTGGGAGCGCTAAATTCCCCACAGTACTGTTTTCCCATCGAGTTGGAAGAGAAGTGTGGTACAGGGCGAGTAATCGATTGGTGTCGTCACCTTCTGATTCACCAAAAAAAGCCAGAGTGATGTGCCAGCCGTATGGATTGGATTCCAAATCAATACCTGCTGCAAGCAGATGTTCAGGCGGAATCTCCCATGTCGTTTCAGTCGTGTTTCCTTGTGTGTTCGAAAAACCAATTTCAGGTTTCATGTCACGAACTAAATGAGTCACTTTTCGACCGTGGTTGTCCGTAGCATCATCTTCAGTGATAAAGAAATACAGTACGGTATTTTCGCTCAAATTCACCAACGGAGTCATTTCAACTGGGAAAGTTAAAAACCATTCATTGTATTCATTGCTCACAATTTCGATTGACCCCTCAAGATTCAATATTTGCTGTTCACGGGTATGTTGCTGCCCGAGAAGAAGCCCCTCATCAAGCGTAAGATTGTCACCTTGTGCCTCGTTAAACAGGGATACTGTTCCATCTTCAAGCCCTAATTCACCAAGGCGGGATTGTGCGTCATCATCAGGCCAATCGGAATTGGTTTCTTCACTCCATTTCCACCAAGAAAGATGAACCATGTCCGGATTATTTTCGAACTCATAAGGCCCGTCTCGGGAAAGGAAGTGTTCATGAATTACAGTTTCGGAACTGCTTTGCTCGGGAAGTGATTTGGAAGCAACAAGGTTCAGTTTTCCACTCTCTTCCGGGGATGCGAAAGGCACTACAAGGACACTCAAGAAGATAAAAAGAAGGAACACTTGAGTTCGCATAATGGTTCACTCTTCCTCGTCATCGGCTTGGAAAGGTAGACCCAGTTTGAGCCGTAGAATATCTCTGCCTTTTTCATCCAGCATCAAAGTCAAACGCGCTCCAGCCCATGCTGAAACGAGAGCCTCGCCGCTTGGCAACTCACTGGAAAGCAGGAGTGGGCCATCAACTTCAATGGGTTCAAATTCACTGTTATAGTCCTCAATCATTGGAGCCCAACCTTTCAGTAATCGAGTTAATGTATCAGTAGAAATACTGTGTTTTGACTCAGTAATAAGTGATTGAAGTGCTGGAACGGCTTCTTGGCGAGAGCGCCAAGCATCTCGCTTCTTGGTGAAGGCGGGTAAACCGACATGGATGAGTTTGAGTGGGTGGAAGGTTCCTTCAGGCCATAAATTGCCGCGTTTATTTGGGCACTTTTGATTAAAAATACGTTCTTCAACCATTTTTGGAGCGATATTCAAACGCTTACCTCTTGACCACCAAGACAAACCTTCTCCGTCCAAACCATACCTTGCTTTTGCTTCGTCAATCGTTTCGGGACTCGCTGCATAAATCGTGTGACGGGTCGTTTGGGGCTGGTCAAGAACCAAAGGCACCCACTCAGAATGGAGAGAGGATTTTCGATTTCGGATGAATGATCTCGCAATTCCTTCTGGAGTTGCCTCTGGCCGATGGCGAAACAAGGCAACAAAAAAGCCCCCTGTGTCATTATCATGGTGAACAAGACGCCGACATTTCGCAAGTTCTGATTGAATACGAACTTCTGTATCTTCTTCGATTTCTTCATCCAGTAATTCATTCCAATGAAGACGTGCAGCAGGGCTCATGTGGGTGGATTGGAGAAAGGTGGTTTGAGCAACCTCGTCGCCTCTTGGGAGTGGCTCTCCCTGTTCATCGAGTGAATCCCAATCGGTAAGTCCCGGCCGGAGTTTCAAACCCGATAGTTTTGATTCATCAATATCGACGAGTTCTAAATAAGGTAATTTCCTTAGTAATTGTGCAACGACTGCCTCGTTTTCGCACGGATCGATACTGCAGGTTGAATAGACTAATTTTCCGCCAGGCCGTAAAAGACTGGCTCCCCTAACGGTGATTTCAACTTGTAAACGGAATAAGGTACGGCTTTCTTTCGGTGACCACTTCCACCATACGTTTCGGTTTTTTCGAGTTGTTGCAGAACCTGTGCAAGGAACGTCGGCAACAATTCCATCGTAGCCGGGTGGGGGAATACGGCCAATATGTCGGCCATCTTGTTGATTGATGAGCATATTTGTCGTCGAAAGCCGGCCTCTGTTCGAGACCAGCATATTGACTCGGCCCGATATTGGCTCGTTGGCAACGACAACACCGCTTGGTGCGATTGCTTCAGCGACCTGAGTTGCTTTGGAGCCTGGAGCCGCACATAAGTCCAATATTAATTCGCCCGGCTGCGGGTCAAGGACAACAACTGGAAGCATACTTGCTGCTTCTTGACGCGTGATTCGGCCCGAATCATGAAGGAGACTTAGAATATACTTACTCCGTTCATCAGGAGCTTGCCCCCGTGCAAAAGGCATTTGCCAAGCAAAACCATCTTCGGCCCAAGGAAGAGGTTGCCCTCCAAGTTCACGGAGTTGTGCTTCAGTCCAATCTTTATCATGGCGAGAGCGAGTAACACGGAGCGTTTCAGGAAGCGAGGTCGTCGCTGATTGAATCCAAGAATCTAAGTCGTAACCCAAGTTCTTGGCAAGATTTGCCAGAGGCGTATCGCGCGCTACAACCAGCAAATCCTGCTCTTGCCATTGGTCGCGGGCCATGTGTGTGGGTCTTGCCTCCTCTCTATCTTGCTTCCGCCATCCTCAAGGGCTTTGCACCCCACGGCTCAAACATGTTGGGAGACACAATGCCGTGGTTTTTGCCGCTGTTCGTGTTCGGGCTCTTCGCATGGGTTTTCTATGAAGCAATAGAAAAATATGCAAAAAAGAAGAATACCTCTTTTTGGTTAAACGTGGTTTTGGCCGTTCGTTGGTTGCCCCCAGTTCAATTAGCACTGATGTTAATCGTTCGACTCATTGCTCTAATTCAGCGTGATGGCACTCATATTGAGGTTGCGCGATACATGGGCTCGGGTGGTTTCTCATACAGTGATCTGAAATTGATACTGACCGGGGATGGCGGTTTTGAGTCGATTGTTCTCGTGATTGTTTTGTTTACCTTATTTTCTGAACGCTTACCAAGTATTGCAAATGCTCGAAGAGATTTACGGCAAGGTTTTCGAAATCGTATGATGATGTTTTCCGGACTGGTTCTCTTGCTTTTCTCGACCACGCTTTTTCCAGAAACAGCATACTATTCCCCAAGTACACTGCCTCCCAACCCAATCGGAACAATTCCTTCCTGGCATACACTTGTACCGCTGCTTCTCTTTATGGGATTAGCGATGTTTGGTGGAGAGCTTTTTGCGGTTTCAACGTTGTTTTTTGCCGGAGAGAATTTTCAAACACTTGCCCGTAGAGCACGAAATAAAGTCCTACTCTTGGCCTTGACAACAATCATTTGGCTTTCATTATCGGTTCATATCGATGAGGGGTGGTTACAAAAAATTCCGGAAATCGGGCTTCTTTTACCGCTTATTCTTATGCTTCACTTGGGCGTTTGCTTGGCCACTGTGATCCAACCAGCAGTCCAGATAGAGTCCGAACTCAATCACGGAGATGGGCGGAGTTGGGCAATGATGGTTTTGGCTGCAACAATGGCGCTTCTTGTCCTTATTTTGACACCACTTCATCTTGATCAAATTGGTGTATTTGGCACTGGCCTTGGGCCGTATGTGTATGGTTTTTGGGTAGCAGCAGTCGCTGTTTCGGTCATGATGTTAGTACAATTTTTGCCTGCACTTGGATTTGATGCTGCCCCTCGTCCTGAGATTTGGTGGATGAAGATGACGCTTATGTTCTCTCCAATCGTTCTTTGCCTCTTTACGCCATTCGCTCTCTTCTTGATTCCGGCAATTTGGCTTGCCTTACCGTGGTCTTCTCTAGCCCCATGGTTCATCGAACGGGATGTCGCTTCACCTTCTCCTTCTTTCGTATTATACCCGGTTCTTTTCACCACAGTCATGTGCGCTGTACTTCCATTTTCGTGGGATGAGCCATTCCTTGCTTCGATTTGGTTTGGATGGATACCTGGTGCAATGGCAACGATTGGACTCACGCTCCATGTCAAACAGAGTGGCAAGATTTTCGAACACAATTCGGAAGACGAATAAAGGCGCTTTACGCTCAATTTTATTCTTCACTCAATTCGGATTCAAGTACAGCTGCTTCTAATTCTGCCCATGCAGAACTTACGCTTCCGTCTTTTACCGTGGTTTCGATTTCACTTCGTACTCGTTCAGCCAGAAGATCATCGTCTTCATCGGGGAAGAGATTGGACATCAAACCACTTTCTGAGCGAAGGGTTCTCGGGAGCATGACTAACAAAAGGCCGAGAAGAGGGAAAAGCCATCCCAAACTCATCGTTTCAATATTCATTCGGCCTTGAACAAGTCCAAAGCCAGTGATAAGAAAACAACCAATTCCAGTACCGAGCAAAAGAGACGATGCTGCATCGGATGGGGTGCTCATAGACCTGCCTGGAAGAACAAGGCAATGAACCCAACGGCAAGCAGGGGCTCAGTAGGTTTCCCGCATCAACTTGTGAATTTTGTACGGGAGCAATGCCCGATTCACCGGTGTAACTTCAAGAATGCGACCGTCGTCACGACGGCGAATATCTTGCAATAAAGGATGGCGACTTTTCTTGTGAAGTGTCAACAATGTTGGCTTGTCAACTTCAAGAGCACTCCGAACAGTGTTTACGAATGCTTCACTTTCTACAGCAAATTTCCCAATCTCATCGATAACCAAAACTTCACATTCATCGCGAGCGAATTCAATTGCAGGGATTGCGATTCGTTCCAAGGCTTCCGTATCAATTCCATATCCAAGAACGCGAAGACGCGAATCAATATTTTTGTGAGCCATGATTGCATTTTCACCCGTGACGATGTTGAATACACTGTAGCCTAATCGTTCACTGCCGTCTAGAATAGGCTCAGTTCGCATTCCACCTATGATTGGTGCTTCGGTTAAACTTCCTCGCATCTTGATTTCACGAGTTCGCTCTTCTTGAAGCATGGCGAGAACTTTTTCCATAACGGCAGATTTGCCGCTACGAGGTAAACCGGTTATGCCAATCTTTGGATGAATTCCCATATAACTCACCACGATTAATCGCTAACGGTCAATGCAGTGGCTTATCAGTAATAAATGATGTTGCACATCATTGCAGTCCTGAGGGATTGCATTAACGAAAGAAGTAGCCCGTAGTTTGCTTGATTACTGAACTGAAAGCACTAATTCCGGTATTTCCGATGTAATTTCAACGGGGAGCATTTCTAATTCGTAATTATTGACGTTGTTATTAGCAGACCAAGCTCGAGCCCATTCGTCGAGATCTTTAGCATTCAATAAGCCACACATCCAGTGAAGGGCTTTCTCCAGTGTACCATGGTCCCGAATAAGGCGTTCTTGAATCTCAATATGGAGTTCAATGTGATTCACGCTGTTACCGAGTACGCATCCCGCTGGAATAACTGCCCAGCGAAGACGGCGTTCTTGATGAGCATTGACAATCGCTTGACAGGCGAGGCGAGGGCCATATTTCGGTTCAGCACCGCCGCACCACATGGCAAGTTGACGTTCATTGGCTCTTGATGGAATGTCTGTTCGGAAAGCAGGATGGCGGACAAACACTTGACCATCTTCATCTTCCGAAAAGTGAACTCCGCGGATAAATGGTCGCGAGCCACGTCCTTTGACCCATGTTTCAATTGACTTTGAATGTGCAGTCTGATCGATCTCACCGACACGTACACGGATGGTATGTCCGTTGGTTGCAATAGCATGTTGCTGTTCTCCCATACGAGGGAGGCTCGCGAGATGGTCGAGAATTTGGAGGGTTTGTTTTCGTTCGACACGGTCACGTGGCAAACGAGGGATGGCCCAGGTATCTTTAGCCCAAGCAACCCAACGCTCTTTTTCCATCTCGAAAGAAGGCACTCGATTTGAAAGACCACTTTGGTCACGACGTAAATCAGCACGGCTAATTGGGCCATGGATCACAAGTTTCTCTGTTTCTTGTTTCGCAGTGATACCTAGAACTGCAACACCTTGGGTCATTCCAGGGAACAAATGGTTTGCTTCTTCAATAGCCCAAATTTCACTCCAGCCATGTTCTTCGACAAGCAGTTGGCGAAGTGGATGAGATGATTGTTCTCGGAGAATACTGTCAGGAGCGATGAGGCGCAGACGTCCGCCTTGTTCTAAAATTTGCAAGCCTCGTTCGATAAATAATCGATAGAGGTTGACGTTGCCTCGCATTGTCGAGAAACGTGGAACGCCGTCGTCGGAGAGGGCGCGCAATTGTTCACCAAGTTCTCGGCGAAGTTTACTCCCCTCTTCCATTCCGCGGAATCTGTCTTTAATTCTCAGCCAAGGTGGATTGGTTACGATGAGGCGTGGGGCGTCAGACCAAGGCCAACCGCCTTGCAAAGTATCACCTTGTCGAACCGCTTGTTCAAGCAGTTGTTCAGCTTCTTTCCGAGGAAGGCATCCGGGTTTGTTTGATTTCAAACTTACCAAATCAAAACGGATACATTCGAGCAACAAGCGTTGTCGAGTTGAAGTTACGACTAATTCGTCATTGTCGAGTAATTGGAACGAGGAAAGAAGTGCCTTGGTATCTGCTACCTTTCGCTCAATGGTGCTGTCACTGTGGCTTTCTGCATGACGTCGGATTAACCGTGCGTGGAAAATTCCACCGCCGCAGGAAGTATCAGCGACTGGGAGAGGAATTCCACTGAGGGTTCGGAGACCAAGTTCAACTCGCTCAAATTCGGATTCATCGTCGACCTCAGGTTCTTGTGAGAGTTGAGGCAAGTTGAGTTTCTCGAGATGTTGACGGAAACCAGGAGGGAGATTGTTGAGATGCATCGAAGAGGTTTGAGTGGGTGTTTTGGGGCGCGTTAAGCTTTCCAATAATTCGGAAGCGATAACGGCATCTGCTAAGCGAGGAGGAGTTGGATGAGCGCCACGAGGGGAACGTCCATCTGCCTCAGCATCATGACGGGCCAAGAGATGGTCGAGAACATGACCAGGATCGGTCAAGAGGTTCGCCGGCAGTGTTGGCCAATCTTCCGGAAGAAGAGCAGCAATAGGTTGGTGGACAAGAAGAGATTGCTCCCACGCAGCAAGCCAAATATGAATTTGTTCAGTACGATCGCCGAGGCAACGGTCCAGTCGTGCATACCATCCGCTTACTCCGCTCTGCATGGACCCCACTCAAACCAGCGGGCTGGCTTTTCCGGTTTGAATGTGACCCTTGTTTCAGGGGTCTTAAAAAAGTCAAAAAACAGGATTTTCAAAGAAGCCCTAAGTGCTGGAAACTCTCATTATGCCACTCCCAACCTGTTTTAATCCATTCAAACAAAGCCGAGAGTTCTTTTTTGCGAACTCCGGCTGCTTTGGCGAGGGTTTTGATGATTTTCAACTCCGATTCATCATATTCGCCATCGACTGCCGCAACGAGAATTGCATCTCGTAAAGCAATCTTCAAGACAACGGGATTCAATTTCGAAATGACCAACTCAAGTGACGGTGGTTTCTCGAGTAAATTACGGACGTCAACCCTCATTTCAGGATGCATCATACATCGGCCCATCAGTGCTTCGATAATGGCAAGTTCTTCCTTGACAAGAGCACCGTCTGCTGAAGCAACAATAACCATGATTTCAGCGTAACCTTTGACATCTTCCTGAGCAAAATCCACTGCAAGATCGAGATACACGGAGTTCACTCCGATATCTCGTTGAGGATATCGTATCCTTCTTGCATCCAACGGTAGCCTTTCGCAGTCCACTTGAGCAGATGTTCCACGGAATTTGGATCGAGGCCGAAATGTTCGACAATCGATTCCAATACTTCACGCTCATCTTCATCCACAGTACCATCAGCAGCCGCCATTAAAGTGGCATCTCGCAATGCGAGTCGTCCTGTTTCTTCACCCATTGCAGAAAGACATTCTTCCAATGGAGGCGGTGATTTCAAAGCACTGCGAATCATTTTCCTCTGGGGTGGGGAGAGAAGAGCTGTGCCAAGTCGTTGCTCAAACATAGCCATCTCATCAACGGTTAATTCGTTGTCAACCCTTGCCATAAACGCAAGTAAACGCGCATAAGCAAAACGTTCTTCTCGAGGGAGTTTGTGTACAGTATCCGGTAGCATTACACCTGCGTATTCGACATAGACTTAGAACCCAACGCAGGTTCTTCGTCTCGAAAAGGGGTTCTTGGCCGAAAGGGAATCTGCCAAAATACTCCTCTTTGACAATTCTAAAAGCAAGGCTTGATGGCTGAGGTGTGCCTGCTTGTGACATGGATGAAAGCCTCAATGTTCTGGGAGAGCCACTCGACACCTGCTCCTGCGCACCAATGACAGGTTGGTATCGGGACGGGAAATGTAACACTGACTCCAATGATAGGGGTTCGCATACTGTTTGTTGCGTTGTTACTGAAGAATTTCTAAATTATGCTTTGTCGAAAGGAAATGACTTGATTACACCAATGCCCCTCAACGGGTTCCCGGGCCTCAAACCTGGAGATTCATGGTGCGTCTGTGCACGAACATGGCTCGATGCAGTCAATGCAGGAACTGCATGCCCAATCGACATGGAATCTACGCATCAAAAGGCATTGGAGATTATTCCATTCGCCCTTATCGAGACGCACGCTGTATGATTTATTCTTCTTCAGATGTGTATCCGAAGACAAACCATCGCATTGTGGCCCAAGTGAACAGGCCCCAGCCAAGCATGTTAATCAGGAACAGCAAACGAATCGGTGCGTCAAAGAGTGTGATGAGCGCATCGTATGAGAGCGTTGAACCTGCCATTCCAAAGGCATAAACAGAAAGTGCTCCAAGAATAGTGTTCTTGACATTTTTTCGGCCATCGAATGTGAAAAGTTCGGTGTACAAAATGAGCAAAGATACTCGAAATGGCCCACGAAATCGACCACATGGCCGTTTCATTGAAAAGATCAAGAAGGAAAGTTGAGCGAAGAATCTCCCAAATAATCCAGAACAGAAAGGTGTTGAAGCCACCGGCGATTCCAAACCTTTGCAACGTCCCCCTTGGAAGAACTTCTGCTACTTTGGGCCGATTCATTCTGGTATCCTCAATCGTCATTGGTGATGACATCGCTGGGTTTTCCTGTTAGGACATTGCGAAGTTTGGAGTTATCAATTTGAAGAGCGTCCATAAATTCATATTTACAATCCAAAGACTCTGCTAATACCCCAAGTGCCTGTGAATCCTTCGGAAGACACTTGCCGCCAAAGCCCCGATTGAGGCCAAAAATAGGGTCGAGGTGTGAGGGGCCGATGGGTTGGGCTTGTTCTGCAGTAATCATGTCGCGAATGGTATACCAATCTTGGCCCATTGCTTGGCAAATATCGTACATTTGATTAGCAAAAATGACCTTCATTGCATAAAATGTGTTTTTGGTGTATTTGACGAGTTCTGCTTGTGTTGGAGTGACGTGGAAGAGGTTCTCTTGGCGAAGAACACCTGCTTCTTTATGTTGTGAAAACACGCGTTCTGCGACATCTGCATGATGCGTTCCACAGACAAGTAAATCTTGATTTGCAAAGTCTTCAAGTCGCTGGCGTTCAACCAAAAATTCTGGCGAGTAAGCGATCTTGAGGTGTGGGTAACGTTGGTGGTATGATTCCGTAGTACCGGGAATCACAGAACTCTTGATGACCGCGGTAAAACCGGCCGGTAATTCATCCAGAACACTCTCAACGATACGAGTATCGCACGCTCCAGTATCGGGATGCGGAGGGGTTGGTACAGCAATATATGCAAAATCGACATGGTCGGTGACATCGGATAAGTTGGTGCCACGAGCGGGGTCGTGAACGAACAACTCATGCGCATCTGCGAAACAAATCTCGATGGCGCCTCCGACCATTCCCGCACCGATAATGCCGACCTTCATGGTCGAAGGGTCACGCACACCGATATGAAGGAATTGGTGAAGTCATTTATGGTGAATGTTCTCGGTGAGGTCGAGGATTTAATTTTCCATCTTTGACCATTTGAGATGCGAGTAAAAGGGTTTCCGGCGTCCCACAATCAACCCATGTTTCTTCCCCTACCGAGAGGAGTTTTGCATTGCCGAGTTGAATATATTGGCGAGTGACGTCAGAAATTGAAAATTGTTCACCCCACTGCGACATTGCTAAGTCCAGATATGTCCAAAAGTTTTCATCGAACAGATAGATCCCCCCAATCGCAAGGTTGGAAGGGGGGTTTTCTGGTTTCTCGACGATGTCAGTGACGTTTCCGTTTTCATCGAGTACGGCGACTCCGAATGCTTCAGGATGTTGCTCTTCACGTGCAAGCAATACGCAACCTGGGTTTTTCTCAGTACCGTTGAACCGATTCACTTCGTCGGTCAGTTCAAGGGTCGTGATGTTGTCGGAAAAGTAGACTAAGACGCGACAATCTTGATTGTACGAACGTGCAAGATTGAGAGCATGGCCAACGCCGCGAGGTTCTTCTTCGAGCACATAATGGATTTTCTCATCCTCAAATCCACTCCCTACATGTTGAGCGATTTGCCCCATGAATTCGTTTGAAATGATGGTGATGTTTTTGACACCAGCGCGACGGATTGTGGCTAAGGCAAAATCAATCACCGGGCGGTTGTACAATGGCAAGAGTGTTTTCTGAGTGTATCTTGTAAAAGGATACAATCGGCTTCCTCGCCCACCAGCAACCAAGATGGCGTTGGTCATCATACCTTATCCGAGGCGGTCGTAGTTATTGGGGTTGCCTCAATATTCTTCTTCCGTGTTTTTAGAATCAATTAAATCTTTGACTGCGCCATCCTTTGCATTCTTCTCAAACCAATCCGTCTTGACCAAGTCACCCAATTTCCCGACACCTGCTTCAATGAGGTCGATGTCTTTTGATTCAGCCTCTTGCCAACGCTGTTGAGCTTTCTCACCATATCGAGCATTGGCTTCATTTACCAAAAGTTCAGATGGGCGTAAATCATCTTCAAGTCCCGTATAAGAGGGTTCAGAAAGAGAAGCATCTCTCCGAGGTTGTGAAGTGTCTAATTGCGATTCAGTTCGGCCTGAAGTGAATCCTTTTTCATCCGAACCGCGGTTACGTCGTTGAGTTTTTGAAACTTGGATTGACTGCAAGTCCCCAGATTGTACCGCTTGGAAAGCCAATTCCATCCGATTTGAATGTTCAAGTATCGCCGGGTCGACTTCAAGTAACATGAAAAGCGCGTCTTGCCGCTCGATGGCCTTTTTTTGAGCTGTTGCCGCGAGGAGGAATACACCCCCAATTGCTACACTTCCGAATACGGCTGTCGCAGGGAGAGAGAGCGTTTTACTGAACCATACAATTGACCCACAAATCAGTATCAACGCGATGAGAGCGAAAAAGCGGAAGTGCTGTTGTTGTTTTCTTTTGCTTTCAAACCGATACTGCTGAAGAAAGTAAGCACTCGGATCTTGCATGGTAAATCATCACCCGTTGAGAACCTTCATCAGTCGAATTCTGTACTCTTCATCTGAAAGAGAGGTGTCTTTCCAACCGAGGTCGGCTATTGCTTGAATTTGGCTTGCTTCAATGCTGTTTTTCATTCGTTCAAACGAAAATTGAATCAATAAACCGAATAAAAGTAGGGCTGCTAAGCCAAAACGCCATTGTTCTGTGAAGTACCCAATGAGAATGCTCAAAAGTACACCCTGACTAATCGCAAACCGAAGTCTGTTTTGCAACTTACCCTTCGAATCCAAAGTGTCGAGAAGTCGCTTTGCGCCTTCCTTTTTAGTGGCCATAGAACGCCGAAGAAGTACTTTCGTGTCAATATGTCGGAATCAGTTCATCGGAACAAAACAGTCGTCATCGATTTCAATCAAAGTCCCATTCATGAGTAAATGGTCGAGTGCCTCATCGATTTCCTCTGGGCTAATACCGCTCGAGTTCAAGTGTTTGAATATGGTTTCAAGTGTTGCACACTGTTGTCCTTTGGAGAGTTCAGTTTCTACGTGTATGAGTAGCATTTGGCACACGACGGCGAGAAGGGGGTCGTCACTTTCTTCATCGGGCAGTAACTCGAGAAAATTGTTAGCAGGATGCATGACGACATCGGCCTTTCTGGAGAGGTCGATGCTGTCCTCACTGTCTGCAGTCCGTTTGCCAAGTCCGTTCAAGCTCGGGTCCACGTTCAAGGTCAAAGCAGTCGAATATGTTTCGCTGGAAAGGGTCAGTATCTTGATTGTCAAGTATCTCCAGTCGGCGCCCAATCGCTTCAAGTCGGTGCAACCTTTGTTCGATAACCACTTTTTCACGGGACAGGTCAATGGCGATGAGTTCGAGCGACATGGTTGCTTGGTCTGTCCAGCCATTTTTCAAGGTCCCAAACTGGGTTGACGCCCCTCATGACTTCAACCAAGCGTTGTACCTCTTCGGGCATTTGATCGACCGCGATTTGTCCCTCTGAAACCTTGTGGTGTTTGTCGCTCATGATACTGACTCTCCTCAATGACGGCCTATGAAACCTCTCGTTTGGAAGAGACCTTGTGTTCCATTGCAGAACCAACATACGCCCCACATACTCGTACCGAAGTAATACTGCACCGGTCACATACCCCAAGTTGTTGCCAACGGCTGAAATGAAGAAGGCATTGAAACGAGAGGGCCTTTGGTAAAAGGGGGCGCGTTCATGTAGGGGTTACTCATGCGAAAAAACATGGCAGACTATCGTATTGGAATTTTACCTGGCGATGGAACAGGTCGAGAAGTTGCGCTTGAGGCTCAAAGAATTCTCAACACGATTGAACAACACACAAATCAGGGTTTTGAACAAACTGTCATTCAATGCGGTGGACAGCACTATCTCGAAACCGGAGAAGAATGGGCTGAAGGTTCATTTGATTTCTGTCGTGATGAAGCGGATGCATTGTACCTTGGAGCAATTGGTTACCCCGGTGCAACCCTCCCAAACGGCGACCTCGCTGGTGGCTCGGTTATTCTTGGACTGCGAAGTGGCCTTGATCTCTACGCTAATCTTCGTCCAATCAAACTCTATGAAGGAGTACCCACACAAAGTTCACGGGAAATTTACCCAAATCTGGGAACCTGGAATGGTTGATATGACCATTCTACGAGAAAACACAGAAGGACTGTATCATTCTCTTCTCCGACGAAGTGCCGACCGCGCAATGGGCCGTCCACCGTACGAGCCTCCAGAAATGACATTCCCGGGTCTGAAGGGCGAAGTTGCTTACGACCCTCGCCCAATCTCCGAACATGGCAGTGAACGTCTTATTCGAATGGGCTTTGAAATTGCCGAGACGAGAAATGGGGCTCCAATCGACGGGAAAAAGCGCGTTTCATGTATCGACAAATCCAATGTCACCCGTGGATGCCAATTATTCCGACGAACATTCGACAAAGTGGCTCCCGACTATCCAGGTACAGAACTCGATTACGGCTACATTGACGCATTTACGCAATGGCTCACTCGAAGTCCTGAAAGTTACGATGTTGTTGTGACTTCAAACATGTTTGGCGACATTGCAACGGATTTGGGCGCCGTTCTCCAAGGAGGCATGGGTATGGCTGCATCTGGAAACATCGGTGACAAAAATGCATTCTTTGAACCCGTTCATGGCTCGGCACCAAAATATGCTGGGATGAATAAAGTCAACCCAATCGCAAGTATCAATTCAATTCAGTTGATGATGAACTGGCTCGGGCGCAAAAATGACGATCATGATTTGACGGTCATTGGCAGCCTTATCGATGAAAGTGTCGCTGACCATTTGCGTGATGGGAAAGGACTCACCTATGACTTAGGTGGCGATGCTTCGTGTTCAAGTGTTGGAGAAAGTATTGCTTCTCGACTTGCCACAAAGTTGCAGAACACGTTCTAAGTGTCTTGGCGCCGGCGAAGTTCTGCCTCAAATTCACTCCACAATTCTTGTTCAATTTGCTTGCGTAATTCTGGCTCTAAGGCGGTTTGTACCTGAACCACCACCTCCTCCCAAATCTCGACCGCCATTGTGTTTCGAATTTCGTTCTCTGTAGTTTGGATCATTTCTTGTACCTCTGTTACAGAAAATCTTTGTTCTGAATCTTCGCTTGAAATACGGAGGAGTTCTGCTTGAACAATACGTTCAATTTCCTCCATGAGCCGAGCGACAACACTCAATTCCCATACATCTCGTGGATGAGGAGTATCCATATTTGTCACCGTATTTCTCAATGTGTGTACAATTCGTGAACGGACGGAATTTCCAATTTCAAAATCACGAACGCCAGAAACAAAACCAACTAACGCATCAAGCCATTCATCTTCAGAAAGGTCTTGACCGCACCCAGGACAACCGATGTCTTCAGCGCTCAAACGTACTTCGGGAACATCTTCAATTTGTTCTTCTTCAGAGTTCTTTTTTTCTCGCCGTTTTGGCTCTGGTGCTTTTTCAAGATCAAACGAAACGGATGCCCCAAATTTGTTTTTTTTAGGAGTCGGGATTTCGCTCATTTCAATAGAGAATCTGCTCTCTTGAATAAAAAGAGTTTGCCGGAAAAATGCAATTTGTGCGGATTTCAGGACAGAATCAAACTTACGAAGTGAGGAACGTTGCAATATGTGTAAGTGCATCTTGAATCATCTGAGTGTTTTGATAGTTTTCGGCAGGTTGAACGGCTTGACCCGAATGAAGCATTTCATTCATGTTTGTAATCACTCTCGACAGTTCATCTACAACAGTAACTGTAGCCATTCGGGCCGTTCGCGAGAGAGGGTTCAAATCGATGACAAGAACATGCTTTCCCCATGGCCACTAAAGCCTCACAACGGTCACCGTCTTCAAGAGGTACAAGAAGTACATCCGATTCAAAAATTCCTTTCTTCGTGCAATTGGCCCGAGGACCTTCCAGGCCTGGAATTCGGGCGTCTGGTTCAGCACCAAGAATTTCGACATCCAACTTTTCTTGGTGCTTAATTTCATTGAGGTGGCGAAGTAAGGCTTCCATTCGTTCTGGGGTTCGATAAAAAATATTGATTTCAACTGGGCACTTGAGTCGGTGTGCGAGATGAAGTACTTCTTTACCTGCAAGAGCAACTACATTGCCATTGAGACTGATTACTGGGCGTTGAGCTGTTAACAAAAGGGCGAGAGCCTGTTGCGTTGCTCTTAACGCGCTTGGAATCGTTTGTTCTCCAAGTAAGTAATCGAATGCCTCTCCTCTGCCGTGTGCAATCAATGCACTACCGGCAAGCATTCCCTTTTGTTCAGCAACTTCGAGGCGATGGCGCATCAACAAGGATTGATACCGGGGATGACTGGGGTCAGCAGCGATTTCGGTCATCGTTTTCCCTCAAGCACCGTCGACAATCATCGAAATATCAAGTGGCGATACGCCTCGATTGACTGCACTTGTCGAAAGTACGTCGATTCCGCTTTCATGCCATTCATCGAGTTGATCGTACACAATTCCGCCACTTGCTTCAAGGCAGATATGATCTCTTAGATTCATTTCAACGAGTTGAGCCACGACATCTCGACTTCGCTCTGGGCCAAAGTTATCGAGCATGATGACCAGTTTCGGGAGCACATCGCCTTCACGTTGAGCCCAAGTCGCAGCAGCCAAAATGGCTTCTTTGTCTTCTCGTACTTCGATTTCAAGGAAAGCACCGCAATCTTCCGCAGAAACTTCTTGCAAATAGGCAACAATGCGGCTTGCATGCGTGTCCAAATCTTCGTGCATTGATGCGAGGTCGTTTTCTTTCAACATCTTTGCATCATCTCGATGTAAGCGATGAGTCAACCCCCCGCCGAGATGAACAGCCCATTTATCCAACAAGCCCCATACTGTTTTCCGAGTACAAGCGATTTGACCGGGGGCACGAGCAGACCAACGCTTTGCCTCAGTTGCAATCCCAGAGAGTTGCCCGAGTAAATTTAGAATGCTGCGCTCCATGGCAAGAAGGGTTTCTCTGTCACCTGAAAGGAGTGCGATCTCATCATCTTGTGATACTTTTTTACCATCGCTTGCCATCCAAGATACTTTCAAAGATGGTGCCCAAATTTGCAGCATGTGGTCTACCGCTGCAGTACCGACAATTATCCCATCTGCACGCGCATATAGAGTAGCATTGATTTTCTGTGAACCGCCCATAAATGGCATATTTATTCCATCATCGGCCAAGAGAGCGCTGACCCATCGGTCAATGCTTGCTAAAAGCAAGCGTGAAGGCCCTTCTTCAGCAGTCCATAACTCATAACCGCGGTCATGCGGGGGGCGTGTTAGGTCTGCCATGGCGTACGCTGGGGGTTTGGTGTCTTGAAACATATAGATGGGCTACAAGTGATGGTTGTGCCTGTACAAGTTTTGATAAGGAGAAGGTAAGGATTCGATGCTATGGATTCACGGGATGAAGGGGATATTGCTCAACTCAAATCGGTTTTATCCTCTGTTGATGTGATTCATATCTATGGCGCCGGCCTCAATACAGAACGTCCTGCCCACTCTGCTGTGATTGAATTGAAACAGCGTGGATGGGCCATTGCCCCAATTCATATCAAGGACGGCGGCGCTACAATTGAAGGATTTCCAATACGTTCTGAACTCGATGAAGGTCTTCTACCAAAAGTCGTAGTTTTGTTCCTTGCCCCAGAACGCGCCCGGGCTGTTGTTCGTAATCTCATCATCCGATTCTCAAAAGAAGACTTTCCGCTGGTATGGTTTCAGTTGGGTGCGGAAGACGAACAGTCTCGACAAGCACTCGATGAAATGGAAGTGCCGTATATCGAACATGACTGTCTTGTTCGATTTACAGAAAGGCATTCTCTGAAATGTAAATCATCTCCATTACCACAACAATGGTACTTGCAAACTGCGTCAGAAGATGGCGATGGATGTTCAGTATGGAGTGTTCATTCTTCTGCTTCTGCTTCATTGCCTCGCCCGACACAATCACTTGAATGGGTTGGTTCACTTGATGACCTCGCCCAATCGAATCATACCATTCCACGGTATATTCGATCCTTGAAAAGCAACGATGAAACCCTCCAAGCGCTTGCCCTTCGTTTGTCTGGACAATTGCTAACAGAAGACAGGTAGTGCTAATATGGACCAAGTACGACAAGAAAGTATGCGCACTTGTGCCATACTGTTTGTACTGGTATGTTCATTGCTCTCGCCAATGGCAAGCGCATTCTCATCTCCATCTTCTACACCCCTTGAAACTGGAATGGAAGAAGCGAGAGATGGAGCAATCGTCGCTTCGTATTCTCCAATAATTCAAGCAGCCCTCGCCCAGAAAAGCGACCTCTCCATTTATTCAGAAACACAATTGGAATCCGCTACCCAGTGGATCGTTATTGCATCAGAGTATGCTGGTAAGCCGGCAAAGGATTTGGCCGGTGCATGGATTGTTGATGTCAATCCGTTTGAAGCCCCAAGGCTGTTTTCACAACAAATAGAAAACGGTATAATCGAGGCTGCGTATCCTTTAGTCGAAAACGACATGCAGCCTCGCTGGGTTCCAAATGACCCAAAATTCTCCGACCAGTGGCATCTTCAGAACACTGGGCAAACCGGAGGGACAAGTGGAGAAGACGTCAACATCACGGGTGCTTGGAATTCATACAGAGGAACGGGAATTGTCATTGGAATCGTGGATGATGGACTCGACTGGACTCATCCTGATTTGGATAATTATTACGAATCGACGCTCGACTACGATTTCTGTGGCGATGATGACGACCCTTCCCCGAGCTCAAACAACGCTCATGGCACAGCCTCTGCGGGAGTTGCGGCAGGCGTTGGCGACAACAACATCGGCGTCAGTGGTTCAGCCCCGAAGGCAGGTCTTGCTGGACTGCAATTGATTTCATGCAGTACAACTGATGTTCGCGAAGGAGGGGCATTGGGGCATGAACGTCAAGATATTGATATCTATTCCAATTCATGGGGCCCGAGCGATAATGGAGAAACTCTTGAAGGGCCCGGTCCACTGATGTTAGCGGCCATGCAAAACGATGCCTTGGTTGGAAGGAATGGACTTGGAAACATCATCACATGGGCCGCTGGGAATGGATTAGATGATGATGATAATTCTAATTATGACGGATATGCAAACCTTCGTTACACCATTGCAGTAACTGCCGTCGATCACAAAGGCAGACAGTCCTACTACGCTGAACCTGGAGCAAACATCCTCGTTGCCTCGCCCTCAAATGGCGATGGTGAAAGCATCACTACAACCGACATCGAAGGTTCTGGTGGCTATACGAACAACGATTACACGGATTCCTTTGGGGGGACTTCTTCAGCAACACCTCTTGTTTCTGGCGTCATTGCTCTAATGCTCGAGGCAAACGCAAACCTGACATGGCGCGATGTTCAACACATCATCGTCCTCACCTCTCGCAAAAACGATGCTTCCGATTCCTCTTGGGCGGTCAATGGTGCTGGCCATGAGGTGAGTCACAAGTACGGATATGGCGTAATCGACGCTGGTGCGGCTGTTTCAATGGCAGAAAGTTGGACTTCAGTCGAAGAAGAAATCTCCTTCTCTTCAGGTACAACCACTGTCGATACAGATATTCCCGACAACAGTCCGAACTATATCTCAAGCAATACAACAGTCCCCGATGCAATCTTGGTCGAAAACGTCGATATCGTCGTAGATATCCCTCATGACTTCCGCGGTGATCTTGAAATTATCCTAACAAGCCCATCTGGAACAGAGAGTGTTTTGAGTGAAAAACACGATGATGATAATTCCGATTACAGCAACTGGCGCTTTTCAACCGTGCACAACTGGGATGAAGACAGCCGTGGTGACTGGACACTTACCGTCGAAGACCAAGGAAACAATGATGTTGGCTCGTTCGATGATTGGGAATTGATTATTTATGGCACTCAAATAAATCTCGATTCTGACGGTGATAATCTCTCTGATACCAACGAGACCGATGTCTATGGCACCGACCCTAATGATATTGACACAGATGACGATACCATCAATGACGGTGCGGAAGTGCTGGTGTATGGAACCAATCCGTTGGTTGCAGATACTGATGGTGATGGCTTAACAGATGGAGTCGAGATCAATGTTAATGGAACCGACCCGTTGGACAATGATACAGATGATGATTTGTTACTTGATGGAGAAGAAGTCTTGCTGTATGGCACCAATCCACTCGTGCCTGACCCTGACAACGATGGGGATACTTACTACTGGTTCCAAGACTGTAACGATACCAATGCAATGGTCTACCCGGGTGCACTTGAAGTGCTCAACGGCATCGATGATAATTGCGATGGACAGTGGGATGAAGGATTCAATGTCACCGATACTGATGGTGATGGGCTTTCGGACTTTGGTGAATTCCACGTCTTCGGCACCAATCTCTCTGAAGCCGATACCGATGGGGATTTCTTGAATGATGGAGAGGAAGTCTTGACCCTCCTCACTGACCCCTTAGTCAAAGACAACGATACTGACATGGATGGTTTCTATTGGTTTGAAGATTGTAACGATACCAATTCGAGTATTTATCCGGGCGCTCTAGAGCTCTTGGATAACATTGACAACAACTGTGATGGTGAAATCGATGAATCATTTATCGGGACAGATGCGGATGCGGATGGACTGCTCGATTTAGTTGAATTCCTTGAAATAGGCACCGACCCGTTTGATGATGATACTGACGGTGATGGACTGAGGGATGGAATTGAAGTTCTATCGACGTTCACCAATCCATTCGTAATTGACCCAGATGCCGACCAGGACGGTTTCCGTTGGTTCCTTGATTGCGATGATAATGATTCTGCCCGTTCACCAAATGCTGTCGAAATTTGGAATGGATTAGACGATGATTGTGACGAGGGAATTGACGAAGGTGTTGACAGGAGAGCAGGGGTAACGCCTGCACCGATGATGCCTAATCTGATCCTTAATGCAACCAACGATACGCTCGAACTTGCCCTCTCGCTCGAATTGGATGATGCTTCATTGCAACGACTCAACCTTAATGTTCAGTGGTATAGGAATCAGACTTTAATCTCTCAAGAACTTTCATTCACTGAACAGCCTCATGATTGTCAAGACAAGAATTCTTCTTTTTCTCAAGAATTATGCGCCTTAAACGGGACTGTTGGACCGTATGAAATCAAGGCTGTTCTGTTTGATGGCGATTCTTTTATCGAAATTACGTGGATGGTGAGCTATACCGTGTGGCACCCTCCAGCTCCTGAAGTGGACGAGGAGTTTATCGACATCAATGAAAAAGACAGCGCGTCCGTTCTCCAATCCAATGCTTTGGTTTTCGCCCTGGGGGGTATAGTCGTGCTACTTTCCATGATATTGATTATCACACGACGTCAAAACTCAACTCCAAAGCCGCAAACACGTCCAATGCAGGCTCCAGAACGTTTTGTACAACCACCGAAGTACGATGGTGTCCCAGCGGCACCGGAGTTCTCTAAAATGAACCAGTATGTACCTCCATCAAACAATGATTGGGATTCCAATAAATGGAAGTAATCACACAGGGTTGGTGATTAGACTCCAGCCGATGAGTCGGCCTTCTGCTGCATCTGCAATGAGATTCAATTGTTTATGTTCCCCGTTTTCATCCCATGTTCGAGAAATATCAACAGTGACGGCTCCATCGCCACCATCGCCAATTTGTGAAAGGATGGAGCCGATGTCATTACCAGGGACTGCAATCAAGTAGCCTACTTGCACGTCACTTTGATACTCGCCAGATGAGGTGAAGAAACGTTCTGGGCCGAATAACACATCATAGCGAGATGAATCTGAAAACCATGTTTCAACTGTGGTTATATTGTACGTATTTGGGATTGAGTCTCGATTGTAGGCAGTTAAATCTAAGTCGCCTCTTTTGTCATATTGGCAATTATCTGCATTTGGTATGCCGGTGAGATTGAATTGTATCCAGCCCGCTTGTTCATCGGATGCAACCCAAGAAAGGTTCCATTGAGATACGGATGATGATGTCTGTTTGGTCGTACCGCGCCAAATATAGCCGTTTTCTTCTAGTGCTTTCGATGCCCCTGGTGCAATTGTGTTTGGCCAATGATCGAAACAAGCAAGAGCATCCTCAAAGGTATGCTGGCGAAGAGTTGAATCATCCGGCATATGGAGGTCATATTCGCCCCATGTTTCCAATTCACTTGACGGACCGAGTTGATTAGCTTGAGGTTTAGAAGCATATGTCAAACCAAGATCCAATTGTTTTTGTCCCCGGGTCAATGAAGTCTTAGCAAAGGTGTGATGCAATTCCAATTCCCCTTCAGGCAAGACATAATCGTTCAGTAATTGGGATGCTGGAGAGCAACCCGATTGGCCGGCTTGTGTCTCTGAAATCAAAACATCAACTGTTTGTTTCGCAGCCCAAGGGTTTCCTTCTTCAACCCACAAATTCATCGTTGCAGAACCTAAACAATAAGCCTCGATATCGTGATGCGTAGCGACAATCTTCCATGCAGGGCTCCCTCCATATTCATCAATGCCAATCACGCGCCAATCCCATCCAAGGTTACTCCCTATTGCTCCTTTGTCAATGAGGTCGTTGGCAAATAAATGTTGAATTTCTACAGGTTGCATCATCAAAGCAAGCCCTGGTGCAAGCGTCTCGAGCCCACCAAGTAAGCCCCCAACTCCGTAACTTACTGCCGTGCCCTGATATTTGCCAATTGGAGATGGGAGGTCGATTCCCCAATTCAACTCAGTTGCTTTGGTATCTTGATTTCGAAGTTCGATATATTTGGTCGAAGAAAGATCTGCAGTCCCTGAGCCGGTAATCGCTCCGAATTCACATATGCTCCCTACTGAAAGATGGCGATTTACTCGGAATGGATTCAATGAATTGGTATTGACAGTTTCAACAGCGAGCCATTCTGCACCCATTCCTCCGACGACACGTACTGCGCCTAAACGGTCTGTTGAACCGCCTTCATTCACCAATTCACTCGTGCCGCCATCAGTGATGGAAAGACTACCCGCGCCACCAAAATCAATGGAGAGTTTACAAATTTCGTCATCTGTTTCAAGTTGGTCCATGACAAGTTCAACAAACCCTTCAGTGGCAAGGAAAGTTGCCAAGCCGTTTTCATCACCGGTAATCTGGTACTGCATACTGTCGCCGTAGCGAAGTTGTTCAGCAGTAAAAGAATTGAGTTGATTGTCGAGGTAATAATATCCACCTGCACCGACGATAACCAAGGTGAGGAGGACTGCTGCGACTTGAGGTTTTCGAATGAGATCTAGAAGTGTGGCAGGGCCTTCGCGGACCTGCTTTTTCTTAACGTTCGATTTCTTTACACTTACAGATGGTTCTTCGTCAACAAATTCTGCATCCAGTATCTCTGCATCGAGAATACTTCCTTCTTCTGATGAATCTTCAACATCAGTAACATCGTGTTTTTTAGCGGGAGTTATTGTATCTTCATCTTCCATCGAAAGTACAATTTCATCTACTGGCTCTACTTCCAGTATCTTCTCTTCTTTGGGTTTTGAAACGGGTTGAGCCTTTGCTTTAGAGGGTAAGCCAACTTCCTTGTTTGAAAGGCCTGCGTCGAGCAGACGCTCAAGTAAATCTGATTTCTTACCACTGGTAGATAAATCGTTAAGGATGCATAATGCTTTGAGTTTTGCAACTGTCAAAGAAGATGTTTGCTCGTCCGACATCACCAAACCCTCACCTAGGCCTGTCGTCTTTCCCTTTCAAGTATGACCCCATTTATGCCTCATAAAACCCGAGTTTTTGATGCTCGTAGAGGTACGGTCAGCCTTCATGGGGAGTATAAGAGCCATCGGCATTTTGGACATATACTGTTTGCTCATAGGTGCCATCTGGTAATTTCTTGAAGAAATATCCACCTTCCGCCGGTTCGAAAATTGCTTCGGAAGAAACAGGTTCTGGTGCGGTTTGAGTGATTTCTTCAACGGGTTCTGCTGGAGTTTGCGCTACTGGAACTTCAACTGCTTCAGGGGGACCTGCGCTTGGTGGTCCACCGGTTGGGCCTGCGCTTGGAGGGGCGCCAGTTGGGCCTGCTGCAACACGTGCTCCAGTTAGAGATGCCAAGACTTTGTCTTCAGTTGACTCATCTCCATTTTCGAGAATACTTTTGACATGGGCTCCGTGCTTTTGAGCCCCGATAAAGGCAAAGGCTGACAGTGAAAGGCAAATAATTCCGAAGATTCCACCGATCACTTGATTCGGCCACATTTTACCTTTTACGGACATGTCATTGCTCGAAGTTTTGTCGACCTCCCCGCTCGTCTCATTGAAGTATTGAATAATCACGCAATATTGACCTGGGTCGACGGAAAATTTGAACGTATATTCTTCATCTTCGATCAATGTATCAATTGACTGATATTGATATGCGTGATTGGTTCCAAGCTTTGCTTCTTCGGTGAAGACTCCGAGATTTTGTTGGCAATTGTTTTGCTTGATTACGTATGCGTCAAGGCGTATCTCCGAATGAGTCGGCGGAGAGGAGATCAAAACTTCCAGGTGAAGGGGGGCGTCAAACAAATCGTCACCGGGCAAAGAAGGGCCCCAAACGAATCCGATATCTTTCTCCACTGAATGGGTGAAGTCGTCATAACCAGCACTGAAAGGCATTGGGAAAAGGGCAAATGTGAACATCAGAACTGCGATACCGAGCCACAAAAAAACATTCCAGCGCGATTTTTTTAATTCCTCTTTCCGCTGGTCCAAGGTGAGGATTTCTTCAATTTCCTCTTGGTCGGCATCGGTAGTGATTTTTTCACTAGCAGTCACTGCCTCTTCATCGGTCATATTTACCCCGATTTCGAGCGAGCACTTGAAAGGCGCGACTGAATCTCGTCAAGTATGGAGGAGAATGGCGTGAAGAGTACAAAGGCGGCATCGAATGGTGTTGACCTTCGTATTGCTATACTCTCAAGAGGCCCACGCCTCTACAGCACCCGTCGATTGGTCGAAGAGGCCAGAAAACGTGGATTAGACCCTTATGTTGCAGACCCAATGAAGTTTTCATTATTTGTTGCTGATGGAGTGATTGATATTTTACACAACGGTGAGTTATTCGATTTTGATGCTGTAATTCCTCGCATCGGCCATTCGATTACGAAGCACGGGGTTGCTGTACTCCGTCATCTCGAACAACTCGGAATTTGGACTGCAAATACTGGAACTGGTATTCTTCAAAGTCGAGATAAACTCCATGCTACGCAAATCCTCGCACGGAACAGAATCCCAGTGCCTCGTACCACCTATGTTCGAGACATCATTGATGTTGAAACTGCGGTTGATTTTGTCGGTGGCCTTCCAGTTGTCATCAAAGTCACCCAAGGCACGCAAGGACAGGGTGTGTTTTTGCGCCACACAATTCGTGAAGCGCGTAATCTGGTCCAAGGACTGTTACTCACCGGTCGCTCAATCTTAATTCAAGAATATATTGCTGAATCCCATGGTACAGATGTTCGAGCACTCGTGGTTGGCGACCGAGTCGTTGCGAGTATGCGCCGTCGCGCCCGTGGAAGAGAATTTAGGAGTAATTATCATCTAAATGGAACGGTTGAAAGCGTAGATCTGCCGAAAGAATTTGAAGAGGCTGCATGCAGAGCTGCACGAGTCCTTGGGCTGCATATTGCTGGAGTTGATTTACTTGAATCAAGAAATGGCCCGTTGGTCCTCGAAGTGAACTCGTCCCCTGGACTGGAGGGTATTGAGAAAGCCAGTGGCGTCAATGTTGCTGGAGAAATCATTGATTACGTCACAAGTGAAACTGCTTTTGCAGAAGTCGACCTCGACCAGTTACTCCGAACAGTTCCTGGTGCTGGAGTTCTCTCACTTCAAATTCGGAACCATCCGAAATTCGTCGGCCAAACGCTTGCAAGTGTTTTCAAATCGAATTCCGAAATCCCTGTCTTTGCTCTTTCCCGCGATAACAGTTTATTGTGGAATCCATCAAATGAACTTCAATTGCGATATGAGGATGTACTCATTTGTTATGGTGAACTCACAGAACTGAGAACCTCTCTTCGTCAAGCAATGCTCGAAGCACCACTGAAAGACTTCAACGAATCTTCTGCCGAAGGGACAAATGCTTGATGCTCGGCTTTCGGCCAGAGGTCGTGTTCTCGATTCATGTTTCAGAGGAACGCGCGGTGGTTTGATATGGGAGTCCGTATTCTTCTCTTCTGCTCTACGGAGCACGGGATGCACGCCCGCCCTAGGCGGGAGGCGGTGAACGCCAATGAACACACGGAGAGGAGAGGAGCGAAATCGCAAGGCTTTGAGGCCGAGCCAACTACGGCTCAATGATGCCTCAGTTGTGCTTCCGCCACGACTCATTCACATGCAAAATCTGCCCTGGCTCGCCTGTTATATGCAGACATTGAAGGCAGAGAATAAATCATTGAATACTCAAAAGTCCTATGCCAGTGGATTACGAGCATTAATCGAAACAACTCTTCCCGGAGAAAACGTTCTGAGTGAAGCGGAATACCAAGCAACAACTGTGTATGAATTGGCTGAACGAATGGAACCTCTCAGTGGGCGAATGGATCGATGGACACATGGATTATCGGACTTGCGCCCTACGACGTACAATGCGCGCCTCGCTGCAGCTCGACACCTACTCAAATGGCTCGGGCATCGCTGGCCTGACCATTTGGTTCGAGCACGAACTGGGAAACGACTCCCTCGTACTTTGAATCGAAGAGAGATGTCCATGGTACTCGATGCCTCTGCCAAAAGTGAAAACCCCGTAGCATCGATTGTTGTTACCATGATGCTGGACACTGGCTTACGAGTCAGTGAAGTTTGCAATCTCGATAGAAACGACATCGACCTTGAAGATGGATCGGCTCGAGTCTATGGGGGCAAAGGTGACAAAGACCGATTAGTACTCTTTACTCGAAGAACGCTTGAAAGAATTCATGCTTGGATTCCGATTCGGGATGCTCGAGTTCGCGATGATGATTTTGCATTTCTCTTGAATTCTGCAGGTCGTCGCCTACAACCACGAGGCGTTCAACGATTGATGGATTCACTCGCTGTGGATGCAAGTCTCCCCAAGGGGAAATTAACACCGCACGTGTTACGACATAATTTCGCAACAGGTTTGTTGGAACGAGGTGCTGATTTAGTGACCATTCAACGGCTCCTCGGCCATTCAAGTATTGCAACAACTCGTGTTTACCTTGAAATTTCTGACCAAACATTACGTGAAGTCTACCATCGAGCTCAGGCAACTCGTGAAACGCTGGAGGCGGCTGCTGCTGCAAGCATAAGTGAAGAGGAGGAACTCATCGAGACTACTCCGTCGACCAGTTCGGTCGGTATTGAGTGAATCAGTTGCGCTTTTGTTTTCGCTTTTTGATCGTGGTTGGGCCCGTCCATTCGCGATGTGGTTTGATTTCTTGACCGCTGTGACCTTCAATTGGACAAAATTTACCTGAACGGCATCTCGAACATTTTTCTTTCGACGGCATCTCGACAGTCTTTCTCAACCGACCGTATTTCCGCCGAGGCATGAAATGTTGTGTGCCAAGGCGGTATTCAATGCTAGCGCTTTCTTTCGTGAAAGTGTTTCACTTTTTATTGAACCAAGGCATGTCGGTCACTTTACGAGGCACGCGGAGCGTAGAGCCCTTTCTTCCATCCGATGATTTGGATGATTTGACTGTGTGCTTGACCTTCGAGGCTGTTGCCTTCTTGGCTTCAGTGGCTTTCTTTGAGACCTTCTTTGCAGCGGCTTTGGTTTTCGATGCTGCCGTCTTTGTAACAGACTTGGTAGCAACCGTCGCTTTCTTTGCAGCCGTCTTAGCTTTTGACGCAGTCTTTTTAGCCGCAGAAGAAGATTTCTTTGCAGTCGATTTGGTCACTGCCTTTGCCTTTGAAGCGGCTTTCTTTGCCGACCCTGAGGCTTTACCTGCGGCCTTTGCAGCTGCACTTACTTTCTTTGCAACCGCAGCACTAAGGCCAGCATCTTGGAGTTTTTGAGAACCTGCTGAAGCAACCTTTGCGACTGAGTCAAACTTTGCACTGACTAATTTTTTTGCTGTCGCTGCTCCAATTCCAGGAAGTGCTGTTAACGCGTCGATTTTTGAATTACTCTTTACTGCCATTGGCTCACCTATCACTCCATGGTGGGCGCGACTCATCAATTCTTCTCTTCTCTCGTTTGTCATAAGCGTCGAATTGATGATGTGTGAAGGGGCCGGAGGAGCATGAGCAACCGCGGGTATGATGGGAGTACACTCGTCGTCTATGCTCAAGTAGGCCAAGCAAAAGCCAATCATCGAGTCGGAAATGATACTGGTTTTTTGAGGCCGAAATCTTTTGCACTTCCGAGTAAAGTGGTTTACCTCGGGGATGTTGCCACACATGCTTTGGCCTATCTTGAAAATCCGGAAACACCTCACTTTTCTGAACCTCCGCAATTCAATGAACAGAAATGGAAATTTGAAACACAAAGCGGGGGCTTGAGATTGACAATCTCATCGACCTCATATTGGGGCTTTGGTTTATTCAATTCAGGATACCTCAATCGAATTATTCTCAAAGGTTCGCCGCAATCGTATGCACGATTACTGTTCGACCTTTCTGCGTCTCTTGGGCATCGCCCGTGGGAGTTTTTTCACACCTCGGCTGCACGGAAGTATCTCGCCAAACAAGAAGGTGGCGTTTCTCTTGAATCAAATGAAGAAGCTTGGAAAAAAACCTTTGAAACTGCTCGCGCTGTGTTCGATGAGCAAATATTCATGGTTGAAGAACAAGGTAAAGCCGTACAGAAGCGAATGAAAAAGAGGCCTGACTCGGAACACTGGAATGCGAAGCAAGCAGAGATTGCTATCGAGCATGCCGACTATGATCTGGAAGTGGCACGTGGGGCTTTAGCAGACGGTAATGCCCCTGGATTCGAACGCGCAATGGCGAGAGCGGAGGCATACTTCATCGAAGCGGACCCAGATGGAGTGAGTTCATATTCAGCGAGAGATCTTTATGAAATCCCTCAAGGGCAGATTCTTGACCTCGAAACAACAGAAGCAGAGATTTCATTTGTGGATTTAACATCAAATGAAGAAGAAGAGTAGTTTTCGTCGCCGCGTCGCGTTGATAAAGGGGTGGCAACTCGCAGAGAATGGTTCACATGGCTTCAAAGAAGAAATCCGACGGCAGCGGTATTCAACAGGCTGCAGGTCTTATTCGATATTTCGACGAAGAATCTGAAGATGCTTGGAAGATTACTCCATTCCAAGTATATGCAGCATGTATCGGCATTGGAACATTTTTCTACCTTGTAAATCAAGGCGTCGTCTCGTGGGTTCTTGGCCTGTTTTGAAACTCTGTTTCAAAGAGGTTGAATCATAATGATTCGGTTTTCTTTTTGTGCCATACACTGTGCAACTTTCATTGCAGTGCGCATATCAGTCGTACCGCCAATCACTTTCTCGCCTTCAGCATCATGCAGAATGAGTTTATGTGTGAGGTTGTAAAGAACGCCTTCTTCAATACGTTCGAAAACCCAATGTTCGTTTTCAATTCGAACCATTGCAGGAATTTCAACGAGTGGCCCCATTTGGGAGCCGATTGTTTGGGTTCGAGTTTTCAAACCTTGGAGATCTCTAACTGGGCTCCAATTCCTTCGACGAATCGGTGCGTGAATTCTTTTGTTTTTGGCAATGCCTTCTCTAAATGCTCTACTCATGAGGGTCCCATCCCTTGAAGTCGCTCGACTTCATTTCGAAGCGGATTCCATCTCTTAATAAGAACCGCGACGCGTTCGAAGGAGAAAACTGCGTTTTGTTCGAAAGGAGAGAAGACTCAATGCTTTGAAACGAAATGAAAGTGCTAGAACAGGGAATGGCTCAATCGGTGGCTTCATCAAATGCGAACGATTCGACAAATCGGAGACGGACAAGATGAGCGACATTCCAGAAGGACAATACTACACGAAAGAGCATGAATGGTTGCGCGTCGACGGAAACGAAATTATTATCGGAATTACTGACTATGCTCAGCACGCCCTTACGGATATCGTCTACATTGAACTCCCCGGTGAAGGAGAAGTCCTTACTGACATGGAAGAATTTGCAATCGTTGAATCTGTAAAATCTGCCTCCCCGATTTTTGCTCCATTCGCTGGAAAGATTACAGCCGTGAATGATGCACTTGATGACGCCCCAGAACTCATGAATACCGACCCATATGGAGAGGGTTGGATTGTTCGAATGACCTTAGACGACCCTGAAGCAGTTTCAGTGTTGATGGATGCTGCTGGTTACAAAGCAGAGATTGGCGAGTGAAGAGTGTGACTGAGCACAAATGGAGCCTCTATGTAGATGGCTCCTGTCTTGGTAACCAGAACGTTGATGAAAATACTCCTGCTGCTTGGTCAGTTGTTGTCGTAATTGGGGACACTGGCTTAGGAAAAAGAAGTGGTGATCTTCATGAAGAGTTTGCAGATGTTGTTGTGACTCAACACGGTGCAGAGCACTTCATTGGTGCTGAAGTTGGTTCAAACAACACTGCTGAGTTGTCAGCATTTGCAGGAGCGCTCCGATGGCTCTTGGTCGAAGGAGGAAATGATTCGGCAGTCATTCGCGCTGATTCTCAGTATGCCGGTAACCTCGCTTGTGGTGCATGGAAAGCAAAAGCAAACCGTGAATTGGTGGCTCATGTTCAGTCTCTATGGGATGCAGTTTCAGAACTTCGAAATATTTCTTGGGAGCATGTCAAAGCTCACCGCGGCTATCGTTGGAATGAGCGAGCAGATCATTTGGCACTTCGTAAAGCGCAAGGAGAGCAGCCTGTGCCACTGTCTTTTTGGAAACCTGGTCAGCGTTAATCCTCAGTAAGGCGTTCTTGGAGCCATGCTCTAAATGAAGTCGAGAGGTCATTACGGCGTAAGGCATGGTCAACCTGCGCTTGAAGCCAAGGCAAGGGTTTACCTGAATCATACCATTGGAAATTGGTAAGTTCAACACCGACAAGGCCGTCGTTTTTCATCCAATGTTGTTGAATGGCAATCGATTGGAGTTCCCCATAGTTTTCAACATCATAGTGTTGCAGCAAACTTTTGGCATCGGAAGTGAACAAATAACGTCCACAGAGTACGAGATTAGACGGAGCATCTTCTGGAAGTGGCTTCTCACAAATTTCAAGGATTCGCGCCCCTTCTTGGCGAACGACGCCATAATTAGAAACTTCATCGGGATGAACTGCCAGCAAGCCAACGCATGGAAGACCGTGCTTTTCAAAACTTTCAACTAATTTCTTACTCGCTTTTGATGGTGAAAAGGCATTTGGCGAAGTATGTTGGTCAAGTAAAATATTGTCGCCGAGTAAGACCAAAAAGGGCCCATCGATTCCATCCAGAGCGCATTCAATAGCATTTCCTAAACCAAGTGGTTCGTGTTGGATATGGACAAAGACCTCTACATCAGCAAACGGTGAAAGGAGTTGGGGATCGAGGTCAGGGCGCTTCTCTTGAAGCCACGAATGGTCTCCGAGTAACGCCTTCATATCTTTTCTCGGAGAGGAAATTATGTGGAGACGCCGTGCTCCAGCAGCGACTGCTTCACGTGCAAGATGCACTAGAGCCGGTATATCGACAAGCGGAAGCGCCTCTTTGGGTACCGATGCACTGGTTGGGAGCATTCGAGTCCCAAGACCTCCTGCAACCAGTAAGGCATCTTGAACGACCGCCATGAGACCTGCTGGATGGCGTAGGCTTTCAAGCGTCGCCCTTCTGCCTTGAGTTATGGGCAGAACTCTTGAGTGGCGATGGTTCGCCATTGCAGGTGTCTTTTTCGTTGCTCAATCGTTTATCGACATCACTCCAGAAGGCCCTTGGGACTCTCGTTCTTTCTCAAGAGGAATGCTCGGATTAGTAGGCTTAACATTGCTTTATCTGGCTTGGTTTCGATGGGCTTTTGACCGTAAAGGCGTAGCACCAACCGTCAATTTGTGGGCATCTCCCGAAGAAACTTGGAGAAATGTCTTGCTGTTTGGACTTGGATGTTTATTGTTTGTAAAAGGAATGGCGTGGGCTAATCTAAAGGGTTTCACTCCTGAACCAACAGGAATGTTACTCACGCTCATTGGAAGTTTAGCGATTCTCAATGCGCTCTATGTAGGGCTCGTAACTGTAGGGCCATTGGCTTCTTCATCCGAGGAAGAATGAGTTCAATCATCGATGAAGCCAAGTTCTTGGTCTAACACTTGATATGCATCCTCGACAGATGGCAATTCTCCTGAATCGTCCATATCACTGTGAGGGGCCGGGCGTGATTCAGGCAGAGTGGGTTGTTCTCCTTCGCCCGTAAACCAAGCTTGCCATAGAAGACTTCGTTCAGGTCGACGTTGTGTGAGTGGCTCCCAAAGTGGTTCCAAAGGACAGCCCTGTTTCTTAAAATCAAGAAGGCGCGCTGCGAAGTGATCGGGGGATACTTCTTCCATTCTCATCAAGAGTTCACGCATCCGTGTACGAACAACTTCGTCACCGTCTTGCCAAAGGATTGGAAGAAGACGACGTTCATCTTCTGGATATTGTTCAATGTAATCGCGCAAGAAAGGCACGAGGTTTCGTCGGACAATTGGAAGTGGGTGTTGTGCTAACTTTGCGATTGTGTCGGCCCATAATTCCGAATCAAGGAATCTCAAATCGCCCACTGTTGCACTTGCAGCAGCGAGAACGCCTTCATCTTGATCGGCAAGCATGTCATTCAAAAACGGGACAGCATCCCATTCAAGACGGCGGAACATTCGAGTAAGGACGTCTGCCATTCCTCGCTTCACAAGAAGTTCATCACGTTGATGGAGGCGTTTGGCAAGTTCAAGACCCGAGTCTCTGTTGAATTCAATCGCCTTTGCGAGACAAAGAGTAACACGGGCAGCGACTTCAGCCTCGGGGTCTGAAGCGCGTCGCAGAAGTATAGAAACAAGTTCAAGTGGCTCGATGAGGTTTGGTCGTTGAAGGAGGAGGCGGACCCATTCCATTAGCAAAAGACGACGATCGAGAGAATCATTTTCCAATTTTTCAATCAGCCAGCGTGCAGCCGTAACTCCAGCATCGTGTGCTATAACACCTGAGTTACGAGGAATCACTGCATGAGGGTTCCATTCTGATTGATGAGGCCCAGCGTCCGGTTGTGTATGCCAGGTCCCAGGGCGTTCTGCCAATGCAATCGATTCGACTAGATGGTATCCTTGGTGAACTGGCTGGCCATGAGGGGCGGTCGATAAACCGTTGAGCAGAGATATAGCAAGCCACCAACGGTCGGTGTTTGGGGCTGAATGGTCAAAGGCTTGAGCCAACCAGTCAGTTGTGACGGTAAAGAGAAGGCTTTCAGCAACTTTGTCAACTCGACGATGGAGCCATTTTTGATGCACTGTGAAGGGGTCATCGCTGAGGTTCATTCGATGTGGAACAATCAAATCGACAACTGTGTTGAGATTTGATTCGAACATTGCTCGGTCCATTTGCAAAATACCAATACCCTGCTCAATAACTGATTCGGGGGATTTCGGAGGAATTGGCGGGAAGTCTGGATCTGTCATCGGGGGTTGGGGTAAAGGCCATGCAATCGTGCCGCGTTTCAACGCTTCAACCATTCCAGCAGATACTGCCTCGAAGACATTGTCTGACAATTTAGTTCGCTCTTTTCCCATGATGAGACCTCGAGGTTTCAACTGGCACCCTGCTCAAATATCAAGTTCGATATTGAGATTTTGAATGAGTTCCTTGTAACGGTTACGAATAGTTACTTCAGTTACACCGGCGACTTCAGCAACTTCACGCTGAGTTCTGCGCTTTCCGCACAGGACAGAAGCGATGTAAATGATAGAGGCTGCAATTCCAGTAGGTCCACGGCCACTTGTCAATTCCTTCTCTTGAGCTGCTTTGATGAGTTCGTAAGCCTTTGCTTCAACCTCAGCATCGAGTCCAAGTCCAGAGCAGAATCGAGAAATATAGTCTTCTGGACCTGTTGGCATGATTTTCATTTTGAGTTCTCGGACCATGAAACGGTACGTACGGCCAATTTCTTTTCGACCGGTACGGGATGCTTGACCAATTTCATCGAGGGTTCGAGGAACGCCGCATTGACGGCAGGCTGCGTAAAGGGATGCTGCTGCAACACCTTCAATCGAACGGCCACGAATCAAACGCTTATCGACTGCTTTCTTGTAATTTACGGCTGCTGCTTCACGAACAGACTTTGGAAGTTCAAGACGGCTGGCCATACGGTCCAACTCGGCCAACGCCATTGCTAAGTTTCGTTCTGTTGCGTTCGAAACTCTGCTTCTCTTTTGCCACTTACGCATTCGATAGAATTGTGATCTATAACGTGAGTTAATGGTTTTTCCAGAATAGTCTTTGTTTTGCCAGTCGATATCGGTCGAGAGACCTTTGTCGTGGAGCATGACGGTCATTGGGGCACCGGTACGAGCACGTTGATCGCCTTGTTCCGGTGAAAACACACGCCATTCGGCGCCTTGGTCGATAACATTGTCTTCTAACACTAAACCGCAGTCGTCACAAACGACTTCGCCACGAGTTTCGTCACGGGTTAAATTTCGACCTGCGCAATCACTGCATTTTACGATATCTTCTACTTGTTGTTCATCCATATGTATTCCTCATCTCTTGCCCTGGTCGAGCCTTAACGCTCAACTGATTAGGGAACCTTATTATACACCGATGCACAACTGTATTTAAACCTAATTATAAATGCCCTTAAACTTGTGGACTCAAAAGCTGTGATTTTTTAGAAAATACGGCACTTGTCATGAGAGTTTTTTCCCGAACCGGTTATGAACACTGAGCACTTGAAAGAGTTTGAGGGGGAGCGATGAGGGACAACTGGCCGCCAGCAAAAATCGCCCTCAACCCTGAAAAAAGGGTTCTCTTTCTTACTAAAGACCTCGAACTCATCAAGCAGCAACTGTATAATGGGCTCGATTTGAAAATGGAAGATTTATCTGTTGAGGATTTACTTGATGACATCAATACAGATGTCATGACGCCGGCATGGGTTTGCTTTGACCACGATCCTGCCGAGATTGCAAAGAATGCATATGCGGGCCTAATGCATAACGGATTGAGAGTGTTTAATGAAAATGCACTCAAGAATGGGAACTTCGAGGTTATTGTTTCCGGGCAACGGAAAGGAACCGGCTCTTCACGGGAAACCGCCCCGCAGTGCGAACGTTGGGCTGGAATTAATATCGTCATAGCTGCATCTTTTGCCCCGATTCATGCACAGAACAACATCAACCTTGGACAAATTATGGGCGACCATTCAATGCTTGAACGGTTGCAAAAAGGCGAAAACATTGCTCTTGAAGAATTCACTTCCCGCTACGATAAAGTCACCCAAATTATTCTCGAGAAGGGTGGTTTGTTTGCATTTGCTAAATCACTCAAGAATGGAGAAATCGAACTTCCACCCTTAGATACTCCTCCTCGGCCAATGACCATGGCTGAGAAAATTATCGCTCGGAACCTCGTAGGGCAAGTAGAAGGTCAGTGTGTCAAACCAAATGACCCCGTTATTGCTCAAGTCCAAGGCGGGTATTCGCATGAATTCACCACTGCTCAAGTTCATACATTCCTCCAGAACGAGTATGGTGAAGATTACACGCTACCAAACCCAAGTAAATTTGCGGTTTTCGAAGACCATCTGCTGTATGCTCATCACAACCCTAAATTTGTCCCACACATGGATAAAATTCAAACTCTTCGAGACCTCCAAGTTGAGTTTCAGAAACATACCTTAGTTCGCGATTACTCTGCAAAAGATGGCGTCTCGCCTGGAATTTGCCATCAAGTCGCCAGAGAAGAATTCATTGAAGTGGGCGATTTCATTCAAGCCACAGATTCGCATACCTGTATGGGTGGCGCATCAAACGCACTCACTTGGGGCGTTGGGGCGACTGAATACGCAAATCTCATCAGCGCTGGATTCACTTCGATCAAGGTTCCCGAATCGATTCGTTTCGATTTAGTCGGCACACTCGTACCAGGTTGTACTGCTAAAGACGTCATCCTCTACATCTTAGCCGACCACGCTCGTGAAGAATTAACGCTCAATAGGAGCATGGAGTTTGGCGGAGAAGGATTAGCCAGCCTCTCTATTGATGAACGCGCTACACTCTGTAACATGGCAACAGAGTGCTCAGGCCGAACTGGCATTTGTGAAGCCGATGATTTATTGTTTGAATGGATGATAAAATCTCAGCCCCATTTAGATTTAGAAACTCAGAAGAGCCGAGCTGTTCATGCTGATGAAGGAGCCCAATACCACGGTGGGGTTCACGTCATCAACATGTCAGAGATACAACCCATGGTAGCCCATCCCGGCAACCCTGACGAAGGGATTCCGAGTGACCCAACCAACGGCGCAAACATTGCCGATATTGGCGATGTTTCAATCGATATTGCCTATGGAGGCTCGTGTACCGCCGGTAAAGCAGACGATGTTGCCTACTATGCTCAAGTGTGCCAGGCTGCTGAAAATGCCGGCCTTGTTGTCAAAGAAGGCGTGGACTTTTACATCCAATATGGGTCTGGTATCGTGAAAGATTTGGCTGTGAGCGAGGGATGGCATGATTTGTTCGGACGGGTCGGTGTCAAACTCATCGACCCCGGCTGTGGCGCTTGCATTGGTGCAGGGCCCGGCGTTTCGATCACCCCTGAACAAGTGACTGTATCGGCAATTAATCGAAACTTCCAAGGGCGCTCAGGACCTGGAAAACTCTACCTCGCCAGCCCGTTAACTGTGGCTGCTTCTGCTTTCATGGGCACCATCACTTCATGGCATGAAGAATTGTTTAACTGATTTGGAAGGGCTCAAAGTCCTGAAAAAGGAAGTTCGTTGATGATCTTCAGTCTTAGACATTAAAAACCGTCGGTCGGCAAGGTTGCTTACCACAAAGGCCCGATGTCATTGGGACAAAGGAGGACCTGTGTTGGAGGAATACCATGACTGGCATCGCACAAAAACTCGCATCAAATCAAAAGCAGGTTGCAATTTCTGAGTTTTTTGAAAAGAATAAGCATTTTCTTGGGTTTGATTCGTTAGCCCGTTCGCTCATCACGGCAGTTAAGGAGGCTGTTGACAATGCATTGGATGCATGTGAAGAGGCCCGTATTTTACCAACCATCCGAATCCAAATCACCAAAGTCGATGCACAGAAGGACATCGTCCGAATGGTTGTTGAAGATAACGGCCCCGGTATACCTCAGAAGAGTATTGAGAAAGTCTTCGGGCAACTCCTCTTCGGTTCGCGCTTTCACGCCATTCGACAATCCCGTGGCCAGCAAGGAATTGGAATTACTGGCGTAGTCATGTATTGTCAATTAACCACGGGGCGAACAACCCATGTCCGTTCAAAAATTGCCACAGAACCAACTGCTGCTTTTGTCGATATTGGACTTGATACTCGGAAAAATAAAGCAACAAAGGCAAATGCTGGCCGCGAAATTTGGTATAACGAAGATGGATCTGGAAAAGAACACGGTACTGAAGTAACTGCTGAAATGAAGGCGAAGTACCAGAAAGGACGCCAGAGTGTTTGGCAATATCTTCGAATGACCAGTATCGTCAACCCGCACGCTGAAATCATTTTTATCGACCCTGATGGGGAAAAACATCATTGGACTCGAGTCACTGAAAGGCTACCAACAAAAGTCGAAAGTATCAAACCGCACCCTCATGGCATTGAATTGGGCCAATTACAACGAATGATTGCTGAGTCAAACGACTTGAATTTGAACCATTTCTTACTGAATAATTTCTCCGGAGTTACAAATCGCGCTCGTAAAGAATTGTGTGAGGCTGCAGATATTCCGGGAACAAGGAAAATGAAGACCGTCAAAGGCGATGATATCCGCCATCTGTTAGAGGCCTTCCAAGGAGAACGATTATTCAACGGATTACCCGTCAAATTACTCAAGCCTCCAACAAATTGTTTGTCGCCAATTGAAGAATTGCTTATCAAAAAGGGGCTTTCAAAAACCATTGACTCCCGTTTCGTATCAACGCTCACTCGAGTTCCAAGTGTGACGCAGGGAAACCCTTTCCAGATTGAAGTTGGATTGATTTTCGGAGGCGATATGGCCGCAGATAAGCCGGTTGAAATTCTTCGGTTTGCAAACCGTGTTCCACTGATGTACCAACAGGGTGGTTGCCTACTTACCAAGGCCATCGAGAGCGTTGATTGGCGCCAATATGGATTAGATCAAGCTGGTGGAAGAGGTGTGCCCAAAGGACCGGCGGCGGTTCTCGTTCACCTTGCCAGTACAAATGTTCAATTTACTTCTGAAGCAAAGGAGGCTCTTGCCGACAATGCGGAAGTCATGGAAGAAGGGAGAAAGGCAATGCTCGAAATGGGGCGAGGCTTGCGAAAGCATCTCGAAAAGAAAAAGAAAATGGCGAAGACCAAGGAAAAGTTCGAACTCATCAATGATATTTTACCTGCTATCGCAAAGAAATCTGCTGAAATTCTTGAACGCCCAGTGCCAGAACTCTCTGGCTCAATCACCAAGATCATGTCGGCGGTTATTTCTGAAACTACAACTGAATGGAATAAGCAGACGAAACAAACCGACGTTGAAATTGTATTGTTCAATTACACAAGCAGGGTGCGTGCCTACACCATACTTGCAACCTGGCCGGAAAAGTCGGGGGCGAAGATGGAGAATAATGAAACCGGGGGGCGCAAGGAAGCACTCGGTGTATGGGCTTGGAAACTCGAATCATTACAACCAGGTGAGAGGAAATCAATTGCCTACAGCCTTAGCGGATTAGAACGCGGAGATTGGACGGAGACTGAAGTCTTGTTCCGTGGCTCTCAAGATGTGATTGGAGCAACAAAGATGGATGAGAAATTCCTTCAAGAAATTCGTCGTCAAGAACAAATCATGGACGAAAGTGGTGTTGATTCTCCGGAAGATGAGGGTGAAGAGGATGAGCCTCAAAATGAACCTGAAAAGAAAGAAGTTGCAGAAGTGCCTGCTGAAGAAACCGTTGAGCCGGCTATCGCTCCGCCGGAAGGACAACGCACCCTCTTTGGAGGTGATGTCTGATGTCTCGAACACGCACCGCAGAAGAAACAAAAACTGCAATGCATAAAGTCGTTGCAGAAATGTATGATCGAATCGTCAAAGGTGAACCGCCTACGATGACTCTACCTGTTCGGACAAAAACCAACATCGGTTTTGATAAGAAACTCGGCGTATACAAGTACGGTAAAAAGCAATCAGTGCGCGATGCAACCAGCCTTGGTTCAGCCAAACAACTCCTTCGAACGTTACACGTCGTTGAATTCATCGAAGAAATGTTAGATGCTGGAAAATCTTCAACCTTGAGAGAAATGTACTATATTTCCGAAGGATGGGGAATGGGTAAATTCGGAAGCCAAAATGATTCCAATAACTTGGCTGAAGATTTGGAAATTGTAACAAAGTGTTTGCGTGAAGATTTCAAATTGCGTCCTGAAGAAGACGGTGCTCGTATGATTGGAAATTTGACTCTGCGTGAACGGAACCGACGCGGCGAATGGATGCGAATCAATGCGCGAGATGACGTTGGCGATTCAGGATACGGCGTACCGTATAACGTGGAATTAGAGAAGATTGAACTGCTTGAGCATGATATTGATTTCATCATGGCCATAGAGACTGGTGGTATGTTTGACCGTTTGATTGAGAATGGATTTGATGAGCAGTACCGTTGTGGATTATTGCACCTCAAAGGCCAACCTGCTCGTTCGACCCGACGAATCATGAAACGAATGAGTGAAGAATGGGATTTGCCCGTTGTTGTCTTCCTTGACGGCGATCCGTGGTCCTTCCGTATCTTTGCATCAATCGCTTATGGTGCTATTAAAACTGCACACATTTCCGAATATTTGGCAACACCATCAGCGACCTATCTCGGTATTACTGCGGACGATATTGTCGCATACGAATTACCAAGCGACGATTTGTCGAAGAAGGATGTAGAAGCATTGAATGCTGAACTCACCGACCCGAGATTTGCCGATAGTTGGTGGCAAGAACAAATCAACATGATGCTCGAACTTGGCAAGAAAGCTGAACAACAATCCTTGGCAAAGTATGGTTTAGATTTCGTAACTGAAACCTACTTACCGGAAAAATTAGCCGAATTAGGATTGGCTTGACACGCGCAAGGATTCATTGAGGAAGAAGGCTGAGGATAGACCATGGCAGAGGGGGCATCACAAAAGTCTCCTTGGGCTTCACGCTTGGCAATTTTAGGCGCTCTTTTCCTTGTGATTGGTGCAATTCTTGTGTCTGCACAGAAAGAAACAATCGATTCGGTGTACGACCCTCGTCAAATATCGGTCACGGAAATTGTAGGAGAGGGTTCAGTAACCTTTGAAGTTGAACAGAAAGGGTGTTACATGGCAATAGTCATGAAAGGTGAGTCCGACATGGATGTTACATTAACTCCAATTGATGGTTCTGCTGCTGCATCTGAAGACCTTTCACCAAAATCATGTTTTTCGGATTGGGCTCCAATGGCTTCTGATGGGGAAGTTTTTGAAATTCATGAAGAATGGATTGCTGGGGCAAATGGCGAAATGCTTGCCCAAAGTACATGTAATGAAGGATGTGAAGGACAAACCGTTTGGATAGTCCATGTTGATAATTGGGCATTAGAACTTCTCAATTCGACTGGCCTGGTATTTGGATTTGCCATCTGTTGCTTGGGTTTTCTTTTCCTCCCTGTTGCTGGTATTCTGGCGTACTCTGCCCGGAGCAATACGATTCATGGTACCGTAAGGGTAATTGATGGAGATGAAGGGTTGCTTCAATCATTTGGAAGTCAAGAAGAAATGTTGGAGGCATTACACGATGTAAACAGCCCGATATACATGGGCTCTGAGAAAGAAGATGTTGGAGAAATCTCGGGAAGTGATGATGGGTTTGTTGATGGTTCCAAGGATGTTATGCAAGGAACTCTCATGACAACTGAACAAGTCTACGCGTTCATGAGAGGAGATGCGCCCGAAGAAGTTCACAAAGTCAGTGATCCTTTTGCCGATTCCCCGGCACCCGTCACAAAAGCAGTCGAACGCCCTGTTGCAAACATTACTGAGATTTCAGACTGGGACGCCGGAGGGGCGAACGAGAGTCTCAAATCGTCAACCCCTTCACCTCAGCCAAAGCAAAAAGAAAGCAAAGCCAAAGAGACTGATTCGAACGGTTGGTCTGCCTGGGATGACTTGTGAAGACTTGACCGTATTGTATCACTTCCAAGTCACGGTACATTGATTTCTTACGCGATTTAACTCTCAGCGATTATTCTTCGAACACCGCTGGAAAGAACGATTCGAAACATTGACTCTACCTCTTTGTGAGGTGTGAGACGCTTATTTTGAGCGACGGATTCAAAGAGTGCTTGTGTCTAGGTAACTCCGAGTTGACCAGTGTGGAAGATATTGACACCGCCCTAACCCTGCTTCAAAACAAGCTACGTCGGCAGATTCTCGAACGCTTGGTTCGTGAACCGCACTACCCTATGCAACTTGCTGATTTACTCAATGTGAGTCAACAAGCAATTGTCAAACATTTACGTGAATTAGAACGTGGAAATTTTGTGACCAAGATGAAAGTAGCGAGTGAGAAAGGTGGACCTCCTCGGACTATTTACAGCGTTCAACAGTCAATTTCTCTGCGTATAGACCTCGGGCCAGACTTGTTCCTTTGTGAACAACGTAGCCTACCAGCGGGAGGGCCAATGCGATTATCCAACCGTTTGCCAAACACGACTGAGCATGTGGTCAAATCAGTCAGCGGACGCAAGAAAATCTCAGTTGGTGAGGGAATGGCCCATATTCAACACCTTAACGGCGTACTCGAAGGAATCGATGCTCAAAGAGATGCAGTTATTGCTTTACATCAGCATATCCGGAATCGCATATCGGCTGGAGTTGATGCCGACTTTGATCATTATCAACAACGTACCATGGTCCACAGCATTATCGAGGCTCCAGAACGGAAGTTGGATCTCAGCAATTTACGTAGAGAATTACAACTTGGACAAACCGAAATGGCCACCTTGCTCGAGGAGGTCCGTAACAGGCTTGAACGCCAGTTATCAGACCGTGCCGGGCATGTCATCGCTGTTCCAAACAACTCGGACCTCCGATTCTGGCTTGGCTCACTCCCTCGGAAGAAGGACTGAGGCTCTACCGAATCAGGAATCGTTACCGGCCAAGACCGATACAAGAGATGATTGCTCAGCCTTTCGGTCCAAGACATCTTGTCGTCGTCCGCGTCCAACGAGGTAAACCACGCCGAACAAGGCGAGGGTCAACAGAATAACTGCAAATGGAAGGGCCGTTTTACCGACGACTTCGCCTGCAACGTCCAAAATACCGCCGCTCGATTCCAATTCATTGACAACTCGCTTGATGTTATCACTTTCTTGTGTCTCCACGATTGAATTCGAAGGATCAACAACGACATAGACACCATGGCTACCTGCAGATACAGGATAGAGGAGAACCAATTCGATTTCCTTGTAATCTTCAGTATCATCAGGTGCAAGAAGAGCTCCAATGACTTGGCGCATGACAATATTTTCATCATCGCATCCGTTCTTCTTGATTTCATTAAGCGTATCAATATCAGAATTTGGATACTCGCACAAGACAATTTCAATATCAGTTGCATGTGTGTTTCCGTTGTTTTGTAGAACAACTCGTATTGGGATAGTTGTATCAACATCACCTGTGAAGTCAGATGCTGTTACTTCTGAAATAACCAAGTTTGGAGCGCGCAGTCGAAGTGTGACGACGAACTCATTACTATCGAGGTTCTCAGCAGCCCAAGATGGTGAGTCATCATGGTCGCCGCCGTCAAGCATGTTGCCCATCTTTGAAACGACCTTGAGGCCAATGCTACGGGTATCGAGTTTTGCTGACGGTGCAATCTTCACAATAGCAACAACAGGATAAGTCGTGTAAGGATCCATCATTGGCATGAAATACCGGTCATCGGATTCGAGGTAAACACAACGGTCGTTCAAATCCGCAAAGACTGTTGCAGGGTCGATTGAGGCGTCTTCGTCTCCAGTGACTGTGGCGATTGAGGCAACCGTTTCACATTCTTCTTCGGTTGTCAAATCTGTTCCAATTTGCTTTACCAAGCGCCATTCAACAGACCAGCCGTCAAGTGCGCCCATTCCGGGCAACTCGTTCCAAATCAATGCTTCACCGTCACGGTTAGCAGTGTGGTTGTTGAGAGTTGGCCAATCAGGAACGTTTCCATTATTGGTGATGTTCAATTCAAAACGAACAATGCGCCCTGGAGCTGATGTCTTAATGGCATTGTCCACAGTTGAATCCATGCTAATTTGCATGTCATAGAATTCCTGTACGTAGACCGGAATGGTCTGTGTATAGCGTAGTCGTGTAAGACGGCCACTTGCATCAGGGTATGATTCTTCAGAGAAGGTCTGGAAGACTACCATGTACACACCTGCTTCAACTTGATCTGGTACATTCATGTCAATTTCGAAGATTTGGTCTGTATCTCGGGACAGTTCCTTGAGAGTTTCACGAGGAACTTGGATGTCCCAGATGACGTCAACGCCTGCTGGGTCTGTTACTCGAGCGAGTCGGTAATCGAAACGGTCTGGCCCGTTACCAAGGTTCATGACCGTGGTTGTGAGACTGACTTGTTGACCTGGGTTCACTGGTAGGACTTCTTGTCCGTTGAGCGTCATCATATCTTCGTCGGCGATGTCTGCACTTGCAACCAAGGAGTAAACATGGTTAACATTGGTTGAAAGAATCTTAGAAGCCGAAATTCGAGGATATCCGTCAAGATACGCTTTGAGAATCACAGCAGGTCCAAGGCCAGCAGAAGCGCCCGTTGGAGCACAAACTTCTACGCCAACTTCGTAGGTGACATATTCAGCACCAGGTGGGAGTGTCCAGGCTCTTGGCTCACTCATATCAACTGAATTGCCACCAGGAGCATTGGCAAAGTCAAGGGTCAAAACCCAGTTATCAACTCTCCATGCATCCATCGAAATCGTATCTGGCTTCACATCAGGTGCACCTGGCGTGACAAAGACCAAATTTCCAGAATCGAAATTCTTGGTGACATCAATTGGGTAGGTCACACATTCTCCAGGATCAACGTATTCACTGGTATCAAAGATTTCCATAACGATGTTTCCGGTCGAACGAATGGATACGAATACACCGAGTTCGAGAACATCGTAGGTTCCCTTTTCGATTGACTTGATCGGTTCGCCTTCAGACCAACCTTTGAGATAAATCACAAACGCACCTGGGTCTTCAGATGTAGGGACGAGAACTTCCAGATTCTTCGTCACTGATTGTCCAGGGTCTAATTCGACACTGGTTGGGAAGTTAACAGCCCAGTTAAACGGCAAGAGCCATTCTTGTTGGCCTTCCAAGGTGTAAGGGTCCCAGAAGATAAAGCGGTCATTGACGTTCCCTGTGTTAGTAATAGTAATTGAGAAAATCGCTGTCTGTCCTTGTTCAACATCCGCCATACTGTGCGAAGTATCGAGGTTTATTCCGTGCACTACGTCCATGAGCGTACGCGTGATAATATCGGATTGAATCGCTGGGTCTTTGTATGATTTCGCAGTCACAGAAATATCTGCAATTTGGTCGGCATCAGCTTGGTAAACTGATGGAGCACGAATACGCATGTAGAACCGAATGTCTTCTCCACCTTCGAGGAAGATCGCCGTATCTGGCATGATGGTCGTGTGGTTATCAGCAAAGAACAAGGTCGCTGTCCAATTTTGAGGAACTCCAGAGATATTGAGTCCAAATGTATCTGCGACGAGGTCTTTTGGACCAGGTGTCGAATTGTTCATCGTCATGTTGTAGATAGTTTGTTCTCCAGGTTCAATAACGTGGTAGAATGTTTCTCCATCTTGGAATTCAACATCGACTTGCCCAGTAAGAACGTGTGAGTAACAGATCGTAAAGCGATTGTTATTGGCTTCCTCACTGCACTTATTGGTATCGGACCAAGCAATATGCGCACCGCTGCCCAAATCATTCGAGAATGCTGGAGGCATTCCGAGACTCGGTTGGCTGCCTGAATTTGGACCAAGTTTGTTACTTGCCCACGAAGTGACTGCAACTGCGTCCCAAGGGTCCAATGCAGTAATGCCGGGGCCAGTGAGGTCGGTAGAATTCAGACGAGTGTAGAGGATTTCTTCATCTGCTGTTGCGTTTCCTGAATCAACCCAAGCGATGTGAATGTTGTTCTGATCATCGGTCAGTAGAGCAGGGAACACAGAGTTGCCACCGTATGGGCGGTTGCCTGGGAGTCCAGCGTTTGTTTCGACGTTTGAAATTGGAGTGTCTTGGATTTTCTTAATTGCGTAAGTGGAAAGCCCTTGATCTGCTCCATCCCAAGCACCTGCGCCTTGCAAGCGGAGTTTGGTATAGTAGACTTCGTAGTTGACGCCCTTTTCGAAACCATAGTTTCGGCCGTCCATCCAAGCAATGTGAGTGTTACCTTTCATGTCCACGCCAATCGAAGGGTGGAAGGAATAAGCGTCATCAATGGTCACTCGGGTGTCGTTGACGACGACAAGGTGTCCATCTGCGCCAGCACCGGTATCTTCAGCGTATGAACCACCAACGATTGAGTGGCCGGTTGCACCAGGCACCCATGTAGGGTCGTTGTTCATCTTGCCATAGGGATCAAGAACTGACATGTAGATCTCTCGAGAGTTGTTGGTCGAGATGTAGACCATTGCTTCGACCAGAAGGGCCATTGCGTTGCTACCACCAGTGCCTGATGGGAATTCGTAGGCTTGTCCGCCGGAATCTGAACTGCGGAGAGTGTTACCTGGGCAGTTACGGGTTGAAGTTGAAACAACACTGTTCGGGCATTGAACCAAGTCCATGAAGTGAGATTGAATGTTTCCAGCGCCACCGTAGCCTTGGCCGTAGAGTCCGACTGGAATGACACCTGCGGTAATACAGTTATCGTGAGCCTCTTCAATAGAAGTCAAATCATCTGCTTGCTGCGACGGGTCACCGTCTTTTGGCCCTTCATCGGAAACTGGAATGACAATCTTGGTTGCATTCGGGTTCCACTTGTGGTCATCTTGAGTTGGAGGATTGCCTGGAACGTTACCAGATGCGTCTTTCCAAGACAAACAAGCCCAGTTACTTCCAGGTCCCCAATCTTCACCAGAGTATCCGGAATAGGTGTTGCCGTTGTAAACAGTACCTGGCAACTTGCGTATTCCACCAGAGTCGTCACCTGGGAATTGCCCGAGAGCGAGTTGTTCGAGGGCCTGCGTTTTGGTTATATCCCGCACAGTTACCGGAACTTGCTGCACTCGGGAGGGTGTTTCCAAGGCCGTAAATTGTTTCGTAAACGGTCATGTTTGCAGTTTCGAGCATTGGCTTAATTCCTTGGAAATATCCGCCGGCGGCGAAGTTTCCACCGTAAACCACTGTGCAAATATCTGCCCATTCGGAATACATCGAACCTGAAGTGTCGACAATAAAGTTCAATTCTACCTTGCCACCTCGGGTATCATCCCAAGCGATTTGAACGTAATCGTTCGCATCGACAACGATGTCAGGGTGTCCTTTGTGCCCAATGATCGGTGTAAGCAATGTGTCATCGAAGTTGGTGATGACGGAGCCTGAGCTGAGATCAGGGCTGAGCATGGAGTAGTAGATTTGAGGTTGATTGAAGAAACGACCGAGTTCATCATAGGAATCTTCCCAAGCAATGTGGACGCCGCCTTGGCTGTCAATATCTATTGCTGGCCAATCTCGGTTTTGGGCACGGCTCGACACAACATGGTCGTTGATTGCAGAGAGTGTTCCGTCGTCAGAAGCGGACCCATCCATTGCCGCCGCCCAAGGATTGAGGACAGTATAGACGATCTTGTGTTGGCCCGACTTGTCGGCCCAAACCACGTGCACTTTGTCATTTTCATCGACGACCATATCAGGGTGCCAAATCTTGTGAAGCCCTGGATTTGTGATTTGAGTGGTGTCAATCAATGTCTCGCCTCGTGGAGAAATCATTGAATAGTAAAGATGGAGGTTGTTTCGTGCCCAAACGACGTGGACGTTTCCTTCGCTGTCAGAACCGACTGCAGTTTGTGTATCTGCGGAAGTTCCACCGTCAACGATTTGAATCGCATCGGTGATGACAACAGTATTTGCTGTGGCGGTAAGAGTTGTCAAGAACAACGTCGAGAGGACGGAGAGCAACATAATCGATACAAGGCTGACTGACTTTATTTTTTGACCCATAAATACACATCCAAGGTGATACTGAAAAAAAGCACACACTCATGCTACTTAATAGCAACTCTTTCAAGTCATTTTTTAGATTCGGAAACAAAGTGCCGGAATCGAGGCATTAAGCCCATTCTGAAGGATCAAAACCAGAGCCAAAGGACATCTTTTCATCGAATTCGATTTCGTGATGTGTCGACTGGTCCGGGCCTTCGTTTGACACTGGAGAAATATCTTTTCCTTCCTGTTTCGCTTTCACCCAATCATCGACCGGTCCGGGCTTTCCTACGCCGGGGCCATGCGTGAATTTGATTTCATGGATTATTCCAAGCTTTGCGAGCCATAATTTCCTGAGAGTGTGCATAAATTCATTTTTGGTTAAGCCATCAAACCAAAGAGGTAAACTCACATTAAAGGCTTGAAGGGGTCCGATTTTTTGGTCTCCTTGATGGCCCATGTGAATTCCCCAATCGACACTTGTGCGTATCAATTGAAGACGGACGTCGTGAATCCATTCCAGCCATGTATCGTTATCCTCTTTCATATGAGTCGCCATTTCTTTTTGTTGGCCTTCATCAACTCGAGTCATACTGGATACAGCAACGAGGTCTCGTCCTTTAGGAATGACGACAGCGAACATGTGGCCTTGAGGGCCCTGAGGGTAGCGAATGAGCAGATGGATTTCTGCACGCGGATCTTTTTGCTCTTTTGCAACAAGTCGTTCTTGTTCGACCCATTTACGGATTTTGAGAATCACTTCCTCACTCGCCATGATTAGCGGAAGCACTCCTCTCGTTTGAAGAACACCCTTTTTGAAAACTTACAGTTTATCCATCTCAGCATGAAGGTTGTTCAATGCTCCGCGGAGATTTTGACGATTCGTTTTACCCAATTTCAAACGGCGAAGCGCACGTCGGAAGTCACACCAATCATCCCATAACAAAGTCGATGTTCTTCCACTGAGCCAAAAACAGGGTAGAGAGCGCTATGAGGAATGTACCCATTGCTGCAGTCACATGAAGAGAAGAAGAACCGTACATTGCATGCCAATCAAAACCGATAACGATTCAACGAGTCATGATACATGTGTTCAATTCCTAATGCTCCCGAGTGCCATGAAAGGCCAGAACATCAAAGAGCCAAACATTGCTGCGAGAAACTGGTAAGAAGTTCGGGCGTCGATGCCTTCATCGGTTGAATCTCCGAAGAGTCGTCCGATTGCAATCTGAGGGGTAAAACAAAACAGGAACATTGGCAATAAAGCCAACAAAAAGGGTAATCTTACCAGTTTCTGCACAATCTGCAGAGGGCGGGCTTTGCGTAAATCAGTCGCTGATGCATTGAGGTCTCGGCCATCTAATTGTCGTGCTTGCAATAACCCTGATACCGCTTTAGCAGGCTTGATGACTGGACTTATGATGACGGGTAGTTCGGAATTGTCTATTCTTTTTTCATCGGAAAATGAGGGTTGTAACAAGGTCCGGAAAGCTCGTGCAGCTTCGACTTCTTGCCTCCATGAAAGAAGAGGTAGGTTGGTCCTTCGCGACTCGACATGCCCCAAAATATGAAGGGCGCTGTTTTCATCCCAATCACTCGTGTTTGGAGTCATTGGCGTGAGTTGGAGTCGTAAAGCATCTCGGAGAGCAAAGACATTCTCAGCCGCAGGCTCAACCCAATTTCCTTTGGATACTGCTTCGACGAGGTCGTCCGGGATGTCTTCCGCTTGAATGGAGTGAGGGGGGCCGTATTCAACCCACACATCTGTTCGGAAAAGGTCGCGTCTCCTGAAATGTAAGCCGGTTGGGATCACTGATGGAATAGGTTTACCCTCCGATTTCGCAATAGCTGCAGCGGCAAAAACAGTACGGAATGGTCCTGTTCTAAAGCGCAACATGGAGGATTCATTGTGACTGGTGCCTTCGGGGAACAGCACACATCCGAAACCTGCTGAAATTCCTCGAGCCAGCATCAGGAGAGACCGGCCGTTAATTTGCGTCGCTTCTTCTTCACTGCAGCCGCCTCGTAGAAGTTCCGCTTTACGGACGACAGGTTGTACTGCCAATTTCCGAGTCCACCACCCAAGAAGTGGCCGAGTTACCAAATCATGACGTCCGCCCATTACGAAATTATTCGGGTGTTTAAGTACAATTTGAAGTGGGTCCATGAGGCCGTTTGTGTGCCATGCACAACAGAGATTACCGCGGTCAAGAGGAAGGGTCTCGGCCCCTGTCACCTCACTGGTTCGGAACTGGACTGCAAGGATTCGGCGAGCAATCCAAAAAGCAATGTTCGACCAAAAAAAGGAACCTGGAGTATTGCCTTCGAAAGATGGCATTGGTGTCGATAACAACTTATCCATTTTCATCTTCGTCGCCGACTTTGAGAGTATTGGTAAATCTTCACCGTGATGGTCTGTAGTCGTTGATTCTTGTGAATGTCGTCAAAGTATCACCTCTTGAAGAGTCGTAGAAAGGATGCGTAAGGCGTCTTGGTCTGCTGCCTCTCCCATCGGCGGGGCGTGTGGCCACATAGCCTGCAAGGTAGAGCCGCCATCGCCAGAATGCCGAGGAATGACGTGTGCATGAACATGCGGGACTTCTTGCCCTGCCAATGGACCGTCGTGGATGCATACGGTGAAATCTTCTGTTTCAAAATGCTTGGAAAGGATATGCTGTACTTCAACTACACCGGCAAAGAAAGCGTCTCGCGAAGATGGAGAAAGATCAGAAAGGCGTTGAACGCTTTGCTTTGGAATGACCAGTGTGTGACCGTCTCGGCGCGGAAAGATGTCTAAGAATGCGTACCACAATTCATCTTCAGCAACTTTGTGAGAAGGAAGGCTTCCATCTACGATTCGGTCGAACAAGGTGGGCTCGGCCATGACCTTGCTAAATGGCATCCCTTTTCAGTAGTTCACCAAAATTTGAACGATTTCGAATTATTGGGGTGGTAAAATCCAATTCCCAGTCTTGCTCTTACGTAGAGCCAATGTTTTCACATCCCCAGTTTGGTTGACGGTGTAGTGCGTTAAGTGTTCGTCGGTTGATTCTGCAAAGTCATCACGATGATGGCAACCACGAGATTCGCTTCGGGCGAGGGCTGCTTGTGCAGAAGCGAGTGTGAGGCGAGCCGATGCCTGGGCACGTGCGATTTCAACAATGTTTGTGTTTGCAATCAAAGACGATTGGTCGGCATGAATAGATTCTGCAAGAATTCCTGCAGATTCTAATGCTTCAATGGCCGATTCAAGTCCCGCTGCATTACGGCTGTAACCGAGGGTGCTTTGGACTGTGTCTCGGATTTTCGAAACAACGTGGCCTACACGTACAACGCCTTCTTCATCATGGTCTGAGACAGCAGCGTGGTCAGCTTGGGCAGATTGTTCTGCCTCGTGAGCGAGGTGTGCATTGGAAAACTTGCGCTTTTGAACCCATGCGCCTGCGTGTATACCAGCGGCTGCGCCGCCGAGTAGAGCATCGAGCATTTGGTTACCCGGCAAAAGGTCTGCACCATGGAATCCTGAGCAAGATGCGTCGCCGGCCGCATATAGCCCAGTGAACCAACGAGACCAAGATGAGAGAATCGCACGACCGGATTCATCGACAGATACGCCGCCGAGTGTTGCATATGGGCGGACCTCTATAGCAATAGTTTGCCGTGCCAAATCGACGCCAGTTCGTTGTTTAACGCTGCGGAACACTGCCTTCCACCACTTGGAAGAGTCGCCCAAATTTCGGGCATCGAGGACCGGTTGGAAGGCTTTTGAAACAGAGTGGCACATTGCATCTAATCCACCTTCGCCGATTTCCAAATCATTCCCATTCGCCTCGTGTAATGTTGCGCCATCATGAAGAAGGCCAAGTGGCAAAATCATGTTCGTATCTTTAATTCCGAGAGGCGTGTGAGCAATGAATTCTAAATCACGCAGGGAAACTCCAGCGCGGAGTGCGAGATCAAGACCGAGGCCAACTGCTCCATGACTGAAGGCCCCTTCGAATCCTCCATCTGCAAGTATGACTGCTTTGGCTTGCAATGCCACGATTCGCCCATTGACGAGATCGACTACCGTCATCCCACTTACCGATTGATTGGTATGAATCAAAGAAAGAGGGAGGTGGTCGCCACGGCGTATGACGCCGTGGCGCATGCATTGCTCTTCGAGAACTTGTTGGATTTCACGACCAGTTGCATCACCTGCATCTGTGTTACGAGTCATGCCATGCCCAGGGGCTTTTCGAGCCAATGGTATTCCGTGTGAATCGCGACGGAAATTTACGCCCCAGCGCTCAAGTAAATCGACTTGACGTGTTGCATCTGCAGTTCGCGATGCGACAATGTCTTGGTCGTTCAAGTATGCACCTGCTCGAATCGTATCTTCACGGTGACCGCGATTATTGGATTCTTGAAGTGGTGCTGCGAGGCCGTCCTGAGCGAGGTGAGTGTCGCTACCAAGTGCATTCACAGAAAGAACGAGAGTTGTAGCTCCTTGCTTTGCAGCCTCTGCTGCTGAACGGAGGGCCGCGGGCCCGTCGCCTAGTACGATGACATCCCATGCTTCCAAGGTCCCACATCCGGTAATTTCACCCAAGTGCACACCATCCATAAGCAACGCGCTTAGGCGACCTCCGCAAATAGATGCAAAGAAAGGAAGATGAAATGGTATCAGTTCGTAACTTCGTCACCAAAAAGAAGCTTTGGTAAAGGCAACTCACCATGGCGTCGAGCGACCTCTAGTTTTCGGATTCTGTTTTGAGTTTGACTCCCTGCACTTCGTCGAATCATTGTTCGAATCACTTGAGATTCCAATACAATTCCATCATCATCTCGGAGAATAACTTGGACGTCGAGCAGGGCCATTGAAACTTCTTGGCCATGCCACGCCGATCCAAAGAACAACACCTCGCTCGAGATATCGAGGCATCCAATCGAGGGCATCATCATCCGTCGGATGTGAGAGCAGAACTGAACTTTCAGGCGGAGGGCATGCACTCAATTCGAAACGATGGTCGCGCGATTCAGGTTCACCGTTAGGCGTTAGAACTTCAACCCTGACATGCCGAGATTCGAATGTTTGATTGTTGAGCACAATGAACAGATTGCCTGAGCCTTCGTAACAATTTTCTTCCAACGCCACATCCATTCTCCATTCTGCACGAAGCATAGGAGGAGTGCCTGCGAGGAGGTCGTTTTGTAACCGGTCAAGCAAGCAGAAATGCTTCCGGTTGCCATCCCCTCGAATGTGCAAGAAGGCGTTGAATTGTCCTCCAATTGAAACGTGCCTCGTTGTTGAGAAGGAGAGATTTAAAACGTTTTTCGATGATGAAGGATTTTAATTCATCATGCGCTTTTTCGGTACTCAATTCCTGCTCCAAGTGAAGGTGCAGAATGTAGAGCAGGCGTTCGAGTGATTGTTTGGTGATGTGGCCTGGAATCAAAGCTTTTCGGAACTCTTTTTGCCATGCCTCCCATTCTAAAAAAAGGTCAGGGTCGAGGTGAGCAACCAGCAAATCTCCTAAGACGCTGCCTAATTGTGTCGGGTGGTGAGTTGGGGCATGGAAAACGATCGAAGGGAACGGGTCGCCAAGTTGACGGATAAATCCGTAAGAAAAAATGCCGTGGAAGGATTGAGCAATTCCAAGTGTCATCGCCACGAGAAGAGCGAGGTTCCATGCAAGAGAATTCGAAGTAACTGCCGAAGCAAGTATGAGCAGCGTCACTGTTGAGGCCGAAAGCAATCCCAATACAGCGTTGTTTCGGCGTTGGTCGCTCAGACTTTCAATAATTCTGTCCATTCCAGGTTGGGCCCGCAATACGTGCGTTTTACCTCCTGAAACTCCGCCTTGTTCTCGGAGAGAAATCCGGGCTTGCATAGCTCGCCATGCAGATTCTCCAGCAATAACCGTAGGGCCGGCAGAAAGGAGAGCAAATGGAATTAAGATGAAAATGAAACCATTAGCGGATTCAATTAATGGCGAATAAAGTACACTCACAAAAGCGAACATTGCGAGGACAAAACCATTCAATGTTCTCCAAATCATGAGAAGAGGGTTCCGAGCAATACGCCCCGCTAGAAGGCGCCGATGCTCAAGTACTGCCCATTGTTTCCGGGTATTTTCAATGGGGTCTTCTGAATATTCAAACCCTTCACCATAGGGGTCCGGGAGAGGGATATACGCCTCAGAACTGGTTGCGCTCCCCTTGCCTGAAGTCATGATGCTCATGCAGAGACGCGGGGTCTTTCGATTTGGCTGTTGCCTTCAAACACGGCAAGGTATGAATGAAAATGTACGGGCGTGCCAGGATTTGAACCCGGGATCTTCGGCTTAGGAGGCCAACGCATTATCCAGCTGTGCTACACGCCCAACCGGCCCAGTGGACTGAGTGTCAAGACGCTTTCGCAACGTTCATCCTTTGTCCGATTTCAGCAACTTGGAACAAAAACTGTTCCAATTCAATTCTTCCTTGCATCGAACGGTGGAGAGATACATCGCAAACAGAAAGTGCGAGTAAAATTTCTGCAAGGACATCCTCGCCAAGGTGGAGACGGCCTTCGGTCAGCACATGATGGAAATTGACAACGATGTCTTCGGCTTCAAGGCTATTTTCTGCCATGACTTGGTCAAGTAGGCCCATTGCTCCTTTGAGGACGCGTTTGTTTTTGTTGCCTTCTTTCTCCCATCGCCAATCATGGACACGGTTGCGTAGTGCTTCCTCGAGAACATGTTGTACTTCACGCAAGGAAGTTGAAGCCAAGAGGTTTTGCAAATTTTTCCGGTCTCCAAGTAACTCCCGTAAAGCAAGCAATTCGGTAATGAAAATCGCCTTACGGATATTTCCAGACGATACGTGAGAGATGTCGCCAATGATTCCTCGGACGGGTGAAAGGTTCTCTTGATCTACAATTTCAAGAAGCCGCCGTTCAATTTCCGAGCGCGGAATCTTTGGAAGGCGGATGTGTTGTGTCCGGCTTCGTAAAGCCTCGATGATTCGCGAAGGTGTGTGGGCTGTGAAGATAAAACGTGCACTGCCACTGCTCACCTCCATCATCCTACGCAAATAGGATTGGCGGATTGTACCGAGGTAATCAGCATCTTCGATGACGATTAAACGAGACACTGGGGCTCTTTCACCAGTTGTATGAGTGCATTCTTTACCTGCTGGGGCTGGCGTATTGGCAGCCGTTGTAGAAAAATTATGATCAAACGCATCAAGGCTTGTTCGACCGGCGAGTGTGTCATCGGACCCACTCCCTTCTGGGCGAAGGAATTCTTCGAATTTCGCCATGGCCCCTGATGTGCGCGCAAGGTCGCGAGCTTGGAGGATATGCGTTCGTGCTTCCCACGTTGGGCCGAGAACCTGTCGGGCCAGAAGGCGCCATGCTGCAGTTTTCCCAACTCCCGCTGGGCCTGAAAGAAGAAGATGTGGCGGATTTGCCTGAAGTGAAGTGTGTTGGAGGTTCGCTTGGACTGGCCCTGGAAGCAATAAATCCTCAAACAAAAGAGGTGCTTTCTCTGCGAGCCAAGATGACATGGAATCACTCTTATTGCCAGAGGTCTTTCAACCCTGCGCGGAGGTCGTGTGATGTGAAATCACTCGGCTTTGATCGTTTTGTTGCCTTGGCGGCGTAACTTCATGAATATTCGGGAACCACACGCTTTGCAACTGATTCCGTTGCGTTCACGGTGGAACGATTCAAGGTTTCCGCAGACAGCGCATTTGTAATCAACGAGTTCAACCATAGTATTCGACTCCATTCAACGCGACCCACCACCCTTTCTTGAAGGTGTCCCTTGGAACAAGTGTCGGCCAGGTGTTGAAAACGGCTCACTGGCCAGCAAGAAGGGCCGGAACCATGCGAATGTGTTGGGCTGTGCTCAAATCAGTACTTGCAAGTGCATCCGTAGCGACCATGCAATTGTCAACAAAGACCCAGGACCCGGATTGTTGTCTCGCCTGTTCGACAATTTCGGTCTTGGTCATCTCAACGACGCTGTGGCCAGTGGCATCGGCAATCTCTACGGTGTATGTTGGTTCTTTGCCTGCTTGGAGGGCTGGAACCATACGGATGTGCTGGGCTGCATCAAAGTCTGTGTTCGCAAGATCTTCTGCAGCAACCATTCGGTTGTCAACAAAAACCCAGCTGCCTTGAGTCTTGGCGGCTTGGTCGATCAGGGCGGTCTTGGTCATCTCGACAACGCTGTGTCCAGTGGCATCGGCTATTTCTACGGTGTATGTTTTTTCATTCATAATCTCACTTCACTCAATCGAACAATTCCACCACATATAAAGTAGGAGAGATGAAAGCGAGTACACTGGTGTGCTGATATGGAGGTTTGGATGATTCTGCTCTTCTCCGGAAGCATACTCATTTTGGTTTTCGGGTTACTGGCTGCATCGCTCATCAAAACGATTCAGCCTCAACAAATGCTCATCGTGTCGACGCCTAATGAACGAGTCCCGAGACACTATCTTGCTGGTCGAAAGTTTCTCTTACCCTTCTACCACAGGTACACGTTTATTTCTCTTGAAAAAATGAATTTACCCTTACACGCTCGAACGAAAACGGATACTGGGAGAACTGTGAATTCGCATTTCTCCATCTGTGTGTTTTTTCCAAATGATCAGGCATTCACTCCAGACATTCTACTGCGGTTGATGGATATTCAAGCACATCGCTTCGAGAGTGTTGTTCGTCAAATCTTCATGGCTGCCATACATCAGGCTATTCACTCACCGGCTTATGCTAAAAAAAATCTGCGCGTCTGGGAAATTATCGAGTACACCACCTCAATCACTAGGAATGAATTACAAGACCTCGGCTTGAGAGTGATACATTCGCAAATTCACACTCCCCCCCAGACCAATAAATTAAATCAGTTTGCTTCAGTATCGGAGTTGCAGGAACGCTTCACTGAGAACCAACTCAGGCCGATTACCTTGAGGTTTGACTTCCAGGACATCCCGTCAGAACTGGGAATCCCCCTCTGCATCTCATTATCGGTAGTGGTTGCTATCGAAACAAAAGACCCAGATGCCTCCAAAATTGCAGAAAAAAATCTATCACGCTATTCGATTATCGAGTTTGAAGAGATTATTAAAAGCGTGATTTCTCAAAGGTTTAAATCATTCATCAGTACAATCCCCTTCGAAAAAATCAATCAGGACGGAGAGTGGTTTTTGATACATTGCTCCAACACTTGGAAGATTGGATTGAACGCCCTCGGACTCTGCCTCGTTAATGTCACCATCCATGATATCACCGATAAGTTCGGATACAATGATGCGAAGAGTGGAAGGATTGAATTTGGTGAATCTTTGGACCGTTCGAAATAAACTGTCCAATGCTACTCAAGACTTTTTCAAAGGTTGAAGCGGCGAGTCGTGTCGTTCATCAAGAACGATAAGATGAAATGTGAGTTGAATTACTTGATTGTATGGAGGTTTGGATTGTCCTGGTTCTGTTGGGCCTCATATCGGTTATTCTCTTCGCATTGCTTATCATACCGACGATGTATGTTACGCTTACAAGCACGCAAATCATGGTTCGTTTCGACAGAAAAAACAACAATGAACCATCATTTTTTTCCAGTGGGAGGACATTAATCGTCCCCTTCTATCATCATTATTCAATACTCGACCTTAAGCCGATGAAGATCACTATTGATCTGCGTTTGGCATTGTCAAAACAAAACATTCGGGTAAATGTGCCTTCGACGTATACGGTTGGTGTTTCAACAGACCATTCAACTCTACTCAACGCCTCTCAACGTATTCTTGGGCTTCAACAGTCCCAAATCGAGGAAATGGCAAGCGAAATTCTCTTTGGGCAATTGCGTATGACAATTTCTACTTTTACCATCGAACAAATCGCGGCGAATCGACGCGCATTCGTGGATGAAATTATAAAAAATACAGATTCTGAGTTGTGCAAAATTGGATTGCATGTCATTCACCTCAATATCGTCAATATTACTGATATGGGTGGATATATCAAATCTCTTGGCGCTAAAGCGCAGGCTGAAGCCCTGGCACGCGCAAAATTACCGCATGATTTGTTGAATGAATTTTTAGATGAGATGAACGGGATTTCAAACGCTCCTCGCCAATCACGTTCGAAGCAGCCACAACCGGTTTCGAGTAAATCCGTTTCTCCACAAGTCCATTCCGCGGCGTTGGTCAGTCCATTGATTACAATGATACCAGAAGAAGATATTGGAGTCATTGAAGTTTCATTGAAGGATGCAAAGACATCCAATGGAAGATATATTTCAGATCTCAACCTGCTTGTCTCTGTAGTTGGTCTGCCTGAAGCAGTTCAGCAACAATTCATGCCCAAACCCTACCATAACCTCTCTCCATCAGAAAGAAAGGATATGGCGGTGGAGTATATTATCAAAACAAGTGCGGAGATCCTTGCTGATTGCTCTCACAAATTCGTAGTCGATGATGTGTCCAACCTCCTTGGTAAATTGTTCTATCACCTCAACCCGCACCTCAACAGATTGGGACTCCATTCTCATCACATTACCATCAATTCAGCATCTATTTCTTCGACCCCGGATGCTGTATCTTCGGAAGTATTCCAAGCATTTCAAGAAAAAATACAACAGTTTGGAGAAAGTATTGAACCCGAGGGGATATCGGACATGTATGGGAATGAAATTGGGGGTAAATGGTCCCGATGGAGCCTTATTTCGGTTATTGAAAATCAAGGATTGTATTGGGTGGCTGTAACCTCGACGAAAGGAGGGTATGAAAGATACAGGGGCATTGTGACGTCGCCGAATGACGATGATTCCCTTGAAATGCACGTGTGGAAAAATGGAGCATGGAGTTTACTGTCTCACTCAAATGGGCATACGCCTCTTTTCAATGGATGAACACCCACCTTTGCCACCTCAGTACTACATACAAAGGCATCCAAATGAGAGGTGCCTCATACAAGTACACGAGGATTATACCAAGTTAGGCTTTTCTTCAAACTCGAGCCATCAATCCAAGGGGAAAGTGGAATTGGGGGGAGGAATCTTTGGTGAATCGCCGAGTCAATATGACATCTGCACAAATGATGTTGGAGGAGAGTCAATGGTGCCGAACGTGGAAGTAATCCCTGCCGGAAGTCACTGATCACTTCGAGCATTTCTTGACGTTTATCCTTGCTTAAGTTACGGACATTTTGCCCCATACGCGTTCCATTGCATGGGCAATTGGTCCGCTTTTGGCCAGTACATTAAGTGATTTTTGCGCTTCTGTCATGTAAGCAAGGGCGACGGTTTCAGGCCGGTCGCCGTTGACGAAACCTCCTGCGATGAGGCGTCCAAGTCTGCGCTTGGCATCAGGTGAACGACTCAAGAGAAACAGTTTGTTGACGTTGTGAAATTCAATAATTGCCTTGGCAGTCCATCCCTTGAGGCCTTCTTGATACCAGAGTGAAAAGAAATGTACCCGAGCGAGATAATTTTCTGCTTGCCGAGCATCGGTCAATCGGCCTTCTTCGATCACTGGAATGTGTGGATAAAGGGTTGTAAAAACCTTGGAAAACATGCCTCTCCCGTCGCGGGTTGCTTGCTCATGCCCTTCACTGTAGACTTTCACGCGTTCAAGACCGCAGCTAGGTGAGTCTTTCTTGAATACGAATCCGCAGATCCCTGATTCGACGAGTACATCGGCTTGGAGTTGCGCATATTCGAGCATTGGGGAAGTGAAATCGTCACCGTTTTGGGGGTTAATCAGGCGGATTGATTCACCATTATTGGCCAACTGAATCATTGGGCGGGGGGTGCCCATGCCGATTCCGACTTCCGGGCAAACTCCCACCAATTCAAAATGGCCGTTCCACTTTCGTGTCAAGGTTCTGAACTCAGCAGCATCGCCGTTGGAGCGAACTTTTTCTCCAAGTAAACATGCAGAAACTGCGAGTTTTGGCTTGTACTCCATGGTTACTTGCCGGTGAATCAGTATATCAAGAACTGTTTATCAACACAGAAAGAAGAGATTAGGCGCCCACTCCGAGAATTGAACTCGGGTCGCAGGAATGACAATCCTGCATGATAACCTCTACACCAAGCGGGCCTAAGCAAGACATCCGTTACGGAACCGCTATTTAAGCCGCGCCATGTGGACTATGTGGGGCGTAATCTATGGCGGGAAAGAAAACATCTGCTGAACAAACAAAAGAAGAGCAAAAAGATACCCATGTTGGGAATATGCTTGATGCCGCTTTTGGAGATCTCGGCGGACTTCAAAAACCCCCTGAAGAAGAAGTCATTGAAACCACCGAAGTTATCGAAGAACCGCCTGTTGAACAACAGGCTGTGGCTGAAGTCGTTGAAGAAATCGAGGAGCCACAAAAGATTGAGGCGCCTCATGAAGATGAAAAGGAAGTCGAAGATGAAGTTCTTGAGGTGCCTACAGGCCCACCGTCTGGCCCTCCATCAAACTCCCCAACAGGCCCACCGTCTGGTCCGCCATCAAAATCCCCAACAGGCCCACCGTCTGGTCCGCCATCAAAATCCCCAACAGGCCCACCGTCTGGCCCGCCATCAAAATCCCCAACAGGCCCACCGTCTGGTCCGCCACCAAATTCCCCTACAGGCCCACCGTCAGATGCTCCATCTGACCTGCCCATGGAATCCCTCCCCGAAGAAGTCCCTGAATCCGAATCAGACTCTCAAGAAGTTGAAAAAAGGGTTGAAGAAGAAATACCTGCTGAAACTGCAATAGAAGACGCTCCTGTAGAACATACGCCAGTGGAAGAAGAAATCGTCAACGAAGAAATGGCCGTTGAATCGGTTGAAGAATCGAAGACCGAAGAGGCTCAACCTGAAATCAATGAGCAGCATATGCTTGCAGAACAAGAGATTGCTCGACTTAATGCTGAAGTTGAACGTTTGAGGCAATCCGTGGCTGGCGCTGCTGATGTTATTGAAGAACTCGAAAACCCTCCAATGCCTCCTGCAGTCATCGAAGACATCGTCATTGGCGCATACATCGTCGGTGATTTCGCTCGACTTGCACGGCAACTCGACCGAGAACAATTGATTCGTGCTACGATGGGAACCATCGCTATGCTACATCCTGAAAACCTCAGCATTATGATTTCCACGCGAAACCGTACCATGTTGCCTCGACTTGATGAGCGTGGTTTGTGCGCAGGCCTCCTTGGCCAACAAACCCCCCCACGTGGAGCACCTTCGGATTGGAGAGTCATGGAAGTTATTCTTGCCTCTGTTAGCATCGTAACTGGAGGCCCTGCTGCGGTCATTCACTCGTATGGAGCTTGTACAACTGCCGTGAGCAGTGAGAAAGATTTAGTCCTCGTTCAACCAATAGATGTTACTGGAAAGGAGCAAATTGGTAAGGTCATTATCGTTGACCCTGATTACGACAACCTTGATAATTTCTTACGACAAACTGTAGAGGCGCTCAATCAGGGCGGTATGCGATGTGTTGTCGTCCGTGGCATGGGTGCTTATGCAGTTGGTGCCGACCTTGATCAAGCGTGGGCCAATGCGGCAATGCTTGAACACAGTATGCGTATTGTATTGTTAGCCCGTCAAGCAAACCTCAAGATTTGATTTTTTCAATGAAAACTTGGACATACTCGTCTTTTACCCTTGTTTCATAGATTTTCAAATCTTTTTGTTTTGAGAGCTTACCGAGCACTTTCCCCCATAGAGGAATCAATGGGAAAGGTGACCATTCTTTTACGCTACCGTCTTCAATGTGATACGTCGACTGATGCAATGGACAGCGGATACACCCATCTTGGATTTTTCCACCCCACGCCAATGGCCATCCCATATGGCGGCATAAGCCTCCAGTAGCGAAATATTCGTCGTCGAGTTGTCCCACCGTGACTGTTTTCAACCCCAAAGTAACCATTTTAGTTTTTCCAGGTTTGAGACGTTTTGTTTTAATTGCGTTTTTCCAAGTCATAAGTTCACCCACTTATTTTGGCCATACCGCCATCGAGATGGAGGACCTGCCCAGTAATGTTGTCGGGTGCAGAGCATAATAACCATTCCATGGTTGAAGCAATTTCTTCTTTTTCGTTAATTCTTTTAATTGGAATCTTTTTGACTGCAGCTTCCCTTATTGCATCAGAGCGCAACAATGTCTCTGCTAAACGAGTGTCTGTCAACCCTGGGGCAACTGCATTCACACGGATTTTTCGCTGACTGTAGGTTGCTGCAGCAGAACGTACCATGGATTCCACTCCACCCTTTGCTGCTGCGATTGCTTCGTGGTTCATCAAACCGAAACTGGCTGCAAGACTTGAGGTAAATACCAATCTTCCGCCACCAGTACGGAGCATCGATTTACAAGCAATTGAAAGGGTCAAAAAAGCACTTGAGAGATTGGTATGAATAACCTCTTGGAAGGCATCAAGGGCAAGAGAGTGTGGAGGGCGTAATACAAGAGAGCCGACAAGGTGGGCAACACCTGAAAGACTTCCTTCACCGTTTTCTTTCGCTAGATCAACTGCTTGTTGAACACATTCCTTGTCTAAAGCATCGCCTTGAACGAGGTGGGCGCCCTGCGACACTAAGTCTTGAACACGTTCGGCGTCACGGGCGAGAAGGGTTACTGAGTGCCCTTTCGCAAGAAGTTTAGAGGCGAGTTCTAGGGCAATATCACTGCTTCCACCGACGATAAGGTAAGATTCGACCATATAACGAGTTTTGGATATCTGCATTTATACCTCTGTTTTTCAAACACAAGTCTCTTTGAGTAATTTCTTGAACGGCAAAGCATGGAATTTGCTCGAATGATTCATTGCAAACCTTTGGGCGTTCGCCAAGGGTCATCGTCACTGTTCAAAAGTTCATCCTCCGGCATACCGGATTTGACACGGGAAAAGGGAACCTTTGCGGAAGTGTTCGATGCCTCGCTATTTTTCTTAGCAATATATTCACTTCCTTTCTTTCGAGCAAAAGTTTCACCAACGGCAACGACAACAAGGAGGAGTGAGAGTGTGATGTGGCCTTCTATGCCGTAAGCAGCAAAGGGCTGAATCAACAGGGTTTGCTCTGTGATGATACCTTGGTCGACGGTTGTTTGGAATCGATAGGTGCCGGGGACCAGTTCACCCTCCCAACCAGACTGTTCGTCATTCAACTCTCCAGCCCATTGAGCGATCAGTTTGTCTTGGGCATCAAAAATTTTCCATTCGACTTGCCCCTCTTCCACAGAGAGGCCCCGGAATTCGACTTCAAACACCGAAGGCATCGGTTTGTTTTGGCCGAAAACACCTGCAAGAGTAATTGTACGGTCTTCGATTGCATGGTCAAAGTCATTGATTTCGTGAGGTGCGGCGTTATCCGAAACTGCGAACCAGAGAGAATTGATGAGAAGAAGAGCGACGGGCCACAAAAAAAGGTTGAGTTTTTTGCGATCCATAGCCATTCTACCACCTATTTGTTTTTATCAGTGTGTTTTATTTCTTAATAAAATGCCCAAAACCTAATTCAGAGACAATACGTTCCATCCATTCAAGTTTTTTGAGTTTGGTTTCAGCAACTGTGACACCCGACCAGCGCCCCACTCGATTGATTGAGAAGCCAACCAGTTCGACATTTTTAGCTTGGACACCCAATGAAAGTACGAAACAAAGAGCCCGGTCGCCATCGGTAAATCCACCAAAATTATGCATTCCAGGTATGGCCCGATTCACTTGGTGGGAGAGAATGAGTGAAGGAGTTGGGGTGCATTGCTCCCAAGATGAGAGTGTTTCTCTCCATTGTTGCTTATTGTCCCCATGGGCATGGACGACGACTGTCTGGCCTTGCTTAGCTGCGGCATCCAAAAAATCCCCGCCATCAAGGTCTGAAACGATACAGGCCAATTGTGAATACTCTGAGAGAGCACCCACTGCGCCATCGGCTGCAACAAAGATATCGCCGGGTCGATTATACGATACGAGTTCATTTTGCTCAATTGCGGCACCAATTACAATGACTCTTTGCGCACTTCGAAGTTGTTTTTCAATGCGTAGTAAAGTGCTTTGGCGTTGAGCTGGAGACCAATGGCGGTGGTGTTGGAGGGAGTGCTGGAGGTCTATGGCGCTCTCGATATCATCAGTTTCCGACCAGCCAAAGGCTTGGCGCACTTCATCCTGAATGAGGAATGCATCCGGTGTTGGCGCCTCATGCATGCTTTGGGGGTTGGAACCGCGCACATGAACCATCCGTTGTTTCGTTGAAGTTCTTATGCAGTTGATACACATGGCCGTGATATGCCCGTCCCAAGTTCCCTCCCGGTACTTGACGACGAAGTGACGTTTGCTCGCTATCCTTTCCTGCCCCAAGCAGGTGAGTGGATTCGGAATATGGCGGTCGAACATAACATCGATTTGGATGAATTATTAGACGGTTCATGGATGGAAAAAGCACGTTCTCGGGCACGTATCCGCCTCATTGATTCGATTCAATCGAAAGAGGGCGTCGAAGTTGTAGGAGGCGATTTATTCACGGAAGAAGGGCGTATTATCGAAGCGTTTTCTTTCTATTATGCGCGTCTGGTGGTTTGTGCTTCTGAAGATGAACGTCTGATTGCTCGTTGGGCACAAGCGGAGGCCGCACGTGCGGAACAGGTCCTCATCAAAGACCATAAAAATCTCAGCATGATTGCCAGAACCTATATTGCAAATATCCAACAGGTTGATCATCAAAATGCACCGTTAACTTCTGAAATGTCTGCCAATTATGGAGGGGCTCTTCAACAGCGCAGACGCTCACAATCGGGCCCTTTATGGAAGATAGGACTCAGTGATTTCATCGAGATCTGTCCGAAAATTACTGGTTCTCGATGGAGACTACCAAATTGTGATGTTCACGAGGGATGGGTGACTCTTTTCGAAGAACCACAGTATGGCTCATCAGCAAAATTGTCACGTTTGCTTCGTGAACGAATTAAGGCAGGTGTTGAAGCGGAAGCATTGGAAAAAATGAGAGAGATCACCATGGACTTAGCCGTTCGACTTGCTGAGCCGGTCGGTATGGTGCGGAATCTCATGGCTACCAAAGCCTCAGAAGCCATTTCATTGGTTGGAGCAGATGAAAATGATTGGCCGCCATGCATGAGAAAGGCAGTGGCAGAATTATCAAACGGCGTGAACTTGAATCACTTTGGAAGATTATTCCTTGCCTCGATGGCAGCCACATTAGCTCTTCCAAAGGAAGCATGCGTCGGCTTTTTCCGAGGTGCTCCCGATTTTAGCGAAAGCACGACATCGTACCAGGTGGCCCACGTATACCAACATGGATACACGCCTTCGGGTTGTGGTAAACTCAAAGTGAATCACAACTGCCCTGTGCTCCCGGGAGATAACAGGTTGTGCGATCAACCATGGATGGATCACCCGCTCAAATACATCCGCGCCACCCAACGTTGGAAGGCAAAGAATCAGCGGGCTGAAGCTGAAGCCTTAGCACTGGTTTCAACTCCACCTGCTGAAGAAGAGAAAACGCCAGATACTACCGAATAAAGTCGAATCGCGCGAAGACTTTGAAACAGAGGGGCGCTTAGGTTCCTATAACCACAGGTGATTTATCAATGACTCGAACACTCGTTTTAACTGTTGACAGGGATAATGACCTTGGTGTTAAAACTGGTATCCGTGGTCCAGTTGTCGGGCGACGACAAGTCATGGCTGCTGCTCTTAAACTCGGCATCGCAGACCCAGAAGAAAGTGATACAAACGCTATCCTTGGCGCTCTTTCGCAACACGATAACTTGGTAGAACACAATTCTGAGGAAGAGGAAGTAGAGATTGCAATCCTAACCGGTGATGAAAAAGTTGGCATTCGTTCAGACCGTGCGGTTGCCGCACAGTTAGAGGAAGTTGTAGCAGCCTTCCAACCGGATAAAGCCATTCTTGTTACAGATGGAGCCGAAGATGAGTCAGTTCTCCCGATTCTTCAATCTCAAGTTCGAATCGACCATGTCGAGAAAATTATCGTGAAGCAATCAAAAGGTATTGAGGGGACTTACTACTACATTGTAAAGGCCTTAGAAGACCCAAAATGGCGTGCGAAAATTATGATTCCTGTTGGACTGGTGCTCTCCTTGCTCGGCCTTGGAATAATGCTACCAAACGAAATTGGTGGCGTGGTTATCGGCGGTTTACCGTTGGTTACTGGACTCTATTTACTCAGTAAAGGTGCGGGAATTGAAGCGACTGTTAACAAAGTGATTCAAGAAATGCGTGACAATGCTGATGCTGCAATGTTTTCTTCATTATTGTGGACTGCAACTGTCTTCAGTGCTATTTTTGCCGTTGCAGAAGGGTACAGAGAATACAATCTCCGTGTAGCAGATGTGAGTTCGTCGGTTCTTTGGTTAGAAGTCGTACATTCAGCCCTCGCTTGGATCGTTATCGCCTTCCTCACCTCGACTGCGGGTTTCATGCTGCTGCGACTGAAAAGAGGGTCTTTTTCGGGCCGATTACTGATTCTCGGTATTTTTGCCATGGTAGTATATTCCTTCGTCGAAACTGCATTAGGTATTGCAACCAAGGTTTTACTTGGCGAAGCCTATGAATTCAGTGTTGCTGAGATTGTCGGAGACTTGCAATATCCAATGACATGGGTCGTTGTACTGTGGATGGCTATGACTATCGTTCGCTCGTTAAGAACGCGTCAAGCCCAAACTGAGCGCTACTGGGGAATCTGAGTTCAAAGAATGAACTTCGGCATCTTTCGAGCCATCGTATTGTGGCCAACGACGCCAATTAATGCACCATTGCGGTCGACAACTCCGATTTGATTCAAGTCGTGTGCAAGCATCAAAGCTCCTGCCTTGAGCAGAGGTGTTGATTCGGTAACAGTGATTGGTGGTTGGTTCACGAGTTGTTGAGCAGGAATACCGTGCATCCAAGCAATATCACGGTTAACTGTTTTCCGAGCAATGATTTTCAAAACATCAACTGCATGAATCCTTCCCTGGGGAGCGCCTTCACCATTGATGACAAAGATGTGATCCCAATTATTTCCAGTCAAATGTTCGATGACCTCAACCATGGAACTGTCGTCCCAAATCCAATGCGGCTGAGTCATTGTTTCTCCACACGTAAGTGAACGGGCGGTAGCGGAACGTTCAGTTGCCGACATACGCGATAATTCTGCTCGGGTAAACTTTCTTTGCTGGGATTGGGCCATTTTGGTCACTCCTTCATTGCGCCGGCGAACGCGCCTTCCTTTCAAGGGTTTCGACTGGATGTTGTCTTCCACATCCAAGTCTTTGGTTTCCGGCATCCGGCGAAACGGTCGACTCAATATAAGTGAACACTCAAAACACAGAAGTTCTTGAGAAGAGCATGGCAGATGTTCCGGAGCATGAAATTTCAGCATTAAGAGCCCTTTCCGGATATGAGCAAATGCTTGGGATGGATCGGATAACTAAACAATACGGTATTACTGAAGCGGAACTTCTCGCTCGCCTTCAACCGGCAGGGCATAACCAGCAACAAGGTACGCCAATCATTCCGCAGGTGCATGATGGAAATACTGCCCCTTTCATTCCTGATTTGAAGGAGGCTGTTGAACTTCCATCTTCTGCTACATTGCTCGATAAATCGAATTTCCGATTTGAATATGACCCTTCACAGGAAGCCGCCCAGCGCCGTTCTGCTGTTGCTCAAGCCATCCTTTGCCCTGGCTGCGGAGTTGCTCTAGGGATTCCTGATATTCGGCCAATCAAAGTTACTTGCCCGCAATGCCTTCAAGAAACTCTGTTCAATGTTTGAGCGTTGAATTGATGAAGAAGAGTGTGTAGGCACGGTCATGGAGAGTCGCACACCTCGGTTATGGCCATATACGCCGTCAAATTCACCCGTTGCATTACCAAAGGAGTCGGTATTCTTCTGCTCGAGTGATGTGATTGCTCTACAGTTCCCCTCACAGATTGCTGATGGTGTTCTCGCAGGGAAAGAATTGCAAGCATATTGTTCAGAGATTTACCAGCGACTCGGGCACAGTTGACGAACTGCTTGCGGCACATGATGCCCCGCCGATGTCGGAACGTAGACCCTTTTTGTTGCTGGGCGAATTAGCAAACCCTTACCGCTTACAAGACATCGGAATCGGCCCTTTACCAATCTACACCATTCGACTCTCAGGGCTATGCCGGACCTATGCCGACGCGTTTGATAACCGTGAAGTGAGACCGGGGGTTCATCACATTACACTCGCACGAACTGCAGGATGGTGGGAACAATCACATCTTGCTCTTGCAACAACAGATCAGATGAAACAAATGGTTACTTGGTTAGACCAAGGTCGAAGAGGAACGTGGAGGCCAGTGAAACCTGCTGAAGGAATGCTGCATTTTGAGACCCAGCCCCTCATGCCGCCAACACCTGAGAACATTTCTTGGAATGGAAGTGTTGAATCCGTAGAAGTCCAAGCACCAGCGTTCACGGGACCGGAAATTGATTTGAAGCAGGTCATGGTTGCAATTCACGCCAACTATGGTTGCTATGACAACCGTGGAAGATTATCCCGTTGTGCACACATTGGCCAGCGTGACTTTCACGAGAATGTGTTCCGACGCGGCTCCTCAAAAAAGTGGGCCGACATCCTCGATATCTGTTGATTCGGGAAAGTGAAATATGGGGGCCCATGGCTGTCCCTCGCCGAATTGTTATACCTGTTCAAACATAATGAATATGATAACAATGAAAGGATACGGCGTTCAGAAACAAGCTCGATTAAACCGATTGAAAAATGAGATTATCGAATATGTATCATCTCGAGCCTCAATGTTCAGCAGCAGATATTGTTGACCATTTATCAAACGAAAGGAAAATGCGGAACCACGGCCTTACGACTCGTAAAGTTGGGTTTTTCATCCCACGCTACCTTTCAGAACTGATCGGGTTTACGCTCGACCACTCGACAGGAAAGCGACTTTACCATCTTGCTGCTTAATTTGAGCATTAAGTTCATGCAAGAGAGCACGGTGCATCAGCCATGGAATGGCCGGATTCACTCCCCTCGGCATCGGAACTTTTTCCATCATTGTATTCAAAAAATAAGCATGAAGGGTTCTGCCCAATCTTGCCTAACTCTGATGCAGTCTTCACTTTCTTACAGCCCGAGAGTCCAGATGGACTCAAAGCCCAACTCCTTTCAGTGTTAGAAGGCTTTTCATCATCCCCGCAAAACCCCAATGATTCGGGTGCGACTCTCGATGAATCTCAAGGAAAGGTGATCGTAGAAGCATCTGCTCGAATTGAAGTCGGCGCTCATTTGATTGGGCCGTGCTATGTTGGACCGAAAGCGGAAATCCGCCACGCCGCATATGTTCGTCCTTTTTCTTGGATTTGTGCCGAAGCAGTCGTCGGTCATGCAAGTGAAACAAAACATGCAGTACTCCTCCCTGGCGCAAAAGCTCCACACTTCAATTACGTCGGAGACTCAATACTCGGAAAAGGAGTCAACCTCGGCGCTGGTACAAAAATCAGCAATCTACGGAACGATGGTGGTGAAGTTCAACTTCGAATTGAAGGAGAACGGGTTAGTAGCGGGTTAAGGAAATTCGGAGCGATTCTTGGAGAAGGTTGCCAACTGGGATGTAACAGCGTCACAAACCCAGGAGTTATTCTTGGATGCAACAGCGTCGTTTGGCCGAATATCACAGTAACAGGCGTACATGGTGCAGAATCTAAACACAGGTGAGGCAATGGTACAACGGTTATTCGGTACTGACGGCATCCGTGGAAAAATTGTCAAGGCCAATCCGGATGAAAAGGCCGCATTACTCGCATTACATGATGAGCGAAGCGTTTGTCCGACCCTCATGCGTTTAGTCGGTGAAGCCCTTGGGCATCTCATCGATACGCTCCCTGGGGAAGGGGAGGCCGTTGTCATCGGCTGGGATGAGCGACCTGGAAACCGAGCACTGGTTGAAGGCGTTACACTCGGCCTTCGCCTTGCAGGCTGTACCGTTACACATATTGGGATATGCGCAACTCCAGCGCTTCATTATGGTGTATTATGGCATAATGCTCGGCTTGGTTGTATGATTACTGCAAGCCATAATCCAGCATCTGATTCTGGCATAAAAGTGTTCGATGCTGAAGGTTACAAAACTTCGCCAGAATTTGAAGATCGAATTTCAAACCTCGCCTATGCTTTATCTGAAGAAGAACGAGAAATTGATGACATTGACCATGCTGAACTCTCTCAGCCGAACGAACGGAGTTCTCTTGAATGGGGAAGGTCGCACCATCCTTTGTGGCTTACACAACGATTCACACACTTCAAACACTTGTTTGGAATTTCGAAACTTTCCCCTGAGTCAATTCAGAAGCCCTTGCTTTTGGATTGTTCCAAAGGGTCCGCAAGTTCCTGGTTTGCGGAATGGCTAACTCAGCACGGTATCGAGACTCAAGAAGTGAGTCGGCAAGCGAAAGAATTGAACAAATCATGTGGTGCGGGGGATTTCTCACCTACTGCGACATGGACGCTTGAAGAAGCTGCAGCATCAAAACACATACTCTTGAAAAGTCTCAAACCGGCAGTTCCTGGAACCATTGTTGGTGCAGCACTTGATGGCGATGGAGACCGATGTTTAGTGATTGAAGCAACAGAATCTGGATTCAGAGTGATTGATGGAGACGCAATGGCAGACGCAATGCTCGTGGCTGGAACTCAGCAGCAACAACCATGGCTCATTGCAGCGAGTATCGAATCGGAATTAGCCCTGCTTTCATCTCTCAGCCGATTACCAGTAAAAGTATCAGCAATTGAAACGGCTGTCGGTGACCGTTGGCTTTCTCACGCTTTACGTGCTTCCCTGGAATTGAATTCTCAAATGCCGCGATTGCTCGGTGTTGAAGATTCTGGACATGCTGTCTTACCTTCACCACACCCTCGCTCAGAAGGACAATGGAGCTTGGTAGGCGATGGTTCGGCAACCTTGGTTGCGTACCTCCTAGCCCGAGGTATTGCGAAAAAAAATTTACTCATGAGGCGGGGTTGGAAACAACGAATCTCTGTTCAAGAAGTTCGCCGTGAAGTATGGAATGGTACGAATGATTTGTCAAATGAAATTGAAAACATTGCTCGTACTCATTTTGAAGGCTGTGGAGAGCTTACACAATGGAATCGACACGGGCTTGAAGGAGAAGCCAACCTCATGCTCATTGAAGCCTTGCTCAATGGTAAGCCCTTGTCCTTAGGAATTCGTAACAGTGGGACGCAAGCCAAAATCAGTATTTCACTACGTCTCGATTCGTCTCTCGAACATGAGGTAATTGCTCCTGTCATGCCAATCCTTGCGAATCACTTGGGCAACGCAATGCGTTGAATGGCCTTATCAGCCTTGGCGGCCTTCGATGGCTGAACTCAAAAGAGCAACAGCTGCAATAACTCGCCGATCTAATGGATGGCCGGGTGGAATCATGACATCTGTTTGTTTGATGATTGGATTGAAGCGTTGTTGCATAAGTATCGGTTGCTGGCCAGCAATTTCAAAATGATATTTCGCTGGAATGAAGGGTATGAAACGACGTAAAATTGCGATACTGTCTTCGATGAATTGAGCATAAGGATTACCAGATGCATCGCTAATAGTCCAAGAATCTTTAAGAATCGATTTCATAAAATTACGCTTTGCTGTACCGAGAGAGGCGCCCGTTTGTGAATCAATGATGTCGTAGGTTGTTGCAAGGTCCATTATTGAGCGCGCTTTGATTTGAATCAATGGCACTGTGCAAGACATATCTGAAAAAAGTACAATGTCTTCTCTCAACTTGAAACGCTTTTGTTTTGAATAAGCAACCAGATTCCCTTCGAGGTCTTCAAAGAAAAAAGCGCCTCCAAAGAGTCTCCAAAATTTCGTCCTTATGAGGTACCGGTCCATTTGGAATAATTGTGACATAAAAAATCCACAGGATGCAAAGTATATACAATTTGCTCCAGTAAAGAGGATTTTACGGACCATTATTGGCGCTCAAAGTCATTCGTTCGCCAGTTCACCTTCGTGAGTCTGCGTAAGATAGGTCACAAGGCCGAGTAAGGCTGCTGAAGCAATGAGTATGGCAAGTAAGATTTCAACTGAGGCGCCTTGAATGATGACTATTCCGGCAAGAATCCAACTCAATACAAGGTCAAGGGCACCAACAACTCTCCAGGCTTTACGTAGCGTGAGGACGCCACTGACCCATGAAACGGTAGATGATAAGAGGATAAACAACACTGCGTACAAGAGATGAGCATGTCCGAATGCTGAACCAATCAAGAGAATGTGCATTGCCCATAATCCTGCAGGGAGCCAAAGACCTTGCCGTTGTTGTACAGTCCATGCTACGAAAAGGATGCTGAGAAGTCCAAGGGAGGAAGCAATGAAGCTGAGGGAAGGAAGGGCGATGATGTCCGAAAGCCAAGCGCTGCTTGCCAAATACGCCATCGGAATCATCAACCAAGCAGTTAGGACAACTGCAGGCTGAGTCCACCAAACGCCACGGCGGGCAGACAATCCAATGACTGCCAATACTGCAGGTCCAAAGGAGAGGAGGGCGACAACCAAGATCCATGCAGAACGGCCACCTGCCCCTCTGTGGTCATTCATGTCATGTTGGATACGTTTGCCTTCAACCCAATCAAATCCAAAGACTGCAGCAAGGAGAAGAGCCTCAATAATGACAAAGGGAACGGTCCAAGTGAGTGTTGAGAGTGTTGTAACAAACGGGTCAATGCCGAATGGGATTGGAACTTCGCCTCCAATGACGACGCACAAGATTCTATCTAAGGCTGCAAGATAGATGACTCCCTCGAGGGCATTGGGGATTCTGTGCCCCAAATCATTTCGGCCAAGAAGCCCTATTCCGCCTAACATCACAAGTCCGGCGAAGAAAACAACCAGGTGAGTCGCATCTCCAAGTTCAACAACCGAATTCGAAGCTCGGCCTGCGACGTGAACCAAGACAAGGCCCAACATACCAAGGGCGATCGGGGCTTCTATGCCCATTATGTCAGGTAGCCTTAATCCAATTTGGTTTGCGCGAATTCGCGAAAGTCCGACGAACAAAATTGAGATCATTACGGTGAATGCAAGAGCAAAGAGAGTCGCCCCCGTGGTGAAAGAAAGAAACGAAGTTGCGAGAATCATCGTGGAGAGGAAAAGAAGGACAATCGTTGGTTGGTGGTGAATATCTCCGACATAGAGGTCCATTTTTCCCGAAGAACCTGAACGGCGTTGCCGTTTTCTCTGCTTTTCTGCCAAAGATAACAGTTCTGTATCAATGAGGCGTAAGTTACTTGTCGAGCTCGAAGTGGTTGCGTCACCTTCTTGGGTGCCACCAAGTTGTACAACTTCAGAACCATCCATTCCACTGGATTCAAGGAAGGATTGGATTCTATCTTGTTTATCTTTAAGCCGTTGTATTCGGTTCTCTTTCTTGGTGAGTGCCCGTATACCTGAACGAAACTCGCCCTGGACAGCAAGATATGCCCCTGAACCCACGAACGCTATGATCGAGGCTAGGACGACAATTTCAACAGCGATTGAACGACCTGCTAAAGCCATTGAAATGATCAATGCTACTGCAGTCACTGCTGGTGGTAGGAGTTTCTCTAATGTCGCTGCTCGCAAAAGATACAGCACTAATGCAACCAGTCCAATGAGCATCAAAACCAAGAGGTTTGTTTCCTTGTCCAGCATATGTTCTGTGCCTGATAAAGGAACGGTTGTAAGGGGGTCTAAGGCAATCATAATGAAAAAGGCCGTGAGGAAACCCATCATCATCGTTAGTAACTGTCCTGGAAGGGTTTCGAAGCGTTCAAGGTCGCTTTCTGTCGCTCCGGCTGCGCGTCTGCGGTCAGATGATTTCAGTAAAATGGCCGAGGAAACCACTAAAGAAAACGCCCAAAAGGAAGATTGGCCGTAGGTCCAAGAAAGTAAAAGAGCAAAAATACCCCAAAAAGTCATCAATGTTTGAGGTTTTCCGAGATGCCTTTCAAAGTACACCATCAATGAATGACCGATAAGCAAACTGCCGAGGATGATAACGACCCCGTACATCGGTAATGCGTTTGGGCGAACGATGGCCCAGGTAACGACGACAGAGAAGAGGAAACTCAAGTTCCACAGTTTAGCTAAGCCAGAGTCTCGGAGCCTTGCACCGACTTCGGAAAGCCCAACCAGTCGTGCTGCAAGGTTTAACCCGACTTCGCCATGTCGAAGGTTGACCCAGATTTGTTGTACTACGAGCAGGCTCATCCAGAGGAATAAATCAAATTCGTTTATTGAAATTGGAATGAAATCCGCAGAGATAAGGCGGGAGTCGGCATCGGTTGCAAACAGCAAGAGCCAAACCCAAGGACCCAGGACGGCCGTTCCTGCAATCGAAGGTGAAGAACGGTAAACTGCTAATCCGGAAAGGCCGATCCAAACAATACCTTGGGTAATCAAAAGAAGTCGAGCACCATTCTCTGATTCTCCTGATGGAATGAGAAGAGTGAGTAAGAGTACGATTGCGAGACCTCCAAGCCAGAGTACGTGGTCAGAGACTGCTGTTTGATTTCGCAAAAGGGCAATTGCGGTAAACATGGCTGTAAACACAGCATACAAACTGTAACCGTCCAAATTCCACGGCAAAGTAATGTCAAACGCGCCCGAAGTGTACAATGAAAGTCCAATCAAAAGAAACGGTGCTGGGAAGATGATGTAGGGGGCTAATCTCCTCACATCTATGCCGCGAACAACCAGGTATGAACCGCTGAAGGCAGAAATGAGAAGCATCAGTTGTGCAAGAGCATACCCTGTTTCTAATCGGTGTGCTGTGATGGCTAATAACGCGCCAATCATTCCAAGACTCACAGAAACGGACCAGAGCGCAGGTTTGCCAAGGCCCATTGCTTCAAATGCCTTCGAAAACCAATTTTCAGCCCGAACAAACTTTGCGGCGATAATCGCGTTGGTTGCCGTCACACAAGTCATCAATAAGAAGAGTAACAGTCCATCTTCAAACGGGACTATTTCGAGGCCAAAGAGGGCCCAGTCGTCTGAAAGAGCATGAATACCAACCCAGAGATAGGAAGAGGCAATACCAAGGCTAGCAAGGTTTCCAGATTGGCGGTAAATGGCAAGTCCGTGCATAAGTAGAGTGCCTAAACCAATCATTGCTGCGACGCCTATTTCGCCGTAGAAAGCCCCAGTTGCACTACCAACCAACAAAAGAATGAGCGTTGCTTGAGCTGCAATCGCATCTTCATTATGGCGTTGTGCCAAGAATATATTCAGGGAAACAATACCGATGAGAGTCGCACCGAACATTTCGTTAGCACCAAAAGAAAGTCCGTCAAACCACCCCCAGTGCCAAGCATCGATGGCAAGTCCATAGAAGAGTTTCATTGAGATAATTACCCAAGTCACACCCAAAAGGCGCATGTTTGGATTTGGAATCCACCGCTCACCGAGATAAAGGCCGAAAAGACCCATGACCAAGAGCCCTAATCCGCTGGGAATTTCAGGGAGCACCGTTCCAACAAGGGCTCCAATAGCAGACCATGTGAGTACCATTGCCACTAAGAGGCCAAAACTCAGTCGCTTCTCGCCGTGTACCGCAAGGTCAGTGACGCTATCCATTTCAGATTTTTGAAGAACCGTGCCATCGGATTGTACTGCACCCGGGCCGTGAGACTCTTCTTTACCTGAAGAAAAGAAGGAAGTGATCTCGCCCACGGCGATGTCCTCTGGTTCTGATGAAGGAGATGGGGGGGCTACTGGTGACTTCTCTTGGTCTTGTTTGACCATAAATGAATTGATGTCAACGCCTTGAGCACGTTGAAAATCACGTTTTCGAACGACTTCGTCTCTCGGCTGAGAGGGGTTTTTTTCGGATGTGCCGCCATTCGACCCCCCAGTCATGAAACCTTACCCGTTCCAAGTTACCTTCAATGCTTTCGATGATTCGTGAATCCGGCTCATCTTTTCAGAGATTTTAGCTCTTTTCCGAGTTTGGGACAATCAAGCCGCTATACATTGATTTCTAAGAAAGAAGTCAGCATCCGCCGGGGTCCTACAGCCAAAAGGGACAAAGAGGTCCCGCGGAAGGAGGTGGCATGGCGGCCACCCATGGGACTCCGACCGGAGACCTCAACGCGCACGGAATTACTCCCTCGGGAGAAGTGTATTGGAACCAAGAAGCCCCGGCGCTTATCGAATTAGCCGTGGCTCGAAAAGAAGGTGTATTCAGCTCCCATCAAGCATTGGTCACCGAGACTGGAGAACGGACTGGACGTTCCCCGAATGACAAATTCATCGTTGATGAAGAAACCACTTCCGAAGACATCAACTGGGGCAATGTAAATATTTCAACAGACTTGGTTACTTTCACCAAAATGAGAGCAAAGGTTGCTGACTATCTTTCCGCCCAAGATACACTTTTCGTTCAAGATCTCTATTGTGGCGCTGATTACAGTGAAGCTTTGCCTATCCGAGTCATTAACCAAAATGCTTGGCATAACGCCTTTGCGCGCAACATGTTCATTCGACCGGATGCTGAGCGATTGAGCACCCACTCTCCTGAATTTACCGTTCTTCATGCGCCGCACTTTGAAGCCAATGCCGAAGAAGATGGGCTGAACTCTCAATGTTTTGTCATCGTCAATTATGCTGCGAAAGAAGTCATCATTGGTGGTACTCGATACGCTGGAGAAATTAAAAAGTCAATCTTTTCAGTAATGAATCTCATTCTTCCAAAGAAAGGAATCCTCCCCATGCATTGCTCAGCGAACACTACTGGCGAAAACACCGCTATCTTCTTCGGACTGTCTGGAACTGGGAAAACAACCCTTTCCGCAGACCCAAATCGTGCTCTTATCGGCGATGATGAACACGGCTGGGGCGCAAACGGTGTATTCAATTTCGAAGGTGGGTGTTATGCAAAACTCATCGACCTTTCTGAAGAAGATGAACCTGAAATTTTTGGCACAACTCAAAAGTTTGGAACCGTTCTTGAAAACATCGTCATGGATGAAAACGGAGTGCCAGACTTTGCTGATGTTAGCAAGACCCAAAACACCCGCGGCTCATACCCGATTGAATTCATCGAAAACCGTACGATGGATTCCAAAGGCGGACATCCTCAAAATGTCATCTTCTTGACATGCGATGCTTTTGGCGTCTTACCGCCAATTTCTCGATTGACTCCTGAACAAGCCGCTTACCACTTTATTTCGGGCTATACTGCAAAGGTAGCCGGTACTGAAATCGGGGTTAAAGAACCTCAAGCAACCTTCTCTGCTTGCTTTGGCGAGCCGTTTATGCCTATGCATCCAGGTGTGTACGCCGACCTTCTTTCGAATAAAATGGAAGAACACGGTGCAAACGCTTGGCTCATTAACACTGGCTGGTCCGGTGGTGCATACGGCGTTGGCAACAGAATGAAGATTCGATACACTCGTGCTATGCTCAATGCAGCCATGGATGGGAAACTGGATAATGTCCAATACGTCGTTGATCCGCGATTCGGATTTGAAGTGCCGGTCGAATGTCCGAATGTTCCTGAAGAAATCTTGCAACCACGTAACACTTGGGCTGACACAGCAAATTTCGATGCCACTGCAGATAAACTCGCAGCAATGTTTAACGAAAACTTTGCTCGTTACGAGGCAGGTGTCTCTGTTGAAGTCAATGCAGCAGCACCGCAGCCACTCGCTTGATTTTCAATCCCTTGTGATGCTCTCTGCATCTACAACGGTACAAAACTCACCGTGCAAACTTGCGAGGGCAGTTTGGTGAAGAGTTTCTGCATCAAACACACCTCCGTTTATTGAGGCTCGTGGGAAGGCAGCACAAGCATCACCAACCAACTTGACATCAAATCCCAAATTGCCTGCCATTCGGACACTGGTTGAGATGCAGTGGTTCGTTGTCAGGCCTAAAACAACCAGTTTGTGTACCCCCTTATCTTTTAGAAATTGTTCTAATTCAGTACCAATGAAACAACTGTTCACACTTTTCACAAATTCTGCTTCGCGGTCTTGTGGAACTGCCCAGTCAAAGTATGCAAATCCAGTTTTTTGGTGACCCAATGGACTGTTGTGCTCTGTTGAAGAATGCCGAACATGGATGATGTTTCGGTTCAAATTTCGCCAGTGATGGAGAATAGATTTCGCATGTACTTCGAAATGAGGATTATTCCTTTCACCCCATCGGGGGTCATCGAATCCTTTTTGGCAATCGATGAGAAGAAGTGTATGCTCTGCAAAGGTATTGGACATGATTCAAACTCTCCTGTAGTAGACTCATCGGTGTTCGTTAATAATATGTGATGAGAATGGACAAGGTGGCTTGAGATGATTGGGTTTTCAAGTAACATCGGCATGGAAGTACCGATGAAGATACTGCATTTGTTGATAAGAAACCTATGCATGACAAAAGTATGGACCCGGCGGATGAGCAAGCAGGAGCATGGACAAAGGCGTTTGAATCAGGGAAGTTCGTCCGTAAGTCAAGTGAATTCCGTGACCAGATTGCAGCCGATGATGCTTTTGACATTGAAAGTCAACGATACCACCTCTACGTATCTCATGCATGCCCTTGGGCGCACAGAACTCTCATCACATCTGTCCTGCTTGGACTTCAAGAACACCTAACATTCGATGTTGTCGACTGGCGCATGAACCCTAATGGCTCATGGTCCTTTAATGCGGAAGAAGAAGGAGCAACTGCCGATACTGTCAACGGTGAAACCAGCCTCGAAGGGATCTACAGTCGTGCGTTTGACCAGTGGAGCGAAAATGGGAGTATCGGAACCGTACCCGTATTGTGGGACCGGAAACACAGCACTATTGTCAATAACGAAAGTAGAGAAATTGTTCGCATGTTCGATACGCTTGCCCAGTCAGGACTCGGAAACGGCAGAACGTTATGCCCGAACGAACTCAAAACCGAAATTGACCAAATGATCGATGCCAATTATGAAACGGTCAATAACGGCGTGTACAAGTCTGGATTTGCCCGAACTCAATCCGCATATGATGAAGCTGTCACTGCCTTATTCAATCGTCTCGATGAATTAGAATCTCACCTTGAAGGCCGAGAATGGTTAGTCGGAGATGGAAAAGGGCAACTCACTGAAGCAGATGTTTGCCTCTTCCCAACCTTAGTGCGCTTTGATTTGGTGTATGTGGTTCACTTCAAATGCAACCTTCGAAGAATTATTGATTACCCCAATTTACAAGCGTTTGTAGAACGAATGCTGAACCTACCTGGCGTGCGAGAAACCTGCCATTGGCATCACATCAAAGCGCATTACTTCTGGTCTCACAAGAGCCTCAATCCTTTCCGAATCATTCCACTCGGGCCCCTTGAAGGCGCACATACAAAGTGAAGTCAGTCTTGGTGTGGCTTGAGTTTAACCATGCGAATGAGTGTCATTATTCGTAAGAAAAGATAGCCGATATCAAAACCTCCAAAATTCGCATTACCTGGAGTCCGGTGGTGTTCCGCATGATTTCCTTCACCCATGGTAAGCATTGCACTTGGTAGGAAATTACGTGCTTCTGTATTTGGGTCATCTCTTGAACCAACCAAATGAGAGATTGAATTAATTGAATCTCCGATGTTGTAAAACAATACCGTAATCGTCCAGCCAAGAGCAATACCAAACCATCCGAGTTCAGCATAGAAGAAGTAGAATGGCAGAAGATGAGACAGTGCAAGTATGAAATTCACTGGCCTACGACTCATGAGTTTCAACAATGGTCTATCCAAGTCCTTTGGCAATTCTTCTGGAAAGGTTTTCCAAATGAAGGGGTCGATCATTGTGCGAATCGGCCCTGCTATGGCATACAGTATGGCGACTATGGTGCTGCTTGTAGAGAGATACCAGCCACAATGTGCATGCCAGAAGCCACCAAAATACGGGGAGTGAGGGTCGTCCGCTGTATCCGTAGTTTTGTGATGGATGCGGTGATTCAGTGCCCATTGAATTGGTGGCCCAGCCGGTGTTCCAGCGTATACTAAGATATACTTCAATACTGAATTTGATTGAAATGAATTATGGGAAATGAGGCGGTGAGTGCCGAGTGAAACGCCAAGGCCGATGAAGATATACCAAACGATCAAAAGACCGTACATCATTGATTCTTCAGCCCCAATTTAGAACGCGTTCTTTCAAGATGGGCGTGGGCGTGTTCGACGAAAAAGCCATGCATAAGGAATCGATAAGAGAGGCCTGTTGGACCAACCAGAATCATTGGGAAACGGTTGTGGGCTAGGTCTGCAAAGTGTGCGGCTCCAACAATTTCATCAATCCGTAAACCGACTGAGTGGTCGAATTGAAACGAGTTAATGGCCGCCTCGTATTCTTTGGCCGTCAGCCAAAAACAAAACGTGGTTTTGAATAATTCATGGGCTGTTTCAAAATCGAGGAACTGCGTCCATTTCTTCCGCGAAGGCGAGTGTTGGATGTCAACTGGGGTCCAATTTGTCCATTGTAACTCCTCTTCGGCGATTGGCCAATTTCCGCCTTTCATCTCACCTAAATCACGCATGGTCATCAAGACGCCTTGATCGTGGTGAACGAACGTTTGGACCATGAGGTCACTGATTACTTTCGGGTAAATGAGAACAGGTTCGACGCCTTCTTTTCCAGAATTGTCAATCACGAAATTCAGCAGATTGCTCTCGGTTTGAAAATGTCGAAGAATCAAAATATTGGCTTCTGGACGAACGAAGTGTTTCATAAAAAAGCATATTTGCCATTGAAGGAATCTATGCGCCCTCCATTGAATCGGAGAAAGGCGCTTGAGGTAATAGGTGATGTGAAGGGTAATGCTGAGAAGGATTTTCAAGGTTGGTAAAATAACCACCCGTAATGGATTTTGCAGATCTTTAAGCCAGTATTCTTTGGCTTCCAAATCCAATGGAAGGCTGTCATCGCCACTCAATGCATCGCTCAGTGATGCTGGCATTCTTCCGTGATTTTTGGCGAGAGCTTTTGCCAGGCGGCGTTGAGCACGTTGCTCTTTACGCGATACTGTTGATTTACTGGATGTCATATTCTATTTCCTCCAATTGTAATCGGTAGAGTCGGGCAACAACTTTCGAGGTTTTCACAATACTTTTTATTGCTTTTTCATTCACACAAACACTGTTCAACGTTGCATAAAAGCGCTGCATATGGTCGCTGTCATTTTCTCCATGGTACGTCATGAATCGAGTGGAGTCTTCAGACAGTCCGGTAAGTTCTTGGATTCGTTCAGCCCATGAATTCGCCATCTTTTCTCCGAGACCTTCAATGATCCACATTGCGCCGAGTAAGTCGATTGGATTAGGACGAGAGGAACGGTGCATGAGGAATCCGTGTAAGGCTTCTGAACCGATATTACGCTCCATGTTGAGGATGTCTTCGAGTTGGCCCCCTGATGCAACATAATCTTTCTCAAGCATCTCATAATCGCGATGCTCATCGACGGCGTGACTGATAATTGTTGACCGGATTTCGGAATGGTCCCGGTCAAAACTACTTGCAGTCCGTGTAATCCAACGAGAACCTTCGATGACCTGTTGGCGGATGTTTCTCAAAAATATTTGATGATCTTCCGCTGTATAGGTGCCGAGATCAATTCGGCGAAGAAGAGGGACTTTGGATAAGTCTCGCTCAAAACCAAGCCAAACGCGAAGTAATTGTTGGAGGCAAACTTGGGCATGCGGGTTCAGTATAACTCCTTCAT
>CAJJCP010000015.1 GCA_905182715.1 uncultured Candidatus Poseidoniales archaeon
GTTTCAGCCAATTTCCTGATTCTATTACCTCATATTCTCTTCCGTCTTCTTTGTTGTAGACATAAGTCCATGCCCACTCGGGAGCCCTGCTCGGTATCAACTCTGAACAATGGTTCGCGTAAGTAGAGGGAGTGTAGTTGAGTCATAGCCATAGAATCCCTCAATGGCATCGAGAGTCTGCAAGGTGAGGATACACTTGGTCGATCTGGTAGACTTCACCCTGAATCATCGCCCTCTTCCCCTGCAATCATTCCGGGGTAATCGCCCAAATTGAGCAGTCACGCCACGTTGTTGTTGCTGGTCTGCGCTTCACCGTTACTGCATATCTCATCATGGTTGGACTGCGTACCTCTCCGTGCATGAGCGTCCCGTACACAAAGACTTTCTCGATAGGATAACTCGGCGAAAAATCTTCAATAGCATTTTTTAATTCTTCCAATTGGGAGTTTTCTCTTTTCTCAACCCTTGCTTAATCAAGTTTGAGTAGGTATTTGTCGGTTGAATAAAGCGTTCCTCTCGGCTTTTTTGGGTTACACAGTACGTCACTGCCTCGACAAAGGTCCCATTCGGAAGAATTACTTTCACATCCCGACGTTCATACGCCTCAACATCAGTCCCTTCCTTTTGATCCATCACTTCAAGGGTGACATCATTCATTCGAAAGAGAACACCTGGAACTGCATGACCTCGGCCGGTTTCAACGACATCAGCAGCTCCACCCTTTCTACCATCTGAAAAATAGTGGAACTTTAGAGAATAGTTCGGAAGCCAACACGGACTTATTTCGACCAATCCATCATAGCGGAGGTTTTCCTTTTCACACCACGATTTCCAGTCATCCCAATCAAGGTTTGAGCCGTATCCGAAATACAGCGTACCGTCGCCTTCCATGCAATTACAGCAACGCAAGGCTATATCAAACCTTACTGAATTAGCCCCAAGTGCATGGTTCAAGGATTTCTTGCCCACCCATCAAAGGTTGTAAGCACTTGAGGGATTCGCACTCGTCCATCTTCCATTTGGTTTTGCTCCATGATGGCAACCAATGCCCGAGAAGTTGCCACTGCGGTCGAATTGAGTGTATGTGCAATCGGTTGTCCTGAGTGACCCGGCTGGCCATATCGAATTTGCAATCGGTTTGCTTGGTAATCGGTACAGTTCGAGCATGAAACGATTTCTTTGTATTGATTTGCTCCGGGAATCCAAGCTTCAAGGTCGTATTTCCGTGCAGCAACTGTCCCCATGTCGCCAGTACAAATATTCACGACCTCGTAATGCATTTCCAGTGCATCCCATAAGTCAATGACAGTTCTGCAACAGTTCTTCTTGCAGTTCCCATGATTGTTCGGGTGTGGCAATAATGATTTGTTCAATTTTAGTGAATTGATGCACTCGCCAAATTCCTAAATCCGACTGGCCGTGAGAGCCAACTTCTCTTCGGAAACACGGTGAGACGCCTACAATTCTTAGAGGTAAATCGCTTTCAGGTATGGTTTCATTCATGAACATAGCCGTAAGAGGGTGTTCTGCAGTTGCAATCATGTAGTAATTATCAGGTTCAACTCCATACATTACAGTCTCAAAGTCAGACAAATCTGTTACGCCTTCATAGGCTTCTCGATTCATCATGACCGGTGGTTGAACAAAGGTATAGCCACGCTCTCGAATGAAATTAACAGCAAATTGTTGTAAAGCGAAATCAAGTCGTGCCAAGTCGCCCTTAAGGAAGAAGAAACGACTCCCTACAATCTTTGCAGCGCGTTTGAGGTCAACCCACTTATTCATCTCAATGAGCTCATTATGGGTTCTTGGTTCAAATTCAAATTGTGGTTTTTCCCCATGCACACTGAGTTGAGTATTTTCAGATTCATCTGCCCCAACAGGGACATCAGGATGAAGGATATTCGGGATACTCATCCGCAGACGGTCTCGTTCTGCCATGGCTTGTTCGGTTTTCTTTTCCATCTCGGTAATTTGTGAACCTAAATCAGCAACCTCAGCAAGAATCCGTTGAGCGGCTTGTTCATCACCTGATTTTTTGGCAGCCCCAATGCCTCGTGCTGCGGTATTTTTTGTTGCACGAAGTTGATTTGCTTCATGTTGAAGGTTAATCCATTGCTGATCTAAGAGCAATGACTTGGTCGATTTTATCATGAGGTAGCCCACGTTTATCATGATCTTTACGAATCACATCGGGCTCATTTCGAAACAAATTCATATCGAGCATATCATTCACCTCACAATGTAATTCCAAAGTCGAAGATTGCAGTTCCTACAATCAGTAAACCACCGATGATATAGCCCAAAATAGCGCCGCCATTCAACAATGGAAGCCCTGCCTGTGCACGTCCACGTGCGACATAGGTCATCAATGCAAAGTATCCCATTAACCCTCCGAGAAGGGTTGTCATGGCCACAAGGAAGCCATCAGTTCCTTCGATGTATTGAGCAGCAGAAAGTACGAGCATTCCAGGGAAAATAACATCGCCAAGTCCCATGAACATGGCATCTTTGCCTTTCTTTTGAGGTGCAGATGGTCCCTTCGGCCGCTCAGATGGGGGGGTGTTCTTTTCTTTCATTGAAACTGTTTCATCAATAAACGAATAACCCTTTTCTTGTGGAGCAACCAAAAGTATCGGGAGTCGAAGTCCAATCATTGTATCAGCCAAGGCAAGCATATGCTTTGAGCTGTACACAGCCCATGCATCGTAGATGGCCGCAGCAATCATGAAGATAATAATCAATGTTGGAACGAACGTAACTCCAAGCATGACAATGACGCCAGAACCTACGAGTACGCCTACGGTATTGACCACATACCACTCACTGTGGACATAGAGTAAAATCATCAAAATCATGGCGACTATGAGCCCGGCCAGTGATGGCCACATTTCCAGTGGCAAACCTTCGAGTGCCAGCATGTCGTCCGTTACTTCACCTGACAGTATTGAAACTGAACCGTTATCGTATACCGCATTAAATTGTGAGGCATTGTCTGCTTGACTAAACCAACTTGTTGCCAAGTCATCTGAGACTGAGAAACTTATTCTGTTCTTCAATAATTGTCCATGGTGCCAGTTTGCACTCTCATCGGTGGTGATGAGTAGATCGCTCCAGCCACTTTCATCAAGGTCAGTGATACGAACGGATTGGATAGAGTCGGCATAGCCAAGAAGGTTCATTTTTGTTTGCGCGTGAGACATTCATCTTCATTCCATTCAAAACCGACGACATCCCCATTTTCTTCTCCAAGTAACAAAAACCCTTCATGTTCCTCGGATTCATTGATCTTCTTTTCGGACCATGGTGAATGGCCAAAGTCAGCACTGGTGAAATTACTCGTAGCATTTGTTTCGAACAAGAGTTTAGCATCTTCCTTGAAATCAATGACGAGAGGATTCAATGGCGCTGAAGTTTGTTCTAATTGAACGACAATAGCCATGTTTGAGGTGACAATGAGAATTTTATCATCATCAATCAATTCAGCATATTCAACCCCCGTATGCGTTTTAAGTTCGGATGGAAGATTCCATCCTGCTTGATAGAACAGTTCACCTGGACTCTCATCAAAGACATTGAAGCGAACCAAGAGATTGTTTTCGTCGATGACATACATTGCATCATCTGCATAAAAAGCAAGTGAACAAGTACCGGATAAGGTGCCGAGGAAATCAAGATTAGAATTCCCATCTCCGTCTTCTACGTAACGATGGCACGCATAGGAGTCTTGCAATTCCCCAGTTTCAGCATCAGCATACCAAATATATCCTTGATTTGTGAATGCGACATATTCATCTGAAACCACAACGCGTACTTCTCCAGTATCGTCAAACCCAAGTACGTTCATGGGTCATGGTCCAAGCAGGTGTGTCGCTTCCAGCAGGTCTGCACCATGGTAGACGTTGATCGTATCATTCCACATTCCAGGACTTCCGAGCAATGAATTAGTTAGATGTGTATCCATACCATGATGTGAAAGATAAGACATGTCGATTTCGCTTTCATTTTCGTATTCAAACGGTTCAACTTCTAAATCCAAAACCAGCATATGAGCCAATGGCACGGTAGAATACATCAAGGCAATCGAAAGAACACCCATGATTCCATATTTGATGATCCATTCTTTCTTATATTTAGCAAGCAGTAAAATGAATGCAGTAAAGACAAAAATCATGAATAATTCAAGTGCAATGTAGCGTACTTGCGATGCTCCTGCCTCACCAAATGCCTGCAAACCTGCAATATCATACCATGGTCGAATAAAGAGTGAAAGTGCAATGGTCAGAACAAACATGAACGCCATGCCCATCATTGAAGGAAGTTGCTCTCTCATCATCGAGAAAATGTTATCTTCAGCAACTAATTCTGCCTGAACCGCAGCAAATTCCTCCGAAACCTTTCGTTCCGGTGTCGATGGTTGAGGCTGTTCGGTCATACCCTGTGCGAGTTCGGACACTCATATGAGCGTCGCGTATCTTACGCCCCCTACGGGGGCGATACAACACCGTCCAAACAGCAGTGAAGAAAAGGCCTAATCGTACCAACTCTTCGGCAGCATGTGGTTGAAGCACGCTCTTGGCTTGAATCGACGAAAAAGCGGGGCATGGCACTCGGCCTCAAGGGTACCAAAGCTGTTCTGGACCGTCTTCAATTGAATCTTCCCTCCCACATTATTCATGTGGCAGGAAGTAACGGCAAGGGGACTGTATGTGCTTTGATGGCTGCAGCCTTATCGTTAAGCGGTATCAGAAAATGTACTTTTCACCTCACCCCATGTCGCTCGAATCGAAGAACGTATTCGCAGGAACGGTTCTCCATTTCATCGCAAGAATTCGATGAAGCTTTGAAAAAATCTACCATGCTGCAATTGGAGACACGTTGAATCAAGCCATTGAACTTGACTTTTTTCGAAGTGACGTATCTTGTTTCAATGATTGCTTCAGTTGGTAGTGAGTGTTAATTCTCGAAACGGGTTTGGGCGGACGACTCGATGCGACTCGAAGTGGACCTGCTACCGCTTCACTGGTCACTTCAGTCAGCCGAGAACACATTGACATTTTAGGTTCAGACCTTCCATCGATCGCCCAAGAAAAAGTAGCCATAGCGCGACCACATTGTCCAATCGTGATTCGTGACCCTGAGAATCATGATGTTCGTCAAGCAATGCTTGCTGAGGTGCAAAATGCTGGTAATGAATCACTTAACGAATCGCCAGCTCCAGCTGAAGCCTCTTTTGTGAAGATTCCTAAAGAGTCACTGTGTTAGAAGAGGCTGAGATTTTAGCTGAAGCTCTGTTTGATTCACTTGGTTTTACTGAAACCAATCGAGCCAAGCAAAACAGATTCTGCGATGGCCCGCCAGAATGCAACCGTTAACCAAACGGAAACATCGACGCATCCCTATTTACTCGATGCAGCCCACAATCCCTCGGGGCTTCGACGAATTCTCCCCGAATTAGAGCGAATACCTCCTCAACACGCACCACGAAAAAATGGTCAACCAGTTTGGACGCTTCTGTTTGGAACCTCGCCTCAACACAATCTCGCAGAATTTCTCTCCTCCTTGCATGATTTATGTCGACGTATGCCGCCAAAGCAGATTCTGCTCACTCAACCTCATGGTGGGCGCTATCCTGGCGTTGAAATCGAAACTCTTCTTGAACAAAAGTGGTCGAATGCTGCGCCTTTGAGCGTTGCTTCTGCACAACAAGCAGTGGAAACCTTAGTCGGCCTATTCAGAAGCAGAAGTTGGTCTTGTTGTGAGTTTAGGTTCATTGTATTTACAAGGAAATATACTCAATGTATTTGATTGGGCTACCGACGAAAACCTTTCTTTGTTTGCGAAGCAATGATAGAGAGTTAGCATGTGAGAGGTTTGTTGAGGACCATGAGTGGGAAATGGGATATTCGTTTTTTAGAATTAGCAAAGCATATTTCAGGTTGGAGTAAAGACCCTTCAACCAAAGTAGGCTGTGTTGTTGTAGGTGAAGACCGAGAGATACGGTCAACTGGATTCAATGGATTTCCACGCGGTATCAGTGATGATATTGAACGACTCACCGACCGTTCGCAAAAATATCCTTTGATCTGTCACGCTGAAGAAAACGCGATTATGCATGCTGCACGAATCGGGATCTCTCTGAAAGGGAGTACTGCCTTTGTGACATGGCCCCCATGCTCTCGCTGCGCTCGTTCATTGATTCAAGCAGGTATCAAAGAAATCGTGTATCCTGAAACGAAAGAAATCCCAGAGCGATGGCTGGAAGATTTCACAATCTCCAATGGCATGCTCCTTGAAGCCGGTATTGTTGTTCGAACGGTTTGATTTCCATCTTACCGACGCCTTCATGCTCTACGAGAGGTTGGCAAAGGCATGCGAGGGGTTCTATGTGCATTCATGGTAACCTTCATTTTGATGAGTTCTGGTTGTGTTGCACCGACTGTTGACACGCTCTCAATGAATCAATCACCAGAGACCGAATCACCAACTGAACCGTGTAACGGCTTGTTGATTCTCTGCTTGCGAACTTATGATAATGTGACGTTTCCAGAAACACATAACGCCTTTTCTACCCACGATGATGGAATTTATTATCCTGCTGCAAATCATCAAACTGGATTTAATGCACAATGGGACGCTGGAATGAGAGCATTTATGATCGACACACATTATGAAAACCTTGGCGATGAGCGAGTGGAAACAGTTCGCTTATGTCACGGAGATGATGATCGAGGGTTTAGCCCATGTACATATGGTGCTGTAGATTCAGTTGACTGGTTAACGAACCTTAACGAAAAAATGGAACAGAACCCGCGTGATGTAGTCACACTGTTGGTTGAAAACTATGTTCAAGCAGACCATCTCAAATCCGTGTTTGAACTTTCACAATTGTATGAAAAAGTCTTCATCCATGAATCGAATACTCCTTGGCCAACATTACAAGAACTCATTGACCTCAATACAACCTTAGTTGTCTTTTGGGAACAAGGCGGAGATTCTTCGCACCCTTGGATTCATGATTTCCTCACGCACAGTTGGACGACGAACTTTGCTGAAGAGAATACTGAAGATATGAATTGTGACCTTTTACGTGGCGATATTGAACAAGAAGTCTACCATATGAACAACTGGTTAAGAGGCCCAATGCGGATTGTCTGACCCCTCTCGTGGAGATGAGGCAAACGATGTCGATTTCCTGATTCAACGGGCTCAAGAATGTTGGCAACAACATGGTAAACGACCAACCTTTATCGCGGTTGATTGGTGGGAAGATGGAGATGTAGTTGCTGCGGCAAAGGCGATCAATGAACTCGAAAGTTAGATTGATCAGCTCCAGAAGCGTCGTGTTCGAGCATACTCCATTTCCGCATTATGTATCATTTCAAGTAAGCCGTCAATGTTGTGTCGCTGAACTTTTCGTAAGACTCTCTGAGCAGTTGCTTCTCCAATACCTCGGCCCATTAAACAGAGAATTGCTTCATATCCCCTGGATTGAACAACCGAGGCATTTTTCATCATTCTTGCTTGGTCTTTTTCATCATCAGAGTCAACCCAGCCGACTAACATCGATTGCATTCGCTCTGGTGCACATGCAAGCATCGAACCTTTGCATTTTATGCAACTTTTGATGTCGGTTATTTCAGGATAACGTGCTACACGAAATCGCCGAGTGACTTTACATTTTAGACAACAAAGAACAGCCCGTTCATTGGTCAAACGGCTTCGCAATTGAGTTCGAACTTGTGCACTATCCCAATTTGGTAAAAGCATGTCACGACTCGAATGATTGGACAATCCAATTGGACCTGAGGCCGTAATTTTCAATTCAATATTTCCGTTTTGAACAGCACGAAGTATATCTCGTACACCTAATACGTCCATTCGTTCATGGAATAATTTGGACAGAACTTCTTCCATGACCACGGTTCCACGGTATTTTCGTAAGAGTGCTTGAAGGTTGATTTTACGTGGGTCAACACCGTGACGCAAGATTCCAAATGTTTTCGCAACCTGGGCAAATCGCCAGCGTACTTGACGCGAATTTGGTAACGTGACACTGAGCAACCCCTCAATTGCATCAGGCGGTGTTTCCATCATCCATCCGATTAATTCTTCAGGCGTTACAGCGCCAGTTTGTAGCGCAATTCGAGTTGGTTCAACGACCAATCGTCCCCATTTACCTGATTTTGTCGTTGCCATCGCCATCAGGAAATGTCCTAATCCTTCATTGATTCGCGAACCATGGCATGAGTTGATGACAATGGCATCTTCTCGTTGTTCAAGTGTCATTAATCGGTCTGTAGGTACATGCCCAGTTGCTTCAATGTGAGCCGTAATTGCTTCAGCCATGAGGCCCAGTGCCTCATCGTCAAAGGGATGTTCAGATAAAACAGAATCTCGGTCAGCGAAGATGCCTTCAGTATCGATGGCTTGAGAATTAAGTAAAGCATTTGGTTCATTTTCAAACAAAAGAAGATCATCGGCAATCAATTGCCGCAATCGCCCTATGTCTCTCCCAATGGCTTTGGGAACCGGGGGTAATTCACCAACCCAACGCGGGGCTTCTGCTTTGTCAGACACCGGTGCAACAAGTAACTCCGATTGTTCAGGATCAGCATCAATAATCAGCCATGTCCGTCCAGCCATGACGAATTGGCGACGACTTCCATCGTCGTCTTCCCCACTGTCGTTAAGAGACAATACAAAGGCTTCATCCACGCTTCCTAAATGGCGTCGAGTGACGGCATCTCGGACTCGGTATGATTGCTTATCGGGGATCATTGAAAGATGATTACCAACCCATTGTCGCGTTCTTCCTGCTGTTGAAAACCAACCGAGTTTGAAAGGGAGAGGTACAGGAACAGTACGATTTTTGAACAATTCTGGGACTTCTTCATCGGGAATAGAAAACAATGGCCGCTCATCAGGAAGGGGTTTACCTTCTTTCAGTGCCTCTTCTTGGGCAACAGTGTACACCGCTTTTGGCCACCTATACCACGGGACTTCATCAGGGTCAGGCGTGAATCGGAGAATCCAACTGTCAGCTAATACCCGTAAGATGGATTCAGTATCGTTTCGAGTCCATCCTTCAAATTGGGCGACCTTTGAGAGAATATCTGTTGCCTCATCAATAGCGACTGCATTGAACGAATGCGCCATCAATACCAATTGATTTGCTGCCACTGATAACGGACGTTGTCGCCATTCAATTGATTCGATTTGGCCAAGCATTGCACGGCGGCCCACGACGGCACTTTCCGCTATATCATCGGTATCCCATGATAGCAAATGCCCTTTCCCAACACCGCCTAAACGGTGGTCTGCACGACCAACACGTTGGAGCATACGGTCGACTGAACGTGGACTTTTCACTTGAATTATCCGTCGAATTTTCCCGACATCGATGCCGAGCTCAAGACTTGAAGTGCATACTAAGCCAGACAGTTCTCCACTTCGAAGTTTGTCTTCCATATCCTGACGAGTTTCCGCAGCAAGTGAACCGTGATGCACTCCTATCGGCACATCTGGTGCCATTGTTTGTAACCGATTTGCAATTGTCTCTGCATCACTTCGACTGTTGACAAATACCAAACAAGGGGGTTCAGTTCTTAAGACTTCAATGAGTCTACGAAAACTGGCATGTGCTCGTGGCTGGATACTCATCTCAAGGCCGCCAATTTCATCTTCAGGTAAGGTTTGAGCACATTCAACAGTGAGTTCCGTAGTTCGATCTCCTGTTGTGAGCAACGCTTTGCCCTTTTTCGGAGAAAGCCATTTTGCAACTTGTTCTGGATTCCCAACAGTCGCCGAAAGGCCAATACGTTGAACCGAATGTCCTGAGAGAGCCTCAAGTCGCTCCAAACCAACAGACAATTGCCATCCTCGTTCACTCGCGGCTAAATCGTGAACTTCGTCAATGATGACTGCTTGAACCCGTTTCAAAAGTTCTCGTAGATTCTTACCTGTGAACATCAATTGAAACGTTTCAGGTGTAGTAATCAGCAGGTCTGGTGGATTACGTACTTGCCGTGTTCGTTCGCTTTGTTTGGTATCTCCATGCCGTAACCCGACTTTCAAACCGACCGCTTCAGAAATTTCAGTGAGTCGACGATCAACGTCTCTGTTTAATGCTCGAAGAGGAGTGATATAGAGAATCGACAATGGTTTCCATTCTTCAACTAAACACCGATGTAACATTGGAAGTACAGCAGAGAGGGTCTTTCCTGAACCAGTTGGGGCAACAATAATTCTGTCGCCTCCCTCACACAACTCTGGTAAGGTTGTTTTTTGGACAGGTGTTGGTTTCCACCCCTTTGAATGGAGTGCTGCAGCCAATCGCGGCTCAAGGTTGGAAAATACATCAGACATACTCTCCCCACCCCTATGGAGTAGGGGTCTCGTCGACCTCTTTTGAGTATTTGCAGTACACTGCGAATGAAGTAGAAGTGTCAATCGTCGTCTTCATAGTCGTCATCATCGTCTTCGTCTTCGTCCTCTTCCCACTCTTCTTCCTCAGAGAAAACACCTTCTCCGTGGTCGATGGTCGTACGTGCTGCAATCGATGCAACACCGATGAGGACAAGGATTGAACTGATAATAAAAATCCACGCAAGTGGACTCTCTCGTGGAGAATCAAACCATCCAAAGTATTGACCATAGGCAATATCAATCGAATGCTCAGCGCTGTTATCATCATCATTCACTTCGACAATGAGGTTGTCGTAATCGACAACGACGCGAACACGGTCAACATCTTCAGCAGCCCATGTTGTGCTCACTTTGACAATTTCATCTCCATCTATTCCAGCAACACCAACTGTGTCGAAAGGCATTTCGTCGTTACCTGAATAGAAAGCGACCTTGAACAATGCAGGTGTTGAACCTCCAATGTTAATCACTTCAGCATTGATGACGATGTTTGAACCAGGTGCAATGTGATCATCTGAAAGTGAAATTGATTTCACTCGAAGTTCTGGGCCAACAGCTCCCAATCGAATCCATTGGCGTTCAAAGTCAGTGTCATCAACAGCAAGTTCAGGAATTGGACTTGCTTCAGAATTTGAGACAACAGGGAATTGATTTCCTGCAGCGTCATAACCGGTGACATAGAAGCCTACGAAATCTCCAGATTGTGGTGTAATTCGTCCGTTGTCAGTTAAATCAACAGCTCCGGTCCAAATGACGTTCTGGCCATCTTGTTGCATTCCAAGCAACGTTGAACCAGCACCAATTGTTACTGTTCGGGTCGCATCTCGCATAACCCAATGCACCATCTGACTCGAACCAGTGAGGTCGGCATCTTCAGTTCCATGGAATTCGACTGGGACATAACTGAGGTCATTGTTTGCCGAAATATCGATGATATTGAGAGGAGATATTCGTCGAACTACACGAGGTGCAGCATCATCGACAACAACTTGTAATGTGGTAGAAACCAATGTTCCAGTCATGTCTTCTCCTCTTCCTGGGATATTGGTGATGGAGATGAGACAAGTTCGGGTTGGAGATGATTGAAGGGTTGTAGCAGAGGATAAGGGGACTTCAACAGAGAACTCTCCGGAAGAACTGATCGAACCATCGCTCCACATCTTTTCACCATCGAACACTTCGATAAGAATACCTACATCCCGAGGTGCAGCGACTGTGCTGCCTTCATAGACGACACGGCCAGTAAATGCCAAACGGTCGTCCTTTCGTACACGACTTCCATCGGCTACAATCCCAGTTCTTGGCTCAGATACATCTTCTACGAAGTATTCTGTCGGCGAGAGCATCAAATCATTTTCGACTCGGAAGGTATGTTCAAGTAACAAGATTTGTGAATCATCCATCGAACCTCTTTCTTTGAACACTAAGGCAACATCGCCCATTTCTTCATCTGGCCAATCCCAGCCGATGACAAATTCAAACGTAACAATAATCCAAGGGAGTCCTGATTCATTCGTCGTTTCTTGCATGGTACTCGATGTCATCAAGGTGATGAAATCACTTTCAGACCAAAACGTATTGTTCATTCCAGAATATGAAATGCGTTGTGCATCCCGCATGGGATTCGGCCCTTCGAAATCAAACACCAAGGAAATGTGTTCAAAGTCAATAGCGGTGTTTGCATCAATGAAACCAAGAGTGATGACTTGCTTCATGCCAGCGAAAACCGGTCCATCATCGACATGTCCGAACCATTCTAATCCAGTGAATACAGCTGTCGAATCTTTGCGAGTACGGAATGTAGCATCATCGTAAAGGAAGCCTGGTCCAGATTGGAATTCTAGAACGATACCATCTTCATCCATATGCGTGTAATGCAATGGATTACCTGCTTGGTCTCCTCCAGTCCAGTAGTAAGATACACGTCCCATATTCGGGTTTCGAGTATGGTCAATCGTAGTGATGAACCACTTGTTCTTTGCTTCGGTTGTGTTGTAAACTGTTTTGCTCACATATTCTTCTGGGTCTGCCTCACCATTGCGGTTGAGGTCATGGTCTGCTTCAACCCAATACATCAATTCAAGAGCCATTGGATGGCCAACATCATCGTTGACTAAGACCTTGACCTCTTGGACTTGGCTTGCTGCTTCATAGCCATCATCAACCGGTACGAAATCGTTACGGTGAGGTGATGTAGCATCGACCAAGAAAGTACGTTGCCAGTCAAGATTTGGCTGCATAACATGCGTTGGTTCCTTTTCGTTATAGGTTTGAACTTCGTAGGTTAAACCAGATTCGACATCAATATCTGGAAGGTCAACTGAGATGAAGAAACTACCATTGTTGTTGGTCGTATCTCGTGCAGTACTTTCGACCCAGCCATTACGTGATACTCGGACATCGAACGCGCTGTCTCTTGGAGCATCTTCGGTGTTTTGGAACCACATTGCACCTTGGAAATGAAGTGTTTCACCTGCGGCAACCCACGAATTTGTGGGGACATCATCCATAATCAATGCGCCATCATTGTCGCGAACTTTCAACCATCCAAGTCCAAAGGTGCGGTTGACTTCCAATCCAGTAACACTCGTAAGGTCGAGTGGTGAATATCCTGCTGAGCCAGAGTTATCTAAACATCCGGTTCTGAATCGGACGTTACTTTGGTCAGGGAATTCTGAAGTTACATGGAAGATCCAATGAATTTCGAGAATTCCATTGTTTTCAGACGACCATGAACTTATGTCCAGTTCGATGTAATCTTCCGGATCATTCGGTTGAGGGAAGACATCTCCATTTTGCCAATAAAAAGTCGGGTTCTTCGCAATGGAATTTGTCACAAGTGTAAGTGTTGCTTCGGTCATGGCGGAGGCATCTTCGCCGATGATGTGCCGAGTTACTACTTCGTAAGGAGCCAACCGTTCATGGAGGATTTCGCCTTCGGGTATATCGATGTCAAGATTGACCGTGTTCATGGTGTAGGTGACTGCGAAAGATTCGAGAATTAAGATTCCCGAGGATGCAGCGACCAAATCAATAGAAATGTTACTGAAACCAGTACCAGTATCTGGAATCGCATCGTTAAAACGTTTGAGTAGATTGTTGCTCCCACTCGTCTGATGCGTAATGGTCAACGGCCCGAGCAATGCACCATCTTGTGATGCACGCGACCAGCCTGATTTTCCATCAATGTTGATTCCTGGTTGAGTTGGAGCATTCGAATGTTGGGCAATAGAAATGTTCGATATGGAGGGTGTTGCACCAGAATTAGAAGTTCCGAGTACAACACGCATGCAGAGATAGTACCCCGTCCCAGTCACTGATTTGGTTTGATTTGATTGAGTGAACGTCAAAACTCCAGCACTACCGGGTGTACATGTGCTCGAAGTTGTGTATCCAAAGTAGACACGAATCGAAGTACTCGGAGGCAAGACTTCATCCCATGTAATCGTTGCAGCAACGACATTCTTTATTCCAGAACCTACATACTGGTAGGTATACATATTCGCTGAAGAAACATAAGAGGTGATGTATTGAATGCCAACTCCATCGAGGATTGGTGCTTTATTCGTGGTTCCATTGAGGCTTGCTCGCCAGACGAACGTTGTACTAGTTTGAGCAAAATTAACAGTTTGCCCAGCATTCACGTGCCTCCAAGTCGTACCTCCATCGTTGGAAATGTCCACATCGATACTGGTTCCAGTAGGCATGTATCCAAGGATGCTGCTGATCTTCAAGGTATCAATTGCCTTCGAAGTGGTGAACGAAGTCCCCATAATTGTTGCACTTGTGGAAGAGTGGCTCCGTTCATCATACAAAGCTCCGTCTCCAAAGTTGTTGATTTTGTGGCGTGTACTCGTGCTGCAATAGGCTGTGCTGTAGTAGTGGCAAGAGAAACTAAATTGCCCAAGTTCCGATTCAACCATTCCATAATGACCACCTTCTGGCACAGGCACTTCACCCATATGTTCGATGAAGTTTCCATTCATAGTGAAAAAATGATGGTATGAGTCGTAGGTATACCCGACTCCACTTACGTATTGCTGGTCATATTCGTTGTAGATAATGGTCGGCATGTTGACAATCATTCCAGCCCCATAACGGGAGACAGTTGAGCCGGTGGCTAAGGTCCATGTGCCCTGGATTGACGATGGAGAACTCTTGCTTACTTCATTGAGGTAATGTGCGTTTGCTGAATAGGAATACGTTGCGACATACAGTTTGCCAGTCGCATCATCGATGTCGACTCCAGTGACGTAATTACTGCTGTACTGCCATGAACTGTCACATCGCCACGACTTTGCAGTGCCTGTTGTGATAATGGACCATTTTGTCATGTAATAGCTGGTATAATGGGCGGTGTAAACTGTACTTCCATCAACGGTGGCATCGACCATATTGTAGTATTGAGACGTACTGCAACCGTTGGTACTGAGTGAGGCTGTACCAATATAGGCCCCAGTCGTCGAGTTAATTCGAAGAATTGTTGGGGTATTGTACAAACTCGAAGATGAATATTTCATGATGTGGTATTCGTAGTCAACCAAGACAACTACGCCGATGTAGCCCCATGAGGCGCTTGTGCTGACCGTTGATTGTGAGAATTTTTTCGTTAGGCCGGTGTATCCTTGATCGACTAAAGAAACGAATTGGCCGGTGGTGTTTTGATGAGCGCCGATTTTTGATTGAACCTGTGAAGTACGACCAAAATCAATTGATTGAAGAGACGGGTTGCCTTTGAGTGACATCGTCTGTGAAGCAACATCCACATTTGAACGACTTCCTGAGGTGAACGGTGAAGGTGCAGAGCCAGACCAGAGGCCGTCGCCCGCTCCGCCGAAATGTGAATTCGTCGTGAAATTGGTATACGATGTTGAACTTGCTTCCCCTTTCAAGTTAAATTGCGCTGCGGTGACTTCTGCTCCGAATGGAATCGTAAGATAACCGGCTGTGCCATTGCCGGTACCAGCAAAGGTGTGACTGTAGGAAGAAGTACCGTCCGAAAACTGAGTCTCAACCGTGGCACTGGATGCCATTGGTCCGAATAACGATACTGTGAATATGAGAATTAAAAAGATTGCTTTTTGCATTTAAATCACCGTTGTCCCTCAATGGGCCTTTGGCCCACACGCTGCAAAGCATTTGAACTTCGCCCCGTCAGGTCACTCATCCAAGCGATAGGAAAAAGAAGGCCAGCGTCCCTGCTACCACTGAGGGGAGAAGCATATGGGTCTAATTTCAAACTGGTGGAAAAAACAACACGGGCGGCAATTAGGCATCACTGCGACGCTTTCAGGTGCTCTAGGAATCCTTCTTGGCATCTCTGCATATCAATTACTTTTCCTTCCAGACCATGTTTCCTGGGGAGATTATACCGGGCAATCAATAGGATTAGCATTTTTTTCATCCATTGCTCTGTTAATTGTGCTCCCAGAATTTCTTTCATTGCGTGGTCATGTCAGCACTCTTGAAGAACTCCAATCGATTGATTCGACCTCTGAACTTCGTCGACGTAAAGAAGAAGGGAATGAAGCAGCAGATGTCTTAGGAGCTGGACATGCACTTACATGGACGGCATTCCTTGAAAGCAAAGGACTTCGACGGTGAACTTGAGGGGAGAAGGCTTGAGTGACAGTGACCCGCTGAAGACTTTGTTCCGAGAACTTCTTCTTGCAGCCGGAATGATTGGTCTACTCATTTTAGCATTATATGCACACACCGGTTCAATGCCGCCTTTAGTTGTCGTTGAATCCTCGTCAATGATTCATGATATCGATGGAGAAGTCGGTAGTATCGACGCAGGTGATTTAGTTTTAGTTCATAATCAAGAGTTTGATACTATCGTTACCTTTGCTGAAGCCACCGACCCTGATAATTCAAAATATGGATATTCACAACACGGGCTTGGAGGAGATGTCATCATTTACAAGAAGAATGGTGAGGCAGGAACCCCGATTATTCATCGAGCAATTATGGAGGTGGTTCCGAATGAAATCATCACACCGGACCGAAGTGCGCCTTCGAATGCGTCGGACAGTGAACGTTGCCCTGAAGGCGGAACATTCGACGCGGAGTCCTATGATGGAGAAGGTGTTCTCGGCGTTTGTGTCTTGACCTGGGATGTTCCGGGTACCGATGTTCGAAATGTGGAGACAGTCACCGTTCACTTTGATGGTATTCAGGCTGGATTTTACGATTGCAATCGTCCAGTACATGCCAATGTAGAGACCCATTTGGTTGTCTGGCAATGGCAACCACGGCACGCAGGTATCCTTACTCTTGGAGATAACAACAATTGTTCAGTCGATCAAGGGTCACAAGCAGTGAACGGTTCTTCAGGCGTACACAGTGCATCTGGCACGGTAGGGCCAATACGAGGCTCTTGGCTCATTGGAGTTGGTGGTGGAGAAATCCCTTGGCTTGGAACGGTTAAACTGATGGTTAGTGGTGAAGGCACTCCCGGGACGACATATGTTCCGAGTTCATCGTTTTTGATTTTATTCACTTTGGTGGGGGGTGTTCTTGTTTTACCCATGGTTCTTGAACCAGCGGTTCGCAGATTCATGTCCAAAGCACCTGAATTCGAGCAAGCAATGTCCGAACATAAGAAGAAAAAGCCCGGTCGCAAAATTTTGGAAGACGATTCAGCGGGGGATGGTCTAAATGCGCCCGATTATGAATCAGAATAATTATTCTTGAATCGCTTCTTCCAGTGTCAATTCACCACATGCAACTTCATATGCTACATTTGAGGAAATTGTTTTTCTTCCGTTACTTCTTTTTCGACTTTGTCTTTGAATTTCTCTGATTTCACCTATAGTCGGTTGAATTTCTCTGAACTCCCAGACATGTTCTCCAGAAAGTAGCGCGATTCTTATCGCTGAAATGACATGGTTGTGCCGAAGTAAACCCCGTGAGGTTTTGGCTTCATTCACTATTTCGACCTCAAGTTGGTGAGTGAGGCAATCGTTAATGATTTGATCACGACTCAACGGAGCCCCATCGCCAATTCGTATGACCATTCGTTTAAATTCAAGAGCGGATGAGATTCCAATTATTTGTGCTGCAATATTTTCGATACGTTCAAACTGTGCAACACCTAAAACGACGCCATCGGCTAACCAAGCAATACCTGGGCGTGGACCGGGGTCAACCCCAAAGCAAAGTTGGTGTACTTCTGTGATGCCTCTCTGAAGGCGTACTGCATTGTCGACCGCCGCTTTGACAGAGACACTTGACGCTGCAATTGGTTTTCCTTCATCGCGGTATGTAGCGACCTCAATGTCATTGCCAAACCAAATCATATCCTGTTCCGGAAGTACAGCATCATGTTCGAGAAGAATAAACCTCAGTCCTCGACGCTTGAGTTCAGTCATTAGCCGAAAAGCCAATTTGAAGTCGATGGTGCGAATTGCGAGGCGAGGCACAATGGAAAGTGTATGTTCCGCGATTAACTATCCTTCCGCTCTTACGGGCTTGATTTGGGGTTGTCATAAACCTTGATTGTTGTGGGACTTCTACCGAAGTCATCAAGAACGATTGACGGTGATGAAGGGTTGTGTCGAGCCAGTATGAGCGGGAATTGAGACAGGTTCTTGCTGGAGTTCCAAAAGGTGTTGAAGCGGTCATTCGTTCTTGTAATCCTCTTGAGAAGCAAAAGATGCGTCAGGTGTTACAACGCCCTTTCTTAGTGGTACGAGCCGCAGGTTCTGGAATGGAAGGTACCGGTGATTTACTCGCTTTACGCGGAGATTTATGTTTTCCTATTGAAGTGAAATCGACCCGTCCGAAGAAACTCTACCTCTCTGGTCGAACCAAACTTCAGTATGAAGCGATGGTCACTGAAGGTGAACGATGTAATTTGATGCCGCTCTACGCACACCGACAAAAAGGAATGCGAGGTGATTCATGGCGTATTTTCAGAGTCGAAACCAGTAATCTTTCAGGCAGACTTCGCCAACTGGAAAAATCAATTCCACCATTCCCTACCACGAGAAACGGTTCTGTCTACCTCAATTGGGAAGATGGCATGCCACTGCATGCCTTTATCGCCTTAGTCTGCTCTTCTGCTGGTGCTGAGAATCATGCTTTACACAACTTAGAGGTTCGAACACTTCGAACGAATGTTTTTGCAAAACCCCTCCCGACAACACAACTTGAAGACATTCTTCCCGCACAGACCATCTCCGAAAAACCACTCGATGTTCTGGCAGAACTAGCGCGACGTCGTTCTTAATCAGAAATAAGGTATGACGAGTACGAACAATAGCATGATCAAAAGAACAACTGATGACAGGCTCGATGCTTTGTTTGAAACATGGTCAATCCACATTGGATGGAGGTTCCATAATTTTGTTTTCTTTCCAATCCTTTTCACTCGATTAAGCGTACCTTTAATCCAATCTTTGAACAAATGACCGCCATCAAACGGTACCATCGGAATGAGGTTGGTAAATCCGAGTAGAATATTCACCCACATCAGCCAAAAGAAAAAATTAACGAAGAACAGCAGCCCACTCAGCCCGAGTGTGTCTCCAAGTATACCGTCAGTTGGTGTAAGCATGGCCTCCTCTACAGGATACATCGAAACACCTTGAAGTTCAAACGGAATGATCATCATGTTGACGATATGAACCGGAGTATAGGCTACCTGGAAAAGAACGCCTCCGTCAAAGCGAGGTGAAAAAGGTCCCGCAAGTCGGTCGATTCCTTCAGTTCCTTCACTGATTCCTTCTACGCCGACAAAAGCATCTCCTTGCTTTATTCCAATCGTCTCGAGATTGGAAGGGCTCCAGCCGAGTTGAATATAGTAATCGTACTTGTCAGAAAGTAGGAGTTCAATACTTTCCAATGACCCATTTTCGTGTTTGACATCGACAATGATGGTGTCGTTTGCTTGGTAATTTTGAAGGATCGATTGAAACCCTTCAACGCCATCCACTTCTTCGCCATCAATCTGAAGAATAGTGTCCCATGGTTGCATTCCAGCATCATCTGCACCCGCATCCTTGATGACGCCGCGTACGTGAGGGTTGTCAGAAGTTGAAGTGAAATTAGCTGCAAGTCCTCCTAAAAGCATCAAACAAATGAATGCTGCAAATAAATTGGTGGCAGGCCCTGCGGCAAACATTCGCATACGCTCCTTTCGAGGCGCTTTGTGCAATTCTTGGTATTGAGGTTCAGCAAATGCACCAAGTGGGAGTGGGCCTAATTGGAGAAGTCCAAACGAACGAATACGCATACCATGCGCTCGAGCCAGTAATCCGTGTCCAAATTCATGTATGACTAATGCGATGATGAATGCCATCGCTCCCCAGCCCAATGGAATCATTGGATTTATCCCTGGTATGGCTACAAGTTCACTGGCTGTGGGTGGACTTGCAGTTGGAGGATTGAGCAGGCTCGTGACGAAAGCCAGTATCATCAAGAGAGCGACTAAAAACATGGAAAAGAGGCAAACCCATAGAGCGACTTCTCCATAGATTCTCCAAAACCGACGTGGTCGTGCGATACGGTCAAGTGTTTTCAGACCCCAATTGCTCCGTACCATCAACACGACACCAAAGACTCGTGTGGCGTTCCAGCGGTCAAGTGTGCCATTTCGTTCCCAAACACGTAGCATAAGATACCATGCCAAGATGAGGATGAGCACGACTTTCCAGTCGGCTTCAACTGAACCCCATGCACCATCCATGGTTGGGGCAAACGGTCCTTCTCCTTGAATCTTGACAGGCCCCCTCTCAACAAAGTTGATGATGGTTCGCCAAAACCCACTGTCATGGACACCTATCGAGCGGCGCTGGAACAATGGTGTGAAAAGGAATGGGGCCAGTCTCCGGAAGCCATTTGCGAATGGTGTGCAGATGAAGATATTGCTCAGGTATTTATGCGCCTCAAACAAAGTGTACTCATTGCCGACTTTGTCGTCGAAGACGACGGCTCTTTGACTTGTAAAGAACATCTACAAGTTCCTCAAGATCGTTGGAACCCCGGTTCAATCCAAGCCATTCGAACCGCAGATGGTCGTGTTCGCTTTCGTCATCGGAACTTGGAAATTCACCTTGCAGCTCGACTACGTGCCCCTGAATGGGGGCAGGCCATGCTCGAAGAATGGTTGATGGGTCAACGTGGAGAGGTGCTCCGACCTAAAGACCGAACACAACGTATCGCATCCATTAATCGCGCTAAAATGAGCATAGAGCGGAATTTAAATCATTCAAATCTCGATGCCGTTCGAATGGATTTTCTAGCAACCACGGTATCTTTGCAATCAATAGAGAATAAATTGAATTCTCGAACTCGTTCCGACGAATCAGAGTGAATCAATTGAGTTTCACTTTGTAGCGGTCTCTTCCATTGGCATACATCGTGATTGTTCCCGATGAAGAAACACAAACTGCGATTCCTTCCACCAGTTGAGATATTGCACGAGCAGCCAAATGACGTCCACCTTCACCGGCTTTTGGAGTAATGCCAGCGGGAACCTGAATGTATCGTCCAGCATCACTTGCCACACCATCACGGTTGAACAAAATGGCTCCGTCAAGCCAAGCAAATTCTGCTAAAGTCTCATGATTCGCATCATCCAATACACTTCGCTTTTCCGAAGGGTGACCTTTGAATGGATTCAAAACAAGCGCAGTTGAATGCTTCCTCAATGCCGGTAGTGGACCAATGGCGAACAACGCTCCAATTGAGTGCCCCTCTCTCCCTCTTGATCCAATATGGCGGGCAAGTTGCATGACTTTCGTGAGGACTCCCAAATCAATATGGAAATCCTGTGCCAAGGACGCAAAACGATTTGAATTCAAGGTTGATGTGTCGATGACAAAAACTCCATCAATCGGTTCTGCTAAGACAACCAACATTCGTTCACCACTGGAAAGATTCCCTTCACCAATCGCTTGCAGTACCAAATCATGCATGTGTGTGAGGACGCTCAACCCTTGTGAGGTAAGGTTTTCTTCGAGTAAAGAACATGCAATGCCACTTTCAGTCAATGATTCAACCACACGGTTTTGGCTTGAAAGAACGGTTAATTGAAGATCAGAAGGTAATACTTCTACAACTAATTTCACTTTCCGTACACTGTTTGCAAGCATCAAGACCGATTGAAAGGAGCGTCTGTCATTCGACAGAGTGGTCGTGACCATCGCAGCGAGGTCGACCATGGAATGAGCCTCAAGCAGAAGTTGAGTCGATTCCAGGCAATTGGTCTTCAGTTTCTCTGTACACAGTTCTCATGTTCGAGATGAAGTTCTTTTCCTTTACGACAATAGTATATTCTGAAAATCCAGGGTCTTCATGCCCATCAAGCTTACCGAGGATGATTTCCAAGGTGAGTCGAGCTCCTTCACGGTGCGGATATGCGAAAATACCCATTGAAAGAGGTGGCGAAATGATCGACGTAACATCTTTCATTTCTGCGAGTGTAGCAAAGAGGTTGTCATAGGTTTCTGGAAGTAAATCCCGTCGAGCCTCATCTTGGTTCGGACGGCGACAGTCAGGGCCTACAACGTGGATGATGTGTTTGTAATTGGCTGCAAGTTCAAAGGGCTCAGTGACGACATTCTTGGTGACTGCACAAGGTGGAGCGTTGATTTTCCGCATATCGAGGCAGATATTCCGAGTCACTTGTGTGAGTTCAGGGCCGGCTTTGCCATGGATGAGAGCATCCAAACCTTCACGGCCAGAGAGTCGATTGTTCGCAGGTGTGATTAAGACATCACCGCTATGATTCCATACATCGCCACCGACGACTCGAAGAATACCCCATTTGCATGTTCGTGCCATATAGAGTTCGGCCATCAACCATCGAAGAGGGGCCACCTTACTTATCAAGTTCGCCATTTCGGGATGAAAATACCTTCAAATCGAGAATTTAGAACATCTTCTTTCAAAGCCGAGAGCCATCTACGCTTCACTTCATGGCGGTATTGCTAAACCCTATCGATGTTAGCCGAAATTCATGGACAGAAGGAGGTCAAGTCTTCTTTTAACATTTATTTTTGTTTTGAGTAGTCTTGGCACTCCATTTCTTGATGGTCTTACCCAAGATTCATCTGAACATACTTTCACTGAGCAAGCAGCGTTAAGCGAACTCTTTGCAGGTTTTTCCAGCGAAGATGAGGCTGACTTTTGGAATCAAACTCCATGGTCTTCCCGTGCTCAACCCGAAGGTTTTGATTTTCTTACCGTTTACGATTATTCAGATGTTGGCATACTGATCAATAATAATTCAGAAGCGAGTAAAACCATTGGCTGGACGTTTGTCAATGCTAGAAACATTTCCGATGAAAACATCTTCTTTTTCAACGATTCAGATACACCAACCAAAGAAACCATCAACAGAAATGAATTTGATGTTTATTTTGCAGGCCCTTTCTTAGAAATGCTGTCGAATCGTTCTTCAGTTACCGAACTCAACTATTTGGTTTCTACCAAAGGAATCCCACTTCGTATAAATGGCGGGAATGATAAGGCCAGTTTTGATCAAGAATTTTCTTTACTCGGTGGTACCTATAATTCAAGCATAGGTTCGGATTATTGGATAGACCATGGATATGGTCCGCTTGCTGGAAGTGGGATGAAAGCCTTTTCTCGAGATATCTACGGCTTTTTTCTCGTGACAAGGTTGACAGGATATACGGTTGAAACAGCGCTTGGGTTAATTGAAAAAGCAAATAACAGTCTTGGCCAACGTGGTCTTTTTGCCTTAGACTTAGCAACGAACCGTAACGATTCGGGTTACAAATTTTGGAACGATGACCTCTATACAACTGAGGCCGAACTCAATGGCAGTATGGGGCTGCCAACCATGTTTTCGACCAAACTTCGGAATTCTTAACGAATATTTCCAATGTGATGGGTTATGCATCATGGGGTTCAAATGACGGGAACTGGGACTATAATTGGCTTCCAAATGCCGGATTCAATACGCAAGACAGCTCGTATTCAAGCGGAGCACAATATTGGAATGCCACTTTGCCAAATCTCTCGTCAGGTGATTCGTTTAATTGGACGACCCAAACAGAAATAAAACGCGATGGGGCATCAGCTATCGAAGCATCAATATCGGCAGTATGTACTCAAGAATCTGGAAATGGTACTTCAGGGATTCTGGCGGAGTTTTTCGATAACGCAGGAATAAGTTTCAATGCCGCTTCCATGCCTACACTCATCGATCGGGTTCCCGATCATGTGCGGCTTGAGAGTTCCTTTCAAAATCCATCTTCTTCTCAGGCCTATCCTGGTTTGGATAACCGATTCCAAAACGATTGGGGCGCTCGATTTAGTGGTTTAATTGATGTGCCAGAAACAGGTAATTGGACTTTTTATCTTACCTCAGATGATGGTTCAGAATTATGGTTTGGCGGACAGAGTTTCGTTACCAATTACGGCTCGCATGGAATGAGAGAACGTTCAAACTCTGCTCAATTTGATGCCGGTAAGCATGATTTCAAAATTGAATTCTTCCAAGGAGGTGGACCACATGGATTGGAACTTTCATGGTCTGGACCAAATCAAAGTAAAGCCCCAGTGCCTCCTTCAGTCTTCTCATTAGCCGATACGTATATTCCATCGGAAAGCAATTTAATTCACCATTGGGATTTTGAAGAAGCTTCAGGTTCGATTGCTCATGATTCAGTGAATTCAAGTACGAATTTCACTCTCAATAACATGAATTCGACCAATTGGCGTACATGCGTTGATGGCTCATGCCTATGGTATGACGGCGTTGATGATTGGTTAGAAGTTGAGGTTGACGATTGGGCTGGAAACTTTACCGTAAGTCAATGGGTTTGGGCCAATTCTACAACTTTGCCGACCTATGCATCGGTTTTTGCAGTAGATGATAACGCAGGTTCCAACTCATCGTTTCAACATGCACTGATCGGTGGTGAATGGCGCCTGCACAACAACCAATCCTATGCCTTTGGTGATGTTGAGGCTCAAGAGTGGACGCACCTCGTGACTGTATTCGATAACGGTTCAGCACGACAATACCTTGATGGCGTCTTGGTTCGAACGACAGCATTCAATTCAGGTTCATTGAATAATTTCGATATCTACAAATTAGGGGTGAACCGAGGCGGAACTTCCTATTTCCAAGGGATGATCGATAATGTTATGATTTGGAACACTTCCTTACAAGACCATGAAATCACGACATTACATCGTGATATCTACAAAGATTGTTCAGCATATTCAGGCAATGGGCAGACCGCTGCATCCATTGAACAAACCTATCAAATTCCCAGTTGAATTAGAAGACCACGCTTGGATCATTTACCTTTATGGGCAACGTACTGGTGATGTCTACGGTGATTTTACGATAGAAGTTGAAGGTCTTGATGAGAATGGAACCGTTCTTTCGAGTAACCAATCGAATAGCAAAAGTTTTGCTTCTACATGGGAGTCTCGAACATTGCGTTTTCGCCCACACAGCAATGCGACTTCATTCCGAATACGAATTCCTCTCGACATTGTAGCGACTTCAACTGACGGTTCGGTTTATCTTGATACTATGAATTTACATGCGATACGGCCGCATAATACATGGGTGAACGGTTCGATTGCAGAAACCGCAGTTTCGACGAGCGGGCGTTCTTTTAATTGGGATACAAGTTATGGACAATCGTTGATTGCTGACTTACTTGAAGACGGCGTCTCGGGTGCGAAAGGTTACGTCTACGAACCATACCTCACAGCAGTTGGATCTCCAAGTACGCTGATGAGTATGTATGCATCTGGATATAATTTAGCGGAATCACATGCAGCTGCAAATCTGCAAACCGGATGGATGGGAGTTACAGTTGGCGACCCGAAAATGGCGCCGTATGCTGATCTTTACCATGACATCAACCTCATTGGAATTCGCCAGATTGGTGACGCCTCGTATATGCAACCGAATCAACTTCAACTTGCTGTTGAAAATTTGGGGATGTCCTCTTCAAATGGCACTCTTTTGATACAGGATATCCAAGGGAATATCGAAATGTACAGTTCGAATCTTTCTCTGCCAAGTGGAGACCTCAATGGTTCTAGAATCATCTTTAATCTCAGTATTATCCCTGAAAAAACAGGTTGGATGGATTTGCGTATTCGATATTCAAACGCAAGTCTTGATTTTCCTGAACGTAATTTAGCAAATAATATTCTCACGCTACGAATTTGGGTGAATGCACCTCCTACGGTCGATGAGATCTATTGTGATGCTGAAATCTATTCGCGTGGAGACAACTTCATCTGCACGATTGAAGCCAGTGACGAGGTTAATGTTTCATCAGTGGAAGTTGAGTGGGCGATTGCACAGAATATCTCGAACCTTTCTGGTTTGAATTGGAACCTTGATTCTGCGAACCGAGTAGATTCTGTACGTTGGCGAGTCTTAATTTCCCTGCCGGCTTCTATGCCACTCGGACATTTCGTTTTACGAGCAACGGCGTTCGATGAGAGCCAACAAACTGGACAATTACTTGAGACGGATATCGCCATCGTTATCGATGCACCTGCTCAATGGTTTGGTCCACATTTTTCTGGAATTGACTCTTCATCTTGGTCTGGTGCAAATCAACTCTCCTCTAATCCACCACAAGGTTTGTTCCGTGGCGAACCCTCGAATTTTACAATGTGTGTGTTAGATAATGACCACGATATTTTGAATCAACAGCCGAACCTATCCGCTTCTCAAGGCCAAATTTCCAATCTCAGTTACGAGCCCCGGTTTGATTTCAACCATCATTGTTACACCGGTTTCTATACGCGAAATGTGAGTGATTCACTCGATGATGTTCTTTTTGAAATCCGAGATGATGTTGGAACTTTACTCAATTCACGGGTTCTTTCAATGGACGACCGTTCTCCTTTTGCAGCAATTGACATTGTAGATGGGGAGGGGAATCTCCTCGATAGCGTCCGTGGTGGAGGCAATGAGTTTGCTCGGATTACGATTATAGATCCGGATGACCCCTCATCTTCCGCAACTGGTGATTTACTCGTGGAATGGCCTGGTGCAGCTTCCCTGACGGTTCCCGTCGGCGCGGCGAACATCAGTTCTCCAGTGCTGATCGAATTGCCACACATACCGTCAGCTCTTGAAAGTGGAGAACTTGAGCTTCAGTTAGCGATGACTGGCCAACACGCTGCAGTGTTCAGCCAACAGTATAATCTCCCCCTTCTCTTAACCACACCAATTCTTGTTTCCTCATATCTTTGTGATGAGCAAGGTTCACTTGATTCCTTACGTTTTGGAAACACTGGATATTTAGTGGTACGGATTCAAAGTGAACGCCCCCTCCAATCGATGCAAACGACATTGAACCAACTTGGTTGGTCGGTATTGGCACCTTCTCTTGGTGAAATTGACAGTTCAAATTCCATGTTTGAAAATTGTTCATCAGAAACCCCATCTCTCGGTATGCATGAGCAACTCCAACAATTCCGATTGAGATTGGATGGGACTTTTATTGATGGTGAAGGGCAAATATCGATTACAGTTCGTGATGTTGATGGATTATCTAAATCGTTAGATATTGCTCTCGACTTTTATCATGCATCACCACAAACAACGCTCGAACCGAATCAGAACATGACTGCTGGAGAGCTGTTGTCGTTCGGAGGGACGGTCTCAGATGCAGATGGGGTGGATGACGTGTCTTGTTCCGCAATAATATCGAACAATCAGTCTCAATTGGCTCAATTACAAGTTCTCCTCCAACCAGTGAATCCTACATCGGCAATTTTGGAGTTCCAATACCCTACAACGGGTACATTGAGTAATGTGACCTTAGATGTAGAAGTGACGTGCATTGATTCATGGTCACAGTCAAATTCCTCGGTTCTCCGATTTACTTTACTCCCTGAACCTGTTTGCGACTCATGCCAACAGACAGATGCGGATGGTGAGGCTGTTGAAGCAGCATCCTACCCACTTCTTCCATTGATCATTGGAATTGTTCTTCTTCTACTCGCACTGGGGGTTGGTCTGATTATGAGGAAGCCGAAAGAGGCTGAAGTTTCACAGTGGGATTCTGACCAACAAACGGAAGAAGAATTCATTTCAAATGAACTCGATAAACCTCTTACAGAACTAAAAATACCTTCTGGTTGGTCTCAAGAACAGTATCGTATTTGGCTTGAAGGTGAAATGCCTGATGGATGGACACCCGACCAATGGATTGAATTTACAAGTGAACAAATCGAATTACTTTCGAATGAAGACTTTTGATGGAGAAGGGTTGATGTGCTTTGAGCACTTGGTATGTACGAGTGCTATGGCAGTAGGATATGTTTTGATTAATGTTGCACCTGGAAAGGAGCATGAAGTTTACCTCGCTGTCAGAGATATGCCTTTTGTTGACGATGCTACACTTCTTTTTGGCGATCACGACCTTATTGTAAAACTGGTTGCAGATAGCCTTACCATTATCGCTCAATCCGTTGTTGAATCGATCCGCCAAATCCCCGGAATCGTAGATACTAAGACACTCGCAGGCGCTGAGTTGTAACCGTGCTTTTTTCACGAATAACATTTGATGATTTCTATTCGATGCACTGAGGCTTTGACCTCAAAAAAGCGTTTTGGAAAGGGCCACTGCGGGGCCTATAGGGCGCAGTAAGGCGTTTAATTGGAGCAAATACTATATACTTGGCGGGGGTGTCAAGTATCGGAGGTAATCCAAAATGTCTGATAAAAAATACTTTGTTCTCATGGAGAACGGAAAAGATACGAGCCAGGTTTTTGCTAGCAAACAACCCCGTGGTGCGGCCCTCAAGGCAGCAACCCGCGGACATACGAACATACGCCTACGAGAGCGTGGCACCAAGCGTGTCCACGTTTTCTCCGGTAGCATTAGCATGGTTCCAAAGCCAGCCAATGGACCAGCTTGGCTTCCTGATAAGATCAAGAAGGCAAACGTCAAGAAGTCCGGAATCGAACACCTTTGATTCCATAACAACTTGATTGTCCGTTTTTCAAATTTGAAATTTCAAATTTGTTCCCGAAAGGGTCACCGCTTCACTTCCTTCTTCGGAGGGATTTGAGGCCTCACATTTCTTTCTTTAACAGGCCATTCAGCAATCCATAGCGAAAGCCATATCATCACGATTTGTGCTGATGCACGAAGAATATGCCCTGACGTGCTAAAATTAGTGTCTCCGATGGAGATGTCATGAATCCACATGTTCAAATTTGCCCAATAGACTATGACCAGAAAAACCGCAGTTGAGAAAGCAGCCCTTCTTCTTGATACAGGTGCAATCATTCCAAGACCAAGAATTACTTCAACAAGCCCACTGACATAAACCCAAAATTCAGGTACACCGAGAACTTCGGGAACGATCGGCAAGAAAAAGGTCGGATTGGTAAAATGTTGTACGCCAACTGAAACGAATGCCATACCGAATACAAGCGCTGAAAGTTGACGTATTTTCTGCATTGCCGACGGCAAAAAATCGCCTCAGTAACGGACTTTTTGCCGAGTAAGGGTTCGCCAAATACGCTGTAGAGGATCATAGTAACGGTCAACGACTCGTTCTTTTAATTGGATAATCGCATCATCGGTAATTTGAATCCCAGCAGGACAAACCTCAGTGCAACATCGAGTAATGTTACAATATTCAATTCCAAAGTCTTTCTTTATCTCAGGTATTCGATCTTCAGTATCCATTGGATGCATTTCGTATTGAGCGAGTCGAACTAAGTTTCGGGGACCGGCAAATTCGTTGAACAAAGCGTGGTCTCGAAGTACGTGGCATGTATTCACACACAGGAAACACTCGATGCATTCACGGAATTGTTGCACCCTGTCTGCTTCCATTTGATTGAATTCCCAATTCATTTCTTCAGGGCCTTTAATCGGTTTAATTTTTTGAGCCATCTCGTAATTCCAAGATACATCAGTCACGAGATCTTTGACGTGAGGAAATGCCTGCATTGGACGAATTTCAATAGCTTGTCCTTCCGGAGTCTCTGCAACAACATCGCTCATACGTGTCATGCACATTAAACGTGGTCGACCGTTAATCTCTGCAGAACAAGAACCGCACTTTCCAGCTTTACAATTCCACCGAACAGCCAAATCTGGTTGTTGTTCATGTTGAATACGATGGACACAATCGAGAACAACCATGCCTTCATCCAGTTCGATGCTGAATTCTTCAAGAGCGGCCTCGTCACCTTCACCGCGAAGTATTTTGAAATCTTGTGTCTTACCTTTGAGTGACATTACTGACCGCCTCCTGCTTGTTCTGATGCTCGTTCAGCAATCATTGCCTTCACTTCATTAATTGCATCATTCAGATCAGAACGCATCTCTTCAAGAGGTTCTTGGCGGACTTTTATTTCGCCATCTTCCATGTAAATGATGTTTAGAATCTTACCCCATTCTTCAAGTTCGCCAGGGAAATCCTCACGAGTGTGTCCGCCTCTGCTCTCTTCACGGGTAAGGGCAGCGAGTGTTGCAGCAATTGACACATCGACCATGTTTTTGAGGTCCAATGCTTGGTGCCATCCAGAATTGTATTTACGAGATGCACCTGGGAAACAGGCTTCTTGACGTTCATCGAATGCTTTCAAATCCTCTATGGCTTCTTGCATTTCTTCCTTTGTTCGAATAATACCAACTTTCGCTTGCATCATATCTCTCATTTCATCATAAATACGCCCAGGATTTTCTCCTTCTTCTCTTTGAAGAGGTGCAATCATTACTTTGATTGCTGATTGAACTTGTGCATCATCGATATTTGGTTGTGCAAGATCCTCTGCTCGCTTTGAAGCAAATTCCCCAGCACGCTTACCAAAAGTAATCAGGTCAGACAACGAATTTCCGCCAAGACGGTTCGCTCCATGCAATCCAGAAGCAACTTCTCCACACGCATACAAGCCGGGGACATTGCTTTCTTGAGTTTCAGCATTGACACGAACACCACCCATCACATAGTGGGCAGTTGGGCCAACTTCCATAGGCTCGTTGGCAATATCGACACCTGCTAATTCTTTGAATTGATGATGCATCGATGGAAGTTTCTTCAAAATCGCTTCTTCCCCTCGGTAGGAGATGTCCAAGAATACGCCGCCGTGAGGCGAGCCCCTTCCTGCTTTCACCTCAGTATTGATTGCTTTTGCAACCACGTCACGTGTGAGTAATTCCGGAGGTCGACGAACAGTCGCCAGTTTGCCAGAGACAACTTCTTCGACCCATTGATCTGATTCTTCAATTGTATCTGCATGGTCTCCAGCAAATCTCTCAGGAACATAATCGAACATGAAACGATCACCTTCAGAATTGGTTAACCTTCCACCTTCGCCCCGAACACCTTCAGTGACCAAAATACCACGAACAGAAGGTGGCCATACCATTCCAGTTGGATGGAATTGAACAAATTCCATATCTCGAAGTTCAGCGCCAGCCCAGAGAGCAAGTGCATGACCGTCACCGGTGTATTCCCAAGAACCCGAGCAAACGGACCAACATCGAGTAATTCCGCCGGTAGCAAGAATTACAGATTTACCTGAGAATGCATGAAATTCACCGTCAACACGCGTATATGCTACGCAACCGGTGACTCTATCACCTTCTTTGAGAAGATGCCGAACCGTATATTCCATGAAAATATCAATGCCTTCGTGGATGCCTCTTTCTTGGAGGGTGCGAATCAATTCCAAACCTGTAGCATCGCCAACGTGAGCGAGTCGAGGGAATGTGTGCCCTCCGAAATTCCGTTGATTGATTCTGTTTTCAGGAGTTCGGTCAAAGACGGCTCCCCACTGTTCGAGTTCACGAACACGGTCAGGTGCTTCTTTGGCATGGAATTCAGCCATTCGCCAATCAGCAAGCCATTTACTTCCCTTCATGGTGTCGTGAAAGTGTACTTTCCAACCGTCTCGAGGGTCTGCGTTTTGCAATGCAGCAGCACAACCACCTTCGGCCATAACTGTGTGAGCTTTGCCAAGCAAAGATTTGGTAATAATTGCAGTTTTTGCACCACTTCGTGCCGCTTCAATCGCAGCACGTAGACCAGCACCACCTGCTCCGATGACAATAACGTCGTATTCGTGTTTCATGTATTCTTCTGTCATCATCATCACCTCAAATCACAAACAGCGCCATATCGCTCAAATATCCTTCACGTACAGCTAAGACCCAAAGGTCGCCTAAGAATACAAAGGTCAATGATGTCCAGAACCAAAATCCATGGGAACGGTTGAGTACACTGATGCGTCCAAACAACTTGCCACGGATTTTACTGATTCCAGTCGTCCATCGGTCTAACGCACCACCGGCAAAGTGACGAAGAGCGTGGCAAGAGGTAACATACATGGTCAAGAGAAATGCTTCAACACCCATCACTAATGTTCCAATTGACATCCCATAACCATCTGTAAAGTGGAGGGTGTGAGTGACATCCCACCATTTAATGGCAAGAATAATCATGGCAGCGTAGAGGAAATAGCGATGTAGATTGTTAATGATGAATAATCTCTTTTCACCCTTGTAACCAAGTTTCTTGTTGATCTCAGGTTCATCAACCCAACAAGCAGTAGGGCTAGCAAAGAAAGTACGGTAGTAGACCCGTCGCATGTAGTAACAGGTTCCCCTAAATCCAAAAGGAATCCAAAGGACCAATACCGCTGCATTGACCCATGAGGGGTGATTCCATTCATTGAGTCCAAACAAATCCCATTCAAGAACATTCGGAGAGAAGATCGGTGACATCACAGTACTGCCCTCAAGCTCATATGAGATTGACTCAGGATAAAGGAAAAGTCGCCATCCAGTATAGAGCATAGCGGCCGTTAATCCGAGCGCCATAGCTAACGGTTGCCTAAGCCAATTGTCGATTCGATTCGTACGTCCCAGACCGTTAAGAACTGGAAGTTTTATCCCTTCACCCATGGAATTCACCAGCAACCGCTACGGCTGCTATCTACATCGAGTCGACCAAGGTCTTTGAGGTTCACGCTTCAACCACCTGTTGCTGGAAGAAAGAGAATCCGTCATTAAAGACAGTTTCATTCGCCCAATAAGTTTTCGATTGCCACGCCATAACGCCATTTTCGGCAATGAGTTGGAGGGTCGGCGTTCCTGGATTTCCGTAGGCAGAATAAATCGATGTTCCCGTTTTTTCACCTGTTTCCAAATCATATGCTTGTGTTTCTTCAGTAGGGATCACGATTTTCCATGGAGTGTAATGTGACGATTCATTGGCAGTTCCAAAGACATTCATCATTTCATCCTTCGATTCCAATTCTGCCCATCGGTGTACGCTGATGATGGTTATGTTGGAGTCATTAAAAACGCCAGAGTCTACTTTTTCCCGTATCATGTCCGTCCAATCATGGCAACCAGTACACCCTGCTCCTACCCAAAGAAGCATAACAGGTCCATTCTCAAGTTCATCTTTCAAATCAAACTGAATGCCTTCATCTTCAGCTCTGTTCAGAGTTTCGGATTTGAATGCCAATTCAAAGGGGAGGGGTTCTGTCTCTGAAGTATTTTCAGACTCATTATTCTGAATTTCGATGCATCCTGGAGTTAGGAGAACAACCGTAACCAATGTGAAAAGAAGTTCACGCAGCATTTCCGTCACCATGGGCGATGGTTTTTGCTTTCACTGGAGTTGGTGATTGTTTCTTCACCTTCGGACGTCGTACGTCCTTGAACCATGAATCAACACCGTTCCAATCTGCACGGATTCCAAGGTCTGCGAGTAGAAGTTTACTGCTGATTCGAGCACTTTCAAAAATGGTTGGCAATCCACTACCGGGGTGGGTTCCGCCTCCGACGATGTAGAGGTTCTTTGCTTCTTCAAAACGATTGTTCGGACGTCGCCAAAGCATTTGTTTGAGGTCATGAGTTAGGTTGAATACAGCACCTCGATAAATATCGGATGCGCCCCAATCATCAGGCGTCATAATCGTTTCCGAAACAATGTGGTCTGCGATATCATCGTAGCCAAGTTTGGCGAGTTGCTTAATGATTAAATCACGGAAATCGTCTTTGATATCGTCCCATACAATCGACTCATGGGTATTTGGGACCGGTACGAGGACATAAACCGTAGAATGGCCTTCTGGCGCAAGACTGTCATCAGTGATGCTGGCGTTTTGAACATACACGGAAGGATCATCCCAAGTCAAACGGTGATTGGTAATATCTTCGAGGTTTTGTTCGTAGGAAGAAGATGCGTAGATTTGATGATGATGAAGATCATACTTCTTGTCGACGCCCAAGTAGAGCATAAATGTCGAACACGAGTATCCTTTCTTCTCGAGTTTTTTATTCGACCACTTCTTTCTCTTTTCATCAGGAACAAGCGTAGTCATTGCATGAGCAAAGTCAGCATTCATAACGACTTTATCAACAAGAATATCTTCGCCTTCTGCGCGAACTCCAACAACGGTTTTGCCTTCATAAATCAGCGATGTAACAGGGGTGCTGCAACGAATCTTAACACCCATTTCTTCCGCAATCTCACCCATTCGGGCAGTAATACTTCCGAGGCCACCTTTCGCATGGAAGATTCCATGTTCGTATTCCAAGAATGCGAGAATAGTAAACAGTGAAGGGGCATGAAATGGGCTCATTCCAAGATACTTCGTTTGAAATGACATTGCCAAACGTACTCGCTCATCGTCAAAGTGTCTGCTAAGGTCACTTGCAACACTGGACCACGGCTTTAGAACAGTCGCAACACGTATGGCGCGCTTTGACAATACATCAAGTGGACTTGTCCAAGGAGTCTGTAAGCATTGTTTGGAAAAATCAAGTTTCTTACGGTTTTGAGTGACGTAGTTTTTGAAACCGTTTGCATTCTTTTCACCCGCCAATTCATGAATACGTTGAGTCATTGCTTCAAGGTCGCTTGTAGCATCGATGTGTCCGCCTGCTCCAAATACCAAACGATACATTGGGTCGAGTGGCATCAAACCGAGCTCTTTGTGTGCATCTCGCCCGATTGCTTGAAAAATCTGTTCGATGACTTCAGGGTAGTGGAAAAAAGTAGGTCCACGGTCAAATGTAAATCCGTCCTTGTGAACCAGTTTTGTTCGGCCGCCGACTTTCTCTTCTTTCTCCAGAACAGTTACATCAACGCCAGAATGGGCGAGCAGTAGTGCACTTGCTAGGCCTCCGGGGCCGGAACCTACAATCACTGCAGTGGGCTTGTTTACTTCTGTCATGTTCCCTACTCCTCGGGTGACCATATAAAAGACCGTTTGTATCCCTATTTGGGTGGCGAATAAATTCGTATCACTCAATTTAATTTCATCAACGCATCATCATTCATAAGCATCTTAAGTCACCCCATGGTGGACTGGACACAGCCTTAGGTTGGTAGTGATATTATGGCCGATTGGAGTTCAAAAAACCCATACCAAACTCAAATTACTGAGAATTACGTTCTTAACGGTGAAGGTTCACGCAAAGAAACTCGCCACATTGTCTTCGCACTCGGCGATTCAGGCTTAGACTACAAGGTTGGTGATGCTCTTGGTATCGTATCAGAAAACCCCCCTCATATTGTTGAAGAATTGATTGAAGTTCAAGGTTGGGACAGAGATCAAAGAGTCGAGACTCACAACGGGGAGCGCGACCTCTACACTGCTCTCAAGAAAGATTTCGAAGTCCACATGGCGAATAAGAAATTCGTTCAATCACTCGCCGGTAAAGTTGTCTCTTCGGGCATGAAGATTTCATTAAAAATCGTCGCACGAAGCCGCTCTGATGAAGATTGGCAATCCTCCGAATCTTCATCTCTACCACCTGGCTTGGCATCGAGTAAACCATCCGATGACCCTGCAGCAAAGGTCGAAGCACTTCTTGGCGATGAAAAGGCAGTCGTCGATTATCTATGGACTCGTGATTATGTCGACATCATGCGCGAATTTGGTGCTAAGTACTCTCCAGAAGAATTCTTTGAATTAGCATCACGGCTCAAACCGCGATTGTACTCAATTGCTTCATCCCATGACGCTCACCCAGGTTTCGTTGAATTAACCGTCGGTATCGTTCGTTTCGAGTACCATAACCGCGCCCGTGGTGGATTGTGTACACAATATATGGCTGATGAGATTAAGACCAATGGCCAACCAATTGGCGTCTTTATGTCACCAACGAAATCATTTATTCTTCCTGAAGACAAAGATGTCGACATCATCATGGTTGGACCGGGTACAGGTATCGCTCCATTCCGTGCATTCATGGAACAGCGAGTTTTCGATGGTGGCAAAGGAAAGAACTGGCTCTTCTTTGGTGACCAATCATCAAAAACTGAATTTTATTATCAAGAACAAATAGAGGGATGGATGGACTCAGGTAGTCTGTATAGATTCACGACTGCATGGTCCCGAGACCAAGAAAAGAAGATCTATGTTCAACATCGCCTCAAAGAACACGGGGAAGAGATTTGGCAATGGTTTGAGAACGGCGCTTACTTCTACATTTGTGGTGATAAAACCTACATGGCAAAGGATGTTCATCGAGCATTGATTGAAATCGCGATGGAACATGGTGGGATGTCCGAAGAAGATGCGACTCACTTTATTGGAACGACAATGATGCGTGAAGAGAAGCGTTACTTACGTGACGTCTACTGATCGACCTTCTAAAAATGGAAAAAGCCCCTCTTCCTTCCAAGGGCCATCAGACTGAATGCAGAAGCCCACTCCGATTCACATCGTGTGTGGATTTGCTTCTTGGACTTATTCAAGTCCTTCAGTTGGCAATGGAACGCTGGTTACGGGGATGCCCTGTTCAATCGCTCGTTCTTCCATACGCTTTGTCCAAATCGAGTCCGGTCCAGGGAACGAGAGCATGTGTGTCGCACGTTCGAGCATGGTTCGAGCTAAAGTCGCAACCGCCTCTGGGCGTCCGGAGTCATGTGCAGAATGAGGGCGAGGTGCAGTCCAAGCCTCGCTAAATACGGCCAGTTGAATGTTGTTGTTATCTGACCATCGCTCGGCGAGATAATCGACTCCACTCGCCCCTCCAAGAATGATAAGATCCGGATAACCATTGGCTTCTACCCACAGTTCAATTTGTTCTTCTAACCAAGCATAGTCATAAAATTTTGAATTACCGCAAATGATTAGATTCACAATTCTTCCGTCTTTGTTCAAATCAATTCCTGCTAATCGGTTGAGGGCCTCTGCTCCGGTCTGAGTGTTACGCATCATGTTACCGAATCGCAGTCATGTGATATTAAACTTGTGCGTTTTTTCTAGATAATGGATGCAAAAATCCATTATTCTACCGTTTTCTGTAAAAATTTCTCAATATATTAAGAATTCCAAGAAGAAGAATGGGTTCAAAAAAGGTCACTTTCTACAATTCTTGAACCGTTGGCATCATAGAGTAATTACTCTTCGACTCATCTATGGGATTCAAGCGTGTCCTCATTGCTAACCGCGGTGAAATTGCTCTACGAATACTTCGAACCTTGCGTGACATGGGTATTGAAGCGGCGATTATCCATGGGAGAGAGGACCGATTATCACTCCCTGTACGATTTGCAGACATTGCTTATGCAAACTACAAACAAAACCCCTTGGACTCTTACTTGGATATCGAATCCGTAATCAAAGCAGCCAAAGAAATGGGTTGTGATGCTGTACATCCAGGCTACGGGTTTCTTGCCGAAAACGCGACGTTTGTTCGACGATTAAAGGAGGAGGGCATTACATTCATTGGCCCCTCTTCAGATGTAATCACTCTACTCGGCGATAAAATTGAAGCAAGAGCAGCAATGGAAGCTGCGGGATTACCTACGGCTAAAGGTTCATCAGAATCTATTTCAGATGCGATTGTTGCATCGGCATTGGCAGAGGATATTGGCTACCCTGTGATCATTAAAGCCGCTGCAGGTGGTGGGGGTATCGGTATGCAAATCGTTGAAGAATCCAGCGAATTCGAAAATGCTTTGAAACTCTGTCAATCCCGAGCCCGTTCTGCTTTTGGCGATGAAAGAGTCTTCGTGGAAAAGTACATTCAAGGTGCTCAACATATTGAATTCCAGGTACTCGGGGATGGCAAAAAGGCCATTCATTTTGGTGAACGGTTCTGTTCTATTCAACGTCGCCATCAAAAGTTGGTCGAAGAGGGCCCTTGGCTCAGCGATGAAAAGCGAGAGGAAATCGGTGCATTGGTATGCAAGGGCGCAGAGTCCGTAGGATACAAGGGTTTAGCGACATTTGAGTTTTTACGTGATGCAAACGGTGACTTCTACTTCCTTGAGGTGAACCCTCGTGTCCAGGTTGAACATACGGTGACCGAGTTAATCACAGGGCATAATTTAGTCGAACTTGGTATTCGGGTGGCTCAAGGAGAACCTCTTCCTCTTGAACAAAAGGATATCGTTCTGAGAGGCCATGCAATCCAATGCCGCCTCAATGCTGAAGACCCTCGAAATTTCATCCCAAGCCCTGGTCGCCTATGGGAGTGTCACTTCCCTTCAGGATACGGCGTTCGAGTTGATACACATGCTTATCCTGGGTACGAAATGCCTGGATGCTTTGATTCACTGCTGGCCAAATTACTGGTTTGGGGTAAAGATCGAGAAGATGCCGTGAAGCGTATGCGGACCGCTTTGGATGAAACAACAATCTCTGGCGTTGAACACTTGATTCCACTCCATCGCAGAATAATGGATGAAGCCGATTTCCTTCAAAAGGACATCACGATTCAATATATCGACATGCATCAAGAATTGCTTGGTTGAGCACTCGGGCGAAACGAAAGGGAGAAGTAGCGATTTCTACTGGCCCAATCATGGATGTCTTAATCGTTGGAAGTATTGCTTACGACAGTGTTGCTTCTCCGATTGGTAATGTGAAAGATGCACTCGGTGGTTCAGCGACGTATGCAGGTCTTGCCTGTTCATTTCACGCCAAGCGCCTCTCATTGAAGCAAGTAGGGCTTGTGGGCGTCGTAGGCGAGGATTTTACTGAGAAAGACCGAACCCTCTTAGCAGATTGCGGTTTGGATTTAACTGGTATTGAAACAGCAGAGGGCGAGACGTTCCGATGGTCAGGTTCGTACCATGGTTCGATGGCTGAAGCACAAACTCATGAGACGCATCTCAACGTGTTTGAACATTTTGAACCAAAGGTCCCAGCATCTCATCAGTCTCCTCAGATTACATTCTGTGCAAATCTCCACCCTGCTCTGCAAGCCAGTGTACTGCAACAAGCTACACCGCAACGTCTTTCAATGCTTGATTCTATGAATTTGTGGATCAACATAGCTCGTGATTCCTTAATTGAAGTCATGAAAGAAGTTGACCTCGTCATCATCAATGACGGAGAAGTCCGAATGTTGGCTGATGACGAAAATTTGATTCGAGCAGCTCGAAAAGTTATCCAAATGATAGGGGCGGAAACTCTCGTCATCAAACGCGGTGAGCATGGGGTAATTGCGTTTCATGGCTCTGATATCATCTCTCTCCCGGCCTTCCCAACTGAAAAAGTAGTCGATCCAACTGGATGCGGTGACACCTTCGCCGGCTCAATTGCTGCACACTTGGCGTCAGGCAATGGCCCCTTAACTCGAGATGAACTGCGCCAAGCGTTACTTGCTGCAACAGTAAGTGCAAGCTTTACCCTTGAGTCATTTGGCATCGAAGGCTTACAGTCGATGACAGAAGAACGATTTAATCAGCGCTTGTCTCTGTTTGGGCAGATGCTTAATTGATTCAAAGGTCAATTCGAGGAAGACCTGCTTCCCCAGCATGTTCTGCGTGGTGGGTTTTACTGTCTTTCAATTCATCGAATGAGACATCCTCGAGCACAGGTGTATATTCTTCTGTTTCTTGTACTTCCTGTTCTACAAAAGTGTGCCTTCGTTCCATACGTGCAAGCCTACGCTGAACTTCACTGTCAGGTAATTTCCCTCCACGGCTTGCAGAGAGATTACGAATAGATTCAATTGCTTCTGAATGGTGATTCTGAGCCGAACGCTGGCGGAGTTCTTGTGCTGAAGAGGAGCCACTGTCTTGTTGATTCGTTGAGCGGCCGTTGAGTACGCGATTTGCCAAATGAGTTGCACTTTCCATAAATTGTGCTGCAGCAGGGGCGACGATTTCACGAATTTTACTTGTTTGTATAGATTGGTTCCGAATCTTCGGGCGAAGACGTGATTCTGAACGAGGTCCAGTTTTAGGACGTAATCGAGTGTTCACTTTATGGCCACGGGTTTTATTTTGAATTGGGGCCTCTAGAACCTCTGGAGTTTGACGACGTGCCTTTTCAATGAGTGAAGTTTGTTCTTCCTTCTCAAGATCTAGAAGTTCGGCATCCGGTGAACGGAACGCACTGAAATCGGAATGAACCTCCCTGTTGGTAGCGGAGGAATGGCCAGGGACATGGGCTCCTTCCTTTCCAACAAAACTCGGCAAATACATACCGGGGATTTCTGTCGGTTGGTTTGCTTGGTTTTCGTGAGGCATCTCGGCATGAGATACTTGGGCAATGTGTTGATACGATGATACTGGTGATGGGCCCGAATACACTGGGTGAGGTGCGTAAGAGTGAGGGTCTACTTGTTGAGATTGAGGTATGTGTGGATGAGGTGAAGATTCAAATGAGCCACGACGACTATGAGCATTCTCAATGCCCCTTTGGATAAGTCCATGTTCCGTAGTTGAGCGATTCGGTTCCTGTGCACGATGGCCTCTATGCATCCGATTAGCGACAGTCTGCTCCATTTCATCAAAGTCTAATTCGATACCTTTGTCCATTCCATTGGAAGAAAAAGTAGGCTCAGGTCGTTCATTATCTGTAATTTCATCTGTAAGGAAAGACGCGATTGAGGTCGATGAACTCAAATGAATTGGTTCAACAGGTACTTCTTGAAGATTCAGTAAGGCGGTTCGCGGATACTCTAAATCTCTGTTCAATATATCCAAACCTATTCTTGCTTCTTCAAGCCCCATTCCACTTTCGAGACGCTTGAGTAATGTTGACAACCGCATCAATGAAGCATCATTGCCGGTAAGTGTGTGGCAATCACCAACATCTGTATCGAGGGTAAGTGTTGGTTTACGCGTTCCAAGCCAGCCGAAGATCATGGCACACCCTAAGATTGCAGACAAGATCTGAAGCGTGTCTGAAATCCATATGCGTTTAGCAGCATAAATCAACGCGCAACCAAATAACGCATAGGTGAAAGATACGAGCCGCGTATGGTGGTGGTGGACTCTGGTTATGTTGGAGAGGCGTAAATCCAATGCGTGACCGCGTCGAGTTTCGAGAGAAAGCATACGCTCATCAACAGAAGCTCGTACTTTACCCGAACCTGCTAAGTGCAACGCTCTGAAGACCTCGTGGTCTTCCGCACTTACAGGTCCTTCGCCCTCGACATTAATGCGCATCCCAGCGCGTAAACCAACTGTGCTGGGTTATCAAACCACCGATTGTTCAGTGTATTTTGACGGCGATAATACTACCATTCATTCTACGCCGACTTCTCGCTTGAAAGAGTGAGTGTCGCGTTTCCCATGATGCGTGGCTTTGAATCCAATTGAGCAATCAATGTCGCCTCTGGATTTTCTCTGCGAATAAATAACGGTGCTTCCCAAATCACTTCCATTTCCTCTCCATTCACAGCGCCTATTCGTCCAACGACAAATTGTAAATCGACACTTGCGTGTATGACATCACCTTCAGCTAAAATACGCTTCTGGAAAGGAGAGCGATTCAACTTCATTATCGAACGCTCATGAGCGACGACTGCTAGAGGAATATTGGTATTTGTTTTCTTATCTTCAACTGCAGGTCGAACCAAAAGTGTCCCACTGCCGAGGTGGTCTTCCTTGGCATTACGCAGAGCAAGTCCAACCCGATCACCTGCTACAGCTGCAGCCACATCATCATCCATAACTTGCAAAGATTTGGCGTTTCCAGTTCCATTCGCAGGTAATAAAACGAGTTCATCATGAACATTCACAGTACCAGATTGAACATAGCCAATAGCAACTAAGCCAATGCCTTTGACGTTGAAATGTTGGTCGATCGGAATAACCAGTGGTGCCGCTGCATTCAAAGACAATACTTCCGACATGTTTTCCATGTGTTGGTACAAAGTATTGCGTAGTTGAATGCCATCATTCGAACCGAACGTCCATTTCCCTAGGCCTGCTTGTTTGAACAACATCTTCACTTGATCTTCATCCACCCATTCGCCTTGTGGTGCATTGATTACTGCAACTCCTTCAATGATATTGGCGCTGGCAAAAGCAACCAATGATTCACCGAGTGTCGCATCTATTCCAGTAATTTCGAGAAGACCGACGCGAGCGGCTGAAAGTGCATTCAAAAAGGGCCGAAGGCGTTCTGGGTATTTCGCCGGCCGGATAATCGAAAGAATACGTGAGCCCTCTTGACCTGGCTCTTTGTGTACATAGGTGTGTACGTCTCTTTGGTCTGTCGCTTTCGCAATCTCACGGGCTAACTCATCGGTTCCGATCATAGCAATATTGAGGACAGGCATGCCTCGTCCACCTATGTGGGTCACATGAAGGTAGGGGTAAATTCACTTCTTCCGTTTTGCCAACATTTGTTCACGGATATTTTTGGCATGATCCCAATCCTCTTGTTCGGCTTCATCCTCAATAACAAATTGCGGAATTGGAATGGGGCGCATCATTGAGTCAATAGCGACGAAAAAGAAGAAACCTTCGCAGATTTTCTTCTTTTCCCAATTCGCCTTATTCACTGCTACTGCGGTAACTTTGGTACAGGCTGTATGGCTGCTGGTGAACACGACTTTTCCAGTTACTTCAAGCAAATCTCCTTGACGTGCTGGGGCAATGAATGTTAATGCATCAATCGAAATAGTTACGAATTCTCTGTGAGCAAATTTAGCACACGCAATCCCGCCGGCTTTATCCATGAGAGAAAGTAACCTTCCGCCGAACAATGTATCGTATGCATTCGTATCACCTGGGAAAACATGCTCAATGAGCATAGCGGCCTCTTTTGAGTAAGGTTCCATGGTTGTGCGATAAGGTTCTCCCTCAAGAACTCATGTGGGGTTCATCTGGTCCGGAGGTGGTTTCCAGACCTTGAGGCTGTGGGACTTGTTATGGACGATAAGGACTGTATCGATTTAGTTCAAATTGTCCAGAATGCTTGGAGTCAAAGACGAGTGATTCAACTTTGAATCCTCGATATCTCAATTTATCCCTCCGTAGGAGGGGCTCATGGGGCAAGTGTCCGTTGCGATTATAGGTGAAGGAAACCTCGGGTAAAAGGTAGGTGAGTTTATGACCCATAATAATCGACAATTGAAAACCCCATTGTTCCTCGTTCTCCTGATGATTTTGGCACCTTTTGCTGCAGCAGCAAATGTGACCACTTTTGGTAACGGAAACGAAACCACGGATATTGAATTGCGTGACGGTACTGCGTTTGTCGATAACGATTCTGGTACAATTCATCTTCCCGCTTCTGAAACCGTAACAAGTGCTTCACTCGATATTTCAACCAGCATGGTTGAACACAGTGCACATACTCGAGTTGACCTGGAAACAATGCCTCGTGTGTGGAATCCAATGTATAACAATCAACTTACCAAATTTTCGAATAACACCCATTTTACGTATGAAGAAGGTTCCAATGCGGTCCCTGTCAAATTGAAATCAGAAGGCTTCCTTACAGACTTTGAAGAAACTGAAGCAGGTTTCATCGACCATCGCGATTTCACTCAAGACTACGTCGGTTGGGACCATGGAACGATCGATTCCACGACAGTTGGCGCAAACTCGAATGTACCCGACTGTTCCAGTGGAACAGATTGCTGGGGTACAGGATTGACTGACGACGATTATACCAGTGATTCAGCGACAGGTTCATCCGCAATCTCATACCGAATGACTTCGGAGACCATTTATGTTGATCCATCTTTGAAGGACCATATGGCTTTCTTTGATTCATGGCATGACCTTGACATCGATACTGGAACGGGTACGAACCCCCCAGTTTACTATCGAGATTGTGCATATTTGCAAATCCGAGGCTCCTTTAACGACGATTTTGTCGACACTGACCCAGCCGGCTTCTCTTCAATTGATATCGACCTTTCAAATTCCTCTGGCGTTGGATATGGTAACGGATACTATGCTGTAGGTTCCGGTTCTTCAAATGCAGGTCAAATTGACTCACGATGCCAAGGTATCACTCAAGGCGACTACGGGCTCGCTGGTTCTTCTACTTCGGTTTCCAACCCAACAGGATGGGCTAATATTGCAGTCGACTTGTACCAATATATCGGTCAATACATCCAATTCCGTTTCGTTATGGAAGACAATAATATTGCTGGAACTGATGGTGGAAAAGCAGGATGGTATGTCGACAACTTTCGAGTTGGCGAACCATTGCCGCAATCAGCAGACATGTCGATTAACGGTTTCATACCTTACGTATCCAACGGTTTGAATCAACCGAATGGCTTCGGATTACTCACTCTTGAATCTGAAACAACCAGTTCAGCAACTATTTCGGTGACCGTTCTTGATTCTGCAACAGGCCAAACTGTTGTCGATCGAAACGGAAAGACCATGACCAATCTGAAAGGAAAAATAATTGAGTTATGGGACATTAATTCAACAATGTATCCTTCAATTAATTTTAAATTAACTTTTGATTCGGGTCCCAGTCGCCTTTCTTCGCCAATATTCCACGGTTTAAGTATTGGGACGCGAGTTGGAACTGGATTCAATCAAACTACCGGGCTCGGGGGAGTGGAAAATGTCTTCGATGGAGTTTGGGAAACTCCGGGTAATGGTAGACCGCTAATGTACTCCCCTCTTATCACCGACACCACCTACACTCCAGTGGTTGAACGAAGTAATTTTAATCGTCCAATCACCCGTATTACACCTTTTATTCAAGATGACTGTTCTGAAGTTCCAAGATTAGATTTCTATGGCATTGGAGGCGCAGGCGTCATCGGTCTTGAAAGCGGTACCGAGTTCATTCTTTCAGAGCCAGTGTTCGGTTTTGAGTCTATTCTCTCTTACCAAAATGCGTGTAACGTAGGCGGCCTTTGGTTTGATTTAACCTTTGGACATCATACTGAATCTGTCCAACTCGATGTGGCAAACGATGGCCACGTGGACTGGGGCTTTGAAGAACCAGCCTTCGGTGGATTTGGCCGTCAAACTAATTTCTTACAGAGCAAAATCAATGGCATCAATTATGGCCAATCGTCATCTGTACTGACTGTTGACAGCAGCGGTGTTGCAGAAGGTGCTATGTTTATGCTTCCAAAGGGAGCAGAAGTCACCTCGGTTGACTATGCCTTTGACCAAATTGAAATTCACTCAAGTAATGACCAGAGCGAAGGATTTGACCTCACTCTTTTGTCAGGGACCCAAGAAGTGTCCCTCAATTCAATCTTCAATACCACCAGATTCTTTCCGGAGTATCTCGGTGAATCACTCGATATGAAGGGAGCAATTAATTCCCTTCTTGGTAATGCTTTGGTTCCAGTGAGCCACTATGATGCGTATGGCAATGAATGGCATACGTTCCGATTGAGGGCAGATTCCCCAAATGCATCTACGGGCGCTCAAATGACTGTCCGAGACCTTGATATTGTGTATAACTACTCAGTTTCGATGAATAATGCCGATGGATTAGATCGTGAACTGAACAAAGGTGTTGCTCTATGGAGCGGCGGTTCTACTGCAGAAGTGGAACTGAAGGTGAGCGGTTCGATCGGTGGAGGGCTCACTCTTTCAAATCTCGATATTACAACTTCAAGTGGTTATGATAATTCCATTAGTTTAGTCGGTAATCCAATTGGATTATATCCGAATGGAGGGATTTATGAAATTGTAACAACACATACTGTTAGCCCTCTTACAGGTGCAGGTTTGGCTGAAGCCACTTTGACGTTTGAATCAAAAACTGGGGATGTGGTCTTGAGTTACAGCGACGCTTTACTCTTCTCCGAAGCATCCGATGTTGACGATCTCCTCAGTCTCGAATCCTCAAGCGTCGTCGATATTAACAACGGTAAACAAATTACATGGAGATTTGTTGTTAATTCCAATTGGGAAGATACCGATGAAGTCCGTATCTACTCCGGCCTTATCGCATCAAATGGGGTCAATGGGTTGCCAGATGCTACTCTACTCGCTCCAGCTGGTGGGAATGCAGTTGAAAACGATGCTATCATCACCTCGTTCCAAGTCCTCAACAACATTGGTGCTGTTCAAGACCTTGACGACGGAACCTCTGGTCAAACGGTGACAGTTACTGGCTCCATCCGCCTCGAAGATTTATCCATTTCACCAAACCCGAGTGGATACTTCATGGTTCTCGAACAAAAAATAATCAACAATACAGGTGGAAATATCTCCATCGAATGGATTTCTGTAGCGAACCAATCAGGTATTCCAAGTGGTGATTTCAACTGGGCAATTGACCTTGGAATGGCTGCAGGTCAAGATACATACCGATTCCGTATCGACGGATACGAAGGTGGAGACACCCTCTGTCCTGCGGCTGAATACCGGCCTGACAGTGCATGTGGCATTCCATTTAATCTGTCAATCGATACTCTTGACCCGAACTTGCTTGATGTCCGTATTCTCAACGGACAAGTCGACCCGTCTCTCGACAGTAACTGGCGAGTTATGGTCGATGATACATGGGTAGTGCCTTCCGCAACCCAACAAATTCGCTTGAATGCAAGTGATTTACCAAATCCTCCAGAATCTCTCGACCTGAAGATTTGGGTTGAATACGATCATGACAGCAATTCGAATGGTCAAGCAGATACCGATGAATACATCACAGTTACCGCTTACAGCGATGGTGCAGCACCTTTTGCTAATTATTCAGCAGTTTACAACGATTATGCTAACGTTGGCCAAGACCCTGTTGGTAAAGTCAGTGTTTGGATTGAAGGATTCGATAAAGCTGGAAACCCGATTAACGGCGGTGCCCCAGGATTTGAGAATGACCATTTCACATATGTCTCGATGAACTCGAAAGCTCCGGTTATTCGCAATTTCTTTATTGAGGATTCTCAAGACAGTCGTTTCTTGAAGTCAAATCAACAACAATACAATGGGAAATGGAATCATACAATGTATGCTGGTAACGAATACCACCTCATCGTTGAAGCAAGTGATGACAACGGTTGGCGAGATGTTGATTATTTCCGCATTGACTTGGCTGATGACCGAAATGATATGACCGTGTATTATTCTCCTCGAAATGATACTGCATGGACCAACAGTCCTTACATTGAAATCCTTCTTGAAGACGGTGATTCCGATGGGCCACAAGTACTTCGTATGAGTGGTAATGTACTCATTGACCCCTTCGAATCCGATTTCTACCTCGATTTACCGATTCGTATGGCATGGGGACTACCTGGTGCTACGACTTCTCTCAACAATCCTATTTTGTACATGCAAGATCTTGACAATCCTCGATACAGAATGCTTCCTGCCTCCGGACGACACATTCAAGATTGGCATTACAGTGATGGAATCCAACTTGATTTCCGTGCAGATTCAGCAAACAACCAGATGATTACACCTTTGTTTTCCGACTTACTTACTCCGATTACACAAGATGTTCGAAACGGATTTGTTTATCCAGGTGACATCATCTCGTTCCAAGGCCAATATGCTTACCTCGATGGGATTCTCAACGAAGTTTACATTAAACCTGAAATCGAATTGACTCTTGAAGTGACCCGCCAACCAGGTTTGATGGACGGTTCTAAGGGATACATCGCTTATCCTGGTGAAGTTACCTATCATACCTTTACAGGTGGTGCCTTTGATATCAATCTCACCGCGCCTCCAGTGACCAATGATTACACCTACACGTTCCGTTTGTGTCCATACGATGCAACCGGCGGCGATGGTGGCTCCAATGGTGAATGTGGTAACGACATTGAAGGATTGCCATTCGGTGCAGTTGATACAACAGCAGCAATTTGTTCTTCATCCTCTACCTATGGATGTCAAACGTTTAACCTCAAAATTGACGGAACAGCCCCTCGAGTTGTTTCCAACACCTGGACGCTCAAGAATGGAAAGGGCGACGGTGGAGTTCTTGCGAATGTTTTGCCAACCTCAACTTTCCACTGCGTCGATGTCGAAGTAATTCTCGAAGAGCAAGAAGCCTTGTTCCAGGGAGATGTTTCCGTTGCTTGGAGTTTCTATACAGACCCAACCAATAACATCACATGGCCAATATACCGTTCGACCTTTGGCGACATGCCATTAACCCAAGAATTGACCCTTAATCCAAGCGGCGGTTCTTACTTTGCTTCTGCACAATGTGTTGACTTGTGGCCAATCACGGAAGGTCAGACTGATCCTGATGCATCGCAAATTGACAGCGTCGATGTTGTCTTTTGGATTGATGCAACCGACTCTGCAGGGACACAAGCCATTTTGGGCGGTGGACCTACGGATGAAGGCGGAATTGGGCCAATCTTTTCGAGCAACCCAGAGCACAAATCCATGTATGAATTGATTCATGAAGAAGCGTCCTTTACCATTACAGATGTTGTGATGAGACCGGCTCGACCTGAAGTAGGTCAAGACATGGATTTAGAAATCAAAGTGTTGAACACTGGAACGATGGACGGGTCAACCGTTCTCAATATTCGTTCAGTCGTCAACAGTGGCGTACCTGTACTCGAAAACAGTATTCCTACCGGCATCATCACTGTTGGCGATTCTACTTGGGTTAAGGTGACGCTTACAGAATTCAATTTAGCAACGACAGGTATGTATTATCTGATTTCCGACAATACGACCGATGAATTGCTCTACAACGGTTCATCCGAGGGAGAATCATTCAACGTCAAGGTAGAAAGTGAATCCTCAGATTCCTCTGGGTTTATGCTCATCCTTGCTATTCTCGGTATTGCTGTAGCAGTTCTGGGAACCTTGGTGTTTGTATTGTCTCGTCGCGGTGACGGATCTGACCTTTTCAATGAATATGAAGAAGAAGGTGGGAAAACGTATGTCGAATTACCTGGTCAACCAAAACCATCCGGTGGTCCACCTCAAGCAGCAGGACCTGCTGCCAATGTTTCGCCTGAAATGGCGCATGCAATGACACAATTCCCTCAATGGACTCAAGAAGAAATCCAAGGTTACTTTGACCAAGGATGGAGCGTTGATGCTCTTCGCGAATGGGTTAACAGTCAGTGAGCGTGAAAGGTGTGCCCGCTCGACTTGATTGGGAAGACCATGTTTGGGAAGATCCAGATGGTGGCCAGATTGTACTCCATGGCGTGTTGCCTACGATTGTTTATCCACGTACAATGCGTCCGAGGGACTCTTGGAACGGTTTGGCCTTACTCGAATCTCCCGATGTTGTCGATTTATGGGTGCAAGAAGAGAAGGATGAGGCAGAATCACCAGGCGTTAACCTCTCTCATGGTTTGATTTCTGGTGGTGCATTCGGGATTTTCTTAGATGAAATCACACGCGTAGAAGACATACCCGGAGGTCGATTCCCAGACCCTGAACCACGACGATTACATCGCAATGCAGCACGCCATGAGAGGCCGATTTTCTTCATAGAACCGACCGCAGATGACGAAGAATGGAGCGCCCATCTTACTCTTGAAGCTAAAGCAGCCTCACACTGGAAGAAATTACTCGGAATGATTTCTATCGGCGGCAAATGGAGGAAACGTGTCAAAAAGAATATCTTTGATGCCCAAAAACCACCAAAAGGAGTTTCCAGTAACTTCGGTTCTGCCGCAGTTTTGTCTGCAACATGGTGGGATTTGAGTGAATGGGTCGTCGGACCCCAAGTCTGTTCTTCCCGTGACCTACGGTTCGCAGCTCGCCTAAGAGGGGCTCTCGCTCTGCTTCGGAAGGACTTTGGTGACGAGGCTACGTTGTTACTGCCGTTGTATTTACCTCATCGAAATGCCATTCTTGAAGCCTTGAACTCTCTTCCAAAACAAGAGGAGATTAGTTTAGACACTACTTCATCCGATAGATTAGAGGAGGAATGAGTTTGTCGGGTACAGCCATAGCAGTTCGAATCGAAAACCAATTGGTTCGTTTTATTCCTCCGTCTCCAATCGACCAACAAGCCGTTATTTCACAAGTCGGTGGTCAAGAGACCAGCGGAGTTGTCATCAAAGTACTCGATAGCCCTCGTGCAACACTTGTAATCGACAGAGAAGGTCGTATCACCGTCCATGGCACGCATCGCGTTGAAGCGGCTCGTGCTGCTGCAAAGGAATTGATGCTCCGTCTTGGTTTGAACGATTCCGGTTTGGAAACCGAATTAGGCCCCGTAGTTGCTTCTTTTGATTTCGGTCAACCATTGAATGTTCAACAATTGGTCGGAAACTTCGGCGCAGGTACAGCATCTTTCGATGAACGACTTGGATGCAGTGTTCTTGAAGACACTCGGCACAATCTTACCATCCATGTGTGGCCAAATGGCCGTTGTATCGTTCCTGATGCACGTCAACAAAATATTGTGGCTATGGCTGCAGTGTATTGGAGAAACAAATTGAAAGAACAGAATCTCTTCATTTAAATCCCGAATGAGCACTCATATTGTAATTTCTCCCCATGCGTTGAAATTGCATGAACTCCAGCGTTTGAATGAGGGTCGTCTATGCAAGAGAGTGTGAATTGGACTGGCCCGATACTGGACAATCATTTCCACTTGAACCGAAATGGTCGTTTTCTTGAAGCAGCTCGTGACTTCAAGCATGCAGGTGGCACCGACATTGTCTTGGTTCACTGCCCTGACTTTTCAGCCCCTCCTACAACGAAAAAAGGCCATACTGAAACGTATGCAGATACTGTGAAAATGGCGGAAGAGGTGCGCAAGGAAGTTGAACTTGGAGTACGTGTTGTTCTCGGGCCGCATCCTGCTGCATTCGCCCATCAATTTACAGCTTGGTTAGAGGAGTCCGGTGAACATGGGGCTGAACGTGCGGTGGAGAATTACCGAGAAAGTATTGATGCAGCCTTGGATTTTGTTCACGAAGGTAAAGCCCATGCCATTGGCGAAGTCGGTCGCCCACATTGGCCGGTTAGTGAGGACATTTGGGAATTGTCAAATACGCTCTTATTGGAAACAATGCATATGGCTCAACAAGAGGGTATTGCTCTTCAATTACATGTTGAAGGTGAACTTGAAACTACGTACCGTGACCTTGCGTCCATGGCTGAAAAAGCCGGGCTTGAGAAAAACCGATTAGTACGCCATTACGCTCCCGCTAATGTCTCCAAAGAAATTACACAAGGCCTTACTCCAAGTGTATTAATCGGTAAGGGGGCTCTTGAAGAATTGATGTCCACTGTCGAATCCTGCTCCCATGGTTTTCTCTTAGAAACCGATTACATGGATGACTTGCGACGGCCAGGCGCAGTCTTAGGTCCAAAAACCGTACCGAAGCGCACACACCAATTATTGGAAGCCGGTTTAGATGAAGAATATCTTTGGAAGGCTCACCAAGATATCGCTGAAGAACTGTACGGGCCTAGCGTGAATTGATAGGAGTCGTGGCTTTTGACTGCATAATGCCATCACCTTCATGTGTGAAAGCATATACCGACCACCGGTGGCAACTATTCGAAAGGCATTGATTCTTGGACTTGTCCTCAGTCTCTTTTTGGCACCTTGCCTTGTGACACCCGCCGCAGCACAAGGCTCACCGCTTCCCGCTGTCGAGTTAGATTGCGGTTCAGATCCAATCATGGATGTCCATCCTACATCGGATGCTGAGGCCTCAGTGATCTGCACCGTTACCAACCCGACTTCAGCAAGCGAAGAGATCAGTATTTCAGAAGTTGAATGGGATGGGGTATTGGTGGAAATGTCCTTGAGCGAAGATAGTTTCACGCTTGGTGCTGGTGAAGAAGATACTTTCGAGATTCGTTTTATCGGTCAGACGAAAATCCCAGCAACAGTCCAACATTCCTTCGAGATTGAAGCCAAGGTAGAATCTTGGAATGGTCTTCCTTACGGACAATTGCCTGAAGATGGATTTTGGGTTGTCAATACCTCTCATATTGGCGACTTAAAGATACAAAGTTACGGTATGGTCGAGTTACTGCTCTCCGATGTTACAACACGTTACATGGACACCAATGATGAAGTTGAATTCAGTTTTCAGGTGACCAACAAGGGGAACTGCCGATGACAAATTGGAAGTTGTATTTCGCGAATGCTGCTGAACTTGAAGCGATGGGTTTCTCGTTCCCAGGGGGGAAACTCGTCAGTGAAAATGTCGATTACCAAGGAACTTCTTCTGTCAAAACACTCACTATCCGGGCACCTTCTGATGTGAGTTCAGACCTCCGAATGCCGTTATAGATCCGTGCTCAGAGTACAATTGATGATTCTGCTCCTTTCAGCGAGATAAATATCCAAATCGACATCAAAGCCTCCAGTAAATCTGGTGGTATCGATGGGTTGGACGCCTTAAGTTCGGATGATACCTTACTGTATGCTTCAATTGCAGGAGGGGCGATACTGGTCATTCTTTTCCTTGTTGTATTGGTCCGAGTCGTTTCCAAGAAGAAACCAAAGAAGCAATCCAAGCCTAAACTGCATCAACCGATTATTCTGCCCGATGAACCTGTTCGAACTCTCTGGGGATGAAGAATTTGATGATTTCTTTTCAGACCTCGACGAGGAAACAGTCGAACGTGGATGAATTTGACGATTTATTGGATGAATTCTAACGGCTTCGGCTCTCGAAAGAGGGTTGCTGAACAACGGTTTTCATCGACTCAACTTAGGCAACAGTCATAGGTTGGGTGTGACGGCCAACACTTGCCCATTGGGTAGGTGCATTTATGCTCAAATTACAAGGAAAGACTGCCTTCGTCTTCGGCGTTGCTAGTGAAGACTCCATCGCATGGGCTATTTGCCAACAACTTGCAGCAGCAGGCGTCACTTTGTACCTCGGATATCAGAAGCGTTTCATGAGTCGAGTTTTCCAGTTGAAGGATAAATTGCCTCAAATTGGTGGATTCTATCCTCTCGATGTGGCTGAAGATGCTTCAACCAGTGAGTTCTTTGAAGCATTTGAAAAAGAACACCCAGGGGTGAAAGCAGATATTCTGGTCCACGCAATTGGCTTTGCCCCACGGGCTTGTTTCGACCGGCCTATTCTTTTCGTTGAAAACGAGGACATCAATACAGCGATGACCATCTCAGCCAATTCCCTACAACGTTGTTTGAAGTATGCCTTGCCTTACCTCAATCCTGGTTCATCGACCATCACGCTCACCTATGCTGCCTCAAATCGATTTGTACCAAATTATGGAATCATGTCGATGGCGAAAGCAGCACTCGAATGTTGGACGCGGGAATTGGCCTGCCACCTTGGGCCAGAAGGGCACCGAGTGAATGCCATCTCTTCAGGCCCTATACGGACCATTGCTGCAGGAGGAGTGCCTGGATTTGATAATATTCTCGACCATGTCGAAGCCAACTCCCCCCTCCGACGAAACGTCAGCCAAGAGGATGTAGCAGGTGCAGCTCTTTGGCTTGCAAGTTCTCTTTCGAGTGGCGTAACGGGTCAATGCATCTATGTCGACGGTGGTTATTCCATCACGATGGTACCGCAAAGTATCATGAATGAATGAGGTGAACAAATGGTCAAAGATGCGAAAGGAAACGAAGTCGGAGGGCTTGAACAAGGTCCGTTTGAACCCATTGCAGTCATTGGCGTATCTGCATTGATGCCCGATGCTCCCGACATTGATGCATTTTGGCAGAACATTATCGACGCTAAAGTAAGTATTCGAACGATACCTGAGCATCGTTGGATTGGACCGGCTGAGCACTTTTTTCCGTGAAGGCGGACCAGGGGATATCGAAGAAGGATTCACCTATGCACGTATTGGTGCGGTTGTTGAAGGCTATGATTTCGATTGGCGTCGTTGGAGATTACCTCCGGGGACATTACCTCAAATTGACCTTGCTCAACAATGGGCTGTTTCAGTTGCTGCCTCAGCCATTGAACACGCTGGATATGATGGAGAATCCAAAGACATCGACCGACTACGTACAGGTGTTGCTTTTGCAAATGCGCTTGGCGGGGAAAACCGTAATTTGTCGAATATTCGAATTTATTCAAATCATACCAAAGAATTAGCGAAATCTCAAGGTATGCCCGAAGAAAACAGTGCTGCTTTTATCGACTCCATCGTAGAGGGAGCCCCTCGTATCAATGAAGACACAATGCCCTGGTGAACTTGCCAATGTTGTAGCAGGCCGTGTCTCGAATCTTCTCGACCTTCAAGGTCCAAATTTCGCCATGGATGCTGCATGTGCTTCATCGTTAGCAACGTTGATGGAAGCATGCCGGTTGCTGCAAATGCGCCAAGTCGATGTCATGATTGCTGGAGCTACAGATCGGAGTATGGATGCTCCAACCTTTGCTAAGTTTAGCGCAATAGGCGCTCTTTCTGCCTCTCACTCCACTCCCTTCGATGCTGGGGCCAACGGTTTCGTGATGGGGGAAGGTGCTGGAGCATTTGTCCTCAAGCGTCTTTCTGATGCAATCCGAGATGGTGACGAAGTCCATGCTGTTATTCGCGGCGTTGGAGGCTCATCCGACGGTCGTGGCAAAGGTATCACGGCACCGAGTCAACGAGGTCAGATTCAGGCGATTGCCCGTGCCTATTCACAAGCAGAATACGATGCTACAACCGTCGAATTAATCGAGGCTCACGGAACATCAACCAAAGTCGGCGATGCAACTGAACTTGGGACTCTTTCTTTGCTTTGGGATGGGATGCCAGCAGGCGATAACGTCGCCGTTGGCTCAATCAAGTCACAAGTCGGCCATTTGAAGGCTGCAGCCGGTATTGCCGGTCTCATCAAAGCGGTAATGGCACTCCACCACCGGACAATACCTCCGTCTGCAGGTTTCAACACTCCAAATCCTACAGTTGATTGGGACAGTAATCCATTCTTCGTTCCGACACAGGCGCGAGAATGGCCCCGTCCTACCGCACATCCACGCCGAGCAGGAGTTTCTGCTTTCGGATTTGGAGGAACGAATTATCACGTTGCACTCGAAGGATTCGAACCTGAATACCATTCTGAATTAGCCCAACAATGGGACTTGCGATGGGATGCTTATTCGAAAACGAATCCTCTTCCATCACAAAATCAATGCTGCCTCAATTCTTGATGCTTCAGCCACCCCTTCAATGTCACATGAGGAAATGAAAGCGGTCGAAGGTGGAATTCTTCTCCTCTCTGCAGCGCGACCTTTCTTCTCTTCAAACGAAATTAGAAGCGGTTGGATTTACTGGGGCTCATTTCGATGAAGACCCTCGCGGATTGCGGCTCTCTTCTGCTTTGAATGCAGCCTCTTCTCATTACGATGCGTCAGAGGCATTTCGCATGTGCATCGTTGCTACTTCTTGGAATGAATATCACAAGCGCATCGAACTCGCGAGTAAAGCGATGAACGATCCTGAGAAATGGGGCTTCTTACAGGCTCAAGGCATTCTTTTGACCAACGACCCAGCACTCCATCCGAAAGCCAAAGTTGCGCACATGTATCCTGGTCAAGGAAGTCAATATGTTGGGATGACGCATGATTTGCATCAGCGTTACACTGCAGTTCAGAAAGTATGGGCTCAAGCCGATGAAACAATGGTCGAGGTTCTCGACGGAGAGAGTTTGTCGAGTTTCGTTCTGCGTTCGAATCTCTCAAAAGAGCAACGAGTAGAGGCGGAACATAAACTCAAGCAAACCGAATATACTCAACCAGCCATGCTTACTGCTGATTTGGCAATAGAACGCGCACTCAATGACCATGGGCAGATGCCTGATATGGTTGCTGGGCATTCACTTGGGGAATATGCCGCGCTTGATGTCTGCAGGAATCTTAGACATGGACGGCGCCCTACGTGCTTCCGCAGCGCGAGGTACTGAAATGGGTTCAGTTGTCATTGATGACAAGGGCTTGATGGCCAGTGTGATGGCGCCATACGATGACGTTGCATCTATCCTCGAATCAATAGATGGCTATGTTATTGCTGCCAACAAAAATTCACCAAAAATGACCGTTATTGCAGGCGAAACTGAACCTGTTCAACAAGCGATGGTTTTGTTTGAAGAGAAGGGTTTCCAATGCGTACCTTTGGCAACATCACATGCTTTCCACTCCCGTATTGTTGCACCAGCCAATGAACCACTGCGCCGATTCCTCGAAAGTCTTGAGATCCGTTGGCCTTCAATTCCAATCACTGCCAACGTTGATGGTTCATTCTATCCGATGGAAGGGGAAGATTCCAAAGCAGGAATCTTAGGGAAACTGGCACCTCAAATGGCTTCGGCAGTCGAATGGACGACACAGATTGAAACCATGTATGCAGCAGGAGCACGTGCCTTCATTGAAGTCGGTCCAAAGCGAGCATTAACCATGTTTGCAGTTCAAATTCTAGAAGACCAACCACATTTGCCAATTATGTCGAATCATCCAAAACAAGGTGGAATTGCAACATTCCTGAGCTGCACTTGGAACTTTGGCATTAGCAGGCCGTCAACCTCAATGGCCAGCTGATGATTCATCAGTTCTAACTGAAGCCTTCCGTGCAGGCCCAATGGAGGCATACTACGCCACCTCGACACCTGTACATTCAACTGCTGAAATGGATGACTTGAGGACACGTTCACGCCCCTTGCCTTCTACGGCAAGTCCAGTGCCAATTGTACAACAAGTCGTTGTTCAATCTGCAACGACTCAACCACTCGACCCTGAAGTGGCTGCTGCCAAAGCCAAGACTGCTTACATCGGCGACCGTCTTGCCGCAATAAGTGGTTATCCTGCCGGATTCTGTCATGGGATGGTCAATCTCCGTCTTGGACTCGGCATGAGTGATGCAGAAGTTTCGTCTGTGATTCAAACGCTTTCAAGTGAAACACAAACCGATGCGCGATTGATATTTCAACAGTAGTTACGGCGAGCTGATTTGACGAAATGGGTCGTTGCTGCACCGTCTTCTTGGATTCCAAAAACCTCAGTACTTCAAGCAACAAAGACCCAAGTCGAACCGGCTACAAGTCTCTGCTTCTGCAGGTTATGCAGACCGCCGCCTCACTGACCCGTATGTGATTACAGGTATTTCTCTTGGCCTTCCAGGTGGTGAACGTGTCTTCGATGAAGATACCTTTGAGCGATTGGTTCGTGGCGAAACTTGCCTTTCTGAAGTGAGTGATGAATACAAACAACGTCTTCTCGACAAAAACATTGTACGTCTCATCAAAGGCCGAGATGGTTCGGTAAATATGGACCAAGCCACAGAGTTTGGTGACATACCGCAACTTGCAGGTATTAAATCGGCATTTGACATTTCTGAAGAATTCGGAATCGACCCAAAGGTTGTACTCGCCTGGGATATCACGACTCAACTTGCTGTGGCTGCAGGCCTTCTTGCACTTCGCGATGCAGCAATTCCTCTTACGCCAGTTGAACAAATTGGCAAAGGCGGATTGCGTCTGATTCGTAATTGGCAAGTGCCTCAAATTCATCGTGAACGAACTGGAATTGTATTTGCTTCTTGTTTCCCCGGACTTCAAATGGCTATGAAACACGCAAAGAGTAACGGCGATGATGGTGAAGGCCGATTCGACCGGCGATATTTATTCCAAACCTTGAACATGGGCCATTCCCAATTCGCTCAATATTCCGGAATACGTGGGCCAAATACAACCATCAATCTTGCATGTGCTTCAACAACTGCAGCTTTTGGTGTGGCTGAAGATTGGCTCAACAGTGACCGTGTTGACCGAGTTGTAATTCTTTCAGCAGATGATGTCACAGGTGAAGATTTGTGGGAATGGATTGGAGGCGGATTTGCTGCTTCCGGTGCGGCTGCTACAGGCAATGTCATCGAAGAAGCAGCGTTACCATTTGACCGACGCCGTAATGGATTGGTGCTTGGCATGGGGGCGGCAGCATTCGTCATTGAACGCCATTCAGAAGCAAAAGCACGCGGTGTTCAACCGATTGCTGAACTTCTTGGAACCCGTACAGCTAATTCCGCGTTCCATGGTACACGACTTGATGTTGACCACGTTGCAGAAACTGTCAATTCTTTTATGAGTTCAATGGAGCAACAATGGGGTATTAACCGGCATGTAATGGCACCAGACACGGTCTTCTTTTCACATGAAACCTATACACCTGCCCGTGGAGGTTCGGCTCAATCCGAAGTACGAGCCTTGCGTGAAACGTTTGGAGAAAGTACTGACAGTTTGGTTATTGCGAACACGAAAGGATTCACTGGCCATCCAATGGGTGTTGGAATCGAAGACGCGAGTATGTTCCATGGCATGAAGACAGGACGAATCCCTCCGATTGCCAATCATAAGGAAACGGATCCAGAACTTGGAAATCTCAACCTCTCCAAGGGTGGCGATTATTCAGACATTCCAATATGGATTACGCTTTGCAGCAGGTTTTGGTTCTCAAATGGCTCTTTCCTTGGTCCGTAAATGGCCCGTAGTTGGAGAACGAATCGACGGGCAACGTTTCCTTGCATGGAATCGTTCTCTGGCCAATACTGAGGATGTTGTGATGCGTATTCTCGATAACAAACTTGTTGCTTACATCAATGGTGATGACCGTCTTCATGGAGGTGTACAAGGTGAACCCTGGCCGATTACTGCGGCATGGGAAGGCAAACCTTCCGAAATTCTCCCTCCGCCTCTACCGGACCCTGTTCAAGCAACTCCACTCGTTGTAGAACCGACTGTCCAACCCGTATCTGTAGTTCCTTCACCTGCTTCAAACGATGTAGATTTGGTTTCAACAGTGATTGAAGTCGTCGTCAATCACACTGGATATCCGGCAGATTTCGTTGAATTAGACCAAGACCTCGAGGGGGAGTTGGGCATTGATACTGTCAAGCAGGCAGAAATTATGGCGGACATCCGTGAACGGTTTGCCCTTCCTCTTGATGAAGAATTTGTCCTTTCAGACTATCCAACCCTCACTCATATGATTGGCTATATCCAAAAGATGACAACGGGCGGCATACCTCTTCCTATCGTAACCCCACTCCTCGCATCAGCAGTGAGTGAAGCCTCTGCTGCACCAACTCCCATCGACATTCCAGTTGAAGTTCCGCAGATTGAAAGCAATGAGCAACTGGTGAACTTAGTTGTGGAAGTCGTCGTCCAGCATACCGGTTATCCTGCAGACTTTGTTGAACTTGACCAAGATCTCGAAGGTGAACTGGGCATTGATACTGTGAAGCAGGCGGAAATTATGGCTGATATCCGAGAACAATTTACACTTCCATTGGATGAAGACTTTGTGCTTTCAGACTATCCTACATTGAACCATATGATTGGTTACATTCAACGTATGCAAGGTGGCTCGCCAATGGTGAAACCAACTCCCACTTCATCCGTAGCCGCTCCTTCACCAATGCCAGCACAACCAATAACGGTTCCATCACCATCACCAGCAGTTGAAGTTATTGAAGACTCAGATCTAACCTCGATTGTCGTTGAGGTCGTTGTCCAGCATACGGGTTATCCGAGCGATTTCATTGAACTTGACCAAGACCTCGAAGGGGAATTAGGCATTGATACTGTGAAGCAGGCGGAAATTATGGCGGATATCCGAGAACGATTTACGCTTCCACTCGATGAAGATTTCGTTCTTTCGGATTACCCAACGCTCAATCACATGATTGGTTACATTCGAAGAATGAAAGGAGGGACTTCAGCACCGATTGCGACAGTTGCGCCTGCACCAGTTGCTCCAGTACAACCAGCCACGGTAACTCCTCAACCGAGTACACCAACTGTTGTTGCACTTGCTCCTTCGACCGCAGATTCTAACATCCAAGAACAATTAATTGAAGTTGTAGTTCGGCATACTGGCTATCCAAATGATTTCATTGAATTAGATCAAGACCTTGAAGGTGAACTGGGCATTGATACAGTGAAGCAGGCAGAAATTATGGCGGATGTTCGAGATATATTCGAACTTCCTCTCGATGAAGATTTTGTTCTTTCGGACCATCCTACCTTGAATCATTTCACTGCTTACATTCATCGAATGAAAGGTGGTTCGGCTGTTGAAGCTCCATCTGCGTCTGCAGTAGCCGAAGCCGCACCTGTTGCTGTGGCGCCCGTTGTTGAGCCAGTAGTGGCTGAAATTGAACGTCAAGAGAATTGTCGCCGATGGCAAGTTGAGGTAGAAGGCTGCCCCGGTACCAGTTCTTTGTTAGCACTCGAAGGAACCATCGTAGTTACTGATGATGGCTGGGGAATCGCAGAAGCCTTTTGCCAACGCGTAGAAGCACGTGGAATGCGTGCAGTGCGTATCGGGTTTGAAAGTGAAATACGGGACATGTCAAGCCATCAAGAAGCAGGCCGTACCGTTTATCGAGCAGACCCTGCAAATCCAGAACACCTCGCATTGGTCTGCAAAGAACTCGAACAATTGAATGTAGCGGGATTGGTTCACATGGCTCCTATGAAGCTCGCAGGAGCATCATGGGGTGATGACACACAGCCTTCGTCACAGATTGCATTATCTGCACATGGGTATTTCTCTCTCCTCCAAGGATTAGATGCTCACCTTGCATCACGTAAAGATGGTCTTGTAGCCTCTGTGACTGCCATGGATGGACGGCACGGAAACATCGGAGAGCGGTTCAACTCAGTTCAATGCGCTGCATCTGGCGTGACGAAATCATATTACTTTGAACAAACACATTTACGAATGCGTGCTCTCGACTTACATCCAGAACTTATTCTCGATGCAGACCAAGCCGCTGAACACATTGACTCAGACCTGTTTGAAATCGGTGGCGAAATTGAAATTGGATTAGACCGCGATGGTCGCCGGTGGACACTTGTCGCCTTTGCTGAAGATCTTGAAAAGGAGATGACTCCATTGCAATCGGATGATACCTGGATTGTTTCAGGAGGTGGCTCTGGAGTTACTGCAGCCTCAATCATCGGCGTTGCATGCAACTCCCTCAATGCAGGGGCCCACTTTGCCCTCCTTGGACGTTCAACTCTGTTGGAAGAAACTGAAACGTGGGTTGAATGGTCTCCTTCTCGATTAGATGAGCAAAAGAACGCTCTTCGTGAAGAACTGATGGCAGCCAGTGAATCGGGTAAGGTTACGATGGTTGAATGGAATACAGCTTGGCAAAAATATTCTCGCAGTCGAGACGTCTACATCACCATCAAAACGATTCAAGAAACTGGAAATGATGCATCGTATCACTCAGTTGATGTCATGGACACCGATGGTTTGAAACAACTTGGTGCCTCTCTAGGCCGTCCTATTACCGGAATTATTCATGGTGCAGGTCTCGAAGATTCAAAGCTAGTTGCTTCGAAAGATTACAATGTATTTGACAAAGTTATCCGAGTGAAAATCGACGGATGGCACTCTCTTTTGTCGGCAGTAGAAGCCTCAAGTGGTGAACTTCGTTTTGCTTCATGCTTTACCAGTGTTTCAGGACGGTTTGGTAATAATGGTCAAACTGATTATTCTGCAGCAAACAGCGTTCTTGATGCAGAAATGGCTCGATTGACTGCAAGCGGCTCATGTCGCGCTGTTGCTATTGCATGGACAGGCTGGAGAGATGTCGGTATGGCAACTCGTGGCTCATTCCAAGCAGTATTTGATGCTGCAGGAATTGATACTATCTCCGTAGAAAAGGGTGTTGAAATCTTTGTTGATGAGGCACTACGTGGCGGTAAACGCCGAGTGCTTGGCTGTGGGAACCTTGGGACAATGGATGCATTTGACGCATTCCGCGAAGCCCCTCTCCGCCTTCCTGCAGAGATGACGAGCATTATCGCTGACCCGTTTCGCTTCCCTTTTATCGACAAAGTACTCTCCGTTGATGAACGACAATCATTGACGACCCAAACGACTCTTTCAGTTGCCGAACATCCATTCCTCTCAGACCATGCCATCGACGGAGTTCCGTATCATCCCGGTGTTATGGCTTTGGAGATGTTTGCAGAGAACGCCCTTTTGCTACGCCCATCAGCCTGCCTTGCCGGATTCGAAGATGTGTCGTTCGGTCTTCCTGTAAAACTCTTGAAAGGTGAAATGGCAGTTCGTGTTCATGCGGAATTGATTCGAGGTGACGGTGAGATGAGTTGGATTGCATGCCGTTTACTGTCCGATTTGTCAAATTCAAAGGGAGAGGTGTTTGGAGAACGAGAACACCACAAGGCCATTGTCCGAGTTGTTGAACGTCGAGAAGACCTTGGTCCATTCTTGCAATCTGAAGTCGAGGCTTTGCCACAACTTGGCACGCCGGCACTTGGTGAATTAGTCGAACTACCATCGTTCATTTACCGACGTTATTTCCACGGCCCTCGTTTCCAATCTCACGGAGGAGTCCTTCGCGGCATAGGTGATGCAGAAACCCCTGGGGCAGATGGAATTGCTCTTATGCGTCACCAACTGCCAATATTGGACCAATTTGCCCTTGAGGCACAAGGCGAAGTCGTTCTTTTGGAATCGCTTCCAATGCTGATTGAGGCAGGTTTCCAAAACGCAGGTTTAGTCGCAATGGAATCCGAAGGTTTCTCTTCACTACCCGTCGGTATTGAATGGTCGTCGATGCTCCGAGTTCCAGAACGCAATGAAGTTCTTCGAATGAGAAGTCTTCGAACTGCAGTTGAAGATGCAGGTATCACAGTCCACGATGTAGTCGTGGTTGGTGATGACGATGCACCAGTTATTGCGCTCAAAGGATTACGTCTCAAGAGCATGGCTCCTGTACCTGAGGGTGAGTCCTTTACCCTTGAGAGGTGAGATGATGGCATTTGAGGAAATTTTTCCTCCACATCAACTCCCAGTCCGGTCTCTGTGCTTTCGTTGCCCTGTTGAAGCACGTGAGCTCGAACAGGTAACGCTTGCTTCTGTTGATGAAGTCGCTACTTTCGCCGTTGATAAACGGCGTGATGAGCATTTGTCTGGACGTTGGCTTTTGGCACAAGCGCTCGATCGTTGGGGTCTTGACCCCACTCAACTCGAAGTACGTCGGACTGAATTGCGTGCTCCAGTTCTCGCCTACCTCTCCGGAATCTGGGTCAATACCCCTCTTCCTTCGATGAGTATTGGCCATGCCGGAGGCTGGGCTTATGTTGCGTTAATCGAACCTGGTTGGTCTATTGGGATTGATGCTGAACCAGCCGAACGTGGAATCGCTTCAAACGCGTTTGATATGATGGCGAAAGGGGATGAATTACTTTGGTTACAGAAAAACCCTGAGCAAGCGATTCAGCTTTGGACAGCAAAGGAATCTGTTCAAAAGGCCATGCAAATGGGGATGCACCTCAACCCTCGTAAAATTGAAATTCCAATTGGACTAGGTGTTGTAAATATTTCAATTGAAAATTCAAAAATTCAATTGCAAAGTTGGGCTTTTCTAGGTTCAAGGATTGCGCTTGCATGGCGCCAAGGTTCAGTCGGTTTAAGAACCTCTGAAGATGATCTGTTAGATGTGACGAAAAAAGCGATGAGTGAACAAGAATGGGGTGTCGGCTGTAAAACCAGTCGAGGGAATGTCTGATTACTTCCAGAACATGTATGCATCTCGACTTGATTCCCATGGCAGTCCAACTGCAATGCCCAGTTCGGTTAAGATCACATAATTGAATAACAAATACAGTAGGTATGCGGTGCTCAACACGAGGAGTGAAGTGTTGATGACCTTTCTCCGATTTCGTTTTGCTTCATCAAAGGTGCAAATCCCTTGTTCGCGAAAATACACAACAAGGCCCACAATCACACTAATTGCAGCTACCAAAAGCATGGTGCCACGGAACCAACCAAAACCGTCTCCACCCCAATACAGTGTATCTGAGAGGGCTGCGCCTGTCGAAACAGTAGCGAGGCCGAGCATAACCATCACTACAGATGGCAGGCAACACAAGGAAGCAACCAATGTGGACCCGGCGATATACTTCCATAATGAGGAAAAAACTCCGGTTGATTTGACTCCCGCATCACCGCCTTCCATACATAACGATAATGCGTTGTGCTTTTGAAACCCTGCATGAGTCCTTAGGATTTGTATCCTTCAACATGGGTCGGTATTCTTTACGCAGTGTTCGTGTTACGGATTTCGGGGGTTTGGTCTGATATCAAAAATTCAAGCATTGCAGCCCACATGACAAATTCGATTGATTTTTCGAGTTCATCTTGCCCTCCGACAACAGATACCATGTTGTCGAGAGTATCACTCGGTGAATGGTAGGCATCATAGTCATCATCATATGCTCCGAGGTGGAATATCGTTTGGGCTCCTAAGTCACGGAACGTCACGTGGTCTGAACGTCCAAAAGTATCCTCGTGGACATCCATGACAAGGTTGTAATGTTCGTCCCAGTGTTGGTCACATCCTGCGCCGTAGGTCCCATCGATGGTGAGGTTCATTGGTGCTTTCAATATGTTACGATGCACATGGTCCATGACGGCGGAAATCTCCACATCATCCACTTCAGGGTCTAAGTCTGGGCCGGACCATGCGTGGTATGGAAACGGTTCGCCGGACTCTTTCATGGCAGGCCATGAGATGCCCATCATATCCATGTTGATGTAAAATCGTAATTCTTTGTCTTGAGGAAGGCAGTAGTCGCAATCGTTGTTGGCAAATGCGTTTGATCCTCGCAGTCCTTCTTCTTCAGACGACCAGAGGGCGAGGAATGTATCGCATTCAAACTCGATATCGACAAAGGCTCGTGCAAACAGCATCATGGCGACGGTGCCAGCATTGTTGTCGTAGGCTCCTTCGTAAGTGCCGCCACCGGGGGGCCCGCCTGGTGGTGCAATGTCCATGTGTGCTCCCATGCCTTGTACGCAATCGCTGCTTCGACCGTCCTTCCAAGCGATGATGTTGAGTGATTCAGGTTGTGTTGGGTTCAAGTGGTCTGTGACTCGCATGATGTTTGCTTCATACCCCAGTCCTTCGAAGTGACCGTGGAAGTAGCTTGCTGCACGTTCAAACGCAGGATTTGGTGAACCCATCCAACGGTTGACATATCCGCCGCATTGGCTGGAATCAGTGCAAACGGACAGAATGAAGTCCATCTTGTCATACCAATCTTGGCCGTTAACTATGGGTGTTCCATTTTCGACTTCAAGGTCCACTGAGGCTCCGGTTCCATCGGCAAACACGAGAATGAGTGTGGTTGAGGTGACGTAGGGGGTAGTGAGGATTTTACCATTGAGTAACTTATCACCTTGTACTTGGATCACGCCGAGTGGCACAATGCTGTCGTTCACGAACAGTAATACATCTTCTGGCACGACCAGTCGATTTCCTTCGCCTTCAAGTGTGAATGTATGCCATTCGCCGCTCCTTAGAGCAATATCTCCCGCAGGTTCGAAATCGATGAATAAAATTTCACCGGCATCTTGGACTTCTTTTTCATTTTCACCAAAGCAACCAGCAAGCGGCGCCAGGAGCATCAAAGTGATGAGCGAGAAAGCGCGTAGAGAGTTGAACATGGTGACCAGTAGAACATGGCCACTCCTTTCTGTTCTTAGGGCTTCGCCTTTCGTGGTAAGATTCGAAGGCTCCGATGCAATGCAGGGAGTTTTTCATTCCGTCGTAAAAGGCAGGTAGCCAGGTTCATTAACCGATGTTCAAGGCAACACTATGGAACGTAAACAATGGGGGATTTTCTTCATTGCGCTTTCTTGTTTCTTCTACGCTGCTCTCTTCACGATTCCTTTTCTCTCAATGACGAAGGCGCAAAGTGGAGTTCTTGCAACCTGCCTGGTCATTCTAGGTGAAGTCTCATTTGCAGTTGGAGGCATCATTGCTGGAAAGAGCCTTGTGGCAGATTTCCGAAGCAAATTTATACCTAAGCGCTTTCAAAAGAGAAGCGAACCTCATTTGTTCGAGGAAGAGTAACTGCTTCGCTTTCGTGAACTTCATATAGGGTAACCCAATCCGCAGTATGTAACCGATGGTTAAGTAGTCGAGGTGAAGAAGATGTCAGGTAACGATGATTTCGAGGAAAAATTGATTGAACAGATCACGGAATTGTTCCGGAATATGGGCATGAACCTCGATAAAAAGCAGATTCGGGCATTGATGGAGCAATTCCGTTCTCAATTCGAAAGTCTTGGTCTCGATGCTGAAAAAATCGCCAAAGGTGATGTTAATTTCAATTTCGACCTGTCACAACTGAGTAAGATGTTTGAAAAAGGAAAGTCCATGGAGGATATTTTGAAAAATTTAGGTGTCGATGTTCAAGTTGATGCGAATCCAATCGAAGTTGACATGCCAGAGATTGCTGAGTTAACCGACAACCTCTACAAATTACCGGCCGACGATGTCTATCTCGATGGATGGAACATGTCTGTGACCATCGACATCACGCTCAAAGAAGATGTCGAAGAACCCGAACTCGAACTTTCTCTCATCCACGATGGCCATCAATTAGAAATCTTGAAGCAAACACAAACCTCTCCGTTAGCCCGTGTAGAATTACCTCATCCATGTGATGAAGTGGTTGAATGGTCTCTTAACAATGGCATTCTCGACGTCACACTCAAACTCACGCCCCAAGGCTCTGCCGTACCTGAACTCGATGATGGCGACGAAGACGAAGGCGATGATGCCGATGAAGTACCGGATACCCCTGACGTACATCTCGACCTTGGTGAAGACCGAGATGATGATGACGACGGTGGAATTCCAATTTTTTGAAGAAAAAGGAAGTGAAATATATGAGCAAAGTGATAGGAATAGATCTTGGAACAACGAACAGTTGTGTAGCGACCATTGAGAACGGCGAACCCGTTGTCATTGCGAATGCAGAAGGTGCACGAACAACCCCCTCGGTTGTCGCTTTTGCTAAAGACGGTAGTGAACGTATGATTGGTGTAACTGCAAAGAGACAAGCGGTAACCAACATTGACCGAACTTTGCTTTCAGTAAAGCGTCATATGGGTACCGATTGGAAAACGACCATTGACGATGTTGATTATACTCCACAAGAGATTTCAGCCTTTATTCTTCAAAAGTTGAAGGCAGATGCTGAAGCTTACCTCGGACACGAAGTCAAGCAAGCGGTCATCACCTGCCCTGCATATTTCACAGATGCACAACGAACTGCAACCAAAGATGCAGGACGTATTGCTGGACTTGAAGTTCTACGAATCATCAACGAACCAACTGCAGCAGCTCTCGCCTATGGCGTCGACAAAGGAGAAGACCAAACGATTCTGGTTTACGACCTGGGTGGTGGAACCTTTGACGTATCAGTTTTGGAGATTTATCAAGTCGATGGCCAACCTCAAATTGAAGTCAAAGCCACAGCGGGTAACAACAAACTCGGTGGAGATGATTTCGATGACCTTGTCATCGAATGGATGGTCGCTGAATTCAAGCGTGATACTGGTATCGATCTGTCAAAAGATGTTCAAGCAATGTCACGACTTAAGGAAGCAGCTGAAAAAGCGAAGATTGAACTTTCTGGTACTCAACAAACTCAGATTAATCTTCCGTTCATTACCATGCGAGACGGTCAACCAGAACATATGGACATGACCTTGAGCCGTGCGAAATTCGAAGACCTTGTCTCGAAGTTGATTGAAAAAACAATGGGTCCAACCCGTCAAGCAATGAAAGACGCTGGTGTCAAGAAAGGCGATGTTGACAAAGTGATTCTTGTCGGTGGTTCAACCCGTGTACCTGCAGTTCAAGAAGCAGTTGAAAAAGAAGCTGGAAAGGCACCTTACAAAGGAATCAACCCTGACGAAGCAGTGGCAATGGGTGCTGCGCTCCAAGCAGGTATCATTTCCGGTGATGAAGGAGTTTCTGACATCTTGTTACTCGACGTCACACCTCTTACGCTCGGAATTGAAACGCTCGGTGGTGTTATGACGACAATGATTGAACGAAATACCACCATTCCCGCTCGTCGCTCAGAGATTTACTCAACAGCAAGCGACAACCAACCGGCAGTTACCATTCACGTTCTACAAGGCGAACGAAACTTTGCTAAGGACAACGTAACACTCGGAGAATTCACTCTCATGGGAATTCCAGCAGCACCACGTGGAACTCCACAAATCGAAGTTACCTTCGATATCGATGCGAACGGAATTGTCGATGTCAGTGCCAAAGATATGGGGACTGGTAAGGAACAGTCAGTGAAGATTGAAGCTCAAACCTCACTTTCTGAAGATGAAATTCAAGCAAAGATCAGTGAAGCAGAAAAGTTTGCGGAAGAAGATCAATTGCGCAAGGCGAAAGTTGAACTCCGAAACATGGCAGACCAAGTTGTCTATCAAACCCGTCGAACTCTCGACGAATCAGCAGACAAACTCGATGATGCAGATGTAGATCCAGTGAAGGAACACCTTGATGCATTGGAAAAGATGGTTCAAGATGATGACGGTAAACCTCTTGAAATCGATGATATCGATGACGCTGCAATTCAAGCGAAAGTCAAGGAAGTTGAAGAAGCAATGCATGCAGTTTCCGCAAAACTCTACGAAGCTGCTGCTGCTGAAATGGCTGAACAAGACGGTTCATCGGAAGATGGCGATATCGATGTCGGTGGCGATGATGTGGTCGATGCAGACTTTGAAGTCGTCGAAGATGACGAAGATTGAGTCAACCTCGACTATCGTTGAACTTATGGCGAAGAGTTTGGTGGCTGTGCTATGAGCGATGCCCCCATTCTCAAGGACACCGAGCGTACTTCGGGACGCAGTGCTCTTCAGAACAACATTCAGGCGGCAATGGCTCTGGCTGGCGCAGTACGTTCAACTCTTGGCCCTCGAGGACTTGATAAATTACTGATTGACGATGACGGACGAACTCTTGTTACCAACGATGGTGTTACGGTTCTTGAATCTGCGAAAGTGGAACACCCTGTCGCTCGTATGATGATTAATGCCTCTTCAGTTCAGGATAAGATCGCTCGAGATGGAACAACTTCAACCGTTCTTATGTCGGCTGAAATGTTGCAAAATGCTTGGCATTTAGTCACACAAGATGTCCATCCAGCCATTATCGCACGCGGATTTAGAATGGCAGAGGCCTATGCCCATGAAGTTCTTATTGAATTGGCCCTTCATTCCGAACATCACCACCGCTTACTTGCTGCACAAACTTCACTTGCAGGTAAAGGGCATCAGTCTATGCAATTATTACTTGCTCAACTTGCCGTTGATGCTGCTGAAGCCATTCAAATGACCACTCCTGCTGGTATTGTGGCAGATCCAACTCGTGTCAAAATATTACCCCAATCCGGTGGTAGCATTAACGATACACGATTGGTGACTGGATTGGTTTTGGCAAAAAACCGAATCCATGAAGATATGCCTCGTGTGGCAGGTGCTGGAAAAGTTCTTCTCGTCGATGGCGGAATCGAACGTCGTTCAATGAAAAACGATATGAAAATCAATGTCACCTCTCAAGGCGTCTTTGAAAGTTTCCGAGCCAAGGAAGTCGAATTGCTTCAACAACAAGTCGAACATCTCAAAGAACTCGGAATTGGACTCCTTGCTTGCAAAGAAGGTATTGATGAAGAAGCCCGAGTTCTTCTTGCTAAAGCTGGAATTCAAGCCTTCCGCAGAGTCGCCCGGTCCGATTTAGATCTTCTTGCACGGGGCTGTGGCGCGACCCTTGTCTCTGAAGTAAAGCGTTCCAAAGAATCCGATTTAGGCGCTTTTATTTCGAGTAAAAACGAAACATGGGGTAGCGTAGCACATTGGATTGTTGAGACCGAGGAAGGCGGTGCTACACTGATTGCCTGTGGAAGCACTGAAACAGTACTGGGTGAAGTTGAGCGAAGTTTTGCAGATGCCTTAGGAGTTGCATGCCGGATGTTAGAAGACCCACGTTTGATGGCAGGTGGAGGTGCGACACACGTTGCTTTAGCACGTCGACTACGTCGCTTTGCTGAATCAATTCCTGGCCGTGAACAACTCGGGGCAGAGGCCTTTGCAGATGCCCTTGAAGTCATCCCGAGAGTTTTGGCAGAAAATGCAGGTCTGGACCCAATCGATACTCTGTTACAATTGGTTGCAGCACAGGTGAACGGTGGAGAAGATTCCCATTATCTTGGATTAGACCTGTTGAACCGTAGGCCTGCAAACATGGTCGAACAAGGCATTCTCGAACCTTATTTGATTGCTCGTCAATCTATCGCTGGCGCAACCGAAGCAGCCATTTCTATTCTTCGAATCGATGATGTGTTGTGGGCAAGACAAGACCCCACAATGGCCGAAGTCCCAGAAATGGAATAAGTGTCCAAACGTTATCCTTCTCCTGATGAAGGGGTAGTTGTTTCAAATAGGGGTCGAAAAGAACAACATCTGATGGGAACTGATAGTCAAACCTGCGTTGGTATCGATGACATTGCCATTCACTTCCCACGTTTGTACATGGATATGAGGGATTTCGCAGAATTGCGAGGTGCCGACTTTGGCAAGTTAAACAAGGGGCTCGGTCTTGAAGCCATGTCTATTCCTGATGTTCACGAGGATACTGCAACGATGGGCGCTATGGCGGTCATGCAAATCATTGACCGTAATGGGCTTGACCCAAATACGATAGGTCGTATGTATCTTGGAACTGAATCTGCTTTGGATGGTGCCAAACCCACCGCTACATACATTGTGGACATGCTCACTCAACGCTATGAAGAACGCTATGGCTCCGATTGCTTCAGAAACTGTGATGTCGTCGACATGACCTTCGCTTGTATTGGTGCTGTAGACGCCTTACATACGACCCTTGACTGGGTCGCTCGCTCAAACGAAAACGATGAACGAATCGGAATTGTGATCTTCTCAGACAATGCCAAATATGCTTTGGAATCTTCTGGCGAATACACACAAGGTGCCGGTGGCGGTGCGTTACTCATTCGTAGAAATCCTCGACTTCTCGAGATTCCAGATTGCTTTGGCGTCTCGACAACACCGGTTCACGATTTCTTCAAACCTCGGCGAGAAGTTAGCATTCGTTCTGTGATTACGAACGTCATGCAACTTGCTCAAGAAACCGGTCAAACAATGAAGAAAGGCCTCATTGAAAGAATGATTCGTCATTTACCAGAATCAACAGTTCGGAAATTAGGAATCTTTGCTCACGGTGAACAAAAAGTCAGCGTTCACCGAGATGACCCAATTTTCGATGGCCAATACTCCAATCGCTGTTACCAAGACGCCGTCCGACAAGCTTTCCACAATTTCTCTATGAAATCAGAAAAGCAAGGCCGATATAATCACCAAAAAGATATCCGCCTTACGGAGCAATGGTCACGCATCATCATGCATTTACCGTATGCTTTCCAAGCGAAGCGGATGTTCCCTGACATCTTTAGGCACGACCGCCAAGATACAGAATATTGGAAGTCGATTGCTGAACAACTTGGCCCTATGCCTGCGGAACATAACTCCGAAGACCCTCTCATCATCGAGATTTGGGAGAAAGCCATGGATGGTTATCGTCGAGCCATTTCCAAAACTCCAGAATACCTTGATTTCCATGCGAGCCGAATTGAAAAGGGACAGCGAGCAAGTAGCTTGATTGGAAACCAATACACCGGCTCAATCTTCCTTGCACTGATGTCCACCTTTGAGTCAGATTTGGAAGAGAACAGCAACCTTGACAATGAATTGTTCGGTCTATGTGGCTACGGTTCTGGCGCTAAAGCAAAAGTATTCGAAGGAAAAGTAAGTCCACGTTGGAGAGAAGTTGTTTCTCGGTGGCATTTGTTTGAACGTCTTGGTGGCCGTGTTGCCATTGACCATATCACCTATGAGAATCTCCACAAGGGCTTGCAAGACGACAGTGTCGTCACTCCAAAGAGTGAGTTTGCTCTCATTGAGATCGGTGATGAAGGTGTCGATGAAGGCGCACGTCGTTACAAATGGATTGGCGCTTAAGCAAAATCCAAGACGACCTTTCCGCATTTGCCAGAAATTGCTAATTCTACAGCTTGTTCAAAGTCATCAATTGACATTCGGTGAGTGAGAACGGCATTGACATCGATAAGTCCTTGCTCAAGTAAATCGTGCATTGTATCCCAAGTCGACCACATCTTTCGCCCATTGATACCCTTGATGTGGAGATAACGGAACACAACTTCGTTCATTGGAACTTCTGGCATTGAGTTTCCATACACGGAGAGGATGTTGACATAACCGCCCATGCGAGTACTATGAACAGTATTCGCCAATGCTTGTGGTGAGCCTGAGAACTCACACGAGTTGTCCACGCCTCTTCCATCAGTTGCTGCCAAGATTTCTGAAACAACATCATCATCCTTTCCGAGAACAAGATCTGCACCTAAGTCCCTTGCCAATTCCATACGGTAGGTATTGTCCCAATCCACGGCAATGATTTTTTTGGCTCCCATCGCTTTTGCAGCATTGACAGCAAACAACCCAATTGGTCCAAGACCATGAATCGCAACGGTAGCCCCATCTATTGGTCCGCCGGTTAATGTGTGTATTGCATTCCCTAAAGGGTCCTGGATTGAAGCATGCCCGGGGTCGAGGCCTTTCGGAATGTGACGTGCATTGACAGATGGGATGACGAAGTATGGGCCAAAAGCCCCGTGGTTGTGAACTCCAAAGATTGAACCATTTTCACAAATATGTGCGTTTCCTTCATCGCACCGAGGGCAATTCCAACAGGCGAGATGACATTCAATAGCAACCAAATCTCCTATTTTATGAGTATTCACACCTTCTCCTAAGCCAACGACTTCTCCACATGTTTCATGTCCAGTAATTGTGCCAAGTGGCACATTTTCACGGCTCCATTGGTCCCACTTCCAAATATGGATGTCAGTACCGCATACTGAAGTTGAATGTGTTTTGACTAAGACTTCGCCGTTCGAAGGGGCAGGGACTGGGTGCTCGATTCGAGTAAAACCCCCAGGCGTATCCGCCGTTTTAGTCCAAGCGAACATGGTTGTTGGAACTTCGTTCATACTTCCCCTCTCTTTGGTTTCAGTGCACCCACCCTTTGATTCTTCGCTCATTTCGTCATGCTCGAAAATTCTCATTCGAGAGGTATGTTGATATGGGAGGCGCGACGGCCTAAAAGCCCGTTGATGTGCATGAAGTACGTTGTTGTAAGCGGGGGAGTCCTTTCTGGTTTAGGGAAAGGCGTAACCGCAAGCAGTATCGGTGTGCTCTTGAAAAGCGCTGGACTGCGAGTCACTTCTTTGAAAATAGATCCCTATCTTAACAGCGATGCTGGGACAATGTCACCGTTTGAACACGGCGAAGTTTTCGTTTTAGATGACGGTGGCGAGGTTGACCTTGACCTCGGAAACTATGAACGATTTTTGGACATCAATCTTGGTCGAGACAACAATGTGACCACGGGGAAAATCTATTCTAAAGTAATCGAAGCAGAACGTCGTGGAGATTATCTTGGAAAAACAGTTCAAGTGATTCCTCATATTACCGGGGCTGTTCAAGATTGGCTGGAAGAAGTCGCTCATCGTCCTGCTGATGGTAGCGATGAAGCGCCCGATGCATGTATTATCGAATTGGGTGGGACCGTTGGCGACATCGAATCGGCACCTTACATCGAGGCTCTCCGACAATTCCAATTCCGAGTCGGCCGTGAAAACATCACTTTTGTCCATGTCTCATTGGTTCCAGTTATGGGGCCGGTCGGTGAACAGAAGACGAAACCAACCCAGCACACAGTCAAAGAATTACGAGGCCTGGGCATTACTCCTGACATCCTCGTTTGTCGTTCATCTGCACCTTTGAACGATGAAACGCGAGAAAAGTTGGCTGCATTTTGCCATGTATCTCCAGCAGCAGTCATGTCAACTCACGATGTCCCTAACATCTACCATGTTCCCTTGATGCTGCATGAGCAAGGCTTGTGTGATATCCTCAAGGTCGATTGCGAGGTAACAGACCTCCTTCAGCGTTGGAGAGTCATGGCTCACCATCTCGATACGTTGTCTGAAGAAGTTCATATTGCCATGGTTGGGAAATACACCAATTTGTCGGATGCCTATCTTTCAGTCATCAAGAGTTTACAGCATGCAGCAATGGCAGTTGACAGGAAATTGGTCATCGATTGGATTGAAGCAAGTCACCTTGAATCCGATTGGGAGAATGTAGATGAGCGAAAACAAGCTTGGGACTCACTCAAGCAAGCTGCTGGAGTTTTGGTGCCAGGTGGCTTTGGCGACCGAGGTGTTGAAGGCAAGATTTTGGCGGCAGAGTATGCTCGAACATCTTCAACACCCTACTTAGGAATCTGTCTCGGATTGCAAGTTGCAACCATTGAATTTTGTCGCAACGTGCTTGGTTTTGAGGACTCGAATTCCACAGAATTTGATGAGAACTGCAAAAACCCAGCCGTGGTGTTCATGCCAGAAATTTCCAAAACCCATCTCGGTGGGACCATGCGACTGGGAAGTCGCCCTACGATATGGCAAGTTGAAGATTGTAAAATTCGAACTCTTTACGGAGAAGGTGAATCCGTTGATGAACGTCATCGCCATCGATATGAAGTCAATCCAGATATGATCGAATCTATTGAATCAGCAGGTCTTGTCTTTGTTGGCAAAGATGAAACAGGTCAACGGTGTGAAATCTTTGAACTTGAAGGACATCCGTATTATGTTGGTGTACAATACCATCCAGAATTCAAGAGTCGTCCTGGCCGTCCAAGTCCGCCTTTCCTCGGCTTACTCAAGGCAGCAACTGGTCAGTTGTGAATCAAGCCTCTTCGATTCGAATCAGTCTCGTTGTTCTGAAACCTTGCAATATTTTGATAAAACGTTTGGCTTGGAATACTTGGTCGAGTTCAACTTCGCCCGTATCGATGCGAACAGCATTGAGTCCAATCAATTTCGCAGGCGTGGCTACACCGAGAATGTTGTCAATACCAATCATACGCAAAACGTCGGGGGAGAGTTGAAGATTTCCGCGCCCGATGAGGAAACCTTGTCCACCCATAGGAGAAAGTAGCAGTAAACATGGCCGCTGCTCACCCTTTTCATCGACATGATGAGAGATCGTTTGGAGAAGTTGTTGTTCATTCAAATCACTGAAAAGTTGACGCTTTCCATTTTCAACGGGCCCAAGAACATCAATTCCAAGTAAGGTGAGTTCCTCTCCACAAAAGTCACCCATTCGACGTAATGTCCCACCGCTTCCCCAAATAACCATTAAATCTGGCTGGTCTTGAAGCAGTGATTGAACATGATTAGCAAGTCCTTCGATGGTGTCGGATTCACTTGTTCGTTCGACCTGTTCCTTTGCCCCTTGCATGAATCGAGGACTGGAAGGGGTCCACGCCTCTCCATACATCCGAACCTTCCACACGCCTTCTTGGTAAACTTCTTCATCCAAATCCATAACTTCGGTAATGGCACATCGCAAATCCCCGATAAGGAACGCTAAGGTGACTTCAGCAGCAGCTTTTGGCGTAGTTGCAAAACAACCCGAATGCATCTTTACTCCGCCAGGGACGCCGATAAGTGGAATTTCTTGTGCTTCTTTGTTGATGCTCTCAAGTGTGTTTGCGATATCCCGAGTTGTGCCATCTCCACCAGCGTAGAGAATGGCTTCAGCACCTGCATCGACAAGTGCCGCAACCAGTTGACCTGTTTCAGTCACTGAAGTTTCTTTGGGAGTTTCTCCAATCTCTGTAAAAAACATTTTTTCATTTGCTGAAGGTACCCAAGCACCACCCATTCGTCCCTTCCAACCGATGCATTCGAGTTCTACATTGGAACGGTTAAGAGAACTCGAGAGGAGGGCTTGTAAGGCTTCAAGCGTTTGTTGCATACGGGGGCCTGCGCGGTCTTTCGCACCTGCAGCACGGGCTTCAGCAGCACGACCATCGCTCCCTTTGAAACCCAACCGGCCGCCGAGTCCTGCGTCAGGATTGACCACAATTCCGATGCGCATGAATGTGCGAAGTCTTTCACCTTCAAGAAGACCTGCATTGATGTGATTTGAAGCGATGGCATCAAAAAGCAGTGCTGAGGGGAGGGTTTGTGGATACAGTCCAACGACGTCGCCTCGCGATTCTTCTCATGGTCGGAACGACCCTTTTATGGCTCATTGCCGGATACCTCACATGGATTTGGAACGGTTGTAAAGCATATATGCCGTTCATTTCAGATTTTGATTTGTATGAACCTGGCGACACTATTTTTACAATCGGTACATTCGTGAGCGGTTACCTTGTTTTTTGGATTATTATGGAAATTCATTCGATGAACATGAAACGTATTACGAATGCCGGACACCATTCCTTCTGGCATGGATTGAACCACCTCGCCGTATTCCCGGGCTTAATCGGAGCGTTTTCATGTATCCGTATAGGATCCGTTCCATGGGATGTCGATGGACCAATGCACGGGCATTATGCTTTTGACATCTTTAACAACGGAGTCTATTGGTGTTTAATGGTCACAGCAGTCACCATCAAAATCTGGTGGAATCATGAACGTTTCCGAACCTTACTTGGTTTGCGAATCTTAGCGACATCATCAGCCTTTATCGGCTTAGTACAAATGATCTCAGCCCAAGCCAAAGTCTGGGGTCCTGATTTTGATTGGGATACCTATAATGTGACTACTTCGGACATGCTCGCCTTTTGCACCACTACGAATTACCCACTCCTCAATGTAGCTGCAGTCTGGGAATACGTGCTTGTGTTTGGAATTCTGGGGACAATTTTATCATTTTTACCTGAAGTAGACTTTGATGATTCACTCGACCTTGAAGAGGAATAAAACAAGCACACATTCAGGCAGAGCATTGATGTGCTCCACATGCTTTGAATAAAACATGAGTCGAAGGAAGCCAGAGGTTCCAAGTCTTGCTGATGCATTAGCCAAGGGTTTTGCCGAACTCAAAAAAGATGATGAAAACGCTCTACCATTGGATGATGAACCAGTCGTTACGGAAGTTCAGGAATCGAACGAGATTGACCCCTCCCAAAAACCACAGTACGGTCGTCCTGCTCAGCACAAAGGGCAAGAGAGTAGTTTTGTTTTCACTCCCGAAACACCACCTCCATCTGAAAACTTGGATAGGAATGTCATCGAAAAGCCAGATTCACCGCAGGTCGAAGTTCTTGACAAACCGAGCACTTCACTTGGTGATGATTTTGATGTTGAATGGTAAGAATTGATACAGGTCCTTATCAGTGAAAACCTACACAGAACATTATGCAAGTCACGCGGAACTTTGTTAGAATCTTCATTTCCATCTTCGGAACTCTTGTTCTTGTCTCCTATCTGTACGGCCTTTCTCATGCTTCAGACAAGGATGCATTATGGGGTGGAATTCCGTGGTCTCAGGCTCAATTCATCGTCCCCTTCATGTTCTTAGCAGCCTTTGGATTCTTGATGTATTGGTGGATTATTCTCTACCAAAACGAAGTATCAGTAATGGAATCTCTGCGATGGCCATGGGGAGAATCTGATGGTAGCGGCGGTGCTCGGCTACTGTTGGCTTTCGCATTAGTCGTCATACCCTCTGCGTTATGGCTTGAGGCAACCATTTTTCATCTTGATAATGAGTACAGCTGGACTCCGATCCTTGTTGTAGGCGTATTGATGCTTGCCTGTGTAGGGAATATCCTCATGGGTTTACTCGCATATTCGGCCTACGTCGATAAATTTCCTGGTGGTGGAAAAATGCTCATTGGCTCCATTCTCCTCGGTATCCAAGTTATTCTTTTTGATGGAATTTATTGGAATCTTAGATTCCCTTGGTGACGAACTGAAAAGCGTGTTTGTCTGGCCATTTCTTTCCCATATCGAGTGATGGTTTGATGAGGGGTTGCCAACCCCGTAGGGGTTGAAGGAGAGAGTAATATGGCACTCATCAACGTGACCCTACCTGATGGAACTGTGAATGAATATGCTGCAGGCATCACCTGCGCAGAAGTCATTACCGATGCATTGGGTCGTAAACATGGATGTTTAGCCGCCCGACTCGACGGTATTGAATGTGATTTATCACGGGTGCTTGACACTGATTGTTCCATTGAAGGTATTCTTTCAGAATCTGATGAAGGCACACATATTCTTCGCCACAGTGCAGCACACTTACTTGCTCAGGCGGTAATGTCTCTCTACCCTGACGCAAAACCAACGATTGGCCCTGCGGTTGACCGAGGTTTTTACTATGATTTTGCAATGGAACAAATTGTTGAATCCGACCTCAAAGCAATTCAAAAGAAGATGCAGGAATTAGCTCGAAAGAATTTCACGGTTGAACGGGTCGAATTAACCGATCAAGAATTACAAGACCATTTTGCTGATAACCCCTACAAACTTGAAATTATCAATGATAAAATCGAAGACGGTAGCGGCTCTACGATTTACAAACAAGATGATTGGTACGATTTATGCCTTGGCCCCCACGTCCCAAACACTTCACGATTGATGAATGTTAAACTCACCAGTATCTCTTCAGCGTATTGGAGAGGCGACCAAGACCGTGAACAACTCGTCCGAATTTATGGCATTGTTGAAGCGAGTAAAGAAGCCCTTCGTGCCACACTCGACCGCTTAGAGCAAGCCAAAAAGCGAGACCACCGAAAGCTCGGGAAAGATCTACAGTTATTCCATATCGATGAAGAAGTCGGCCAAGGATTGATTCTATGGACGCCTCGTGGCTCAATAATCCGCCAAGAGTTACAGGATTTCATTTCGTTCCATTTGCGGCGTCAAGGCTATTCCCAGGTTTTCACACCTCATGTCGGGAAACTCGACTTATACCGTACTTCAGGTCATTTCCCGTATTATCAAGATTCTCAATACCCGCCACTTGTTGAACGTGAGTTGATGAATAAACTCGCTGATGAAGGTTGCACGTGTGGAGAACTTTCGAATTTGATGAAGAGTGGAGATATCGACGGTTACATGCTTAAGCCGATGAATTGCCCACACCACATCAAACTTTACGCCTCTCAACAGCGTTCTTACCGTGACCTTCCTTTGCGATTAGCAGAGTTCGGTACAGTCTATCGATGGGAGCAATCAGGTGAGATTTCGGGAATGACTCGCGTTCGAGGCTTTACACAAGACGATGCTCATTTGTTTGTGACTGAAGACCAAATCGCTGAAGAAGTCCTTGGATGCATTGAACTTGTACAAATCATATTCGACAAACTTGGAATGGATGATTATCGGGTACGGGTTGGACTACGTGACTTAGATTCTGATAAATATGTAGGAGAGCCTGAACGCTGGGATAAAGCAGAGGATGCATGCCGAGCAGCAGCAGAATCGCTCGGTGTCAATTGGTCAGAAGAACAAGGAGAGGCTGCGTTTTACGGCCCAAAAATCGATTTCGTAGTCAAGGACGTAATCGGACGTGAATGGCAACTTGGCACAGTTCAAGTTGATTACAACTTGCCAGAACGCTTTGAATTGGAATACAAAGGAAGCGATGGTGAAATTCACAGACCAGTTATGATTCACAGAGCACCGTTTGGTTCAATGGAACGATTCTGTGGAGTTTTGATTGAACATTTCGCAGGTAAATTCCCGACATGGTTGACGCCAACTCATTGTCACATCATTACCATCTCTGAAAAACATACAGCCTATGCGGACGAAGTCGCCAAGTTGCTCCGAGACAATGAAATCCGAGTGGAAATTGATAATGGTGATGATACGATTGGAAAGAAAATCCGAACCCATCGCAAAATGCAACCGGCTTATATGGTCATTCTTGGCGATGGAGAGATTGAAACACGAACGGTTAGTTTACGCGCCCGAAACGGTGACCAAGTGAGTGGAATTTCTCTCGACACATTTTTGAAAGATTTGAGAACCGAAATAGATGAAAAAAGAGTACAACCGTCTTTAGCGATATCACCAAACGAGGATTGAGGGATTTTTATGTCAGCACCACCGATTATTAGCGGCTTCACACTTGCTGCTTTGGTGCCGTATGTCTTGGCTGCTGCAACTGCTTGGTTGTTTTGGACCCGTGTTGTCCCCCATCAATTACGTGGTCTACAAGTCGCCTTTGAAACAGGCGAAAAGCGATATGAAGTTCACGAAGTGACTTCTTCAATTCAAGATGCTCGAGATTTACTCCGTTCAAGAGGAATGCAACCCGGTGTTGCAACCTACATTTTCGCTTTAGTAGGTGCCCTCTTGCTGTTTTTCGAATATGTGATGATTCGGTTAGGACTTTCGGAAGGCTATCACACTCCTTCGTTAAGCGTGGCATTGATTTTCATCGCACTACCTGCTTTGATCTCTACTGGGACTTCTCTTGGGGCTCAGGTGGTTAAGCCAATTGGCCAAAGTCGAGCATCTTTACAAAACTCGAGCTTTGGGCGGAGTTCAAAATATGTACTCCTGATCTTGATTTGGATCCTTTTGGTCATCGGCCTTTATTTTGCTTTAGATGATGCAAATGTATCACTTTCACGACGATTTAGTATTTGCGTATTTGCATTGATGTCTCCATCGATTCTAGCCTATGGCCGAATACTTGGTTCATCATGGCAGGCCCTGCGACAGTCTTCGCGGAAAATTGCTCGTGGAGAACCGTCTCCGTTTCATAACCACATACCCAATGCCAGACAACAGGCCGTGGCGCAAATAGTCAATCTCAACTTGATTGTAATGCCATATGTTGCCTTGAACACGCTTCTTTCGCTGCTCGTCTTATTGTACGATCAAAACTTGCTTCTTCATTCGGACCGAGTTCTCGAATTGCCTGAATACACCCTTCAGACAACGTTTATGGAAGAAGGTGGAATCCTTGGTTTTGGACTGATTGAATTATTCTCATTCATCCCCGTGACTGGAATTCGTGAACCACTTGTTCAATTTGTGTTACTGTTTTTATTGCTTAACGTTGCTCTTATCGGCTTCCTCTTCGTGTATGAAGTTGCTCGAATCCTCTTCCTCGATGTTCAAGATGTATCTGGTAAAGGTGGCATTAAATTGGCCGACAGCCGCCTCTTAAGGGCTGAACCAAGCCAACAGGCTAAAGTCCTCAACTTCTGTTTTACAGGATTTGCAGGTCAGTCGATGCTCTTGTTGGCATTGGGGATGATTACTTTTTGGGATTCAGCCGCCCTACCTCAAGGCGCAAATTGTGGTGATTGGGAAAATAAAGTATGCGGAGTTTTAGAGAAAGATGCACTCGAAGAACTCACGTGGATGCTCGCCTCTGGCGGTCAAATTGCCTTCCTCACCATCTGGCTCAAGTCACGACGCATCGGGTTGGAATTAGAAGACATCACTTTTGATACGACAGTTGGGGTCGACAGAGCTCGCCTTTCCGAAATGCAAGATGTCATTTACCTCAAACAAAAACCGTTCACAGATTTGATTGCGAATGACCAATGGTCAATTGCTCTCGACCGTTTAGATAAGATTTATGAAGGACACGGGAAGCAGTTAGAGGGACTTACTTTAGCACGTAAAACGGACGCAATGATGGAATTGTATGCTGGCTTGGGGCGTTGGAATGAGGCTGAGCATGAAGCGGTATCTCTCCTCGCCTTACGAGGTGGACGTGAAGCACAGGTCGCTCGTTTAGTTCTCTGTGCAGCCAGTTTATCCCAGCGTGATTATGCTGAAGCAAAACCTCGTTTAGGGTTGTTAATCTCTGATGATATTGAAACTGCTCGGTTACAATGGGCAGCATCATTGTTCAACCCCAAACAACGGGTATTAGAGCCCGAATTCAAAGCCCTTATTTCGATTGACTCGGTAATGAGGCGTAACATCGATCTTGTTCAGCGTTACAAAAATGGTATCGCTCAAAGTGAACTCAAATACCTCGACACGCCCCCTGGGCGAATATTCTTGCTCAGCGATATCGCTCGAATGCGTTTAGGTGGTACGCCAGATAAGGCATTGAACTTACTTGAACAATTCATCAAGTCATATGAAATCACAGAATGGACGCATGGAGAAGTTGTTCGAGCCTTGCTTCACATTGATGCAGGGAGAATCAATACAGGTGTGACTTTGGCTGAAAAACTTGCTGCATCAAACCCTCGCCACCCCCACGTTCGAAACCTCATTGGGGCTCTTGCCCGTGCAGGCCATACCGAGATGCTAGCATCAGAAACGACACCGATTGAATGGCTCAATGATTCAGGTCTTGATTGGCTTGATGGATGGACCATGAAACACGTCGTTGCGCCACCACCTACCTTTGCAAGAAAACCGTTAATTCAACACGCATGGAATTCCAATGGATGGACTGCATTTAATGGGTCAGGCAGTCTTGCTGAAGCAATAAAGAAAAAGTCGAACGGTTGGAAAGTGGTTCAGACAAGTGTGGCCAGATGATTTGCCAATGTGTATTCATACACACTTAACCGGAATCGTCGTTACTATCTCCGGAATGCCTGTTGACCTTGGACTCCCTGGTACGCTTGATCTCAAATCGATTGAAAAGAAAGGCTTACTCGAACTTTGAAGTCAGATTTCTCTACGAAGTCGTTCCATTGAAGCATCGGCTTCTGATAAGTGCTTGAGACAATCTTCAACACGTCCCCCGGATAACGATTCGGCAGCCAGTGCAATGGCTTGTTCACATGCTCGGCGATTTTCATCTTCAATAGAAATTCCATTTGTATCGCATTGATTCCGAAGGATTTTCCATTCATCAGTGACAAAGTCATACAGTTCAAGCGCTTCATCACTTGCTTGCCCTTCATTGTCAAGGTCGGTAGTCATGGCATCAAGCAACGAATTCGAGTGGGTCCATTGTTTGAGGTCTGCAGCCTTCTCAATCGAAGCGAGGCGTTCATCCCACTCTTTCTTGTCATCTCTGTCTTTGTATTGGGTGACTAATTTTTTACGCTGTTTGAGAGCACGACGAACATTATCCATGGCTTCCCGTTCTGATTCAATAGACCGAACGACACCATCGGCTAATCCGATGGCTTGACTCGGGCTACCTGCTTCAATGGCTTGTTCAGCACGTTCCAATCGCTCTACCATCTCGGTTGTATCAAGGCCATCGGTTTGTTGTAACTGGTGTTGAGCTTCTTTAACTGCATCAACTGCTCGTTCTTGAGCATCTCCATCTGCCAATAATTGCGGAGGAATCACGCATGCGAATTCATAGGCTTCTTGTGGCTCTTCGGTTGCCAACTTCTTTTTTGCATCGGCAAGTAATTCTTTCAAATGCTGTACACTTTCAGCGTCATTGCCTCCGAGTAATCGACTGGCCTCAGTAATGGCTTGTTCCGCCATTGCCCACCATTCAATGATCTCAAGTGCCAATTTTTTCGATTGACGGAACAATATTTCTCCTTCACGCAATGAACCAAGTTTTACTTCACGCACGCCTATTTCAAAAGATTTCCGAGGACGTTTTGCCGAAGGTGCGATCGCTTCTGCCTTTTCTATCGCCTGGATAGCATCGGCTTGAATAATTTCAACATCTCCACTGAGAGAAAGTGTACGTTCAATATCATCCTGTGCTTCGTCAAGAAGTTTCATGCCATATTCTGGATTGATGTGCCCTTCTTCTTTTGCCGTCATTACTAAACTCGAAGCCTGATCGACCGCTGCACCTTGTGCTTTCAATTCTAATAAATGCGTTTCAACTCCGTCGAGTCGTCGAGCGAATGCTTTCCGTTCGACACGCTGGTCATCTCCAACGAACCAAATATATCCAGTTGCGATGCTGGCAGCACCAAGTGAACTGAGCGAAGCAAGCCATTCATAGGAATTTGTTTCAGGGACATCGCCGATAAAGAGTGAAAAGGCAGCTACGGCGCCGAGTCCAGTCATAATTGCTCGCCACCTCATGACATCAAGCCCACCCCGTAAGATTGAACTCGAGGTTTGGAAGCAAGCATAGGCGACAAGAATGATGAATCCTGAACCGAGAAGGGAGGTGTAATCATCGAGATTAAGGTGCTTCGAAGCCAGAATCAAGAACACAGGCCAAGCAATAGAAGCAAATGACCCAATTCTCGTTCTTGCTTTTGCATCATCGAGACGAATCT
>CAJJCP010000016.1 GCA_905182715.1 uncultured Candidatus Poseidoniales archaeon
ATCTCCAGAAATCGCATCTCCGTTCGGCAATTCAAGTTGTTTGCAGAGATTCTTGTGGACCAAAGGCCAACGAAGTTGCTGTTGAGGAGTGAATCCAGTGGTTTCACATTCATCGCTCATTCTTCTTCACCTCTCGATTGCTGCTTTTTCTTCTTATGACGTGTAGTCGAGGGTTTCTTTTCATCGAATGATTTCAGTTGACGTCTTCGTGCATGGCTTGAAGGCTCGCCATTTTCAACACGTTTTGAGTTTGCGAGAAGAACATCAAATCCTTCATCAATGTGCTTTTGCCAGTGTTCAATGCCTCGTTGGCTACTGTCAAGAGCTTGTGCAAGACGTTTGGTTCGTGCATCTGCACGGCGCCGATGTGCTTCTTGTTCAAGGTAGGTATTGTGGAAATATTCGTTTTCAGATGCATGATCGAGGAGTGCTTTGTGAGCCTTCTCAGCAATTTCTAGATATTTGCGAGCCTCGGTATACTTTGTCTTCATGAGCGTATGCTCTTCTTGGTTATTGCTTCGCTTCTCGACCCATTCCTCATGTTGGCGAATTTGTGATTTCATCTCTGCAAGAAACTTTTGCTCGGTTTTATGGTCGCCCCAATTTGTTTCGAGTTCGTTTTCAAGTGCTTTCAATTTATCTTTGAGTTTGTTTTGAGCCCACTCTGGATTTGCCTTTTGAACGCCACCGGTTGAAGAAATCTTATCTCGAAGTTCTCCACCTTCTTGAAACAGTTTTTGTGCTGTCATTCGGGCAGAGTTTCGTTCTTTTTTCAAGTTCGCAACTTTAGCGTTGAGCCCATCTCGTTGTTCTTTGGCACTTCGAGCAAGTGGTTCGGCCGCCCTGAGTTCATCCTGCCGAGCATCCAGTTGTTCAGGTATCGTCTCAGCAAGGCGTTCGCGCCGATGCAAAATCGACTTTGCCAGCAATGCAGGCGTCATCTCGAGCAACTCTTCCGGACGCATACAAGGTGCGCCAACCTCCAACCTTGAATAAACATGGCGTAGTGACTTCTTTTGGCGTGAAAGTGAAGAACCCCCATGTAGAGGGGTTCGTATGGGCAGGGGTCAAACAGGCAATTCCAAGGTCTCTGCCTTCTGCATTTCTGCCTTGTTTCTCACCTTCCTTTTGCCGCTCGTGAGTGCGAGTGGAGGTGGAGCAGTCATTGATGTGAGTACATTCTCACTTCAAGACTTTTTGCCACGATTGAACAATCCTCGTATGACTTGGAATTCACGGTGGTGGAAGTACTCTCGAGCGAAGCTGAAGTTGAAGCCAGAGTTCAACTCTCAACTCTTGATGGGACACTCTTTGATACGATGAGCCAAAACTTAACTCTCACTGCTGATTCAACCCAACAGTTGCAATTCAGTTTAGTATCGCTTCCGTATGGATATTCTGTCGTTCATGTTGAATTGATTGGGGAACTCGGTTCGCCAAATTCGACTCAATCTCTTTCCTTGAACAGAACGATTCATCATTTACAACCGATAGAGATTTCACTCGCCGCGGAAGGTCAGGTTCTCTTGAACGGCCTAACCGCTACAGGTGACCTTACGGGCAACGTCTCAATACATGATGGTGATTATTTACAAACCGAAGTAGCAATCATCAACGATGGTGACTTTTCGTGGGCTGGATACCTCACTTCATCCCTGCTTTCCAACGGAATCTACGATAATCAAACTTCATCTCTCGTGGCAGTTGCTCCTCTTTCAAGCACCATCGTTCAAGTGAACAGTACCGTCGCTCTTTACGAAGGTTCAGCAGTCCTTGTATTGGAATTGAACAACTCCGGTGATGGAAACCCCAGCGATGAAGTACGCCAGATCTCCTTTGTCGTGTCTCCACCACCTCTGCCTTTGCTCTCCCTTTCTGTCGAACTTCTCACTCCAGATGCACTTGCTGGAGAAGTCCTCACTTGGGACCTCAATATTTCAAATACCGGTTCACTCGACTTCAATGGAGTTCTTGTTTGCACTTTCGGCACCCAATCTCTGTTTGATGCTCAAATTCAAGTTCCTCTTGAATCTTCAATTATGGAATCACTTGTCTCGACTTCACGGCCTGATTTGCTCACGTGTTCGGTGAGTGGCATGCGAATGAACAATAATTCCATAGCAAGTCTTTCCTTAGCGCATGATGTTGAATCTGCTGCTTTTGAATCGGCAGGGTCGAGCACTCCGGCCCTTCTCAACGGGCCTTGGCACAAAGGAGATTTGGCTGTGTTTTCGATGTTGATTCGAAATCATGGAGAATTATCGGGTACTGTGGCGCTGGTATGTGAGTCAAATGGCATTATCTACACCAGCAATGGACTCATGCTCGATATCAACGCTGCCGGTGAGGTCACCGTCGAAGTCCCACTCTCACTTGAAGGCCAACAACTGGTGAACTGGTCTCTCAGTTCTTCTGACGGTTCCATCGATTCAGGTCTAAATGGAACGCTCCTTGTTCCAGTTGCAGTTCAGCAAACACTTACCCCCAAGATCACCTCGGTCACTTGGGATGCCGAACTTGGAATTCAGTTCTCTTGGTCGCTTGAAATGAGTGAAGGAATCGACCGTCCTGTCCGGATTCGTCTTGGATATACTGACTCGGGTTTGGAATCCTATCCACTCGATTATACAGTGACGCTCTCGCCAGGATTATCCACTGGAATTCATACGCTCGGATTAGTTAATGCCGAACGAGTTTCTATTCGGGCCTACCGCAGTTAACTGGACGACTGGCTTCAGTTTTTCGAGCCACAGCCTCGGTGTACCTGATGACCGTCCATCCTACGGTGTGGAATTCGACCCGATTTCAATACCGAACCGCCCAATTCCTGGAGATTCTGGTACGATTACTGTCCGTCTCAGTAATTCAGGTGATGTTGATGGAAGAGCAGGATACATCGTTTTATCTACATTAGGTGGAGCTTTCTTGGGTGAAGAAACAACACTTGCTCTCGCATCAAATTCACAGGATGAATATCAATTTACATTTGTCTGGCCAGATTATCAATCTGTATCGTTCAAGGCCACTTGGATTGTTGGCGATGAAAGTTTCACTGCTACAAATACCTTCCAATCAGGCGAGGTCATCGTTGAAGAAGCCTCCTTTTCGGTGCCATGGGTCGGACTTTTCGGAGGCCTCATGATTGCTGTTGCAGTTGGTGCAATCATACGCATTTTCCAAAACCGACAAGTTGGGACTTCAAACCCCAAGCCTGTAAAAGAGCAATCGAAATCAAAAATAACGAGCAGTACAGTGGATGTTGAAAAGATTCAAGTCGGTTGTCCCGAGTGTGCTCGGCAATTACGTGTGCCATCAGATTATGGAGGTCAAGTTCGTTGTCCAGACTGTTCACATCGGTTTGATGTCACTCCACGTATCGATGACTCCCGCGAGCAAACAGAAGATGAAGATGAAGATGAAACTCCGGAAGTCGTCAGTGATGGGAAAGTGGAACTTCATTGTCCAGAATGCGAGCAGTCGCTCCGCATTCCTGCAACATATACTGGTTCCGTACGATGTCCTGCTTGTGAGGAAGTCTTTTCCGCTAAGCAGGCGTGAGATAGTTGTTGAGGTGAGAATTTATGAGTGGCCATTTCCGAGAGTTTGAAGATGAATATCTTGAAACCATGTATGAATTTTTTGAAAAGCATCCCTCAGAGCGGGTACGTAACGGTGATTTAGCCAAGGCTTTACGGGTGTCTCCAGCTTCAGCAACTGAAATGATTCAACGATTAGCTGCGAAAGGCATGGTCGACAACATCCCCTACAAAGGTGCATCGTTAACCGAAAAGGGAATGATACATGGTCAGAAAATGAAGCGTCGCCATCGATTAGCCGAAGTGTTTCTCGAAACCATCTCGTTTCAAGGTAATACGCATGCGACGGCTTGCCGCTTAGAACATGCCATCGATGATGATCTGGAAGTTGCTTTATCTCTTCTTCTCGGACAACCTCTACTCGATCCCAGTGGGCGAGATATCCCGCAAGCATCGACCGATATTGCATCACGGATACACTCATCAAGAACTCAACTCATCTCGCTCGAGCGCTTAGAGCATGGGGTGACTGGGACAATAGAAGCGATGTTTACCAACGCTTTAGAAACTGAAACAATGACTCAATCTGGAGTCCTCATCGGTTCAACAATCACTCGAAAACTTGAGGGTTACTTGATTGGAGGAACTGCTGATGCTCTTTTTTCCACAGGCCTGGCTTCAAAACTACTTGTTCGTATTTCTCGTACCGTCGATTGATGGAAGACTTTAGTGTGAGTAATTCTTGGGCAAACTGTGGTCGAAGTAGAAAACGACGCTCCGCCGAGTATTGGCGATGAGGGTGGCTTGAATGAAAGTCTGTTTGGTTCTGAACGTTTTTGGTACGCTATCGACCGTCAATTGCTCGGTTTTGGCCTTCGCTTGATTCTCATTCTTCCGGCTTTTTCGATTTTAACCTCTTTTGGTTCTCTTGCTTTTTCAACGAACTCGCCAGAGTGGTGGGCCAAAATTGAACCGACTCTTGGAATGAGTTTTGCCATGGCATTAACCGCTCTCACATTCATCATTCTGCTTGGTTATATTTTGGTTCTAATATTCCACCGGCATCGTGTCGAACTCTCGATTGGAAATTTCGAAAAAGAAGTTGCTCGATTGAACCGAGAACACCTTTCGGTACAATCATTGCATGGTTACGAGGGTCTTGCAGACCTGCTCAACAGTGCGAGAGCCAAACACTCTTGGGCACTTTCATTTGGAATCATGTCGAGTTTGTTACTCAGTGGAATTTTTGTCTTCGATATAGCTTCAATCAATGGTCGTATTCTTCTTCTTCTTTCGTTTTCGGCACTCTTACTTTCACTCGGTCAGCACATCCCAACTCGCTCTCGGCCATTCAATATGGATGAACGTACAGGGCTTTTGAAAGCATACACTCCACCGATTCATCCCTCGACATTGGAAATGGTCTTCAATGATTTAGTGAAAACTCACATGGACCCACTTCTTCGTTCTGAATACGAAGTGTTCTCAAAGGAAATCGAAACACATTTTAAAAAGAAGATTGATCCAAGATTTGCTCGAGAAAAAATATTGATGACGCTGTACCGCCACTCCAAAGGACTCGACTTCAAGACGATGGAATCCGAGTTATTGGAAGTACTTACTTTGGAGGGAATGGAACTGGTGAACAACCATCCTATCTTCACGATGGAGGAATGGCTTTCGATTCTCCAACACATCGAAGATTCTTGTCCGGCTTTCTTCCGAATGATTGGACGAATCGAAGAAGATCTTGGCGCCGGGCGTTCGAGTACCTCGGCAGGAATCGTGTTTGAAGTGGATATGGAGAATGTGGTTCATGAGCGTGCGAACTTGTTCACATTGATTCATAATCTTTCAGATACACCCCGAAACATTGTACTTCGCGTTCAATCGCCTGATTTCAGGCCACACGATTTAGCGATGACCTATCGTTTGAACCCCGGAGAGCGCCATTGGTGGTCGACTAAGTCACTCCCACTCGCCAGCAAAGGTGACGATGATGTCCTCGGATTGATGTCGGGATTATTGAGAGATGGAACCGTTGCTTGGCAATCGCTCCTTCCAGAACGTTTTGGAGAGGCGACGGTCTCTGTTCGTCTTGAAGAACAAAGTGGCGATTTGATTATTGGACGCCAAATCAATGTTCGGGTACGAACAAAGTACCTCGAACGAATACGTAATTTCAGTTCCGTTACAACGAGTCTCATCGGGATACTCGGAATCGGACTTGGAATCTTCATCAAAGTGAAAGATATCTTCGGAAATATTGGTGCTTGATTCACCTTTTCCGATGGGTAGATTTGAAATGGATAACTCCGTGGACGATGTATGCGCGGAAGACCTGATGAAGCGACCCCGAGTCAAGATTCTGAACTCCAAGAAGAATTACAGGGCATGGAAGCCCGTGTCCGAAAGATGAGAAACACTCGAAACTCATTCAGCGATCAAGCACGAACAATTGCGGATAAACGCAATACTGTTCAAGGTCAGTACAAGGAACATCGTGAGAAGATTGACCTCGTGATGGCTGAGATGAAAGCGATTCGTGCAGAAATTAAAATGTACAAAGAAAAGCGTAATGCGATTCAACAACAACTCCGTGAAATAATCAACCAGGCCAAAGGCCGACGTGATGAAAAGGGAGAAAAGAAATCAGCAACTGCTGAATATGCTAAACTGCGACACGATGTTCAATCGCTTGAAACGACCTTTGAAACCTCTTCAGTCGGTCAAAAGAAGGAAAAAGAAATGATTAAGCAAATCAAGGAAATGAAAATGCGGATTAAAGAACTCGCACCAGAAGTCACACATTTCGAGATGATTAATGTTGATCTTTCCGACATGGATACGGCAATCAAAACTTTGCGCTCAGAAGCGGATGCAGCTCACAAGGAAATGCTTGAAGCAGTTGCTCGAGCAGATGTCTTATCCCCTGAAGTTGATGAGGTCTTTTCACATCGTGATTTCTTGAAAGCTGAAGGCGACCGTCTTCATACTGAGTTCCTCGAACTTCGCCAAAAATCTGATGATATGCACAATAAAATCACTGAATTAATGGTTGACGTCAACAAAGTACGGGACAAGTTGAACATGGCTCGTGATGAACGTAAATCATGGATGACTGACCACAATGCTTTGGTTAAAGCCGAAATGAAGACTGGAGCAGAATCCGCCGAAGTCGCTGATGAATTGATCTCTACTCTTATGGAGTCTGGTGGAATTACCTTTGGTGGCATTGGTCAAGGAGACGGTGCTTCTTCAAGTAAAAGAAAAGCCAAGTCTGGTAAGAAGAAGTCGATGCGTAAACTCGACATGACCGCAAGTCGTCGACGCTGAGGTGTTGTCGTGTTCGGTGTCATCATGGCTGGGGGCCAAGGCTCCCGACTTCGGCCGTTGACCCTCACTCGTCCCAAGCCGATGGTCGAAGTTCTTGGACGTCCTGTAATCGATTTTGTCAAAGACGCCATGCAAGATGCTTCTATCGATACGATTGTAGTCACAACTGGATACCGTGGTGAACAATTGGAACAGCATGTTGAATCCTGGAACACTCTTGCAAATCCTATTGATGCCTGGGTGAATCAAGAATCAACGCCAATGGGTACTGCAGGAAGTGTGCGTCTTTTGTCTGAGCACTTGACCGAAACATTCGTTGTTGGCTCAGGTGATTCTGTAGCCTCATTTGACATCGGAGCATTACTCGCAGCGCATAGAGCAAGTGGTGCGAAGGTAACCATGGCTCTCTGGGAAGTTGAAGATCCGACTGAATTTGGAATCGTTGGACTTTCTGCTTCTCATCTCGGTACCTTAAATGGTCAATTACGAGAAGGCTATATTTGCCGATTCAAAGAAAAACCCACAGCAGCAGAAGCTTTTAGCAATGTCATCAATGCTGGTCTGTATATCATTGAGCCAGAAGTATTAGCACTCGTTCCAGAGGGTGAAAAATTTGACTTCAGTAAGCAACTGTTCCCCCTCGTCCTCGAAAAGGGCTGGCCTATGTATGCAAAAACCATCGATGGAGTTTGGTTCGATGTCGGGCATCCGTCCGAATTGATTCGTGCCCAACATACGCTCATCGCCCAACGCCAGACATTACCGTTTCCTTTACCAAAAGGTGATTTTGAAGGAAACAGTTTTGTTGCCGAAAGTGCAGATATGAAAGGCACCTTGGAAGGTTCTGTAGTCTCATCACACAGTGTGATTGGTTCAGAGACTCATTTGGAAGATGTTTTAGTGATGTCAAACTGCACGATTGGAGATAATTGCTTGATAAAAAACACGGTCATTGGACAAGGAGTTTCAATCGGTTCAGGTTCAATTCTCAAAAATGTGATTCTCGGTGATGGTACGGTTCTCGATGATGAACAGTTCGCTCGAAAATTGCCGAATTCCGGCGTTGAAATAGTCAAAACGGCGTTTGACTCAAATACCTTGGGCATTGCGAGCAAAACGAGAGCCATGTCATCCGATGCCACTCCACGCCGAACTTACGACCGTTCTTGGGAAGAAATCGAAGAAATGCTTAATCGAGCAGAGCTCAAACGCAAAGAGTGGAAATCTTGGTTTGAAGAGTGTCGTAGGAATGAAGACAGAGACGGGATGAAAGAGGCTGCTCGTAATCACAAAGCACTTGACGGAGTCGTCAAAACTCTCAAGTGGACACTCGGTGAAGAAGGCGTTGGCAATCCCTTAGATTGATTACCAACCACGTTGGTCATACCGAACTTCGAGTGTTTCCATCTCATCACCTTTCATTGGTTTACCCAACATCATAGCCATGGCTTCGGTAACTTTCTCAGCATCTTCAAAGTGCGCAGTTGCTAGAACAATCGCATCTGCCATGGTTTTTGGATCCGATGACTTGAATATTCCTGAGCCGACGAAAATTCCATCCATTCCCATTCGCATCATGTGTGATGCATCGGCAGGTGTTGCAATTCCACCAGCAGAGAAAGTGACAACGGGTAGACGCCCCATTTCCTTAACATCGAGAAGGATTGATTGAATTCCATCTCGCATCGAATCGTCAATCGGTCCGAAAGGTGTCATTGGATGAAGGCCTGGTAGTTCAGATGCATCTGCAAGAACTTGGTATCGCTGCATAACCATCTGGGATACTTTTTCAATTCCGGCTTCATCGAGAGATTGTACTTGACGAATCTCTTGGTCAATCAGTCGAGCATGAGTTACTGCTGCTACTAGATTTCCAGTTCCAGCCTCGCCCTTGGTGCGAATCATCGATGCTCCTTCGTAAATACGGCGAACTGCCTCACCTAATCCGGTTGCTCCACAAACAAATGGAATCGAATAATCGCTTTTCTTAATGTGGAAAAACGGGTCTGCTGGTGTGAGGACTTCTGATTCATCAACCATGTCAACACCCATTGATTCGAGAACCCGTGCTTCACCTTCATGACCAATACGTGCTTTTGCCATGACGGGTATTGAAGTACAATCTAATATGCCTTGAATCATATCTGGATGGCTCATTCGGGCGACTCCACCGTCACGGCGAATGTCTGCAGGAACGCGCTCAAGTGCCATAACTGCAACAGCCCCAGCATCTTCCGCAATGGCTGCTTGGTCGGGATCAACGACATCCATAATCACGCCACCTTGCTGCATACGAGCAAAGCCACGCTTAAGCAAATCACTGCCGTTCCGGAGTTGAGTAAAGTCTGTTCGAACCATGCCAATCAGTCCTCCTAGTACGCGCCCTTCATGAACATTGGTTTGTATCTACGCGCTTGAACAAGACACATTTAGAATGTAAGAATATTAGTCGGAAGCGAGGACTGGAGTGTCACCCTCTGCAATTTCAGCATCGACCGATTCATCGGCATTACGGTCAATCCATGCTTCTTCTGAATCAGGAACATCTGTGTCGGCAAAAATTGCATCGACTGGGCATTCTGGAATACATGCACCACAATCAATACATTCATCGGGGTCGATGACCAAGTATCGGTCAGCTTCTCGGAATGCTTCTACAGGACAAACTGCAACGCACTCTTGGTATTTGTGGTCTACGCAGGCGGTGGTAACGACGTGTGTCATGGTATTTCCTCAAACGACCCAAGCAGTTGTTCTACATGAAGGCTTTGAAGCAATCCAATACTTACTTCTGAACTTCAAGCCACTGTTGCCCGTAGTAGTTCCATTGCTCCATCGTCCACCCATTTGGCAATCCTTCCGCAGGTAACGGAGGCGGAGTGGGTTGGTTTGGTTGAATGTAAGGTTCAGGTTCAGGTGGTGCAGCAAGGGCTGGCAAATCAATCATTGAACTGACTTGATTAAATTGTGCCGTCGAATCTTGGATTCCGGATTCATGGATAAAGAGAGGAGCGGTCTTTGTTTCGGGATCCTTCACAGTGGAGAATATACGTTGGCTGACTACGTAGAACAACAACCATGCACCAGAGAACATCAGAATGAAAGAAAGAATCAACTGTGGAGTCATCTTTGAAGCACCCGTATTTGAGTCGAGTACCGTTATTGGTTTCATCTCATTGAAATCCGAATCGTTTGATTCGGAATCTGAACTCTCGTTGGAGACCTGTGAGGTATTCGCACTGCTATTTGTTGTGTTCTCAGTGTGTTGTTCGGTCGTATTGGTCGCATTTTCAGAGTGTGTATCGGTCGTATTTGTTGCAGTATCGCTTCCATCTGGTGTGTCATCACACCCGTCAGGAACGCCATCATTATCGCTGTCAATCGAATCATCAAAGCCTTCACAAATGTCGAGTTCATTGGCAATTCCATCAAAGTCATTGTCCACCACATCATCACAATTATCAGGTATTGAATCATTATCAACATCCAAGTTATCATCGAATCCAGGACATTGATCAAGAACATCAGAAATCATATCAAAATCGCTATCAATCAATGAATCACATCCATCGGAAATGGAATCATTATCCAAATCGATGAGGTCGTCAAAGCCAGGGCAGGAATCTATAGCATCGGCGACTCCGTCGCCATCTGTGTCGATAAACGAATCGCACCCATCGGGTATGAGTCATTGTCGATATCAATGGCATCGTCGTATCCTTCACACAAATCATCGGGGTCAGGAACGGAGTCTCCATCTGAATCGTCGATGCATCCATCACCGTCAATATCCCATGGGATTGATTCTTCACTTGGGCAAAGGTCAGTCCATGTTTCGAGATAGTCAGTAGGCGTCATGTCTTTGCCTATGAAAGCTGAAAAGTCTTCAGCATATCTTCGCACCTTAAAGACGGCATTGGCGGTTGTGCCCGCATTATTTCCAGCAGGAACTTCATCTCCTTGAGTAAGCGTACCTTGGTTGGTAATCGGATTGATGTATTTCCATACGATTTCTCCGTTGAGATCCACTTCATACAGTGTCCCTTTCGTTCCATAGGTCACCAGTGTGTTCCCGTTCGGTAACCGTTCAGCACCAGAAATGGATTGTGCATACATCTGTTCTCCGTAGTTCCATGACCAATTTGGTGCATTTGGACCCCAGGTTCCGTTTGCTTGAAGTGGGTAATTTCCGTTGATGAATGATGGTTGAATCACATCGACAGATGAAACACTCGGGGAACGCCCAACGCCGTTGTTGAACAGCAACAAGTCTCCTGCACCAGCTCTTCCTTCCTCAATCCACTGAACATCATGCTGTCCGAATAATTGCTGGTCACTTGAAAGTCCAGAATCATAGGCTTGTGGATTTCCCCATCGGTAAAGTATGTCTCCACCCTTCCCTGAATTTCCTCCAGTATGGCCTGCTGCTTCTGCCGTAGTCGTACTGTGGTCAATGATGTAGATCTCGTTCATGTTCTTGCATGACAAAACAATTTGGTCCAGGACAGCGTTGTAGTCAATGCCGTTACAATGCATCCAATCTGCACGGCCTGCTTGGTTTCCGGTTGCGCCGATGAAATTGATATCGAGGAGTTCAGGATGGTCTGCAACGACACCATAGTTGTCGACCGATGCATCGTAGTCTTGGATCAAATGGTCCCAAGCATTCCATTGCCATACAATATTTGCTTGGTTATTGGCTAAGGGTTCAATTTCGATAATATGGTCCGGCCAGACATTGCTACTCCCACCGGGTGCATCACTTGCAATGGCTGGATTACGACCTGCTTGTGCTGCTTCTGCCTCGGATTTGTCCTCCCATGCAATTGCGAGAATATTTCCATTTGGCATCGGTTCCAAATCATGATGTGTGATGTAATCCATCGAAGAGTATTCCCATGACCATTCTGCTGAACCGTCCCAGCCAATACGTTCAATCTTACCTGCAATGCCCCCACCACTAAAATCCCCAACTGCCTGTTGGGCAAGGTTCGCTGCTCGAAGCAAATCTCCGTCATCCAAAAGATAGGAAGAAAGTCCAGGCCGATGCCCACCTGGTGATTCCCAAGAATGGACTTCTCTTCCTTGCTGATCAATCAAGTAGCTTGTTGTTGAGGGCATGGGTGAAAAAAGAGTGTAGCCGGGGCTGGTCGAATTGGTACACGAAATCAAACCCACGGTCCAAGTATCGTTTCTATCAGCATGACAACTTGGAGGTTGATTGGTACTTTTTGCTTCTGAAGTCGAGCCTGATGGAAGAAATGTCAAACAGGTCAACATCATCATACTGAGTATGATGGCGCGTAACTGTACATTCATATCGTCTGGTCATTCAACTAGGTATTCAACTTACTGCATTACCGACTCGTCGTGTAAATCATCCCTCGGTCTGTACTTTTCCTAAGGCGAGTTTGAGCACATTTTTACATTCTTCAATCGCATCTTGACCAGGATATACTTCGATTTTCGTGTGGCATTTGATGGTTGCAGCTTGACCCGATTGGCTAAAACGACCTCGCCACCAATGAAGGCATCGAGATCGAGGCGGAAATACATGGTGTGATTTTCATCAAAACGGACCTCTACTTCATCGAGTAAGGTTTGAAGACACTCTTTTCCAATTCGCGACAAAGACTTGAGTGCGTGTGCTTTCTTTTTACAAACACCCGTCACCATATGCAATTTCGAGCCATGGTAGGAGGTTGTCGGTTCGATATCGACCAATTCTGGGTCTCCAACGAGCCATGCTAGTGCATCGGCTACAACAGTTTCGTCAGCGACGCCGCTCGCCGTCGCTCGCCATGTGATGTGATGGAGGCCCACAACCACGGGGTTCACTTCATGCTCATGAGTTTACCGAATTGATGCGTTGAGATGTATACAAATTAAGTACAGCAGTGAATTGGACGAAGAGGCTTCTTCAAATAGGGGTGGTCAGTGGCCGACTTGCAAGTGGGGTAGCCCCCGCAAGACAACATCCCGAGATGATACAATGGCAAAGAAAATCAGTGTGAAGGCACGTGCAGCAGCACGTAAGCAGCGAGACAAGTGGAAGAACAAGATTTGGTACACCATTCGTGCACCTCGTACTCCATGGGATTTTAAGAAAATTGGAGAAACTCTGGGAGAGTCTGACGAACATATCCTCGGCCGTGTCTATGAAATGACACAACAAGAATTCAATGGCGATTTTACCAAGATGCACGTTATTCTTCGTTTCCGTGTCCATGAGTGTGTCGGTCAAGACGCATTAACGACCTTTATCGGCCACCACCACCAAACTGATCACATTCGCCGTCAAATCCGCCGCTACCGTGGCAAGGTTGACGACGTTGTTGATGTTGTTTCGACAGATGGATACCTTGTCCGTCTCAAGCCTCTTATCATCACTCAAAAGCGTGTTCAGACTTCAGTGAAGCAAGCAATGCGAGCAAAGGCCCGTGACATGATCATCAGTTTTGCTTCTAAGTCAACATACGCAAAGATCCAGACTCAAATCCTCGACGGAACTTTAGAAGAAGAAATCCGCAAGGCTGTTAAACCGATTTACCCGGTAAAGTCTGTCGCTATTCGAAAGAGTCAACTGCTTCAAGCAGGTGTTGTCGCTGGCAACGGAAAAACGCTTGACGAAATCCACTCTGAAGAAGCTCGAAGTGAAGCAGAAATCAAAGCCAAGAAGGCTGCAGCGCTTGCTACAGCAATGGAAGGCGAAGAGGAAGAGGATGTTTCAACTCCTTCAATCATTGATGCTGCTGAAGCAATGGAACCTGCTTCTGAAAAGGCACCTGCTGAAAAGGCACCTGCTGAAAAGCACCTAAGCAGCCCTGCTGAAAAGGCACCTGCTGAAGAAGCCGCACCAAGTGCAGATTACGATTCGATGAAGGTTGCAGAACTCAAGGAACTTTTGAAGGCTGCAGGAAAACCTGTCTCTGGAAAGAAGGCAGACTTGATTGCTCGTCTTAACGAGTGATGTGTCGAGAACATCGTTCTCTTTGAATGTTAGCGAAAGCAAGGTCTCAACTACGGTTCAGCCGTAGGTTTGACATGCTGTGAACGCGAGGAAGGGATATGAAACGACTTGGAGTGATTGGCGGAACCGGTCTCATCAACATGACTGTTGGTGAGGAGATGGAGCAATCTGGGCTCAGATTAATTCGACGTGATGATGTCACGGTTGAGACTCCATGGGGCGATGTTCCATTGACGTGCATGACTCTGTCTTCTGGTGATGAAGAAAAGGAGTTGTTCTTTTTACAACGCCACCATAACGGTGACCAAGCCAGCAAACCACCTCATACAATTGAGCACCGTGCCAATATGCGTGCCCTCTTTGATGCGGGTTGTGAAGCAGTGATGGCCGTTTGTTCCGTCGGTGCCATACCCTCAGATTTCCCACCTGGTAAAGTTGGATTAGCGGAACAATACATCGATTTTACTGGAGTAGCCGCTACTTTCCATGACGACTCTGCAATCTTTACTTCGGTCACTGAACCGTTTGATTCGTCGCTTAATTCTCGATTGAGTGTTGTTTTGCGAACTGTTCAAGGATTCTCAGCCGATGAGCGCATGTTCTACACCTATTGGCTTGCTCAAGGTCCTCACTTTGAAACGAAAGCAGAAATTGATGCTATTGATACTCTCGGTGGCCACATGGTTGGAATGACCATGCCAAGAGAAGCGAAACTTGCCCGTGAACTCAACCTTCCTTATGCAGCAGTCTGCATCTCTTCAAATTGGGCTGCAGGCCGTGAACCTGGCGATGCTGGTGCCGATTTAGACCACCATTCTGTCTCTTCACAAGCGAACAAAAAATTGATGCCAGTTTGGGCAGTTGTTTCCATTTTAAAGGAAATTAAGCGCATGTACAAGGTCTTGCCAGAGGTCTTCAACATCTTCGATACCGACTGATAATCGAATCAAGCCAGGAGTCATTCCTGCATCATAGCGTTGTTGTTCTGGAATTGCTGCATGGGTCATGGTCCATGGATGGTTGATGAGCGACTCGATTCCACCCAAACTTTCCGCAGTTGCAAACAGTTTCAATTGGGCTGCAAACTTTCCGTGCACCCTCTTCTCCACCTTTGACTTCTAAAGAAATAATACCACCAAAGGCATTCATCTGACGTTGAGCGATCTCATGTGTAGGATGGCTTTCAAGTCCGGGATAGAAGATTCGAGTGACTTTTTCATTTTCTTGCAATCGTTCTGCTAACACGTGTGCACTTTCACAATGACGGTTCATTCGCAAAGCGAGTGTTCGCAGTCCTCGTAAGATGAGGAAACAATCCATTGGTGCTGGAACTGCGCCAACAGCATTTTGTAAGAACGAAATCTTTTCAGCAATCTCCTTGCTCTGGGTGATTAAACAACCACCTATGACGTCACTGTGGCCACCGATGTATTTGGTTGTAGAATGAACAATAATGTCGGCTCCTAACTCGAATGGACGTTGTAGGATTGGAGTTGCAAAGGTCGAATCAACCACGACAATGAGGCCGTGTTCTTTTGCTTCAGCAGCTAATGATTTGATATCATGAACAGTGAGAAGTGGATTCGTTGGACTTTCAAGCCATAGGATTTTGGAATTTTCACGAACAACTTTAGCAAGGTCTCCGCTTTTCAATGGAGAATAACTGGTTTCAATACCGAACCGTGAAGCAATTTGGTCGAATAAGCGTACTGTGCCACCATACAAGTCGTCGCATGCGATGACATGGTCACCTTGCTTGAGCATCTGACTGATGGTTGTAATCGCTGCCATTCCGCTACCAAAGCAAAAGCCATACGCTTCTTGATGAGGTGATTCCATTTCTGCGAGTGCTCTTTGGAGAGCGTTTCGAGTAGGATTGTCGCCTCGTGCATATTCATATCCAAGATGGTCAGCAAAATCGTTCTGAACATAGGTTGAAGTTTGAAAAATAGGTGTGTGGACAGAACCTGTGGTAACTTCAGGGTCCAACGATGAATGAACGCAGCGGGTTGAATCTCCAGTCATTTCACCACTCCCATCCATCAACATCGAATCCGTTATCCCTTAACCAGTCATCGTTGTAGACTTTTCCAAGATAGGGGTTTCCTGCATCGGGGAGTATGACAACAATCTTTGCCTTTTCTCCGATTTTATCGTGTTCAGCAGCAATATCCAGTGCGATTTGTAATGCTCCACCACAGGAACCACCGCAGAACAATCCTTCTTGCTTGGCAAGACGTCGAGCCATTCGGAAACAAATCTCGTCATCGACCATTCGAATCTCATCAATAACTGAAAAGTCAGTGGCTGGAGGGATGAAGTCCTCACCGAATCCCTCAACTTTGTATCCATGAGGTACCCCCATGGTTCCATCTTCAAACCATTCTTTGAGAATGGAGCCTTCCGCATCGACGCCAACAATTTTTGGAGCATCTTTGCCGTGCTCTTGTGCGTGTGCTTTGAGGGACTTTCCACATCCAGTAATGGTACCGCCAGTTCCCATGGTTGCAACAAAGTGGGTGATGTCGCCTTGGGTCTGTTGCCAGATCTCAGGTCCGGTTGAATGAATGTGGGCTTTAGGATTTGATTGGTTTGAATACTGGTCTGGATACCATGCGCCTTCAATCTCCTTGCTCAGTCGCTCTGCGACCATATAATAGGAACGAGGGTCTTCTTTTTCGACAGCAGTAGGGCACACTTCGACTCGTGCTCCCATGGCACGTAGCAAGTCGATTTTCTCCTTAGCCATCTTGTCAGGCATTGTAAAAACACACTTGTATCCACGTTGTGCTGCGACCATTGCCAGACCAATTCCAGTGTTGCCACTGGTTCCTTCAACAATGGTTCCGCCGGGTTTGAGCCAACCTTTTTCTTCAGCTTCTAAAATCATAGCAAGACCGATTCGATCTTTGATTGAGCCGCCTGGGCTACAACGTTCGAGTTTTGCCCAAACCTCTGAGCCTGATAACTCTGCAGTCACCTTATTCAATCGAATAAGAGGTGTATGACCAATCGCTGAAACTACATCTTCGTAAACGCCATGAGGAAGGGCCATGTTGATTGCCAAGAAACTCTGGTTCATCAGGCTTTTCAAATCCTTACCCTTGACTCTTCTCTACAAGTTCCGGTTTTTCGTTACATATTGTGTATGCCGAACTTTTCCACTCCACCCCGAATCGCCTACCATTTGACGAGCAGGTTCAAAATAGACGCACTGCTGCTCAAGGCATGGGCACACTGGAATCTCTTGTGTGGCTCAATCGTTTTGTCAGCGAAACACCTGGTGATTCTGAAATTGGCGGTTTTTCCCGTCAAGTGCCTCAAGCGTGCTGGTCTCGAGTCCAGCCGTCTCCATCATCTTCTCCAACGCTTCAATTGTGGTCTACACAAATGGGTCAACGGCTTGGAGTCGAGCGTGGTGATGCTGAACTTTTGGGTGGAGGTGAACCCATCAAAGGCATGGACAGTTACGCCCAGCGATACGGTGGGCACCAGTTTGGAAATTGGGCTGGACAACTCGGTGATGGTCGTGCGATTACGCTTGGAGAGATTCAATGTGAGGGGGAAGTACTCGAACTTCAACTGAAAGGTTCAGGCCGAACGCCGTACTCTCGAACTGCAGATGGTAAGGCAGTTCTACGCTCTTCGATTCGAGAATTCCTTTGCAGTGAAGCCATGCATCATTTGGGTGTCCCTACAACACGAGCCCTCTCGCTGGTGACAACGGGTGAATCAATTCTCAGGGATGTGATGTATGATGGTAACCGTGCCTATGAGCAAGGAGCCATCGTTGGTCGTGTCGCACCGAGTTTCATCCGATTTGGAAGTTTCCAAATACATTCGGCTTCAGGTGATACAGAGACATTGAAGGTACTCGTTGAACACACCATTCGTACGCATTTTCCTTCTCATTCCTCTACAGATGATGCTGGGCTGCTTGCTTGGCTTTGTCAGATTGCAGAGGATACTGCCTTGATGATTGCACATTGGATGCGAGTTGGTTTTGTCCACGGGGTCATGAATACCGATAATATGTCGATTCACGGTTTGACCATTGATTACGGCCCGTACGGATGGCTTGAAGATTACAATCCTGGCTGGACGCCGAATACCACCGATTCATCGACGCGAAGATACCGCTACGGTCAGCAACCCCAAATCGCCGCTTGGAATCTTGCCCGTTTGCTTGAAGCAATGGTTCCATTGATGGACGACCCCGAGCAATTGCATGACGTACTTTCAGCCTACACAACCTGCTTTGATCAACATCATAACCAAATGTGGGTCGAAAAATTAGGATTGAATGAGTTCCGCGACGAAGATGAAGGACTGGTTCGTACCCTCAATTCCCTTCTTCAAGAAGTCGAGACTGATATGACCATCTTTTTCCGATTACTTTGTACCCTTCAATCCCCTGACATTGAATCACTCACTTCTGCATTTTACGATGAAACGACCGTTCCTGTGCAAGCATGGAATGAATGGCTGGAAGCATGGTGGTCCAGAGTTGAAGGCCAACCAAACCGAGACGAAATGCTTCAAGCGAATCCAAAATATGTTCTGCGGAATTGGATGGCCCAATTGGCAATCGATGCTGCAGAAAAAGGAGACTTTTCAATCTGTGAATCTTTACATGAACTCCTCCAAGACCCGTACGGTGAACAACCCGAACATGAAGATGAATGGTTTCAGAAACGACCTGATTGGGCACGCAATCGGGTTGGATGCTCGATGCTTTCGTGTTCAAGTTGAGCATTTAGTCCAATAAATATAGTTCTTTCAAACACATGCTTATTATCCTTCAACGACAGGAGCCGTTTGTTCTTATGTCGTTCCGAGTCTGTGTTAATTGCCATGGAATACGAGTCTACCCCTATGTTGGATTCATGACAGGGCAACGGTATCAGTGTCAGGATTGTTCTGAAATGATGGTCATTCCTCTTGAATTCGAAAACGAGGCTGACTACAAAGAATACCTCGAAATCATTTCTGAAGGGAAATGAACTCGGAAGGCCAAATAATATAACAGCCCGCTTCAAGTTCACTCTATGGGTGTGGAAACTTCTTCGCCTCTAAACTTTGATGATGTTCCCGCCGCTCCTACTTTACCACCGGTTGGTGGTTGGAAAAAAGCCATATTTTTGCGTTTACTGGCAACAATAATTATCGGTTCAGGTGTATTTATTTCACTCGAAGGGGTTACTATAGTAATTTTCTTGTTCATTGTTGTCGTTCCATTTGAAAGATTATTCCCTCGCCAGAAGCATCAAGGATTCAAACGTCCACATTTGGATTTAGACATCGGTTATGCAATGGCTGCACCATTTCTCAATATTATAGCGCTTGCAGTTGGCATTTTTGTTGGAATAGTTTCTTTGGCATGGATACCTGGATTGTTAATTGCACCCTATGTGGCAATGATTCCGAGTCAATACAAATTGATTGTTGGCATTTTATTATTCGATATGACTGACTTATTGGGCTCACAGATTCTACCATGAAGTTCCAATACTGTGGAAATTTCATTCCATTCATCACTCCACCGAACATATGGATTGGGTTTCTGGTTTTAGGGGTCATCCGTTCGATGGAACATTGATTGTACCTGCAATAGTCTTCCTTCTCGCAGCAGGTTTCGAAACTGAGCAAATTGGGTTCCTTGCAATTTTCCAAATCGTATTTGGATTATTCTTGCATGCTAATGTTCGATTTAGATTCAAGATATTCGACCGCTTCATTATGACACCAGAATTCCACCACTGGCATCACTCAAATGAGGAAGATGCAATATGGTCTAACTATTCAACATTCTTGCCTCTGTGGGATATGTTGTTTGGTACTTACTTCATGCCAAAGGGTGATAGAAGGCCACAAATTTATGGCGTGGATGAAATTGTTCCGATGACGATGGCCGAGCAACTAAAGTATCCATTCGAAGGCAAAAAAAACCCACTCCGATTCCTTCGCCATCCTCTGCGCTCAATTTGGTCAATTCTTAGGCACCCATTCCGTTCGATGGGGAGTGGATTTAAATTTACAGGAAGAATGATCAAGGGTTATTTGGCAATAATGAAATTGATGTTTAGGTCTGCAACAAGGCCTTGGGGAGAAAAGTATCCGAATGCTTCTCGCCATATTGAAAGAGTTGATGGCTATTCCCGGAAATCCATCACAATTGAGGGTTGAAGAGAATAATTGACGAGCAGAAATACGCTCTTTTTGGCTTGTAATGCCGGGGAAACTTCATATTTGCACCAGCGAGGCTTATAATTGGATGGGATGCGTATGGTTGAGCGAAAGCAGGATGCTTTGAGCAAGAATTTCCTTTTGGGATTGATTGATGATGAGTCAAAAAGTGAAGATGAACTCCACATAGAAGTACGAAAGGCACCTCGGGTAAAAGGTGACCAATCACTTGCACATCTTACCAAAAGAATTGTCGATGAAGTTCGCATCACTACGCCACGACAGCGAGCACAAAGTGTGCTCAAGAATGCTGGATTACATACTCAATCGAATGTCACTCAAGTCGCCAATAGCCATCTTCAACATGTTGGTCAGCGAGCAAGAAAGGTCGCACTGAATGAAACACCTGTCCGTAGAATTAGGCGTGTCAAAAAGCAACCCGAACCTCCTCAACGTCGCCGTTCAATGCGAGGACCTCCTCAAGCGACTCGATCTCGTCCGTCTGTCGGTTCTGAGAACGAAGTCCGAAGCTCTGCTCGTAACCAATCGAATTCTACTGGTAAACGTCGAAAACGCCGTAGTTTTTTGAAGCGTTAAGGTTCAAAAAACAACAAAGGGTGAAAAAGGAGAATCTCGCCCGACAATTGGGTGAGACCATGGATATAGGGAATCCTAGTGAAGAACACGCTATGCTGCGCGAGATGGTTCGAGATTGGACCAAGGAACATGTTGAACCGCAAGCTCTTCTTCACGATCGTGAAGAGAAGTTCAATTTATCTTTGCTTCGTTCAATGGGTGAACTCGGCCTTTTAGGAATCAGTGCTGATGAGAAATACGGTGGCGCAGGACTTGATGCGACCGCTTGTGCAATCGTTCATGAAGAACTCTCGGCCTCTGACCCTGGATTTGCTCTTGCATACCTTGCTCATTCAATGCTGTTCGTCAATAATCTGTCTTTCAACGGTAATGAAGAACAAAAAGCACGTATGCTTCCTCTTGTTTGCTCTGGTGAATGGATTGGTGCTATGGCCATGTCTGAACCGGATGCTGGTACCGACGTACTTGGATTATCAACCACTGCTGTTGAACAAGATGATGGAACATGGTTGCTGAATGGTCGAAAGATGTGGATTACCAACGGTTGTCTCGATGAAGCAGGAACTCCCGCTGATGTTGTTTGGGTTTATGCCAAAACAGGAACTGATGACAAAGGACGTGTCCAAATGTCGACGTTCCTTGTCGAGGCCGGAATGGTTGGCTACAGTGTTGGTCAGAAAATAATGGATAAAACCGGCATGCGTGCATCAAATACAGCAGAACTCGTCTTCGAAGATTGCATTGTTCCAGCAGCAAACCTTGTTGGTGCTCCAGGGGAATCACTTCTTCACATGATGGGGAATTTAGAAGTTGAACGCTTGACGCTTGCTGCCATGGCATTGGGTATTTCTCGTCGTTCACTCGAAGACATGAATCGATATGCTACCGAACGAACTGCATTCAAATCACAAATCCGTGATTTCGGACAAATGCAACGCTACATTGGAGAATCATGGGCAAAATACCGTGCAATGCGTGCCTACATCTACGACACAGCGCTCCATATGACTCTTGGGAAACCTGGTCATCGACTCGACTCTGACGGTGTCAAGTTGTTTGCAGCAACCGCAGCTAAAGAAATCGCTGACTCTGCCATGCAAGTGATGGGTGGCTACGGCTATGTTGGTGAGTACAACGTCGAACGTCTTTGGAGAGATTCAAAACTCTTAGAAATTGGCGGTGGAACAATCGAATCCCATCACAAGAACATTACCCGTGATCTTTCGAAAAACCCTGATGCCATCACTCGATGATGTCAACAGTTTCTCGGACTCCAACTAATTTTTTAGTCAATTTCCAAGCGGTTGCTAACATACTACTTCCAAGTAATAACGCAATTGTTAGAATGGTGCCCCAAGTCCAGACATTTGATACTGTTAACATGGAATCATCATTCAACATCAGCCCCATCAATATAGTAATTCCAACTGCGAGTGATGCTTGTGTTCGAATCAACAGGGGCATTTTCAATCCTGACTTTCCTAATCTGAAGAGTAGATACATCATCCAGCTAAATGATCCTAGTGACCAAAGAAGCAAATCAGCCGGATATGCTGGTGTTAGCATCAATTCATGTTTGGTAACAAATTGGTCGAGTCCAACAAGGGCAACGACCCATAAAAGCGATGCTCCAAGAATGTGAAGCATTTCACCCATTACCTCACTTGTTCCTATCATTTGGCTTGAATTTTTAGCACTTTGAATGGTACTGTCAGACTCTTCCAATACAAAAACCTCTGAAGAACCCGAATGCTTTGTTTGTAATCGATGCCTTCGTTCAAGAGTATCCACTCGTGATGAAAGCCTTTGCATTTCTTCAAGTAAAAGAAGCTGATTTGTTTGTTGTTCATTTACCACCAGCATACGTTGGTTTTCAAACTCAGGTAGCGTGACCATTGGTGGAAGGTCATTTAGAATTGGTTCAGATGTTAATTCATCTTTGACCTTTTCCAAATTACTTTCTCGTTTCTCTTCACGCTTTGCTTTCGACTCTTGAACTGCCTTTTGAACGGCTTGATTGGTTTTTGACACCGCATTTTTACTTGCCTTTGAAGCCGATTGTGCAGCCTCAATACCTGCAGCAGTCGTTTTCTTCACTGCACTTTTCGTAGCAATTGCGGCTTTTTTAGACAATTCAGCCAGTTTGGAACCGGTAGAATTGAGGCGTTCGGTTAGTGAAGAGTCGTCATTAGAGTCTTCGTTCATACCCGTTCCTAAGAGTATCACATAGTCAAATCTTCTCTTCGTTAGTATTCGACGGGAACAGGGTCAAGCATCCGCCAGAGATACCAGCTTGCTGCAGTTCTATACGGCATCCAACGCTTGGAAACTTCAAGCACCTTTTCCTTTGAATCAGCTTCTGGAACTAACTTCTGTACGGCTCGAATGAGACCAATGTCGCCGATGCTAAAGACATCGGGACGCATCAATGTGAAAATCAGTATCATCTCCGAAGTCCAAGGACCTATTCCCCGAAAAGAGGTGAAGTGCTTGAGTAATTCTTTATCCGTGAACTCATCCCAATTCGGCAAGAGAAAGGCTTCGGAATCCATTGCGAGGCCATGGATGTAACTCGACTTCGAGCGTGTAAGCCCACAGGGTGCTAATTCCTCTGGTGAGAATGGACGTATCGCTTCGGGAGTGACTTCTCCAATCAGTTCGACCAACCTCCCCCAAACAGCATCTGCTGCGATGACTGAGATTTGCTGGCCAACGATTGAACGGACCAATGTCGAAAAAAGGTCTCCCTTTCCTACAAGACTTTCATTTGGATATGAAAGGACCACTGGCCCTAGGATTTCATCCTCTGCAAGATAGGTGTTGGCTTCATCCCACCATGTCGGCTTACCGGTCTCCATAGGCTGAGAGAAGGCGTTGAGGTTTTGAGGGCTTGTCTCATGGCCTAACCATGCGAGACGAACTCAAAGAGATACTTGGGCTGAAAAATGTTCTCCGTGCAGGATGGGTTCGAGCAGGTATTGAATCACCCGAATCTGTTGCTGCCCATTCCTGGGGTATGTCGATGCTGGCACTCAAACTCGCACCAAAGGAATTGGATTTAGCTCGAGTTCTTTCATTGTGTATTGTCCATGACATTCCCGAAGTACGTGTTGGTGATCTCACACCGCACGATGATACGTCGACGAAAGCTGAGGATGAATTGAACGCCATGACAGAAATGGCACCTGAATGGGTCGGCTTATTTGAAGAGTATGAACGGGGTAAAACACCTGAGGCGAAGTTTGTCAAACAGCTCGATAAGTTGGACATGGCACTTCAGGCAGAAATATATCAGTCGGAATTTGATATTCCACTGAACGAATTCATCGAAAGCGCTCGACTGCGCATCGGTGACGAGGTTTTGAAAAACCTCTTGAGTTGATTCTTTTAGACAATGAAGTTCCGACAAAAACAAAAGGGGGAGTCTACCGCCTGTGTATCATAGCCCGATAGTGTAGGGGTCCATCATAACGGGTTTTGGTCCCGTTGACCTCGGTTCAAATCCGAGTCGGGCTACCTCTAACATGAAGATGTTAATTTTCATCGGCACCGTTTGAACAGTCCCATTCGCCATCGTTAACATACACCTCAGGTACTGATTCTCCATTGCCACAATCAAACCATCCGTCAGCGACAACATCCCCTGCGTCAGCAAACACAAAAATGAACACAAGCCAAAATAATTGTGGTAAAAGAGTTAGAGCGAGGGAAACAAGAGAAATGATCCAACCTGCCTTAACCAATCCTGCGTCTTTATGTCCCTCCAAATGTTGAATCTTCGAACGGCTCATAGAGGCCAAAATAACTGCTGGAATTACGAAGAGAAGATTACACAATCCAAAGAGAGGGACCAAAGCACCTCCGAGTGCTCCCATGAGAGCCAGCCCCGCAAAAACAATTGCGACAATAGAGATTGTGTTTGTCTCCCCATTTGCCTGTATCTGGATGTTTTGTTGGATTGGCTGGCTCGCAACCATTCCAGTATTGATCTCATCCATGAAAGAGTCCAATTCATCTTCCACACCCCATTCAAATTCTCCATCGCAATATGGGCATGCAAATTCGCCAGATGCGTCGTCAGCAAGTTCAATTTCCTTTTCACAATGAGGACAGAGTATCTCAACCATAAATCCATTTCTTCATTCCACATGTTAAAATTTTACCCGGTCAAAGGCTACCAATACTTCGGGCAGGTTCATCAATTGAGTGCCTTTGGCATGTATGAGTGAGTCATATGAGCATCAACAAAATAGCAGTTCTCGGAGCCGGGCAAATGGGAAATGGAATCACACAAGTGGCAGCATGCGCAGGCTATGATGTAATCATGATTGACATCAAACAAGAATTTGTCGACCGAGGTATTGCCGCAATAGAAAAATCGCTTGCTAAGTTGGTTTCGAAAGACCGAATGACACAGGAAGATGCAGATGCGGCACGTGCTCGAATCTCTCTTTCTATCGACCGTTCAGTATGTGCCGATTGTGACCTCGTGGTCGAGGCAGTCCCGGAAATATTGGAACTCAAAGTGAGTATTTTCCAAGAACTCGATGCCCTCTGTAAGCCCGAGACTATTCTTGCGTCCAACACTTCCTCCATTTCGATCACAACCATTGCAGATGCTACCAATCGTCCAGACAAAGTCATTGGAATGCACTTCATGAACCCCGTTCCAATCATGAAGTTGGTTGAAATCATCAATGGTAAAGAGACCAGTGAGCAAACGAATGCAGCAGTGATTCAAGCATCTGAACAGATGGGGAAAACTGCACTTTCCTGTAATGACTCACCAGGATTTGTTTCAAACCGTATTCTCTGTCCAATGCTCAATGAAGCGATCTTAACGCTTCAAGAAGGCGTCGCTCAACCTGAAGCGATTGACGGTATCATGAAACTTGGAATGAACCATCCTATCGGGCCATTAGCCCTTTGTGACCTCATTGGATTGGATACTGTCCTTCACATTATGAACGTCTTACATGAAGGAATGGCTGACGATAAATACGCACCTGCTCCTCTTCTCATTCAGATGGTTGCAGATGGAAAACTCGGTCGTAAAACCGGTCAAGGTTTCTATTCATACTAAGGTGAGGCTTTTGGGTCTCAAAGATACGTTGCAATTCTGGGCAATTGGGCGTTTTCTTTCGACCGTTGTCACTTCCTCTGAAGAAGCAATTGCTGACAAGAAAGAGGCCGATAAACGCCTCGACCTTTTGGGTCGACTTGCCGTATTTCGTGCAGGAATTTCAGGCTTAATATCCGGACTCGTCGTTGTCGGTGTGGCTCTTTTCCTCAAGGATTGGGAAGGGGCTGAAGGTCTAAGCGGCTGGGGTTTTATCGTGATTCTTACGGTTACCAGCAGTTTAACCACAGGCTTTGAATTGCTTTTTCTCTACCGTGATTCATTAAGCACTGCTGCACGGATGGCCAAAATACTTGACATTCCCCAAGAAGAACTTGAAGAAGTAGAACTTGAAAACTCCATTCCTCATTGGCTTATTCATGCAGCATTAGGTGCCCCAGGATTCCACGGTACGATGTTTGGCATTGACCCTTTGGAGAAAATTGGTAAAGCAGGATTACTGATTCGTAAAGTTCTCAAGAAAATGAGAATCGTTGCGAGCGCCACCGTGTTCAAAATGATCTTACGACGGATGTGGGTTCGATTACTCGGTCGAGTTGCGATTCGTGCCTATGTGGAACTCATATCGCTTCCCGCTTTTATTATCCTCAATATGATTGGAATGAATGCCATGATGAAGGACATGCGTTCACGTTTGGTCGGGCATGAACTCATGCCAAAAGTGGTTCTTCATGCATTCCCCGAAGGTTTGGGTAATCTTTCACCAGGGCTTCAAAGCGCTCTGCACAACGGTATGGGAGAACAAATTACGACTGCCCGTTTCATTCATCCCAATCAAATCCGTGTACTTGACCTGCTTGGCGAACATGAGGTGGTTGACATGTTACCAAATGAAGGTGAACAACGTCGAGCAAATCGCTTCCTCATCGCAGTATTTTCAATGTCGGGAAAGAATTCATGGCGTTGCCGAAAATTGATTCACCGATTGGAACTTCAATTAGGCCGTGATGAAAGTGTTACTGTTCGTCAAGAGATCTATGATGCAATACATGATCTGACACCACTGACACGAACTTGGGCTTAACCTGAGCGTTTGTTTTTGTCTATCGAATTATAGAACCATTCATGGATTCAATCAAATGGGCATAATCAAAAACCCTCTGTTCTTGCTTGAAGTATGGCTAACGGTCCTTATGTCGTAACAGGTGCTTCCAAAGGTATTGGGAAGGCAATATCGCAACAACTTGCGGCTCATGGCCACCCTGTCGTTGCGCTTGCCCGTCCTTCGAAAGAATTAGATGAAATTGGTAAAGAACTGGCATTTTCTTGCCCAGGCTCTTTGGCGATCGCTTGTGACCTCTCTCAACCTGGTGACATAAAACAGGCAACTGAACAGATAACAGAACGATTTCCTTGGATTGCAGGCTTGGTCCATAACGCAGGAACCATCTTCCCAGTATTGCCAATGGCTCAAATGGAGATTACGGCTTGGTCGCATTCAATAAGCGTCAATTTGATTGGTGTTCAAGATTTGACTCAACGGCTACTAGCAAAGATGGGTGGTACACAGCAATCTCGAGTAACGACAATCTCGAGTGGAGCATCGTTACGCCCAGTAGAGTCTTGGTCGGCGTATTGTGTTGCAAAAGCCGGACTGGATATGTGGGCTCGTTGTTTAGCAACCGAATGTTTTGTCTCAAATATTAGCGCCATTGCCATTGCACCAGGGATTGTAGATACTGGAATGCAAGCTGATATCCGTTCGATTGAACCCTCCCTCTTCCCACAACATGCTAATTTTGTCAATCTCCATACATCCGGACAACTTGTTGCTAGCGATGATGTGGCTCGACAGTTATTGCCACTCATACTCAATCATTCCATGGAGCAATCAGGCCAACGCTTTGATGTTAGGGAACTCTAAATCCGAACGAAAAAGGAGCGAAGGGTGATAAGCCAGCACCTTGACAGCAGCAACAGAGGGATTCTATGCCAGGTACAGACCGTGTTGAAATTCGAACTTTGAAAGTGGGACGCTTTTGCGTTGTTGACGGCCAAGCCTACAAAATTTTGAGTATTTCTACTTCCAAACCAGGGAAGCACGGTTCTGCTAAAGCACGTATTGAACTGGTCTCTTTGTTCTCTTCAAAGAAAATCTCTCACGTTGGCTCAGTCACCGATAGTATCAATGTACCAATGATTGAGAAGGGTAAGGCAATCGTATCCCACATTGATGGTGATGAAGTTCACGCAATGAACATGAAGGACTATACCCAAATGATTCTCCCACTTGACCCTGATATCGAAGTTGCTTCAGGGCAAGAAATTCTTTGGATGGAAGCACTTGACCGTTACAAGATTGAACGTTGACGTTGACTTCTTCTGAAAAAATTGTGAATCTCACAATTTGAACTTTTGTCCGGTATTGTATTCATAAGCCATGTGGTTTCTTGACGGGGTATGACCGCCACTGAAACAGCATCTGAATACACAACATTCTCTGTTGATGCAGCCATCAAGGCCATGCCGGAAGCAGATAAGAAAGCCCTTCGTGGTTGGTATTGGTACGATTGGGCTAACCAAGCGTATGCACTCACTGTCATGACTGTCATCGCACCGGCACTGATGGCCGGTCTTTACAATAAAGCCACAGGTACTCAATCCGGTGACGCCTTCTATGCGTTTATCCTCACTGGTTCGATGCTGCTTGTTGTTCTTACTGCACCTGCTTTGGGTGTCATTGCAGATCGCATGCCAATCAAAAAGAAACTTCTGAAGTGGTACACTGTTGCAGGTGTTCTTTTTACAGCCCTAATGGGTGCTGCTCCATATTTTGGTTCACAGGGTTATATTATTCTCGCCCTCATGTTTGCAATAGGTACCGTCGGATTCACCGGTGGTAACGTCATTTACTATTCCTTCATGCCATACTTAGCTGAAAAGCGATGTATGGACCACGTTTCAAGCCGAGGATATGCCTACGGTTTCATGGGTGGCTCTCTGCTGCTCATTTTCCACCTCATCATCTTGATGGGTCCGTTCGGCTGGGATACGAACTTCCGACTTGCTGCAATCTTCGTCACCTCCGCACTCTGGTGGTGGGGCTTTGGTATGCTCATGTTCAAGTGGACGCCCGAACCCGAAATCCCTTCCACCATGGAATGGCAAGGCCTTGGCCATGCAACAAAGATGGCATATGGGCAAGTTTTTCAGACCTTCAAGGAAATTAAGAAATTTAAAGTTTTAGCTCTCTTCCTCGCTGCTTACCTCTTGTTTTACGACGGTGTCAACACCATCGCAAGTATGGCAAGTGCATTTGGCGAATCCGTATTGCGTCTTGACCCAAGCATGAACATCTTGCTTTTGCTCACTGTCAACGTCGTTGCGATTCCAATGACGCTTCTCTTTGGTAAATTGGCGAATGTCAAGGGTACCAAATTTGCTCTCATGCTTTCGCTCTTGATTTATTGCGGTGTTGCAGTTGTGGCAGCCGGTTTCGCTCCACTCGAACTTGAGTCCGATGTTACTGCAGCCGATTCTGACTATGACTTTACTTTTGAATGGGATAATGCTACAGAAAATTACACCATGACCACGCTGTATGATCGTGGCTATGAGGGATGGATTGGAGAAACCTCCGCTGGTGATAAAGAATTCCGCGATTCCTTCCAAGAACACTTCCCTACTCCAGACTACAGCGCAGAGGATGCAGGTGCGAGTACCATTGGTACCGGTCTCCTTGTTTGTTTGTTCATCCTTGTAATGCTTGGTTTACTCGGTGGCGCTATGGTATACATACAAGGTATGGAACTGGGCTTCAAAGGTGCTGTTCTCATTATATTTGTCGTCCTGATTGGATTAGTTGGCGGTTCGATGTTGGCTGAGAAAGCGTCCGATTCCGAAGATGAGATCAAGTCCATTAACGCAGAAGATGCTGCTGCAATTGTAGCAGGTTTCGAAGGTGCAGAAGACCATCGGTTCTCGATTGTCTTTGTCGATGGTCCCCAAGATGGTCAAGCAGAAGTTGGTGCCCAGCACCCAACCATGGTGGACCAAGGTGGTCCCGTTGATGGTTATGCAGAATTTATGCGAGACAAGGTTTGGGCCCCATTCGGTATTACAGTATCACTTCAATGGATCATCCTTGGACTGTTTGTTGGTGTTGCAATGGGTGCAGCAGGAGCTCAAGCACGTTCTATGTTCTCCATGCTCATTCCAGAAACACGGACATCTGAATTCTTTGGATTCTTTGGCTTCCTCGGCAAATCTGCGGCTATGATTGGTACGTTCCTCTATGGTATTGCAAGCACAACGTTTGACAGCCGTGTTGCGATTTTGACCATTACGATCGTGATTCTGTTGGGTACCTACCTCACGAGCAAGGTCGACCTGGAAGAAGGTATGCGTGTAGCTGCTGAAGAAGACCGGATTGCTCGAGAAGGAACTCCTGTCGATTTTGCAGATGTCCAATGAAGCGTTAATATTGGAAATGGAAACGTCGAAGGGCGTAACATTATGAAACAAACTTAGGAGCAATCGGTATGAAGGGCTTCAAGTTTTTACAAACAGTTGGTTCTTTCGTTGTGAGTTTTGGTCATGGTTCTCGTCTGGGGCGTCCCTCTTGCTCCGGCAATTGTGTACTATGATTGGGCGAGTGGTTTATTCTCATCTGAGCATCAATGGACACAAGCACTCGTAACTGGTCTTGTTCTTTCGAGTTCCTTTATTGTCTACACATTCTCACTTTTGACCTTTTCAGCATTGTTGCAATTCATTCTTCATCTTCGAATAAAAGAGAAAACTGTGGTCCCATTGGCATCTTTTAAGACACTGCGTTGGGCTTTCTGTGGACAAGTTTTACGTTCGACTCAACCCTGTCTCCAGCACTTTGTTCCATCGTTCTTTGCCAATGCTTATTTCCGAGTATGCGGTGCCAAAATTGGTAAAAACACCCAAATCAATACTTTTCGAATAAACGACCCTGGTCTCATGCGAATCGATGATGATTGTGTTATTGGAGGCAGTGCCACGTTTAACGGTCATTTGGTTGAAAAGGGGCAAATGATATTCGCTCCCATTCACCTGAAGGCCGGTTCATTGATTGGAGCAGGATCAACAGTTCAACCCGGCGTCACAATTGGAGAGAATGCCGTTATCGCAACCAATGCACTTATTCCTAAATATCGAACGATTCCCGCTGGAGAAGTGTGGGGCGGATTACCTGCTGTTCGCATTCGAGGCTCTTCATCCCGTGACGAATCTTGACCTTGAACCAGAACAAATACAGCCACAACCAACAGCAACCTATTCAAACGGATTGCTCTACCTTAGGATGTACGCGTAGCGTACTCGGGTGTGAAATCAATGGGTGTCGAAAAATCAGCATACCGTCAACCAGTTACTCCTCAAGGTTTGAAGGCCATCGAAGAAGGCACTCTCACTTGGCTTGATGATGATATGTACAACAACCTGAATACAGGTGTACTTGAACAATATTTAGAAGAGAAAAACGTGAAAGAATCGTTTGAAGTATCGCATTGGAATACCCCAAAAGTACTCTACGGTATTGCAATTGGAGCGGTATTCTCCGGTGTTACCGCATATATTGGTCTCAAATTAGGATTAGCCATATCGGCTGCATGGTACATTGCTTATCTTTTGGGTATGGCTCTCAAATGGTCACCTTCTGAAGTCAATATTGCTACCTCAGCCACGACCGGTGCAACACATGCATCAACTGGTTTTATTTTCACCTTCCCTGCGATTTTCCTTTTGGCTTCTGACCCACGCTACTTCTTAGCAGATGGTCCACTGATTACCAATGCAGATACGTTCAATTTGGCCTTTGTCGGAATTGTGGCAAGTATGTTTGCAGGATTCCTCGGAATCATGTATTTCATCATTTTCAGACGTGTTTGGTTGGTCGAAGACCCTTTGCCATTGCCAGGTTTTGAAGCAACGCTGAAGATGCTCGACATCGCTTCCGACGTGAACACGGGTGCGGTTGAACATGCTCGTGCTTCACTGAAAACGATTGGATGGTGGACAACCATCACCATGGGTGTGTTGTTCCTTGTTGAATATCCACTGGTATGGGCCAATGGAAAGAAAATGGCGCTTCTTGACTTCTTGGCGGAGTCTGGTCACATTGGCGACTACGGACTTGCTACCTTTTACTCAAATGGAAAAATTCACCAACCAAGCGGCATTGAAGACGGTGTATCTCTCAATTACACGCATTGGTCAGCGGACACTGCCTGGAATCCTTTTGCCTACACCTACATTGGCGTGGCACTCACTCCCTCGATGTTTGCCATTGGATGGTTTATGAAAACACGAGTTGCTTTCCTTGTTAATCTCGGAACACTCGTCGGTTGGTTCTTCTTAGTGCCCTTGGTCGTTTACTTCAATTTCCCAATCTATGATGCAACCCAACAAGCGAGCATACCGATCCAAGAATATGCAGCAGGTGGCTCAGCATCACTGCAAATGATTGCCTTTAGTAAAACCGTTCGTACAATTGCCATCGGTTCGATCGTTGGTGGTGGAATGTTTGGTTTGGCAAAAATGTGGAAAACATTCGTTAACATCTTCGGTGATATCGGTGCTGCTTTCAAAGGTGAAGGCAGCCAAGAATACATGGAAGGCAAAGGCTGGTATGAATGGCCTCTCAAGCACATTCCAATCTTCATGGGTATCACTTTCCTTGCCATGATTCATCATTTTCACCGTCGGTGGTTTCTCTGTTCTCGCTTCACTTGTCTTTGCAACTGTTTTGATCATGACGACCTTTTTGCTCGGGGCAATTGCCGTTCGTGTCATGGGTGAAACTGGAATCGAACCCGTATCCGGAACTTCATTCATTGTCCTTCTGATGCTTTTAGGTGTGTTCTTGAATGCCCAAGACCTTCTGCAACTCGACACTCAAGATGCAGTGCTTTTGGGACTTGTTGGAACAACGGTCTTTGGTTCAGCCATTTCGATGTCGGGTACGGTCATTGGTGATTACAAAAACAGTCTCTATATCGGTAACCGCCCGTATCACATTTCCAAAGGAAACATCATGGGTGTTATTCCTGGTGCAATTATCGGTGCAGGTGTCGCTATCTTCCTTTCAAAGCAACTCGCAGACGGTACCATTGATCTAATGGCTCCACAAGCAAATGCTTTTGCTACATTCTCAGTTATTTTCGCTGAAGGTGAAGGTGACTTGTACCTCTTAGCGCTTGGATTCCTTCTCGGAATGTTTGTCGAATGGGGAACTGGGATGGGTACTTCATTCGGTCTTGGAATGTATCTGGATATACCTCACACCTTGCCAATGCTGATTGGTGGTTATTCCCGAGATAAGTGGGAAGATAAGCGTCTACGGCCTAAGATTGAGGCGATTAAAGAAAAGGAAGGGGCGACCGTCGCTGAAAAGCAACGTGCCCTTTTGCTGCTGAGTACCTTCATGGTCGCGGCAGGTCTACTCACAGGAGAGGCCTTCTTCGGAACTGAATCGAGCATTCTCTCCTTCGTCGACACCTTGGTGAGTAACCCTGACAGTCGTACATGGTATTTCGCTCGAATGGGCGGATTTATCGGACTCAATGTATTGATTGGTGGTGGAATCTACCTCTTGTTCAAGCGTGCTGGGGTCATCGGTGGAGACAGCGTTGACGCCGTGCTCGAAAAGTGAGCGTGAATTGTATGAATTCACCCAAGCCCCCGTCTTTGGGTATGGGGATTACTCGTAGCAGCTGTGTGTGGCGTATCCAGTGCTGGTGCCCTGTTCCAACATGTTGACACGGTCCCTCCACTCTTGCGTGCTTCTTGGCGCTTACAACTTACTTCGATTGTACTTGCTCCCTTTTTCGTGTATCAATGGCGTCAACAGGATGATTGTAACGAAGTCACGAATGTTTGAGCGCAAAACGATACTGATTCATTATGGCCAGCGGAAGTGCGTTGGCCTTGCATTTTGGTGCTTGGGTGGCAAGTTTGGATGCAACATCATTGACCCATTCTCTGCTCTTTGTAACCGCACATCCCCTGATCATTATCGTAGGCATGGGGGTTCTCGCAGCGTTTTTCGTCGGCCATCGTCAACCAAATCGTCTGGAAATCCTTGGTGCATTCGTTGGCTTTTCAGGTGCAGCGATCACGTTACTTGACCAAGGCCACCAACAGGGTGGACACACCGTTACAATTTGGGGCGATGCACTTGCTTTCTTTGGAGCAATCTTTGTCGTTGGTTACATCATCAGTGGCAGAGTACTGCGTGAATGGATGCCGATTTTTCTCTATGCATTCCCAGTGACCTCTTTGCATCGCTTCTTCTTCTCCCGGCATCATGGGCTTTAGAACCTGATTTTTCATCTTTAGGCGTTCTTGGCTGGACCGACGCTGAGTACTTCCCATGGTTTTTGGCTCTCGCATTGATTGCAGGTTTACTCGGCCATACGGGACTCAATACCTGTTTACGGTACATCTCGCCACTTGTGATTTCAACCAGCGTCACACTCGAACCCTTGCTTGGTTCACTGATTGGGTGGGCTTTCTTTGATAGTGGCGTTCCAGGGCAATGGACATGGGTCGGTGGCCCAATTCTTGTCGTCGGTGTCCTCTTGGTAATCTACGGTGGAATCGATAGCGACAATACGAACAATCAAACACGCCCGGCAACCGGGGAAGAATGAGGCGTCATCATGTCATCATCGAATCAACAAGGTTGGCTTTTACTTACAAACGATGATGGTATCGAAGCACCAGGCTTCCGGTTACTGGTTCAGGCTTTGAACAGTGCTGGTCACAACGTCGTCGTTTTTGCCCCTCATGAGAATAATTCCGCAGCAGGTATGCGTATTAATTTGGGTACACCGATGGAACTTCGCCCGAGAGATGACTTGGTAGATACTTGGGGCCTCGATACTGAGAAAGCAGAAGCAAAGTTGTTTGAACTGCAAGGTACACCTTGTGATACCATGATTGTCGCCCTTGATGGCGGTTTAGAACATGCAGTTCCTGGCATCCGCCCACGTCTTGTCGTATCTGGCGTCAACCTTGGTCCAAACATGTCTCAGGATTCGTATCACAGTGGCACGATGGGTGCAGCACGTGAAGCGGGATTGTATGGGATGCCAGCCATCGCTTCATCCTTCACTTCTTTCGAAGAGGAAGGAATGGAAGCTGCTATTCAAGGAACTGTAGAATTGATCGAAGTCGCCCTTCGTGTTCTTCCGATTGAACCGAAAAACCTCCGACGACCTGAAGTCGACTTGACTGCAACGCATTTGAGTCGATGGCCAGACATACCGGACCACCCTGCATGGGAAAACGACCCGAAGTTTGCACTTCGCACTGCATTTCAACAAGGTGAATTAATGTTGAATCTCAACGTCCCACCGGGCTGGAATGGTGAAGTTACAACGACTCGCCTCGGTATGCGATGGTATCGAGACGCTGTGTCTTTTAGTTCTATAGAGTCGGAAGAAGCGGCGACTTTTACCATTGGTGCCGCATCAATTGACCATTCCGAAGTGCCACAAAGTGACTGTGATGTTGTGGCAATGGGTAAGGCCAGCGTTTCATGCCTTACCAGTTTGGCCACAGACGCATCCGCTTGCTCTTGACGACCGACTTTTGACATGGGCCTTACAAGCATGTGAGGGCGGTTATCCTGCTTGGCTTTACGATTGAGTCAGGTTAAGGCTGGCCCCTTGGTCGAGCAAAAAGTGACACACGGCAATCGCCATGTGACCTTGTAACCATGAATCTCCAAGTGATCGTAAGGACATATTTTCTTTGAACAGTTCATCCGATAATGGTTTGTCGTCACTGAGAATGAAACCAATATCCAGGCCAGAGATAGTAAAATCACCATGTTCGCCTTCATAGTTTGAATGGGGTTTGGCTTTCAGTGGCAGTGGTTCATCAGCTTGCCAGAGTCGGGGCGCATCAGCATCGAGACACACGATTTGGACATCGCTCCATTCAGATAACGTATGGGTGATGTCGCCTCCACTGTCAAAAATCCCATGTGAGCGTTCAGTCCAATGTCCACGTGCTGGTGTTGGTAAGTTGAGAACTTTTCCAATTTGTCCTCCAACTGCACGTTCCTCAGCATGGACTCCTTTGAGCAAGGAACCTACGAACTTGATTCGTCGTGACGGGCCTGGACCTCCCATCAGATGAAGAATAACTTCAGTATCATGGCGTATTCCATGACTTGTCAACAAACCAGCCATCAATGCACGTACAAGCACATCCATTCTTCCAGCGCCGCCTGCCATGTCATTGAGTGGTAATTTCCCCTCTGACATCGCACGATGTCCGATAATTGCAAAACGCCGCATGGTAGTCCCTCAAATGCCTCGTTCGACAAAGGTTCGAATCGCCTCACACATTGAATGACGTGTTTTCTAAGACAAAATGACTTCCAAGTGAATCCACGAGGTATCCTCTCGGTTTGCTTTGGTCGCCGAGGTCTTCGAGACGGTTGGCGACCACTGCCGTCATTCCCGCTTTTTCGATTTGAGCGGTCGCTCGGTAAATCAAATCTTTTTGTTTGATTCCAGATTCGAGTTTAAACCCGATTCGGACTGCATTTTGACAGGATTCTTTCAGTGCTTCAATATGCTTGGCGCCTTCGATGAGTTCGACGTTCAGTGAACCTTGTTGACTGGCGATTTTCCCTTCTGCTGGTTTCAGCCACAAGGTAGTCGAGCACGGCAGCTGTGTGAATCCAAGCATCGATGGATCTCTGGCCAATACTTGCAATTCTTTGAGCATGGCATTCGGCTCCCGCACTTTGAGTATCAATGGTAGCCATTTCAGAGCTGGAACAGAAGTCACACCAGCCACACATGTCACATCGTGACCGTGTCGATACAAATCATCGGCGATGGAAAAGCCAGTGGCTCCCGAACTGGTATTCTGGACATAGCGGATATCATCAATGGCTGAGCGGGTTGCTCCTAAAGTCACAACGACATCTTTTCGATTTGGTTTGCCACGATTCATATGGTGGGCAAACCGAGCCACAATTTCTTCATGGTGAGGCGTTTTCCTTTTTCCTTCATCTTCTTCACCCCAGTACACATGAATTCCATGCTTTCGAACTTCGTCGACAATATCGTCCGTTACCGGGTCCTTTGCTAAATCGAGATGCATGCTCGGAATCATCATGACTGGACAATCTCGGCTCCGTGCTACACTGAGTGCCATCATCAAAGGTCCGTGTTGCAATCCGTGAACATAACTTGCCATTGTATCACGGGTGGCTGGAGCAACCAAGATGCCATCGACTTCATCGAGGACTTCCATGTTACCATCCCAATCCGTGATGACTTCACCTTGTGTAGCCCATTCAACAGCGAGTGGAGTGATGATGCGTTGAGCAGAATGCGTCAATGCAACTCGAACTTCCGCTCCGTGTCGTCGCAATTCACGTGCTAAACGTACGGTGTCAACAGCAGCGATTCCTCCCGATACACCGAGTAAGACCGTTTGCCCAACAAGGCTGTCGCCTCGCATGTTGACATCGGTATCACGAATCCCCATGTGTACTGGGAGAATGGTCTCCATCATGACTTCTTCCATTGTGTTCTTCTCATCTATGGCGAGCAATGCTCAAACACCATGAGCAGTTGGATTCACCATGGCAGGCCGAGCAGACGAGATGGTCATTGCCGGCATGAAGCCTCATTCCATCGCCAACAATGCTAATCCATATCTTCGGTTGCACAGAGGAATTTCATTTATCTTGTTTGTCGATAGCCTGATTGTCTTGCTCATTGTTTCACAAATCGTGTCTGGCTTTTCAAGCACCATCCAAACCACGGTACTGGGGGTTTTGGCTTGTTTATTGATGATCAATTGGCTTGCCTACCGAAATAAACATCCTCTGGTTTACTGGTTGGGTTCTGCGGTTATTGGATTGGCAGGTCTCTTCTTTGCACTCAATGCACTTTTTTCTTTGTACGCTTTTTTTGTTGGAGATGTCATCTCTCTGCTTTTTGTCTTCCTCTTCTCTTGGGCTATGTTTGGTTCATTCCGTCGCTCACTTTCACATTTTCATCCCGGTTACAAAAATGCATACGCTGGTCGCATCGAAGAAATCCCAGGTCTCGAATTAGAACCTGGTGAAATGTTGGCAGCCTGTCCACATTGCATGGCCGTACTTGCAATCCGTCCAGACCTTCTCAATCCAAAAGATGACTGTCCTTACTGTCAATTACCATTGGTGAACTCTGAATTAGCATCAAAGTATGAAGAGGAATAAGACTCACTCTTGGAATTGGAAAGCATCCGCTGAAGGCGGACCACTCGGTCGTTGCGATTCACTTTCCTCGGCTTCCATAAAGCGTTGAGTGTCACCTTCGAATGTATCCCATTTCACTTCGTTCGTGGCTGTTTGGCGTCTTTGGTACAGACTCACACCTCCAACGAGAACTCCAACAAGAATCATCAGTCGTAGTATCAAATCAAACCAAGAGTCCATGTTAGCATTACCCGGGAAAGGGTCATGAGCATTTGCTATTCCATCACCATCTGAATCGTATTGAGCTTCGGAATCAAATGGGAACAAGTCCGAATTATCTCCCATGCCATCTCCATCTGAATCGAGCCATTCAAAGGCACTTTGAGGGAAAGCATCAGTCATTATCTCCAACTCCATCGTAATCTTGGTCGTAGCATTCGAGTGAATTGTTCGGCCAGACGTCGATGTTATCGCCACATCCATCTTGATCGGTATCGTACCATTCAGTTGCATCGTTTGGGAATACATCTGAGTTATCTCCTACCCCATCGCCATCTGTATCATTCCACTCAGTTGTGTCAAAGGGGAAGAAATCTCGGTTATCGCCGTACGTATCGTTATCTCTGTCTGCCCAGTCACTTCCATCATCTGGGAAGAGGTCTGTAAAATCTCCAACAGAATCGTTGTCTCTATCACTCCACTCATTTTCATCTTGAGGGAAGGCATCAACGAGGTCTCCAAAGCCGTCGGAATCACTGTCGATACATCCCAGTGGGATGAGTGAATAGCCTTCGATGAGAGGGCAATCATCTTTGTTATCGCCGTATCCATCACCATCCGAATCTGCCCATTCGGTACTGTCGATTGGAAACGCATCAGCATTATCTCCTACCCCATCTTCATCAACATCGGCACAATCCAATGCATCATTTGGGAAAAGGTCAGAATTGTCACCGCAACCATCTCCATCACTGTCGGCCCATTCATTGATGTCTAATGGAAACGCATCATCGCCATCGTGAACAAAATCTCCATCGCTATCGGCGATTCTTTTGTTGGTTCCAATTGCTTCTTCTTCAGCGTTGGATAAGCCATCTCCATCCATATCATCATCTTCGATATCATGGCAACCATCATTGTCTAAATCATAAGCATGAATGCCAATTATGCCTTTTGGACAATTATCATCTTCATCTTCAACTCCATCGTTATCATCATCGAGGTCGACTTCATCACTGCATCCATCAGCATCATGGTCGAATGTGGATTGAGAAAAAGGGCAAGGATCGATTGCATCATTGATGCCATCATCGTCAGAATCTCGCTGTTCAGCCGAGCACCCAACAGCATCGACAGAGGAACCAAATGTTGTTCCCGGACATGTGTCGATGAGATTGACGACTCCATCTTGGTCATCGTCTTGTTGTTCCCAAGAACATCCAGTAAGATTGGTAACTGCTTCAGCAGCTGTCCAGGAACAGGTATCGTAGATGTTGATGACTCCATCACCATCAGTATCTGGCTCTCCAATACCCTCGACCGCATATCTTCCAATGAACCGATGCATGACGCGGGTTGGGTGCGCTTTGTCAAAGAAAAGGTACTCGTCAACGTTTGATACCACGGTGTCTCCACTGCTGCAAATCGGTAAGGGAAGGAGAGATATTCCTCCGGAGCATGCCGCATCGTTGACATTGGTGAGTCCGAGTGCTTCCTTATTTTGTAAGATATCATTGAAGATAGACCAAGCATCAATGAAATGGATCGTAATTCCCAACTCGACCCTCAAGTCACCAGCCAATGTGGTGAGTTTTTGATTGTAGAGCACCACTTCAGATGCTACGGTATTTTGTCTGCTCTGGCTCCAACTCATCACTTCAGGAGTTTTTTCCAAAGGCGGGAGGTTTGGGATGATGAATTCAGTTGCTCCTGCACCTTCGAGTTGTCGAATGTGAGATTCCATATTGGTTACAATTGTATTTGCATTGGCAGTGCCATAGAGGAAATCATTACCCCCTGACCATAAAGAAACAACTGTGTCTGAGGGGATGGTTGTCTGAACATTCGACAAATAGTTACTGACTTGAGTTCCGACATTGGGCAGCAAGACATAGGAATTGCCTTGACCGGTCTGTGAACCACCAAATGCACGGTTATCACCTGCTGCAGTACCTGAACCGATGGTCGTCGTAACTCCATAGGCCTCAGACATGTATTCAAGCCATACTTGACCGTTTGAAAATCGACCTTGCCAGTAAGGTGGGACGTCAGGAACATCGAGTATTGAATTTTTACCATTCCCCATATCGCTCAAAGAATCACCAAAGACGAGGAGATTAGAGATGGATGGAAACTGGGCATTTTCGAAGACCATGAACGGTTGGTTTTCACTGTTGAGAAGATTATTCGATGCGTCAATGATTTCAACTTCTAAGATGTAAAAGTGGGCACTGTTGTAAAATTGCTCCAACATAATCTCAAACGAGGTCACCGTGCCCGTGGCTTGAAACGAGTGTGTACCATTGAGTATGATGGCATTGCTTTCATCGACTAAATTCCAATTCGCAAACAGCCCGATTGAATACGGTGCATTGGTAATTTCGACGTTAACAATAACCGTTTCATTCGATAACCAATCGTATTTCTCGACAGAGAGATTCGTGGTTACAGCCCTGCCTTGCGCCTCAACCAAACCTGTGACACTTTGCAGCACCATCAGTAAAATGAGGAAGAAGACGACCTTGCGCACACGTGGCCTACGGGTTGTAAGTTGAAAGCAGTTCGCCTTACATTCCAAATGATGAAGGGTCCATATCCATATCACCATCTTTCATCATTTTTCGCATTTGTTTGTTGAGTTTTCTGTTGCCGCCCATGCCTTTCATCATCTTACGTGAACGATTCCATTGAGCAATGAGTTCTCTGACATCCTTTTCTCGAACACCTGATCCTCGAGCGACTCGACGGATTCTGTCTGCTTTAATTTTGGCAGGTTCATTCTTTTCCCAAGCCGTCATGCTGTCCATGATGGTTCGATATCGATCCAAGTTGCCTTGCATGGCTGCTTTTTGGCCTTTTGACATTGCACCCATTCCTCCAAGCATACTTCCTGGGAGGAACGACATGAGTTTGTCAATGGTACCGACCTTTGCCATCATTTCCATTTGTTTGTACATGTCGTTGAGGGTAAACCTTCCACTCATCAATCGTTGAGTAAGTCGCATTGCTTCTTCTTCATCCATGTCATCCGGAGCCAAGTCAATGAGTCCTTGGATGTCACCCATTCCGAGAAGCCGTGAGATGAATCGGTCGGATTCGAATTTCTCCAAATCAGGTACATTCTCTCCAGTTCCGATGTGAACAATTGGGGCTCCAGTTGCTGCAACTGCAGATAAGGCACCACCGCCTCGTGCTGTTCCGTCGAGTTTCGTGATGACGATACCAGTAACGCCTGCAAGTGAATGGAACGATGCTGCGACTGGCCCAGCGGCTTGTCCAACTTGAGCATCAATGACAAGCCAGCGTTCACTGGCCCGTGTAATTGAAGAAATCTGTTCCAATTCATCGACCAAATCTTGGTCAAGTTGGTGACGTCCTGCAGTATCGACAATGATCAAGTCTGCTGCTGCACATGCCGCAAGACCATTTCGAACAATGGTTGGTGCATCTTTGGTATCGGGTTCTCCATAGACCTGGACCGTTGAATCTTCCAATAATTGTGTGAGTTGAGCATAGGCTCCAGGTCGATGCACGTCAGCCTCGATCACAGCAACTCGAAGACCATGCTTTCTGCGGTACCATTCTGCTAATTTGGCTGTTGTAGTTGTTTTTCCTTGACCGTATAATCCGACAAGAAGAAGAGTTGCACCATGGGGTTGAAATTCATGGGCAGGGCCAAGCATTCGAACCAATTCGGTGTAAAGGATGTTCATTGCATGCGTTTGCAAAGTAATTCCTGGACGAGGTTCATCTTCTCGAAGTCGAGCCTCAAGTTTCTCAACCAATTCTTTGGTTTGACGAACGTTGAAATCAGCTTCTTGCAATGCTCGACGAAGGCTACGGGTCATTTCCCGAAGTTCTTCTTCATCCAACTTGCGTTTATTCTTAAGCAACCCAATGGAACGAAAAATACCCTTTGAGAGACCTTCGAGTGCCATGGCCTACCGAGTTGGTTTTCCCATTTCAACCCACCCATTGCTGGTTATGGGTTTTCACTCTTCAGTCAGCGGGATATCAAGTCGAAGAACATCATTTTCCAACTTTGCTTTGACAAGACTGGCTTTGGTAGGAACTTGAGTTTTAACTTCACGTTCTCTGCCGTTGAGTCCAACGTAGAGGATTCCTTCATTACTTCGAAGTGAAAGTTCGTCACGGTTAATTCCAGGATAATGCAAAAATATTCGTTCCATATCACCGACAATCTCTCGCTTCATGCCACGATGTATAGAATGTTTGAGTACTTTTCCGACGGGGTGAGGTCCGAGTGAATCATCAATTTGTTTGACTTCTCCGTAGAGCCGAATACCAACATCTCTCAATCGATCAAGGCCAACAACTTCGGTGTCCATTAATTCCATAGTGGCAATTTCTACATTCTCGAGTTGACCTTTTAATTCTTCAATACGTTCGAGTTCAGCTTCACGGCGATTCAATAAAAAGGGGTGGTCAAACTCTGGTGTGACTCGTTCACCAAACAACTCGGCACAGGTAATTTGTACTCACTGAGTGATTCGTGTGCTCGTAAAGTTTCGTTAATCCCCATTCGTTCCGGTATCGTAACCAAGGTGAACGAGGTTATTTCTTCGTTTGAAAGAACACGTCGGACATGAAGGACACGGCGTCGGAAACGTTCCAATTCTTCTTTCATTGATTCACTTTCTTTACGGCCAAAAATCATCGAGCGTATCCCACCTGAAACTCGCATCATGCGAATCAATCGGTCTGACCAAGATTCAATCAATTCTGGAAGTGAGAGGAAACGGAGGGTATGACCGGTAGGTGCAGTATCAAACACAATTACATCCCATGTCGGGTCTTCAACATGGCGTAACAGTTCATCAAAAGCAAGGGCTTCATCGAGCCCTGGGATGACCATGTCTGAAGTTTGAACTTCAGATCGCATCTCAGCCATTTCTTCTTTTGCATTCGGTTCAAGCATCATGCTAAGACTTCCAAGGCCACCCATGCCACCACCTGAGCCCATGTTATTCATCATGTCACCAAGTTTAGGTAGCAATGATGAGATTTTTGATTCAGGGTCCATCTCAAGCCCGAATAAGCCATCAACACCTTCGATTGGTGTAGGTTCCGAACCGATTTCAACACCAAGTGAGTCAGAGGTTGAGTGTGCAGGGTCACTGGATACCAGTAAGACTCGAAGACCTGAGTCCGCAAGCCATACTGCAGTTGCGGCAGAAGTTGTTGTTTTGCCAACGCCGCCTTTTCCACCGAATAACAAGAGTCGTGCCATACCTTGTCGAATGTGTGGTGGTCTTTGAATCCCACGCATGCACTCTGAATGAAGCAACGACTTGATGAACGATAACACAGCCCACGGCTCATGGCATCGACCTTCCTCTTGTTTCAGGTCGCGAGTGTGTCGGCCTTGGTTGGCATGACGCTCGGTTGGAGAGGTGTGATGACCCGATACTCCGGTTTTTATGACCTACCTACTGCATGGAGTAATGTCTTTTGGGGCATTCTCATTGGTGGATTTTATGGTTCATTGACTCACAATTTCATCGTAGTGCCCTATCTTGAGATGGTCACGAATAATCAGGCTGCAGTTGTCAATCCACTCAATCTGCTCTTACTCTGTCTTCTTGCATCGGTTGCAGTTCACCTGCTTCTTCGACGAGACCGTGTCCGAAAGGGCAGCTCACAACCTACCAGTGGATGGGCATTGGGTCTTGCGATGGGCGGAATGCTCTCCATGGTATTCATCTTGCGAATTCTTGAGATGTTTGAATTTAACATCACGTTGGTCATCACTATACTGTGTTTGGCTCTTTTCGGCCCTCGATGTGAAGCCCTTATTTCATCGTTCCAAGGTCACCTTATGTTGCAAGGAAAACGCTGGGGCTCCGTTCTCCGTGGAACTTTTTGGCGCTGTGCATATGTCGTTATGTTTGCTTTTGCTCTTGTCAATGTTTCCGCTTGGCTCTTCATCATCCCCGCTACCCTCATCTTTAATCGGACTTCGGAGTCATGGATCTGGGATTCCATACCCAAGGAAGGAAAGAAACGCCTTCGAAAGATTTGGGCTCGAAATGCACGTGAAGAATCTGCTGGAGAAATCGAGAATACAGTTGCAGTAAACTCCCAGAAGTCTTTCACCCAAACAATCCATGATTCATCAAACACGGAAGAAAACAGTGATTTTTCATCCATTCATGCCGCTGAATGGGATGCCGGTGGCGAGGCCCCTTCTTCTGAATCCGAGTAAGATTATACTTACTTGCCTGTTGCAGTCGTATTTTCTCCCCTATTCGACCCACTACACAAATAAGCATTCTCGGGGTGTTCCGCACGCAACCGTTATACAACGCCGGCGCAACCAAATCGTTATGGGTTCCTGCCCCTATTGCCAAAGCGTCACCTATACGGGTGACACCATTTGCTACAGTTGCGGTAGGATTTTGGCAAATATCCGTTCGAATAAATTCGCAATGGAACAACAATTTCACAAAGGTAGTTTGGACACATCCTACAAAATGGCCAAGAAACCGAGCAGAAGTGGAATCGCTCAAACCCACACTGGTCGTTCAATCGATCTTATGAAAAGCCGACGAAATCGAACACGCCATTTGGTTTTGGCTTTTTTAATTGCGTTCATCATGCTTTCACCTCAAGTTCGTGAGAATTTTTTCGAAAAATGGGCCCCAGGTGTACAAGAATATGTGCTTGGAACCTTCGCACCTTACCATGTTTATCCCAACGAAGTTACTTTCACACTTGACCGAACAGTTGTCCTTGTGAATTCAAATTCTAATGGATGGGCCTATGAAGACATTGTGATTCCAACGGATGTTAACTCCCTTTCTGGTGAAATGAATGATTTCCAATACACAGATGGCACTCCGCCAAGTTCAACGAACCAAATACAGCGTGTAGAGTCTGTAAACATCTTTTTCGATAATGGTGATTCGATTATTGACGATGTGGTTCAAGTCCCAACGGATGGAACCATTCGTACCATTGAGGATAAAATTACGACTTCCAAAGGCCATTCTGTTTGGTGGCCAGGTTATGGAATCGAAAACTCATCCTGTAGTGTTGGTAACTGCGTAAAGATGGAGTTTGCTCTTGGACCCGGGGAAATCGTAGTCTTTTCCTTCCAAGTCACAATCACCAGTACCTCCTATTCATGGTGGGATGCAAGTCGCGTCGATTCACGCATTGCTGGAACAGATGAAGGTATTAACGTCGACAACAGCGGGACATTCAGCGATGCAGAGTTCCGTGGAGACGGTGAACATTTCCGAAAGTTCACCAACCCTACATGGTATGACCGAGGTACTCGAAACGGCGTTGATCATAGTTATGCAATCAATGCTCAGCATGCAACGGTGCTTGAAACCGCCGCTCTTATCTCGTCAAGTTTACCCGAAGGTCTCAGAGACAATGCGTACGCCTTTTCTCGAGCATCATTTGACTATCTGAAAGAGAATGTCGCCTACGACAAGGAAGCGCCAATTACTGCGAGAAATGGCCCCCAGTGTTTGCTTGACAATATGGGAGATTGTGACGAACAAACCAATGCTTTCCTTTCCTTGTTACGGACTAAAAGTCTCCCTGGTTGGTATGTTTTTGGAGCATTAGCCGATGCCGAGTACAAGTATTGGGAAGGGCACGCTTGGGGCTACATCTTACTTCCAATGAGTGAATCATGGTGTTCTTCTCGAAACATCGATTTGAATACATGTTTTGTTGAAGCATCTGTGGATGTCGTCAACAACAAATGGTTATTACACACTCCGAATGCATACATCTCTTGGATTGAAGAACCCGATACTACGGGTACGCTGCTTAGTAATTATTATTCTCCTGGGAAATATTCGAACAACGGACTTGATCGAATGCCGCCTCTTTATTCCACTGTTGGTAATGTTGATACATCAGGTGGACAATTCAAAGTCAAGGTACAGCCAGAAAAGATGACTGGTTGGGATAGTTTATGGAATGGGGTTTGAATGAGAATTATTATCGGTGGAGCAGGACGTGTCGGGACCGATATGGCTCGTGCTCTACGTGCTGAAGACATGGATGTCGTTCTCGTAGATTCGGATTCACGCGCAGTAAAAAATGCTCAGAATCTCGATGTGTTAGTAATTCATGGCGACTTAACGACACGTGAAAAATTGTATGAAGCCGGAATTGGCGAAGCAGAAGTTTTTGTTGCTGCTACAAATTCTGATGAGCGTAATCTTCTGGCGTGTGCACTTGCCCACCATGCTCACAATGAGCAAAGTGGTCCAAAGGCCAAACCCCTTTTATCCATCTGCCGTGTTCGAAATATGAATTATGTTCAGGAACAAGATGAAGGTAAACTTCAGGAATGGGCAAAAGTACATCACGTCGTCAACCCATTGGAAGGTGCCATTCGACGACTTCATTCTGGTTTACGTTCAGCCGCTATCGAAGAAGTCATTCCCTTCGGTCATGATGCGTTCATTATCGAATTGGACATCACAAGTAAGGCCACTCAAGTCGTGTTCCAATGCCTTCGTGATGCGAGTAAAACGATCGAGGGCGGAATGCCATTGATTGTTGGTTTGAAGCGTGAAAATGAGAGAAGTCTGGTTCCTGATGGTGATTTCATGCTTATGCCAAATGACCGTATTGCGGTTGCTACAACTGGTCTTTCAAGTTTTAACCGTATTCTCAGCATCTTTGGACATGAAGCAACCGATTTCCCAACCCAACCTCGAGTGGCAGTAATCGGTGCTAACAAAATTGGCCAACGTATTGCCGATGATTGGTTGAAAGCAGGAGCTTCGGTAACTGTTATCGAACGAGATTTACAAGTAGCAAACACATTGTCTGGGACTGAGATTGGTTCAAATCCTTTACTCGAAGTGATACACGGCGACCATTTGGATCGGGATATTTTGACTGAGATTGGGATTTCTGAACATCACATTGCTATTGCGGCACTTGAAGATGATTTGGCCAGTATTGCTGCTGCTTTGCTTGCCAGTGATATGGGTGTGCAGCGTACAGGTTTACTTCTTTATGATGCGGACTTAGTCAAAGTAACGCAAAGAATGGGTATTACCTTTGCAGTCGATCGTAAGCGAGTGGCTGTTGACAATATGCTCGCCCAAATCCATACGAAAACGGCAGGCGGTTATGCAATCTTGTCAAATATCCCAAATATTATTGGAGTCAGTATGCCGGTTTCAGGAGATTCCAAATATGCAGGAAAGCGGATTCTTGAGGCATCGTTCCCAGATTGGATGCGAATCGCCTTTATTCAACGTCGAAACACGAACGGTACTTGGGAATCATTGCGACCTTCTCCGGACAAAACTTTGCTTGAAGATGACCGTTTAATCATTTTTTGCAGTCCTGAAAAAGTTGTAGATCTCGAAAAACGGTTCAAGGTGTGAATAGAATATGCGTTTCGATGTATTATCTCTCATCCTCGGTTGGACGCTCATTGCGCTCACTGTACCTCTTGTTGTCTGTGGATTGGTCACATGGTGGTTGGATGACCTCCAAATGGCGCTTTCCGCTTTTCTTGTACCTGCGATTGTTTCACCCGTCCTTGGCATAGTCATGTTGAGTGTTTGGACACGTACAGACACTTCTGAACGTCTACGAGACCGTGAGGCGTTTGCTGCAGTAGCACTCGTATGGCCAATTGCAGTTTTCATTGGCTCACTACCATTCTGGCTCGGTGGTGTCTTTGTAGGACCTTTTACTCCGGATGCATCGTTTATCGATATCGCACGTGGTGCAGTGAACTCATGGTTTGAATCGATGTCTGGTTTCACAACAACGGGTGCCACAGTTATCACTCATAATATGAGTCCAAATTGTATACCTGGGACAACGGTTGATTGTATTAACGCACAGCCGCGTGGCCTTCTCATTTGGCGATCACTTACACAATGGTTTGGTGGCATGGGAATCATCATGCTTGGAATGATGATTCTTTCACGTGTCATTGGTGGGGGGATGGCTCTGGCTCGTGCAGAATTAACCGGTCCCTCACTCTCAAGACTGCGTCCGAAGTTGAAACAAACTGCGTTTGCGTTGTGGGGATTGTATTTGTTCCTCACTTTTATTGAGTTCTTACTGCTCTACTTTTCAGGTGCGATGGACATGTTCGATTCGGTAAACCATGCATTGACAACCATGCCATCTGGAGGTTTTTCAACACGCGATGCAAGTATCGGATTCTATGATTCATTCCTCGTCGAATCAATCATTATCATCTTTATGTTCTTGGCAGGTGTTAATTTTACGCTTCTTTGGTTCATTCGTGATGGAGATTTCAAGAGAGCGTTTGGTGATGAAGAATTCCGAAATTATGTTGTCTACATCACGGTTGGAGTACTTGCTGTATTCGTTGCCCTCTTAGCTTCGGGAACCTCAGCAGGTAATGCGCTTCGGGACAGTCTGTTCCAAGTCGTATCGATCGGTACCAGCACGGGTTATACTTCGACTGACTACATGGATGCATCTTGGCCATTAGTCACACATTTGATTCTCTTTATCCTTATGGTTGTAGGTGCCAGTGCGGGTTCTACCAGTGGTGGATTGAAACTATTGAGAGTTACCCTGGCGTTTAAAGTGGCGATGAGAGAACTTGTCCGAATCGCTCAGCCACGCAAGATTGAGCAAATTCGCATGAACGGCGAAGTTGTTGAACAGAACCAGATTGGTCTTATCGTTGGGATGTTGTTCGTATGGGTTGGATTGTTTTTCATATCAAGTCTCATCTTAGCGATATTCATGCCAGGTGATACATTTGAGAGTGTGACGATGGTCGTAGCATCATCACTCGGAAATACAGGCCCAACATTGGGTGATTATGGCCCAAGTAATACTTGGGCAGGCATGAACTCCGGGGCTTTATTGATTACATCTGTTTTGATGTGGTTTGGTCGTCTCGAACTTTTGACGGCAGTCATTCTCATTCATCCTCGTACTTGGCGAAGAGAAAAGCGTGTACAATCTGACCGTGCGGCAATCGCCCTCTTCCGTCGACTGATGGAAGATAAAGATGAGAATAAAAAGTCTGAATGAATCAAAAGAGTTTCATTTGACCGTTTGACGAACCGTCTTCCTCATCCTTCTTTTCTTCAATTGAAGTTTGTTGTTCGGGTTCAACTTCTTCGATCTTCAATGGCTCAAAGATTTGCTCACTCAACTGCTTTTCATAAGCCAGTTCGTATTTTGCGATGAGTTGTTTTGTTGCTTTACGGGAGAGAGGCAGGCCAGCAAGAGATGCGTGCTCTTCACCTGTGAATCCGTAAGTCAGTGACAGTGCGAAATCTTCCGAATCTCCGATTTGAGGTGAGTCTTTGAGCATAGCAGAAAGGAGAGGAAGTATTTCTTCTCGAAGTGCCGATGAACTCATGCCAGAATAACTTCCCATCCGTTTGAGGATTGAAGGCCGAGTTCGTGTTGATTGACGTCGCAGGAAATTTGGATAGGATGGATAGATACGACTTGTGAAGGGGACTGTATTGGTGACTGAAGCAGAAAGACTTGCAAGTTGCCCACTCCAATACCATGAGCGATGTGCAGTACTTCTGAATTGACCCATGTACATTTTTGAGGCCATTGAAAGACTCTGATTTCCACGAGCGATTGAATCTACTTTGGGAAATAAAGCAGCATTATTCCAATGAATCCAGTTGACCATGTCGGGTGGTGATTTTTCTATAGAACGGCCGATTAGAACTGCTTCTTCCGCTTCAGTGGCCCTGTATAACTTATCCAGTCCAGGAAACACGCCTTCCGAAGTATCGCGCCGTCCAGCATGTGCCTGATTGGCAACCATTTCTTCGGTGATTGTTCCGGTTGCGGTCGATGAAAGGACCTGGAGGTCTCGAACGAGTGCCCGTAAATCACCGGGATTATTGTCGACAAGTGCTTCAATGGCAGCATCATCGAATTCTAAGTTCTCTTCACGTAATACTCGGCGTGCAATACGTCGGAGCGCTTCATCACTGGCACGATCGAATGTGATGGTGAGGAGATGCTTTGTGAATCGGTCCCGAGTCGAACTCCAAGACGAACCTCTCCCCCATAACCCCATGATCTCATTACAGGCTAGAATCACAGGTTGACGAGTTTCAGCAAGGAGGTTAAGCAATTCTGCTTTACCACCTGAGTCCCCTTTCAAAGAAACATCTTTTCCTTTTTCATCTTCACCTTGCATTGCCTTTTCGATCCGGTTTTGACTCACGGCCATCAGCCCACCGGAAAGGTGGTCAACCTCATCGAGTAAAACCAATGTTCGCTTCTTCTTTTCATTCGGATTGTGAAACAATGAACGATGGGTCGAACCGTGCGTCGCAACTTTTCGTATGGCTGCAGCGTTGCGTGCATCTGAGGCATTGAGTTCAATGACATTCCAACCCATGTCTTGTGCAATAGCTCGTGCAACTGAAGTTTTTCCAACCCCTGGCGGACCAACCAAGAGCAGTGCCTTCTTTCGAGGGTTACCGTTCTTCCATTCATCCAACCAAGCACGAATTTTTCGACGCTGAACTTCATTGCCTTCTAACTGGCGTTCAGACGAAGGCCGGTGCCGTTCCGTCCAATCGGTAACACCAGCCATGGTTCGACAATTTTCCGAGGGTTCTTCAACCTTCAGTGAAGAATTTACCATTCTCACCCGAAAAGGAGGTTTACAGTGAATCAATCGGAACGCGGTGCTGTTCACCAGAATCTCTGTCCCGAATGGTTACAGTTTGATCTTCAAGAGATTGATGATCAACAGTGATGCATTTTGGAACTCCAATTTCATCTGCACGAGCATAACGTCGCCCAATCGAACCGCTGCTATCGTACATTGAGACAAGGTTCTGTTTCGAACATAATGTTCGGTGAATCGATTGGGCAAGTTCGCCCATTCCATCCTTCTCAAACAATGGGAAAACACAATAGTCGACAGGAGCGACATTTTCACTCAATCGCATGATGGTGTATTCCTCTCCATCTTTTCCAGTTTCGTCATACGCATGGTCAAGAATATGCCAAATAATTCGGTCAATACCAAATGCAGGTTCAACAACATGAGGGATGTACCATTCCCCAGTAATCGTTTCAGTACGCTGGTCGCGTTTGACATGCTCTGTTTCAACCGTCACCTGTTCTCCACTTTCGAGGGTTAAGAGATGAGGGAAGGAAGTTGAAGATGGCAATCCTTCGACAGCGGTCTTTACAGCACCTGCTAATGCCCTGAATGCTGGTCCTGCTGTTGCGCCATTCAATGTCCATCCATCAGTTTCGATCACCTGTGGTTCCGCAAACTCTCTTCGAGCACGGAGTGATTTACCTGTTGCCTTTTCGTGAGACTCAAGATCGTAGCAACCTCGATGGGCAATTCCAACACATTCGACCCATCCATAGGAACCATGTATTTCCGCATCCCAACAATCCGATGCATAATGAGCCATTTCATCTGCTTCATGTTGACGGAATCGGAGGCGTTGAGCATCGATTCCAACTTTTACTAAAAAGTCAAAGGTTTGAGCCATAAAGTATCCAACCGTTGCATGTCGAATGACATTTTGTTCAACAGCATCTTTGAAACTCATTTGAATTTCGCCTTTACCGTCTGCAATAAGTGTAATCATTTGTTCACTCCACGGGGTGAAATCATGGCTAGCATCTTCGTGAGGGTTGATGAAATACTCTAATTCTGCCATGTTGAATTCACGCAAACGTATCATTCCCTGACGCGGTGAAATTTCATTTCTGTACCCTTTACCAACTTGAATGGCACCAAACGGTAAACGTTCCCGATTATGACGATACAAGGCCGAGAAGGAGGTGAACATTCCTTGGGCTGTTTCAGGGCGTAGAAAACCTGGCCGCCCAGATGAACCTGCACCAATGGTCGTATTGAACATCAAGTTTTGAGCTGTAATTTCGCTCCATTCAACCGATTTACATGCTGGGCAAGGTGGCTGAGACTGGTCGAGAAGTACTTGCAGTTCATCTTTTGTGAGTGAATCAGGGTTTGAATGAAAAGATTCGAGCAATGTATCTGCACGGCTTGCTTCTTCACACGAGCCACATACAGTCATGAAGTCCGAGAATTCACCAACGTGACCTGACGCCTCAAGAACGGCATAGGGTGTCACGGTTGGACAAGAAATCTCGACAATATTCCCCAATGAAAGCCAGTGATTGAGCCATGTTTGGTTGACTCTATTACGAAGTCTTCCACCAACAGGGCCAAAATCGTACAGACCTTTGGCACCGCCGTGGATCTCAAAAGCAGGAAGTAAAACACCTCTTCGTTTGAGGACACCAGACAAACGCTCTAATCTGCTTGTATCAGGTTCTGTCATTGCCACACCTAAACACCGGTAGGTGGACTGGCCTTTCAACCTCACCGTTCTACAAGCATAAAATAGTCCAAGCGTAGCGTTAAGAATGACCGCCACTAAAGAGATTCCATGGGGCAATCAATGGTCGCTATCACTGAACCGGATTGTACCGGTTGTGATTTGTGCATTTCTCATTGCCCATTCGAGGCACTTTTACCTCTTTCAAGCAACCCAGAATCGCGTACACACAAAAAACGTCCTGTCATTGTCGTTGCATCACAGTGTGTTGGCTGTCTTTCTTGCATTGGGTCCTGTCCGACTGGTGCTTTACACGAGATTCAAGTTCCCTTGGATGCGACGCAGTCGGTCCTTTTACTGATGCCACCTGCTCCGGATACTGAACCTGTCAATCGTTGGAAAAAAGGCGGAATCGGCTGGGCATAAATCGACACAGGTTTACCCTTTCAATCGGTACGTTGATTTACTCCTTGCATACGAATGAGAACCACGGGACTGTTGAAAATAAATGGCAGATATTCACTACTTAGACAATCCTCTGGAAACCGAGGAACTCTTGGAGATGCTCTGTCCTCCTGTCCGAAATTGGTTTAAGGATAAATTTCCAGACTTTACTGAGCCTCAAAAATTGGCAATTCCTGCAATTATCAACCATGAACATCTTCTACTTTGTTCACCGACTGGTTCCGGTAAAACATTGACTGCTTTTCTCTCCATTATTGATCAACTCGTACGTCGTGCATTGGATAATAAATTGGAAAAAAGAGTCTATTGCGTCTATATTTCTCCAATAAAGGCACTTGCAAATGATATTCAAAGAAACTTAATTGGCCCTCTGACTGAAATTTCTGAATCCTATTTACCAAGTAGGGCTCAAGAAATTCGTGTTGGATTGCGAACTGGTGACACTCCTCAATCTGAGCGCCAAAAAATGCTCCGTAACCCACCACACATTCTCATTACCACACCCGAGAGTCTCGCCATTGCCATTACATCTCCACGGTTTCAACCAATTGTCAGTGAAGTTGAATACATGATTATTGACGAATTACACTCTTTGGTTCCAAGCAAGCGTGGTGTTCACCTCGCATTGACCCTCTCGTATTTGGATACATTATTGACTCGACCAGTACAACGTATTGGGATTTCGGCAACAATGGAACCTCTTGAAACAGTGGCTGAATATTTGGTATCAAGTGACGATAGAGAAAGTCGCGGCGATAATACTCGAGTTTGTATCGCTAAAATCTCGGGTTCAAGAGAGCTCGATCTCGATATTTTGCTTACTGACCCTAAATTCAGTGACCTTTCCGTTCTCAAAATATTTGAAAAGAATGTCGAAGCAATTGCTGACTTGATTGCAGCCCACAATACCACTTTGGTATTTGCAAATACTCGGAAAATGACGGAAAATATTGTTCTCAAATTACGACCATATTTGGGCGATTTAGTTGCAGGTCACCACGGTTCAATGGATAAGAAAATTCGTTTAGAAGTTGAGAAAAAGCTGAAGCACGGTCATTTGCGTGCCGTCGTTACTTCTTCCTCACTTGAAATGGGTATCGATATTGGATCAGTCGATTTGGTTCTCCAAATCGGTAGCCCTGGAGATATTGCAACTGCATTACAGAGGATTGGTCGTGCAGGCCACCACGTCGGCGGAATACCTCGTGCTCGGTTTTTACCCTCAAGCGTTGATGACCTGATCGAACTTGCAGCCTTGCAATCTGCGATTCAAACCGGTGAAATGGATCGACTCGATTTCCCCGAGAACTGTCTTGACGTTGTCGCCCAATTTATGATTGGTCTTGTCATTATCAATGATCTTGATATTGATGAAGCCTACGAAGTCATTGTCAATGCATGGTCGTATCGTAATTTCGAATACGATGACTTCATTGAAGTTCTTGACATGCTTGAAGATGAACGGCGAATCTGGATTGATTGGGAAGAGAATGTCTACGGTAAGCGTGGATATTCTCGTATGATTTATTACACCAATATTGGAACAATTGCTCCAGATAATTCCTACTTAGTGTTCAATGCTGAAGGTTCAATTCTCGGTCAACTCTCCGGTTCTTTCGTATCGAATCTACGTGGCGGAGACGTTATTTTACTCGGTGGTTCGACTTACCGAGTCACCAATATTCAGGGGACTCGAGTGAATGTCGCGTCGGTAACAGGGCACCGACCAACTGTACCTTCATGGTCTGGTGAAGCACGTTCACGTTCACGCGAACTTTCGAATGCTCTTTTGAGTCTCATTGGTCATTGTATTGTTGCTCTCCGTCGGGAACAAGATCCCCGTATACTACTGCGTGATGCATACGGACTTTCTTCAAGTGTCGCTAATGCCATCGCTCGCCATCTCGAAGAGCATTCTATCGATTCATTCCAAGTCCCTGACCCAAATCGTATTTTGGTTGAGCAAGTGATTTCGGGCGGCCATCCGACGTACATGATTACAACATGCAGAGGGAGAGGTTTCAATACAGCCCTTGGATATTTCATGGCAGGATTAGCCGAATCCAATAATATCACAGTCATTGAATTGTCCTTTGATGAAAATGGATTACTTATTCGAACATCTGAAGAGGTTGACCCTGGACAAATGTACCAGGCGTTCAGAGATAATGACCACACAGAAGTCATTGAACGCTACATTGTGAACACTCAAATATTTGCAAAGAGATTTAGAGAAGTCTCTGGCCGTTCAATGATTATTCCGAAGCGAATTGGGGCTGAAGAGATTAGCCCGCAGCAATTCCAACAACGTGCTGATGCATTGCTCAATAAGCATCGTACCATTGATGACAGTCTTCTCATGCGTGAAGCAAAGAATGAGATCATGTTTGGTGATATTGACATGAAGAGTCTCCAACAATTCTTGAATTTATGTGTCACGGGTGATGCACGTATCGTTCACAACAAGGTCACGGTCCCATCACGACTTGGAATGTCCCTGTTCATGTCTGCATTTGAAGACTTGATGGCAATGAAAACCCGGGCGTTTTTGGTCAAAGACATCGACCCCGAAGTTCTTCGTCGCCTTCTTGGAACCCGTAGTCTGGCCACTGAACTGACAGCTGAACAACTTTCAAAATTCTATCTTGACAAAGCACCAATTCCAGAAAATGCCCAACAATTGTTTACTCTCATGTCTCACGGTGGTGGGCTTGATTCATCGTTCCAGAACCCGTTGTATAATGCTAAACTCCAAGACATCGAAATGGACTTGCTACGCGAATGGGTTGAAGTTCTTTGTCAACAAGGAAAAATCACAAAACTCGAAGGAACGGGTGCTGAAGAGTTGGACGGGAAATGGTTCAGTTCCTTTATGGCAGAAATCCATGGAACGCTCGGTTGTCTTTCGGTCAATGGTGGCGGTGATGTTGATGATTTGCGTGAACTTCACATTAGCGGACTATCCTACAAGGTTGCTACGGAGTTTAATGGAAGAGTACCGACTGCATGGGAAGAGAAAGAACTTGGTGACCCGCATGAAGCCTTACGTGTCAAAATCATCGAAATGCTCGGTAGTGAAGGTCCACAAACGGGAGACGTTCTCGGACAACGATTACCCTTCCCTCGTAAAATGGTTGATCGTATCTTAATGGAACTTGAAACTCGCAATGTCTTATCCGTTGGTTTCTATAAACAAACCGACGACGCTGAATATATTCTCAAAATTGATGAGCATCGTTTGATTGATGGCTCGGAAGATGTCGTTGAATATCGATGGGTACAAAACCTTGTTTTCGACAAGACTTTCAAGATGTATGATGATGGATTTGCTGCCTTTGATTCTCATGTTTTGTTCCAAAAGCAACAAGAACTCCTCTATCGAGTCAATGATTTCAGTTTCAAAGACTGGCAAGATATGCAACTGGATTCTGACATCATCATGGGCCGCCTTTTGCACAACAAAATGGGCTATACGAACAAAGAAACGATTCCAATGTTGCTTGGTTTGAAACCAGAACCTTGGATTGGCGCAATGGAAGAAGAATTACTTCGTCGTATCCCTATCGGCGAAAATGTAACCCGACAAGAAATTATGGAAGGTTTCCCGAAAGGAGATGAGCATCGTGCTTTACAGCGTGACATCAAATATGCCATGTCGAATTTAGAACGTCAGATGCTCGTCGTCAAACAATTTGAAGACGTATCTGGCCGCCGCCGCCGCCTTTCCTTATTCCACCGAGTTCATGGTGTCTATGAGGCTCTTGACTTCGAGAGTTCTCTGACCGATCTCATACGAAGAATGGGGCCAGTCAAAGGAAGCACACTTCGTTTCTATGTTACTCGTTCGTTTGAAGATTTGACGATTGCTCTGATGAATCTTGAGAAAGACGGGCGTATTGCGAAAGTAATGGCCTTGGTTCCCGACCCTGAAGCATTTTACTGTATGCCAGAAGAGGTCGACTTCCTTCAACGCCCACGAAGAGAAGACCGACAAATCCGAATTCTAACTCAGTCGGACCCCTATGTTTCGAGATTCATCTGGGAAGTCCGCAGTGTCCTTGACCGTGGATGGTATCTTCCAGTTTTCAAAGGAATTGATCCAATCGGGAAAGTTCTCATGTTCAAGGTAAATGATTATCTTGTCATCAAAGATTTGCACATCCCTACAGCTTATCTCGATGAATTTTGTACTGCCTTTGAGATCTTATTAGAAAACCACGCTGACCAATTGGTCGACGTAGCAGTGATGTCCAATTTCAACAGTGAACCTGTCGCGAATTTGGATGAAAAGACTCGTACTGCTCTCGAGTCAATCGGATTCAAGATGGCTGGAGAACGAATGATACGTGGCGGCGTGGTCGACCCACAACCAAGAGAAATCGCAGAACGTGCTCTCTTCTACCGTCATCACCTTCACCAAAAGACGCGTCTTGAGCATGAAAGTGCAGCGGTCAAACATGTTGATGAAATTCGAGACGACTTTGCTTTGCGTGGTCGTTGTGAATTGTATCGTGTTGACTTGAAGAGCATGGCAAGCGCCAATCGTTTACATCAAGGTGTCAATCTTCGAGGCCATCAAGTTTGGTCGACCTACGAACATTTCCAAAATTTGTTAGCGATTCGTGGAGAACCTCCCGAAGATGAACTCTGGGATATCATTGACTTTTTCAGTTCGAACTCAGACCCAAATTTGTTCAAAGAACGACATGCACTGACACAATCCGAATTTAGAAAACTGATTCAACCGTTAATTCGAACAGGTCATATTGTTCAAGATTTCAGAGGTGGGTTCCGAACTGTAAAACTTGTTAAAAATATTGATCGTGTTGAGTTGAGACGTGAATATCTGCGGAATTTAGTGAAAGAATACCCGGTGATTACCCTCAAACAAATACTTCGTTTGGCAGGCACTCCTTTCAAGCCTGAGGAAATAAAATCAGTTCTCACATCTTTTGAAGAAGACGAGACATTAGTGAAAGGATTCCTCATCGAAGACCTCGACCAGGTGTGTTGGGGTCGGAAGAATCTACTTGAAGAGGCTCAAGACATTCCACCAATTCGTGATTTCGTATTGCCCCCAAGTGACCCTATTGCACCGTATTTCTCCGATATTCTCAAAGAAAAGTTCGGGTTTGGTTCCGCATATTTGGTGTTCAAGAATGCTGAACCAATTGCTGCATTTAAAGCAAATACGCGTAACAATATTATCGATATCAAGGATTATGAAGGCTCTGAAAAGGCATGGCGTATCGTCAAAGAATTTGCTTGGGAACACCAAATGCCTCTTCATACCGATTTGAGGATTGGTGGAAAACGCCTAAAATAGCCTTTTTAAGTGAATTCGATATTTGAGTACATCATTGTAAAAACACATTACCAATGGATTGATAAGACACTGAGGCACACCTTTTGCTATGAAAGGACTAACAGTTACCCTCGTAATGATTTTTTTCTTGAGTTCTCTTTCTCCATTCTTTACTACAGTTGAAGCTGAAAATTCGACCGGTATTGAAATATTGGATACGGTCGTCAATCCTGCAAATAATCACACCTATCACTTGCTCAGTGCCAGTTCTTGGGAAGATGCTGCGGATGCTGCCCGGGGACTCAATGGATTCCTCTCAACGGTCGATGATGCTGAAGAAAATCAATGGCTCTTTGACACATTCGCTTCCTTTGACAACCAATCACGTCACCTTTGGATCGGCTTATCTGACCATGATGATGATGGATACTACAAGTGGCATGATGGAACTCCTTTTTACTACAATAATTGGGGTGACAGTCAACCATCAGAAGGTGGAGATGAAGATTATGTCCACATTGCCAGCACAAACATGGGTAACATAATGCCGACATCATGGAACGATTTGGAAAATGACCCTCAATACTTCCCTGTGTATGGCGTAGTGGAAGTTGGTGAAGGTGCAGACTTTTCCCTTCGTTTTAACGGTGAAGGTGACCACGTCGTTGTTGAGCACGATTCTGATTTTAACTTTTCAGATACAGGTGAATTGTATCTTGAAGCTTGGATTTATCCGTTTACCGATGAAGGCGTGCAATTTATCATGATGAAAGGTGATTATGGTTGGGGAATGTACCTCAACGGCGGTAACCTCTCGTATGCATCTGAATACAGTTTCTCAAAGCATCCAGTTTCGAATACAAGTATTCCAACGGAGACTTGGTCTCATGTGGCCGTTTCGATTAACAACGGCGTTGATGGAGAGTTCTTTGTCAACGGCGAATCTGCTGGTATGATTTCCGCTGATGATGCCAATATTCCACTCGGTGATTTTGGTTCTAACGACTGTTTTACCACTGGTGAGGAATGCGATGAATTTTACATTGGCCGTATGGGTGCTGGATGTGACTGTAATTACTTCACAGGTCTGATGGACAATCTCTCAGTTTGGGTATCGGACCAGTTACCAAATTCAACATTGGAGTTGATTTCTGAATGGACTTTCCCTGAAGGTGAAGGTTCAACGACAACAGATTCTTCTGCTCACACAGGAGAGATCCATGGTGCTGATTGGGTAATGCCAGACGGTACGATTGTCACACAGGCAATCGAACTTTTCAATGATGAAGACATTACGATTGAATTTGCTGAAGCAGGTGATCATTTACTGTTTTATGGAGACGTTGAGGAAATGACAAAGGAGATGTATTTCAACATGAATTCCTGGGGTGAATTCGGTAAAGAACCCATAACAGTTGATGTCTATATGTCTCATGACTCGATTCCAAGTTCTTGGGACCATGACCACTATTTTGAAGCCGAATTCAGTTATGCTTGGGAAACTTGGAGTTGGCCAGATTCTGGTACCTGGTGGATTGTCATCATACCGTCTGAAGATATTGAAGATTTGACTCTCACATTGACTTGGGTCATCGCAGATCCACCTCCTGCATTGGATGACATGACTGAATTAATCAACGGTATTCCAGTTACTGACCAATCAATTGATGTTGGCCGCCAAGCTGATTTCGATGAACGAATGATGTTTTATTACGTCAACGTGACTGAACCACTCGCAAGTTTGACCGTAGAAACCTACAGCGGCACTGGTAACATAAATCTCGGCCTTTCTTGGGGTACAGTTCCTGACCCCTTTTCCTTGTTCGAAGATTTCTTCCTTCCAGATGACGTAGATTCTGAATCACCATCCAAAATGGCGTGGAGCAGTGGCCAAGGTAACGAAGAAGTCACAACATTGTATGATGTTGAACCCGGAATGTATTATGTGACTGCGTATACTTTCCAACGTGCATTAGATTACACCATCAGAGCCAGTTTTTCCTACGCCCCTGATAACGTCGTTCCTGAAGATGCAGTAGAACTTACTGCAGGTGTTGCTTATGGGCCAATCAGTGGTTACGATGGATTACTGCAATATTTCAAAATTGATGTGCCAACCGGTACTGAACGCCTTGAAGTCGACCTTGCTGAAGGGTATGGTGAAGCAACAATTTTCATGCAATACTTGGAAGCACCTGGTGCAGTCAATTACGACCATCTATCTGGTAGTCCGGGTGCAGGTGACCTGATTGGATTTAACGAACCGACTCCGGGAATGTGGTATATTTTGGTCTATACAGATGAAATATTTGCCAATGTTATGATTACCGCTTCCTTTGAAGACCGATACGTCTGGAGTTATGACGGTACACCGATTGAACTCTTCAATGGTGAAGAAATATCCGGAATCGAAGCGCCGAAAGGTGAAGAATTGTTCTTTTATGTTCAATTGGATAAACCCGGTGAATTCCTTGAAATCACTACATTTGGTGGTCAAGGACAACTTATTGTTGAAGGTGAAGGTGAACAGATTTCGATCGATTTCGGTGATGATTTCAATGGAGGTGGCGATAACAACGGGAGGCCTGGTGGCCGTCAAATGCCTATTGTTGATTTTACCAGCGAGACCATTATCGTTCAGTCAAACGGCGATGGAACTTCGCAGTCTCTCTTCATCGAAATGCCTTCGAATGGTCGATTTAACATTACGCTGATTGCAGAAGATACTTTTTCCGATGTGACGCTTGTTGCAAAATGGGAATACTCCGACATCCCGCCTCTCGAACCTATTGACCCAACAGAACCTGTGGTTGTCGTGATGTGTGAAGAATTGGCAAAAGAAATGTTGACCAGTACAGACCTCGATGAAGATGGTATAGTTTCGTCAAGAGAATTTGAAGAGGCTGGAATCGATGATGTTTCGTTCTCCGAACTTGATCTGAATGCTGATGGTGAGTTAGAGTTCAGAGAAATCGTTCAGGAATCATGTTCGTGCAGTAACGAACTTTGGTTCACATTTGACCAATTAGAGAACTCGAATACCGTCTCAATTGAACTCTTTTCGTCTCAATCATTCTCGAATGAGTATGTATTTGTCAAAATGGATGTAAATTCCGATGGGCAATTAAGCGATGATGAACTTGAAATTGCTGCATTGATTTGTGAAACGACTTTCGATGCTTTCGATGGTGATAATGACGGCGTTCCAGATGATGAAGATGCTTTCCCAAATGACCCCGATGAAACGAAAGATACCGATGGTGATGGAGTCGGCGATAATGCTGACCTTGCACCAAGTGTGGCCAATGACGTCATCTATTCAGGCGGTGGAATTCTCTTTGTCATGCTCATTGGCGTCCTTGTCTTCTTCCTTCGTAGCGGTAATGGAAGTAAATCTTCCAATGATTGGGTTTCTTCCGATGATCCATCTGGATTCGACGAGCGAATGATGGAGCAGGAAGCCAAAACTCTACCATCACTTGAAATCATGCCTACAAACCAACAGATTCCAGGAAAGGCAAATCCATTTGAAGAATACAGCACAGCCCCCGTAGCATCAACTCTCTTTGATGAGGTCAGTGACTTATTCGATTCACCTTCTCAGCAAGCACCACCGTCTGCATTGATGGGAATGATTGATTCCAACGGCCATGAAGTCGTAGAATACCCAGCCGGTAGCGGGATGAAATGGACACGAACTGATGCTACTCAGCCTTGGAAGCAACAGTAAGTTCAAGTTTTATTCTTGGTTTTCACTTGTAACAGTCCAAACGGTCGTAAGAGCCGGACAATGTGCCGGTGTAACTCAGGAAGGATGTCAAACATAATCAGTGCCATCAAAAACATCGCACCTAAGGATACGACTCGAGCTGCATAGGCATGACCAAATTCAAACACTGACATACCAAGGTATGACCAATTAACATAGGTCATGTGCATCCAAATCAGTCCTGCATTACGGAAGAGATTCAAGATGTGAATCACCGGTATGGTGAGTAGAAGTGCACGGCATCGACGTTTCCAATCGATATCCAGAACTGCGATGGCTCCGATGAAGATGACCATTGATTGAAGAGCGGTACAGGCTAAAACAAAATTTATTCCGATGGCTGACCCATCGCTCAGGAGAAGTTCAGTTTGGAATGGATATTCACCTACAAAGTCCCCCATGAACCAGCGATTTCCATCCCATGCACTCCATGCGACTTCTCCGTCAATGGTATTGACAGTCGTTTCTCCGAGCACAACATCTCCATTTCCAGAAAACCGAAGGAAGAAAGCAGCTTGGCTTGCTACAAACCAAATGGCGAGAACATTGAGCCATGGTACATGGGCGATGAGTAAGTAGGGTCCACCAGCATAGGCAACTGCACCTCTGGCCCAAATCAAAGAACTTGACGTCTTTTCATCATCCACACGTTGTTCCCAGAAAGCCATTCCAACAGCCATAGGTAATGCTGCAATCGAGAAGACAGTCAATACTGGGTCATCATGTGCGAGATATTTCGAGGCATCATTGAAGAACGTCAAACCAACCAGTATCCAGCCAAATTGAGCCAAACGAATTTCGCCTTTCTTTCGACGATGCCATGACACTGCAAGCGAAATTAAGCCGATAGCACCGAGAAGCGAAGCCACCTCTGAACTGAACAGCATGTTTCATTCCACATGATGATTCCATTTCAACGCTCGTGTACTTTCGACCAAAATCACTTCACCTTCGACCGTGTGGCAAGACCATGCGAGGGTGTGTTGTCCAGTATACTCCTGCGCCTTTACCAGAGGCATCTCCTCTTCATGGTGGCATTGCTTTTCTTGATCGAGACGGGGTACTCAATATCGGAAGTCCGGAATATATCAACAGCCCTCAAGAATTTGTTCAACTTACTGATGCCCCCAAAGCAGTCGGCATGCTTCGTCGTGCAGGGTACCGCATTTGCGTGGTGACCAATCAATCACCAATTCTTCGTGGATTATGGGATGAACATCAGTTACATGAGATTCATAATCATATGCGCAAGGTATTTCTTGAACAAGATCCTGATGCCCATTTCGACATGATTCTTGCTTGTCCACATCGGCACCGAGACCGTTGCATGTGTCGGAAACCAAAGCCTGGAATGTTACGGTTTGGCGAACGAGTACTTCGAGATGATTTCTCATGTAAAGAAGGAGAATCAATTGGTGAATTAGATTCGCTCGATGGTCAAGTCGATTGGTGGGGCCAAAAGCCGAGTTCTTCCAACTCCTTCGATTGCATGGTCGGTGACCGTGGAAGTGATATGGGAGCAGGTTGGGCTCAAGGTCTACGATTATTCCAAGTTCATGCTGCATCCGGCATATTCCCTGTCGTTGAAAGAATACTCGATTCGAAGAACAAAGGTGATGACTTCCATCCGGTGAGATGACGATATGGGTTGGCTCGGTTTAGACGATACGGACAGCCTCTCGGAAGGTTGTACTACCTATTCGTTTCATCTTCTGCTCGAAAGTTTACCTTCATCAGTAACTGTTCTCTCACCTCGTTTGGTCCGATTATGGCCATTTGCCCAGCATCGAACACGAGGAAATGCAGCCGTTGCCGTCGAGTTACTGGTTGAGGATGAAACTGAATTTCTTCACCATCTTGAGGATTTTTGGAAGAACCATTTACTTCCATCTAAAGGAAAGATATCACCGTCAGTGCATGACGATCGAGAGCAATACCCTGCCGACCCTGGCATGGTTTGGTTTTCATCAAAACAACCTGCTGAAGAATTCTATACAATGGCCGTACAATCGGAAGTCGATTTGACTCAAGTCCCTACTGCGGACCGTTCTTGGGGGGGCCAAGGTCGTATTGGTGCAACTGCAGCCGTCGCATGGAGGCAAAATCGATGCACTTGGGAAGCGATTGCGTGGAGAGAAACAAATCGTCATGGACAATTGGAACGTAATGTCTGTCATCAAACTCTTGCTCTTGTCGATTCAATGCCTTCAACATTTCTTTCAAGAGACCCTCGCAAAGGAACCGGACTTGTCGCACCACGTGGCCCTTGTCCAGTTCTCTTTGGTGTTCGCGCTCGAGATTCAATTTCTGCATTGGAGGCAGGAAACCAATTATTGGCTGCTGAATCAACAGAATCAGCGGTTGGTATGCGGGTATTTGTGACCAACCAAGCAACTGATGACCATCTCTCTCATCTGCAAAAAGCGACTGTTGCTGGTGTTGAAATCTTGAATCGTGGCAATTGCGTAATTACGACTGAAAGTGGCAAATGGCTCGCCTTTGCTGAATCAGGTTCGGTGAAGAAAATGGCCCAGTGGCTTCAGCCAGGTGATCTGATTGAAGGCTACGGCTTATCTCCCGAATTCGGTGTTTTGCATCTTGAAAAACTTCGAGTCGTTTCTGCACAACCAAATCAACAACGTCCAATGTGCAGTGAATGCTCGGTTCGAATGAAATCGATGGGGAAAAACCAGGGGTGTCGTTGTCCAAAATGCAAGCAACGTACCGATGATTCTTGGGATTTAGTCCCTCGAATGGCACCTGCTGAATCTTGGGTACAACCCCCCGTCGATGCACGAAGGCATCTTGCTCGACCGTTGGAATGGGAAGATTCGACGGATTCATCTTCATTTGTGGGAAATCAATAAGACGCAGACTGGAGTGTCGGTGGTATGGCTAGTGAAGAATTGACCAAGAACATCGCATATCTCCTAAGTGCTGTACTGTTTTTTGCTATGGCTTGGTTCATCGCCAAGCGTGCAGGAGAAAACCGCCAAACAATGCTTGATGAGTTGGCACCAAAAGTTGCCGGCGAAGATATCCTTGGTGGTGGGGCTAAAAACCCAAGTCAGTTTGATGAGCCAGATGAGGATGCCTTGGATGAAATGGCTGAACTGCTCGGTGAAGACGACGAAGAAGAACATCAGTGAAAGAAACCAGTCTCTTCGAGTTTCAAATCCGTAGTTTCATCTGAACGTACAAGTGTTCTGTGAGGTCCATCCTTTGGACGTTCTAATCTCCATATTTCGAATCCAGCTGTACGCATGGCTTTTTCTCCACGTGCAACGATTGCACTATCGGAATTACCACTCGCGTCAATGCTTCCTTTGCTCGTCAGAAGGAGACATATGTCGTCGTTAATGGTTTCAGCAAGTCGTTTAACAGCCGCTATTTTATTCGCTGGGATTTTACCTGAAGTATCACACCAATCATCCAAGACGATTAATTGAACACTTGGAAGTGAATTGGAGGTGTCGATTAAAATCTCCATAGCTTGATCAAAATCCCCTACTAAATTCATAGCATGGTACCGTGATGAAAGACCAAGTGAAAGGTGGGCAAACATTTGCCCAAATCGAACATTATCGGGCATAAAAGGTGATGCCCACAGGACCCGTCCTCCACGCTGGATAACATCTGTGGCAATATGCAAGCCGAGTGTTGTTCCTCCAATACTTCCTTCGACAGCCAAATGAATATTTTCACCCGCAACTTCAAAGATTGCTCTGCCCATAAAACCGGGTGGGTGGAACTTGTCATTGATACTTACCCTCGTTTCTATTCTTTGAGGAACATTCATGCCCTACCAGTATAACCCAACGGTATGAGCGACGACTTGATTGTCCGGAAAGGTGAACGTATACCTCGCCGTCCTTTGTCAGACTACGCTGAAGCAGACTCTTTTTCTCATGCCATCAAGCGTGATGGAATTCGAGCAACACTGTTTGAAGATTCCAATCAGTATGGACCACTTGCAATGCTTTTCGCATTACTTGCTGTTGCAACGGTCACTGGTGTCATGATCAAACTCATTTCAGGTTTACTCTGAAGACTTTGGCTGTTGTAATACATAGCCTAAATTGCAGTATGTCTACCTTTATTCACGGGAAACATCAAACCCTTTGCGAATAGCGAACGGCTCATGAGTGAGGAGTCAGTCAATGTTGAAAGCCGCACATCTTCACAAGACAAACGTTGGACCATCATGGCAGCACTCCTTGGTACAAATACCGCTTTCATGCTCTTCCACGGCATAGAGCAGGAGAGGGACCCCAAGTTCATTCGTGAATTAGCCTTGGCCATTATTGCTGCAACGATTCCCTTCCAAGGGATTTATTTCTTGATTTACACTTTTTTACTCGAACATAAAGGTGAATTGAGTGAAGAGCGAATGACTAAATTGAGAACGGCTTCAGCCATTTGTCAAGTTGTATCGTACATGTCCTTACTCGGCTTAGCAATGATGTGGTACAATATTTCACTCTATGTCGGTGTCGCTTTCTTACTTTCAACGGCTCTCGCCATCATCCTCATCCGTTCAGTCATGAGTCCAGTAGCCATTGATGTCGCCTAGCGCCCCGTTGACGAACATCTGAGCGTGTATGAAGGTGCATGGATTTCAAAGGCAATGTTGATGTAGCGTGGCGTTTGGAAACAAGTATGGCCTTCTGCCCGCTAGATTACCGATATGGCTGCCAAGATTTCAAACGAATATGGTCCGAGGTTGGACGCCATGAGCGCCAACTCGAGGTCGAACGTGCCCTTATTTGGGCTCATATGCAACTTGGCCGAGTTACCGAAGAAGATTACAACATCGTTGCAGCAATTGCAAATCCCGATTCAGTTACGAAAGAACGTGTTTCTGAAATTGAGGCTGAAACCCGACACGACATCATGGCACTAACCAAAGCAATGGCTGAGGCTGCAGGCGATGCCGGATGGTGTATTCATCTTGGTGCGACTTCAAACGATATTGTGGACACTGCAGTGGCAATACAACTCCGAGACAGTATGGTTCTCTTGAGAGAACAACTTTGTTTATTGATTGGAGTTTGTGCAGACGTTGCTGAACGCGAACGTGATACAGTCATGCTCGGCCGAACGCATGGTCAAGCAGCAGTTCCGATTACTTTTGGATTGAAGGCAGCAGTTTGGCTTGATGAACTTCGTCGCCAGTTGATTCGTTTGGATGAAGCAGCTCCACGTATCTCAGTCGGCAAATTCCTCGGAGCAGTCGGTACAGGTGCCGCACAAGGAGAAAATGCCCGTGAATTACAACGATTGATTTTGACTCATTTGGGTCTTGGAGTGCCATTGGCTACAACCCAAGTTGTAGGCCGTGACCGCTATATTGAATATGTCTCATGGCTGTCGAATGTTGCAACATCCTGTGAAAAGATTTTGCAAGAAGTTCGTAATCTTCAACGTTCTGAACTTCGAGAGGCCGGTGAAGGTTTTGATGTTGAAAAGCAAGTAGGCTCTTCAACCATGGCTCACAAAAAGAATCCAATCAAATCCGAAAACGCATGCGGCCTCGCTCGTATTGTTCGTGCAATGATTATCCCTACTTACGAAAACGCCTTGCTTTGGCATGAACGTGATTTAGCGAATTCCAGCAGTGAACGGTTCACGCTTTCTCACGGTTCAGCTCTGTGCGAAGATGTTCTTGCAAAAACACGAGATGTTTTGAAAAATATGTGGGTTGATGCGGACCGTTGTCTTGCTAATATACACGCACAGAAGGGCTTGGTCATGGCTGAAAAAGTCATGATTGATCTTGTGGACCACGGTATTCCTCGTGACGAGGCTCATGAAATTCTTCGTGCTGCTTCGTTTGAAGCAGTTGATAAGAATATCGAGTTAATCGATGTGTGCAGTCGCACTCCAGCGATATCAGCAGCCTTCTCTGCAGAACAGTTGGAAGCAATGTTTGAGCCTTCAAATCACATCGGAGTTTCCGGGGAAATTGTCGATGAATGTGTCGCCCTTGCACGTCAAGCAATCGAGTGAACCTTTTCAATTTCAAAGGTTCCACGAACTCCGTCCCAATCGACTGTCCCAGTTAACTGGAGTCTACCTGGTAAATGAGGCCCTCCGGTAACGAGCGTTTCGTACTCTCCACCCTCTCCATCTACATTGAATCGATACAGTCGTGCAAGTTCTTCCAGTTCTGTTAGCCAAGCAAGATTCAGAGTTCTACCAATCCATTCCTTTCCTAACCCTTCACAACTCACTCCGGTGATGAATACCTCGAACCCATTTTCAATGAGGCCGTGCATGTGTGATTCACTTTTCTGATGCCACAGTGGCGTCCAACTTTTGATGTTGAGGCGTTCAGCCATCCGTTCAATCCGACTCTTCTGGTAATCAGAACGTAATGCTCCACTAACGACGCCATCAATATTCAGTTGGGATAATGCAGTTTCGAGGTCAGTAATTTCAACCTCTTGTTTTCCTTCCGAATGAACTTCGACCCATTGGATCCCAGCGAGTTTGGCTTGGTGTTCTACGAGATGGGTACCAGGGACTTGGAACATCCAAGAGTCGCCACCTGTAATTCGCACAGTGACGAGATGAGTGACATCCCATCCACGGCACATTGCCCACCACCATGCAGCGGCAGAATCCTTGCCGCCGGAAGAGAGTACTGCGACACGCATGTTGAGGCCAAGTAACCCTCTTTCATGAGTTTAGGGGTGAGGTGTGGTTTGGTGAGGGTTCAAATGGGGTGGCGAATTCAGCAATGTGTCACGGCCTTTGAGCGTGGATTCATTCATGTGAACCCTCATCCTCATAAAGCGTCGATTGAACGAGACATTGAGAGTGAAGATATGCAACCAAGCGGAAGAGGATATGACCATGGAATTACTACATTCAGCCCAGACGGACGATTGTTCCAAGTTGAATACGCAAGAGAATCAGTCAAGCGTGGAACTACCACGGCTGGATTGAAGTTCCGTGAAGGTGTCGTGTTGGTCTGTGACAAGCGTATTGTCAGCCGCCTCATCATCCCAGAATCGATTGAAAAGATGTTCAAAATTGATAATCACATCGGTATTGCCACTTCAGGATTAGTTGCAGATGCTCGCCAATTGGTTGCTCGAGCTCGAGTTGATGCCCAAGTCAACCGTATTACATATGCAGCAAGTGTGCCTGTTGATGTTCTTGTCAAGAAACTCTGTGATTTCAAACAATCATTCACTCAATACGGTGGTTCCCGTCCATTTGGAACCGCACTTCTCATTGGTGGAGTTGACGCAAACGGAATTCATCTGTATGAAACTGACCCAAGTGGCGCTTACCAGTCCTATCACGCTGGGGCAATTGGAAGCGGACGTAACACCGTTATCGAATACTTCGAAACAAACTGGAAAGAAGGTCTTACGCTCAATGCGGCAATGAAACTCGGACTTGAAGCACTACGTAGTGCGAATGATACTGAACTCAACCGTGAAGCGGTTGAAGTCACTGTTGTTGATGGAGATGGATATCGTGTTCTCGACCGTTCAGAAGTCAACAAGCAAATTGACCGTCTCAAGCCACTTGAAGAATGATTTTCAATAACCACGTTCAAATGCCGGGGCTCTTCTCGTCAACTGAGGGATACTATGGTTAGTTTAGATGATGCCGTGCTTGCACGGATGGAAAAGGGCGGGAAACGCTACGAACTTTTAGTCGATCCAAACTTGGTTGAGGACTTCAAATCGAAACCAGATTCTGTTGACCTCAATCATTTCTTAGCGATGGATGAAGTCTTTCACGATATACGTGGCGGAGAACGACCCACAGAAGAGGCAATCGAAAAAACATTCGGAACACAAGATATTTTGGAGATTACCAAAACTATTCTTGACAAAGGAAGTATCCAGCTCACGACTTCACAACGAAAGGCGAGAGTTGAAGAAATGCGTCAGCAAATTGTTCATGAGATTCACACTCAAGCCGTCGACCCGAAAACAAAGAGTCCACATCCAAAAACTCGAATTGAATTGGCACTTGACGAATCAAGGTATTCAGTCGACCCGTTCAAACGATTGGACGACCAAGTTAAAGATGCCTTGGAATTGTTAAAACCAATGATTCCGCTCTCGTTTGAATCTATTCGACTTGCGATACGAGTGCCTGGTTCTGCTTATGGTTCCGCTTCACGTATCCTCCGCCCCTATTTGGAAAAAGAGCAATGGTTAGAAAACGGTTCTTGGGCGGGAATTATTGAAATTCCTGCAGGTATGAAGGATACCATCATTGGTAAACTTATGAACCAATCTTCTGACACGGAGTGCAAGGAATTGTAACTCGATGTCCGTGCTTTTACTTAGAAGCGCAAGGGGTCGGTTTTATCATGGGATGGCGATTCGCCAAGAATGGAGAGAAAGAAATGTCCAACGGTCAAAACGGCGCCGAGCTGCGCCTCGTGACCCCAGGAATGGCTATTGGGCCATCTTCTGGGATGCGCGTAGGAAGTGGTGCACTCGCACAAAACGATACAATTATTGCTACCCGTCTCGGGTGGGTAAAGCAACTCAACAACACGGTCTCTGTTGATCCAATCAACAGTGCTTACATGCCTCGTTCTGGCGACTTGATTGTCGCAACTGTGGCTGAAGTTCGTAACAATCTTTGGTTCATGAATGTTAATGGCCCATTCCAAGGCCTTTTGCCAATGTCATTGGCTCCTTGGAAAGTCGAATTCGGCGCTGCTCGTCAGCACATGGGTATCGGCGATGTCGTTTTGGCACGTGTTCAAGAAGTTGATGAATGCCACAATGTTGTCCTCACCATGAAAGGTGTTGGCCTAAGACGCCTCAACCAAGGTTCAGTTCACTCAGTCCCAATTACTCACATCGAACGTCTTCGTGGAGAAGGTAACGCTACCATCCAACGACTTCGTGAAGCGTGTGACTGCCGAATCATCGTTGGTGAAAACGGTAGAGTCTGGGTCGATGGTGACGCAGAAGGAATTGCTTGGGCTCGCCAAGCAATAGATTTAGTTCAGTCTTCTGGACACAAGAAAACATTCGAAGCAGAATTATCTGCTCTTGAAAACAATGCTCCAAAAAATGGTGATGCTTAATGGCTGGATACGGTGATGTAAAATTATTACGCGACGACGGTCTTCGACTGGACGGACGCAAGATTGACGAAATGCGACCTGTTACTATCGAAGCTGGGATACTCCCTGTTGCAGATGGCTCAGCAATGGTTACGCATGGATTGAACGTTGCAGTTGCTGCGGTGTACGGCCCTATGGAAGCACACCCACGTAAGATTCAACGCCAAGACCGTGCGGTTATTGACGTCCGATACAACATGGCTCCGTTCTCAACAAGCGACCGAATCCGTCCTGGTTTCAACCGCCGTTCTCGTGAAATTTCCAAAGTTACTGCCGAAGCACTCGAATCGGTTGTCCTCGTCGAACGTTATCCACGTTCTAAAATACGAGTCGAAATCGAAATCCTCGCTGCTGAAGCAGGAACTCGTTGTGTCGGTCTTACCGCTGCAGCAGTTGCTCTTGCAGATGCTGGAATCCCAATGCGTGACCTCATTGTAGGTGTTGCATCTGGTAAAGTCGAAGGTACCGTCGTTCTCGACCTTGACAAAGCAGAAGACAACTATGGCCAAGCAGATTTGCCTGTTGGAATCCTTCCAAACACCGGTGAAGTCGCTTTCTTACAAATGGATGGAGACCTTTCTCCTGAAGAATTCAATCTCGCAATGGAATACAATTTCAAAGCAGCCGCAGAAATCCATCTCGTCATGGTTGATGCACTCAAGCGCCGATACGAAGGAGGTGAGAACTGATGGTCGAACTCGTTCCTACATTACTTCGTCAAGAACTCGCACGTCTCGCAGAATCCGATGCTCGCCTCGACGGTCGAGGACAATGGGATGGCCGTGAAGTCGATTTGGAAATCAATTGCCTCTACAATGCAGAAGGTTCTGCAAAAGTCGTGATGGGTAAAACAATCGTTTACGCTGGTGTCAAGTTTGAATTGCGTACACCTTGGCCTGACCGCCCATCTCAAGGCTCTCTTATGTGCAGTGCAGAATTGCGCCCAGTCGCACACCGAAAGTATGAACCAGGACCACCTTCTCCAGAATCGATCGAACTTGGTCGAGTTGTAGACCGTGGAATTCGTGAATCCGGTTGTATCGACATGGAAAGTTTGTGTATTGTTCCCGGCGAGAAAGTTTGGGGTGTCATGATTGACATTCACGTTCTCTCAGATGGCGGTAATATCTTCGATGCATGTGGCCTTGCAGCTATTGCTGCTTTGCGAACTGCAATTGTACCTGCTGAACGCTTTGACGTTGGCGAAGATTACACTCTAAAGGTGAAGGGCGCTCCTATTATGGCATCATTCACTCGTGTCGGTGGACGGTATGTCTACGACCCTTCAGAAGAGGAAGAACTTGGTGGCGATGAACGTATTCACATCACTCTCGGAGACGATGGCCACCTTCATTCTCTACAAAAGGGGTTAAGAGGTGTGTTCACGCCGGCCGAATTTGCAGAGATATTTGGTGTGGCACATCTGCGATGTGCTGAACTCCGAAAACTCGTAGCACTCCAGGAGGGGAACTGATTGGCAAAACGAACTCAGAAAGCAGGCGCAACAGCACGATTTGGAGCTCGGTACGGTGTATCCGTCCGACGTAACGCAGGTGCTGCACTCGCTAAGAAGACAGCAAAGTACACCTGTCCAGTATGCCAATACCGCAAAGTCGGCCGACTTTCAGTCGGGATCTGGGCATGCGGGAAGTGCGGACACACCTTTGCAGGTGGCGCATGGGAACCATTCACTCGGGCATCCGATACCAACAGCCGTATCCTTCGACGTTCAGTTGAAGGCGCTACTACTGCTGATATGGCCTTCATCGCACAACAAGCAGCCCTCGACTATGAGCGTGCTCTTGCTGCTGGCGAGATTACTGAAGAAGAGTGAACATACTCCGAGGAGTGTTTCACATGGCAACCTCTTGGTCGCTCACTCTTTCAGTCCAATCACAATCGTTTGCTGACACGAAGGCTCTTGCAGACGCTCTCACTACAGATGAATCAGTCGTTTGGGATTCAAATGAAGAGAGTTTCTCATTTCAACTTCACGAACATAAATCGAAGGATTTGAGAGCGATGTGGAATACTCGAATGCGAGGGCTCATGGCCGTCGATTCACTTCTCTCTTCGCTTGCTGATAGGTCCGAGGGTTCATCAACCAATACCCAGTGAGAACAACAGGTGAGAGTATGGATAATATCGAACAACTCCAAGTGGTCGTAAAAGAAGTGCAAGCTGCACGTCAACAACTCGCAAATCTTCGAGCACAAGTTCTTGAATTAGAAACAACTGTCGAATCTGTGAAAAACCAACCAGAAGATCTCGCATTGCATCAACAGATGGGTGGGGTTATGGTTGAAGTGCATGATCGTCCAGGATTGCTGAAGGATTTGGAAGAAACTCTTGTCTCTTTGAAAGAACACCTTGAACGTTTTACTGACCGTGAGGCTGAACTGTTATCAACATACAACCAATTGAAACAAATGCTTGCGGGGACTGAAAACGCATGATTTCTCCTGAACACACTGCAGATATCGAGTCATTTCATTCGTGGCTCACAGATGCATGCTCGAGAGGAGCCGTTCCGATCATTACTGGAAAAAACGGCGACATGGATACAATTGGTTCTGCCGTCGCTCTCTCCTCTGCTCATCCAAATTTGATGGCGTGTGGATTGCATTTAGGACGCACTGCAAAACGAATGGTTGAATCACTTCAAGCACCATTTAGGAAATTATCCGAACATCAAACTGTTTGGCCTCCTGTCCTTGGTGGGATTATTGTTGTTGATGCAGCAGCGCCGGGTCAAGTCGGAATCACGCTCCCAGCAGGAATCCCTGTTTGCGTTCTTGACCACCATGCTACTTGTGATTGGCAATTGGGCGAGGAGGACCTTCTTTTACAATGGAATGTTCGTGCTACGACTCAAATTGTCGATTCTTATCTCATGAAACACTCTCCTCAATCTCGTTCTCTTGTCGTCCGCAAGATGCTTTTAGCAGGCCTCTTGACCGATACGGGTAGATTTCGACATGCTGACAAAGGTGCGTTCCAAACTGCGGTTGATTTGTTGACTGAAGATGACTTAGATTACGCTTCTTTTGTTGAATACATCGAAACTGAAACAACCACTCCCAGTGAACGAGGTAGCCTTTTACGAGGCTTGGAAAGAGCAAAATCCATTGACTCCGGTGCTTGGAATGTGGTTCACACTTCTTCCGGAACGCTCGAAGGTCGGTTAGCCAGCCTTTTGATTGGTACTGGAGCAGAGATTGCCCTTGTCAGTCGATTCCGTGATGGTGAGACCCGTCTTACTGCACGTGCTTCACGGCATACAACGTTGAAAGGGATTCATCTTGGAGAACTCATGTCGAGTGTTGCAGAACAGATTGGCGGGGAAGGTGGCGGCCATGATGGAGCTGCTGGATGGAGTGGTAAGACTGATCGAATTGCTGCTGA
>CAJJCP010000017.1 GCA_905182715.1 uncultured Candidatus Poseidoniales archaeon
TGTTACATCACTCATGCCGGCACCATGTAGTGGGTGTCCCATTTGATTCTTCAACCTCACCCTTCTTTTCCTTGGCATTGTGAACGCTTCAATGCAAAAAAGACAAGTCATTTGTTCTGTTGGGTCACATGAGGGCGACAATGAAAGTTTGGCTGGCATCACAATCACCTCGTAGAGCAGCAATGCTCCAACCACTTTTTTCAGACCTCAAGTGTGAAGGTTTTACTGATGTGGATGAGACTCCTTTGCCAGGTAGTGTTGACGCTCAAGTCTTATCAATTTGCCAGAAGAAGTCCAAGGCAGTCTCTGATGGACACGGTTTTGACATGGTCATCGTCTGCGATACTTTACTCGCCGATCCAGATGATATGGATTCCACACTTGGAAAACCGAATGACACGGTTGAAGCAGCTATGATGCTCCATCGACTCTCAGGTAGACGCCATCAAGTCTGGTCTGCCACAGGAATCCTCCTCAACGGTGAATGGAGGTTTTTTGTTGAACATGCCATTGTTGAATTTGATTCACTCACCGATGAACAATTAGTTGAACTGGTGTTAAGTGAATCGTGGAAGGGAAAAGCGGGTGGTTATGATTTGGCAGGTCCAATGGGTGAGTTCGCTCGCCTCATTGATGGTCATGAATCAACTGTACTTGGAATCGCTGGAGAGGCTATGGAGATTCTCCGAACGTTCTCACTCTGACATCAAAGAGAGTAATCCCAATTCATGTCGTTCGATATCGACGACCACATCTGTCCCCAGGAAGCAAGAGGAGTTTATCTTCTGCATCCAATGCAAATACTCCGGTGCCAGTCTCGTTACTCATACGCTGAAGATCTCTACGGCAGACATTCTGGTGTGTGTCCATGTGAACCATCGGACGTAAATCGACGATGACGGAATCGCCTTGGAGTATGCGCTTTGCCATCTCGCGAGTAGGGATGCGATTCATTTCATCCGGTGAGATATATCTCAAGGCTCTTCTGGGAAAGGAATTCTTGACCCGAGTATGAGCACCAAGGTCATGGAATGCTTCTCCTTCTGCAGTGAGTGGGCCAGACCAGTTAGAAGGTGACGGTTTCACCTCGTTTCGCATCAATGTTTTTTTCTCAAGTTGGATGGGTTGCTCTCTTGAAATGTTCACCTGTGGTGGTTCGGAAACACCTGAATTGAGTGTCTGTTGCTGGGCTGGTTTTGCATCGGCAGCACCAGAGAGCAGGCTGTTCGACTTTCTTTGGACGCTTTTTTTCGTCAAGTTGACCATCAGGGTCTGGTAAACCAAAAAATTGCCACAAACTTGCCATCTTTTCACCGTTCACAAATCGAGATCATCAAGAAGTCCTGACATATCTGAACTTGCAGAGACGCTTGGGGTATTGTTAGTTGCCGGCTGTGCGGGAGTGCTCTGGCCCATTTGAGCAGCCAGATACTGTTCTCCGTAGTGTTGCCATTGTTCCATTGTCCATCCGTCGGGCAGACCTGAACTTGGAAGTGCAGGGCCTGTTTGAACAGGTGCTGGCTGAACGGGTTGTTGAACGGTAGGTTCTGCAAATGCACTCATTGCAGCCAAGGCATCAGTTGCTGAAGCAACTGGTGCAGGTTGGGCATACATGTCTGGTTGTGCATAAGGGTCGGCAGCTGGTGCGGGTTGGGCATACATGTCTGGTTGTGCATAAGGGTCAGCAGCTGGGGCGGGTTGAGCATACATGTCCGGTTGTTGTTGAGCATATAGGTCGGTTTGAGTTTGTGCAGCAGGGGCAGGTTGAGCATACATGTCTGGTTGTTGTTGAGCATACATGTCGGTTTGAGTTTGTGCAGCAGGGGCGTCCATTGCATATTGTGGGCTAGCCATTGGTGGTTCGATTGATGGAACATTTGCGAACGAGGAGTATTTATCCTCTTCCTCTTTTCTTCCCCGAGTGAGTAGCAAGAATCCTGCAAGGACTACGACAATAAACGCAAGGCTTCCGATGATTGCGGTAGGAACAGATCCAATTGCAGCACTGATGGAATCTACAAATCCTTCAGCAGGTTTTTCCGTAACGGTAAGCGTAATACTCGTACTCGAAGTTTCACTGTCATCATCGGTGACTGTGAGTGTGAATGTCCATTGTCCCGGTGCGAGATTGGTGAGCGTGTATTCGGGCCCACTAAAATCAACTTCACCCGTGAAATCACCATCGAGGTTACTGTCGATGAGGTCACTGTCCCAATCGTATTGTAACGTGAGTTTGTCACCCTCAGTTTCTCGTGAACTCAATCCTGAAAGGGTGATGTTCTCGCCTTCTGTCAATTCAAATACGTTACTTGAATTTGTGATTGCTGCTGAAGGTGGTAGGTTTTGTACGCTGATGTTCACTGAGGTCATCGCTTGTGCCCCATCATCATCTGTGACAGTCGCAGTAATTTGGCGAATTCCTCGTGTTGACCATGCAGTGGTCAATTCCATACCTTGAGATTCACAATCATTGACAAAGTTACCATCGCTGTCGCTGTCGACCAATACATCGGTATCCCAGCACACTTCAAGACTTTCAAGGTCGGAAGCAGTATCTGAAACTTGAACATTTAATGTGAGGTTATCATCTTCAAAAATAGGAACAGTTGACCCTAAGCCAGTAATGCTTGGTGCGACGTTGACGATATTGACCATAGCCGTTCGTATCTCTGAACGAGCCCCATCGTTATCATAGGCCGATACCTGAATGGTTTGAAGTCCTGAATTCGGCCAAGATACCGTAGCGGTTGAAGACGGTCCATTGGTGGTCTCCGTCCAATTTGGTTCCAAATCTGAAGGTTTCCATTCAATGTTGATTTCATCGCGGTCGGACAGTGTGTCATCACCAACAATACGCAGCAAAGCAACTTGATCTTCGTTTAATTCCCAGACACCCATTGAATCTGCAGTCAAATTATTACCGCCATACCAAAGTTCAGGATATGCCAAAGTTGGTGCAATATTCAAGACATTCAAACTTGTAGTGATGGTTGTTGTATCTCCATCATCATCAGTTGCCACAGCAGTGATGTCGAGAGGACCTTCTCCCATCGGAGTAAAGGTGCATGTTGGTTGTGTCAGTCCTTCTTGGCAATTGAGGCCAGGCCAAGTTACGCTAACTTGTTGTCCTGGTGGTGAAATACTGTCAAGGTCGCCACTGTCCGTGGCATCAAGAGTGATTTCCGATTCGACATCAATACTCTCGACCATGCTGAGATTGAGATAAGGTGCTCTGTTGAGGACTGTGACATTCATTTCAATGATGTCTTCATCGAGTTCTTCATCAAACACAATCAGCTTAACCAGCCAATCACCGTCATCGCTCCAATTCCATTGCGTTACACAATCTGGTGCTTCAAGAACTTCGATTAATCCAGGCTTTGATTCAAGTTCAAACCGACAATCAACATCTCCTCCGTCTTCATCGAAACTTCCTGATGCGTTCAGAATTATATTATCAAAGGTATATTTTCCTTCATCAAAAGTGAAGACTCCAGTTGGTGCACGTCCGATGAAAATATCGATACTTGCTTCGTTGTTGGTTCGGTTTGCGTCCTCTGTGACCAATTCATCAGGGTCGACCGTGAACGAAAGAGTCTGGTCACCGATGGCTGCATCAGCAGGCACCGTCCAGTTGACAGTAATGCGTTGTTCACTGTACGATGGAATCGAAGGTACAGATTCACGAATACTTACTCCATCAGGGGTTATCACTTCGATTTCTGTTGCTGGAGATGCTAAGACGCCCCGATTTTGAGCGGGGATAGAGAATGAAAGCATATCACCTGGCAATGCTCCGTATCCAATGGCTTGGTTCAAGATAACGACTTCTGAATTCCGGTCACGTGATACAATGATTGAATCACTTTGAGCAATCAAATCAATTGCTACGACGTTGAGGTCAATGACTACCGTTGCAGCACCGATGATTTCAGTGAGAGGGTCCCACACAATAATCCCATTACTCGAATAATCGTCACTCGAAGGAGTGTTGTCCATTCCATCAGTGACATTGAGTGTGTATTCAAGCATCCCTGAACCATCGGTTGTTGGGCTAGCGATGAGGTCGGTCGATTCATATCGAACTTGCATGTTCTTGTTACCTTGAGGTTGGCCGCCTGGTGAAGTCTCATAAGTGACTGAAACGGTTTGCTCAGAGTTTGGCAGTGTTGCCAAGAATTGGAGGTCAACATCGACGACTACATTTCGAGCACCCGGGTTTGAAGTGGCTTGAACGCCCCATGAATCAGCAGGTGAATAGGACTTCAGTAACCAATCGATGGTGAATCCGGCAGCATTTGAGATACGAATCCACGAATTGAAACGTACAGCAGGACAATACCAGTTGAATCCTGATGAAACACCCGTCTGGTTCCATTCATTGATTTTGTAAGAGTCATCGCAACCCGTGTAAGATACGGTATTACTGCTATCACCTGGGACTCCATTGGCGGTGATCTGCCAACTGCTGTTCTCAGGCCCTTGTGTATCGAATTCTGACGGGTCAAAATAATCTGAACTTCCACTTACACCCGTCGAAGAGTAAAACGGCATGTACCATTGGTCGCCCGTATGAATTGGGAAATCATTCCTTTCCTTAGGAGGTTCATAGATTGTATCAAAAGTGATTTCAGCAATGTCTTGTTCCAAGAATCCAAGATTGAACGGGCGGAATTTCACATCGAGTGTGAATTCCGAGTTTACCTGTGCTAAGTCACGAACACGAATCAAATCTTCACCTTCATAGCCGATGTTAAGGCGACCTGAGACCCCTTCTAAGGTTGCTCCACTGTTCCCAGAAGTGAAATCACCGTCGATTTCAACTTTGTAAACGAGTGTCTGAGTGCCATCGGTTGTGGTGAACAAGATATCAGTAACGGTGTATGTTGTATCGCCAGTAAGCGTGTTGAGTGATGCGGATACATTTGCCTGAGCAATTAATTGAGCAACATCGAATTTGGTTTCATAGACCCATTCATCTCCGATTCTCCATGTTGGTACATCTTTGTCTGTATCCCAGCCTTCTGCTGATTGAATATTATGTTCAGAAAGAGCGAGAGTGTGATGAGAAATCATACCTGTCAACGGAGCAGCCAACATTAAGAAAATCAATCCTAAGACGACAGGTCGAAAGCGAATCATACATCTCCGAAAGCGTTCTCCTACTTGAAGACTCGATTTACCCGCTCAAATCCAGTTAAGGGTGTGATGATTGAGCCTCAATATACTGGTGTCCATAATGGCTCCACTGCTCTTGAGTCCAACCTTCTGGTAGTCCTCCTTCCGGTAAGGGCAAGTTCTGTGGTTCCGTTGTCTGTTCTACAGGAGTGATGTTCGATTCGGATACAACTTCGTTTTCGGGTTGCATCTGTACGTCAGGTGCCTGGGAGGTGGGAGCAAACATTTGATCAGAAGGGGGTGCCTTCGGGCGTCGTGTTTGTGCTTCATCAACCAGTGATTGTTGTTCGAATACCTGTTCTGACAAGTCTTCTCCTTCAAGGCCGCCCTGCTGCCAAGATTCCTCGTCTGGCCGGGTCTTTTTGCGGCGTGTGAACGATGCGAGAATGAACAAGGTTGCCAGTAGTAATCCTATTTGAGCTAAAGGATTTGCTTCATCTCCAATCAATGCGGCACCGACTTGCTCGATTGAGGTTCGTTCTGGTGGTGCAACTTCGACGACCATCGTTGACTGGCCGGGCCGTTCGGGATTCTCATCCCAAGCCATTGCTTTAACGCGAACATTTCCTGCTTTGCGGAACATATGGATGACGGTTGAACCAACTAAATCAGCGTCGTTATCTTTGATTCCATCTCCATTGCTATCAATCGTGATGTCCAAGTCCCATACGGTGGTTAGACCGTTGAGATCATTTAGCGAATCAATGGTTTGTTCAGCACTTAACACACAGTCCTGATAAGCAATACATTCGATGTTCTTCAAACGAACAATTGGTGGCATGTTGAGGACTTCAACGGTGAGCACTTCACTTGATTGCGCACCGTCATCATCCGTGACGTGATAGATGATGGTATGAGAGCCACTTCTGTTCCATGCATATTCAAGAACATCTCCACGGATGTCACAATCATCATCGGCTCCACCGATGTCATCGCTGTCGATTCCAGGGTCAATATCCCAACATTTGACTAAGGATTCAATATCACTTTGGGTGTCAGTAGAATTTCCTTCAATGGTGATACTTTGGCCTTCTGCAATTGGTAAAAGAGATACCAGTGGCTCAATCGTCGGTGGAACATTTCGAATGTTAATCCATCGCTCTTCGACACGACTTGCTTCGCCATCTGAATCACTTACTTCTAAACGAATGGTATGAAGCCCTGACGTGTCCCATTGCATTGGGAAGGTGGAGGTTCTTCCAGAAAAGGAGTACATGAGGGAAGGTTGTTGCCCGTCTGGCCACCATGTATGCGTTAGGCTTTCCAAATCATCCACCGAATCGAGAGCCTGGCCTTTTACCACCACGCTTTCATCTTCATCTAACTGCCAAATTTGCTGTTCATCACTTTCGATGAATTGATTGTTTTTCTGTAAGGCTATGGATGCACTGTAAGGCGCAATGTTGGTGAAATAGACATCAAAGGTAGCCGCAGTAGTCTCCGAATCATCATCGGTTGCCACTGCGGTAAAGGTATGCCAACCTTCGGTTGCCGCAGTGGTTGTACAGACGCGAGTGTAGTAGCCTTCCTTACACAGAGCATTGGGCCAATGTACATCGACAACGCCTGGCCAAACCTCTTCTGAATCGGAGTCATTGGCAAATGCATAGAGCGTAATTGGATGCTCCACTTTCGCTTCATTTCGAGCACTCATGATTCCGATGTTCGGATGTCTGTTTTGAATCGATACCATCATGGTCGCTTTCTGTTCATCTCGTTCTTCGTCAATCACCGTTACTTCGACGGGATAATCACCATTATTGGTCCATGTCCAATTGACCAAACATGATGCTGAAGGGATTGTTTCCCAAGCCCAATTCCATGAACCTTCATCATACGGGATTTTGAAAAGGCAAGAAACTTCACCGCCATCTTCATCAAAACTACCATCCGCAACAAGTTGAATTTCTTCAAGGGTAAGCGCTGAAGTGTTGGTGACTTGAGGTGTTGGAAGGCGGCCGACAAACATCGAGATTTCAGCATAGTTATTGCTCATATCTGCATCTGCACTGTTCACTTGTTCGGGATCTGCTTGCCAAGATACGGGGATAATGCCAATTTCTTGATCGTTCGGAACCACCCAAGTGAAATTCACTTTGTGAGCTTCATATGTTGCAAGAGAGGGAAGTACATGGGATGAAACTTGACCGTCAGGTTGTGTGATCGACATGGTTGTGGGGATACTTGAAGAGATTCCTCGATTTTGGATCGCTACTTCGACCATTAATTCATCACCCGGCAATATATTCCAACCCGATAATGAATTCAGTTCTGTTACTACGCCACTGCGGTTGCGTAATACTTTCGCAAATGTACCGCTCGAAATCAAATCGAGTCCGATTAAATATTCATCCAATGTCAAGGTCGTTGAACCAACAACATTGCCAAAGGAGGAAGAACTTGAAGGTTGGATTCTTGCAACAATTCCATGACTTGCCCAATCGAACGCAGAACTGGAAGAATCTCTCGCATCACCCATGTCGAGAACAGCATATGCACTCCCGTTGCTGGCAGTGGTTACCATGACCACTTGATCCATTGCTTCATGACGCAATTCCAATGGGATGCCCGAAATTTGAGAAAAACAATTGGAAGAGGCATTCACCCACACCGGCATAGCGGTATTGAGCGCGGTGATGTCGGCATCTAAATCGACAACCAGGCATTCATCACGAGTACCAGGGTTGCTGTATTGGTCAACGCCTGTTGAATCGAGCGGTATGTATCTTTTGAGTCGGAAATCGATGACGAGTCCAATGTCATCTTCTGTGTGAAGCCAAGCATAGTTTCGGGCTTCGGGACAATACCATTGATATCCACTTTGGTCACCATCGCTGTTAATCGAGGTGAGTTCATATGAAGCATTACAACCGCCATAAGCAATAGTTTCGCCGTAGCTGTTGCGGGGTTTGCCAATACTGGTTACTTCCCATGTCGTGCTGTTGGTATCCGATGAAGGGACTGGGAAGGGAGTGATGTAATCGCTTGACCCCGTCCAAGCAGAAGAAGCAGTTGTTGTTGTTGTCCACTGTTCGTTTGCACGCAGAGGAAAATCATAGACTTCTTTTACTGGACTGTAGGTATTTGTAATCGTAATGTCACCCAAGACCTGCGCAAGACTTGAGAGTCCAAATGGTACGAATCGAATGTACAGTTCTAGGTCACTGCGAATCGATGATAAATCACTCACTCGTAGATATTCGGTTTGTTCGAACGTAATGTAGACATTGCCACTGTAGCCATCCAGAGAGACTCCAGATTTGTCGAAGTTAGCAGATGTGCGTAATGTATAGGCAAGAACAGTCATGTTGTCGACGGAACGTTCGGTAATGGCCATCACCTCCGCAGTCGTATCTCCATAAATCTCACCAACTGTGGCCTGAACGCCAGAATCAGTGACTAATTTTGTTGGGTCAAATGTCCCTGAATAGATCCATTTGTCACCAACTTTCCATGTTGGTACATCGCTTACACCTGGATCTTCTGATGCAAATTGTACAAATGGAACATCGTCCAAAGTGGGCGTGAGAAGTATCGGCTGAACCGATGCTAAACACAACAACAGGACGAGCATCAAAGGAGATGCAAGTCGAACCGAGCCTTTGCCCATGGTTGGCCACGTTCGCAATAGAACATCAAGACTTCTCTTGAAGAATACGAAAAAATCAGAGAAGGTCGGCTAATTCGTCCTTAATGATTTCAACGGCTTCAAGAATTTCGTCCTTGTGACGTGCACCGGTAATTACCATCTTTCCGCTTCCGAAAATCAAACAAACAACCTTTGGATAGTCAAGGCGGTAAATCAAACCAGGGAATTGTTCTGGTTCGTATTCAACTTTGTCGAAAGGTAAGTGGAATGTCAAATTGTTCAAGTTGAGTTTACGAGGAACACCTGCTTGTGGTTCGTTGGTGAACTTGTCCTTTCCATCATAATCTTCAGGGTAGTGGAGAGCGTAGGTAGCGACCATGTTTTGAACTTCAATTTCAACTTGGTCGAGGTCCCATGTTTCGATTCCAGCATTACGAAGGTCATCGATCATTCGCTCAATACCTACTTTGATGTTATCTTCATTCTTTCCACCGGTGCAAACAGCACGGCCAGAACGGAACATGAGAATAGCAAGTTTAGGGTCGACGACCCGATAAACAACACCAGGGAATTGTTCAGGTTCGTATTCACAATTAAGCTGGATAGCAATATCCGGCAAATCTAGTTCTTCAGCGACTCGGGTACTCGCAACGACGTTTACCACAGTTAGACGTTCTTCATCAGTTGTCATAGTTGGGCCATATATAACGACTATATAAAAAGAAGGCAGGCACCATAGCACTTATCCTCTCGATAAAGAGGTTACTGCGGCTATGCCCATGGTTGAGTCGCCCATAATGGCAGATTTTCGGTCTTATCAATGGATAAGCCGACGTTACCAAATTTAGAAATGAGCGTTCTGCCACCTGCCAATTCTATGGCCTCACTTGTCTGTTTAGGATTGGTTGTCAAAGCCACCATACAACCTCCGCCTCCAGCACCCGTGAGTTTTGCACCCAATGCCGTTGGGGCAGCAGCACGAATCAGGTTTTCCAATTCGGGGCAAGATACACCGAGGCCTTGTAACATGATTTGGTTTTCACTCATCGCCCTTCCGACTGCTGCATAATCTCCTTCTCGCAACGATTGAATCCCGCGACGAGCGATCATACCTATTGTTTCAATTTCTTTCATTCGTTCAGGATGTGCTTCAATCGCTGCAGCAACTTTGGCAACTTGATGCGATGTTGGTGCATGAACTCCCGTATTGCCGATAACTAAGAAGACCTCTTCGGTCGGTTTTGGCAAAGTGATTGAATGCAAATGCCAGATTCGTTCACCTTCTGGCATTTTGAGTCGGCGGGTGTAGAGGTATTCGTCCTGTGATTCGAGTGTATCAGAAAGGAGTATAACGCCACCGTGTGCGCATGTTGAAGCATCCATTGGAGATGCTCTGCCACCCTGAGAAACCGCTTCGACTGCATGAGCGAGTATGGCGCATTCATCGACATTGACGATGCTTTCATCTGCGACATAATGCTTGGTGCTTCCAACCTCGCCCTCTCGGCGAGCATTGACTTCTTGGTCTTCAATTGAATACAACTTCTCATTCTCAAACCGGCTTGAATATCCTTCAGCCCAAGATTCAGCGTTTTGTGGTTGACCAACTGCGTTGAACCATCGACCACGTGCTGTTCTTAATGCGGCACTTGCAGCAACGGAAAGGGCAGCCGAAGACCCCAGACCTGATGCGGGGGGGATGTCTCCACTGATTCGAATTGTGAGGCTTGGTGCGCCCTTTTGGGATTGCCATAAGCGGTTTCGTAAGGCTTGAACATGGGGGTGTCGTTTTGGTTCAAATTGCATTCCATCGATTTTCCAAGTTTCACTGGCTGAACCCAATGTCTCAATCGATACAGAAATTCGCTGTTCAATAGCGACTGCAACTGCTGGTTGGCCATAGACTACGGCATGTTCTCCAAAGAGAATGCATTTTCCCGGAGCGCTCGCTGTTACTCGTCCCATTCAATCCCCCTTGTCTTCACGAGCACCCTTCGCTTCATATCCCTTGTTCTTAGTCGTCGGTCATTGAGTGTAAATTATCGGTGCATTGAAGGATTGAACTTGTCTGCCATTGGCTAGGGGAAACTTTCCCTAGAGCTGATATGAGATGGAACACCCATTGACAATGACATATGGCCCCGTATCCGGGTGGCTCATACTCGTTCTTCTTGGCGGCATTTCAGGTTCCTTTTTCCTCTATCAAGTCATCAAGGCATCCCGATTGGTCCTCGTGGGTTCTTCTGACGATCGTTTTGATAATTGGGGGGCACGGGTCAAAGAAGTTCTTACAGGCTGGCTTGGACAGAAAAAAGTTCTCAAAGACCGTGTAGCAGGCGTCATTCACGTCCTCATGTTCTGGGGCTTCTTGATGCTTTCAACAGATATGTTCGACTTGGCCACAGCGAATTGGTTTTCACACAATGTTCTTCCAAACATTGTTCGAGGTCCTTGGAATCTCGTTGTCGAAACAGGCTATACTATCGCACTCATCGGATGTATGGCTGCTTTAATCCGCCGTCTTATTTTCACGCCAGAAAAACTCAAGGGGAAATCACAACTTGAAGGTAATTTTATTCTTATACTCATTATGACCATTACCGTCACAGCGTTCTTTGTTGAAGCTGGTGAATCCACCGTCTCATCCACTTGGGAGCCGATTGGTTCTTGGGTGGCTTCGAGTATTGTACCGAGCACAACATTAGTTGTTGGTGCTTATTGGATGCACATGCTTGCAATCTCTACGTTCTTATTCCTCATACCTCTTTCAAAGCACATGCACTTGGTGATGGCATTCCCGAATGTCTTCTTCCACGATATGCGCCCAATGGCTGCTATGGAACCACTTGCTCGGGGCGAGGATGGAAAGGCAGTGCCTCTTGATGACTTGGATATCGAATCTTTTGGAACAGTAAATTATACCGATTTGACTTGGAGGAACTTGATTGATGGCTGGGCTTGTACTTCCTGTGCTCGATGCCAAGATGTATGTCCTGCTTATGCCTCTGGTAAATCGTTGAACCCAATGCAAATTATTCACGATGTCCGCCATTATGCAAACGATAATGCGAGTACCTTACTTGCCGGAGAAACCCCTGAGCAAGACATCATCGCTCGCTTTGGTGAAGAAGCCATTTGGGCGTGTACGACCTGCCATGCTTGTGTCGAGGCTTGTCCAATTTACATAGACCATGTTCCCAAATTAACCGATGCTCGTCGCCATTTGATGATGGAGCGTATGGAGTTTGATGAATCCGTTGAAGATACGGTTTTGCCGCTTATGGCTATGATTGAAAACCTGGAATCCGATTCAAACCCCTATGGATTACCTTCTCACGAACGTGGAGAATGGGCTGAAGGTCTTGATGTCAAAGTTGCAGAACCTGCAGAATACATTTACTTCGCAGGCTGTGCAGCCTCTTTCGACGAACGAAATAAGAAAGTTGCACGTGATACAATTAGCATCATGAAAGAGGCTGGCCTCGATGTTGGAATCCTCGGGATGCAAGAAGGATGCAGTGGTGACGCTGCTCGACGTGCAGGAAATGAATATCTTTTCCAGATGCTTGCTGAAACCAATTTGTCCACGTTTGAAGATATTGGCGTCAAAAAGATCGTTGCCTCTTGTCCTCATTGTTTCCATACCCTTGGAAAAGAATACAAAGACTACGGTGGAGAAGACATCGAAGTTATGCACCATTCACAACTGATCAGTCACCTGCAAAAAGAAGGAAAGTTACCTGAACCAAAGCATGATGGTTCAGTTACCTATCACGACCCATGTTATCTTGGCCGAATTGGTGGCGAAGTTGATGCACCTCGTGATGCAATTGGCGGTGTCGATGTTGAAGTCGGCCGACACGGTAAGGAATCGTTCTGTTGCGGTGCTGGTGGAGCACAAATGTGGATGGAAGAGCATGTCGATGACGAGCATGACCGTGTCAACGTCATCCGTTCGAAGGAACTGGCAGAAACCGGTGCAGATACCGTCGCTGTCGGATGTCCATTCTGTTCTACGATGGTTACCGATGGATTGACTGCAATTGGTTCTGAGATGGAAGTCAAAGATATCGCAGAAATTGTCTGGGAACAAATTAAAGCGAACGATGCGGCTATCGAAGCCAAAAAGGCGGAAGTTGAACCAGCACAAGCCTGAGCAACCGATGAGGTGGCACAGTGGCAACCCTTTCTCAAAGCACTTTACTCGCTTGGTATGCTGAAACAAAACGCGATTTGCCTTGGCGTCATACCAGCGACGGTTGGAAGATTCTTCTCTCAGAGATATTACTTCAACAAACCCAGGTGAGTCGAGGTATTGGCTATTGGGTCAAATTAGTTGAACGCTTTCCGACACCTCATTCGATGGCAGAGGCTGATGTTGATGAGGTTCTCCTCCTCTGGCAAGGCGCAGGTTACTACAGCCGTGCTCGAAGACTGCATGCATTGGCACGCCAGGTTTGTCTCCCTTCAACAGAAGGAGGTCACGACGGCGTCTTGCCTACAACTTCAAATCAACTTCTCCAGTTGCCAGGAGTTGGTCCCTACACAGCAGCAGCCGTAGCCAGTATTGCTTATGGAGAATCAGTAGCCTGTGTCGACGGTAATATTCGCAGAGTGATGGCCCGTCAGATGAAGTCAGCAAACCCTTCAACAAAGGAAGTTGAACATTGGGCTGAGAAAAACCTCTTCAAACCTGATGCTGGAGATTGGAATCAAGCTTTAATGGAATTGGGTGCGACAGTATGCACGCCTCAACGACCGAAGTGTGACGACTGCCCTATTGCTCCAAGTTGCTCCGGTCAACACGACGCCACCTCCTATCCTGAACCGAAAAAAATCAAACGAAAACGACTTGACCTCATGTGTGAACTCCGATACGATTCGTCTGGCCTTCCTCTTCTGGTTCAACGAGGAGAGGATGGAATTCTGGCTGGGCTTTGGGGGCCGAAGATGGCAGAGAAAATTGGTGTTGAATCATTAGAATTCATCGGTGAGGTGAAGCATGTTCTCTCGCACCGAGATATTTTTGTTCAAGTTTGGTTCGGTATCTGTCAACAAGGAATTGACCCAGCAACCGTTGCTATTTCATCACTCGATCGGAAAATTCTCGCACTCGGAGAAATTCAAAGAAACAGATGATGCGGTCATCATCGTGTGATTAAGTTCGGTTTTTCACTTTCAAGTCAGGTTCAAATGCCGCAAGAGTGACGACTAAGCCGAGAAAGAGGATGTATTCTGCAGGTGCTGCATACTCAATCGCCGATTGGATCGTATCAAGCCTATACATCAAAGAGTCTCCACTTTTCAATTCATTCTGGTGAGAGTCAATGAAGATAATGAGAATGGTATTCATGGTAACCAAACCAAACGCCGCCATCCCCAATCCAATACGACGGAGTTGTTTGCCAAAGGTTTCTGTCTTTTCAAAAAGGAGATGGGTTGAATATCCCCAAACGAATCCCCCTCCAAAGACTGTAATCGCAACAATACAATGCAACAAGAGGGCATCGTACATGTTGGCAAAAGCCAACACGATGATTGAAACGCCAGTTGTAATTCCTGAATAATAGGAAATGAGTATTCGTTTCGGTTTCTCTGAACCTCTGAACAGATACCGAAATCGGTATGCAATGATGCAAAGAAGTACCCCACAGACCGAAAGCCCAGTAGTGAATACCCAACGTTGGAGTCCAGGGTAATCTGCTTCAGATATGAAGAAGGGGATTGCGCGTGCATTCCCGCTTAGAGCGTGAATCAACATTGAAATCGAAACGGTAAGCAGAGGCAAGAGCCAACCAATTCGAGCAAGAACATGATCGGCTATCTCGAAACCTGCAACTTCAATGCCATTCTCACACTCAAGATTCATTCGAAAAGGCCTCCACAGTGTCGGTTATACAGGTTTCAAACGATTCCCATTCCATGCCCAATACATCAGTTGCTTTCTTTGAGGAGAGATTTGCATCTCCTTTGAAATATCCTTTGACGGCTTTTCGAGTCATACGGCGTTCAGCTCCAAATATGCCCATTAACCAATCTTGGAAGACGACAATGAACATCAATGAACGAGGAACAGCATGCCGTGGAGATTTCGTTTCAGGGTATTGCTCACGTATTGTTCGGCACACATCAGCGATTGTTTTGTTTTTGTGAGGCGCCACAATGAATCGGCCTTTTGCTTCATCGACTTCGAACGCTCGTCGATGAGCCCGTGCAACATCTCGAACATGGACAATCGGAAGTGGGATTTTTGGAGCAAGTGGGAATTTGCCTTGTATGGCATCGGGGAAATAATCAACGCTGGGGGTTGGTTTTGCAAAGCCTCCGCCGAGAACTGCACCTGGATTGATGACACGTAAATCGAGGCCGTGCTTTTTCGCTAATTCCCATGCGAGTCTTTCCGATTCGGTCTTGGCTACCGTGTAGGGCGATGAGCGTAGAGTCTGCCAATCCTCTTCGGTTTTTTCACGGCCGGCTGGAAGTGACCCAACGGCTGCAACACTGGAGGTGTAAATCACTCGCGGAATCTTGGCTTCCTTGGCTGCTGTAAGCAAATGTGTCGTACCTTTATTGGCCGTATCGATAATGATTTGAGCATTCTTTGAATTTGAATAGACTGTTGCGGTATGGAATAGAGCATCACAACCCGACAGTTTTTCAGCCCACCCGTCTGCATCCAATACGTCACCTTCAACCAACACAAGACGAGATTCACATTCCAAATCAATCGCATGCTGACGGACATGGTCAACCTTCTGAGGGTCTGAAAGACTTCGAACAGACCCAATCACGCTGTAGCCATGTTCAAGCAAGTCTCGAACGATATGGTTACCAATATGGCCGTTAACACCGGTGACGAAAATGGTTGTTGAAACAGCCTCATTCCCATCTTTCATGCCATCCCCACATGGTAATGTGTCTTAACCTTCAAGTGAGGCTGTTCACACCGCTGGTTGAATCCCATGCCCATTCGACTGCACGACACCCGAAGGAGAGACAAAGTCGAATTTACGACTATGGAACCTGGAAAAGTGTCGATGTATGTCTGTGGCGTAACAGTTTACGACCGCTGTCATTTAGGGCATGCTCGTTGTTACCTCGCTTTCGATTTGATTCATCGCTGGCTTGAAGTCTCGGGTTTTGACGTTCATTATGTTCAAAACTTTACCGACATTGATGACAAAATCATTCAACGTGCAAACGAGTTAGGTGGCGATTGGAAAAAGTTGGTTGATGATAACATTGCCACGTATTACGAAGATATGGATGCGCTCAATATTCTTCGAGCAGATGATTATCCACGATGTACCGATTATGTCGATGACATGATCCGAATCACTCAGGACCTTATCGACAAAGGCCATGCATACCAAACTGATGAAGGCGTCTATTTCCATATCGACTCAGCACCGGAGAAATACGGTGCACTTACCGGCCAAAACATCGAAGCAGTTCGTTCAGGGGCGGGAGGCCGAGTTGGAGCCACAGGTTCAGCAAAGAAAGACCACAAGGATTTCGCACTCTGGAAAGCAGCCAAACCTGGAGAGCCAACTTGGGATTCTCCTTGGGGCCCAGGACGTCCGGGATGGCACATCGAATGTACCGCTATGTCGATGGATTACTTCGGTGCTCAATTCGATATTCACGGTGGAGGCCACGATTTACGTTTCCCTCATCACGAAGCAGAAATCTTCCAAGGTGAGTGCCACACGGGATGCAGTCCAGTCGTTCACCACTGGTTGCACAACGGTTTTGTCAACATCGATGGCGAGAAAATGAGTAAGTCTCTTGGAAACTTTTGGACCATTCAAGATATTCTTGAGAAAGTCGATGCAATGGTTCTCCGTTTCTCGTTAATCAACGCCCATTACCGTTCACCGATTGACATGAATGAGACGATTCTCAAGGATGCTGAACGAAACTACAACCGTCTGCTTGAAAACTATGTTCGGGCTTTGAAAATATCAACAGAAGAGATTGCTCTAGTTGATTTGCCAAAAGCAGACATTACCAGCCAACAACCTCTTTCACGCACTTTAGGAATGCTCGAGAAGATGGCGGAAGGTTTTGCACGCGCAATGGATGATGATTTCAACAGCCGTGAAGCAATTGCCAAGGTCTTAGGAGCAGTTCGAGAAATCGGTAAAACTCTTGACAGTGGTTTGGACCAAGCCGATCGTCATGCATTTGCACGCTATGCAGTCGAATGGCTTGAAGAAACTGCAGGGGCAGTTCTTGGTGTCCTTCCATCACGTGAGATGGCACTCGCAGAGCCTGAAGAAGACCCACGTCGTGCTGAAGTGGCTGATGAGGTCGAAGTACTCTTAGTGGCTCGAAGTGAGGCCCGTACGACCAAAGATTGGGCCAAAGCCGATGAAATTCGTGACCAACTCAAAGCAATGGGTGTCGTCGTAAAAGATACGCCCGATGGACCTGCATGGTCTCTCGAGTGAATCACTCTTCTTCATCTGAAGTTGGTGGACTCATTTTCATTGGAGGTGGAGCGGGAATAAATCCAGCATCCGAATCATTCAGTAGAGTTGAACCTTCAACAGGGTGTTCATCCCAAATCTTTTCCGACCATGAGACCTCTTGATTCAAATTCAGTTCATCGCCTCTGCCTCTTGAAGCAAAAACCAATCCTGCAGCAACAACGATTACAACGCCAAAGAGAAGATACTTCGCACTGTTTTTGGCCGAGTCAGAAGAACTCGTATCCGTATCGGTTGTTCCTTGGTCTTCATCGATACATTCTCCAGAAAGAGAAAAGGTCATAGAAGGACAATCAATATCGGTGCCGTCAGTTGTATCTGTACCGTCAGTTGTATCTGTACCGCCAGTTGTATCTGTACCGCCAGTTGTATCGTGTCCCGTCAGTATCTGTTCCACCTGTATTGCCTGTATTTCCAGTATTGTCGGCGCCAGAGTTTCCAGATGTTCCATCATCAATGCCCAAGTTGACGTTTACGCCAGTTCGGTCACCATCAGCATCCATAGGGATGTCGTAATATGCGAAGAGTTTGGAAAGGTCAATGTGCGTATTGGCCCATGCAGAACGGTTGATGACATCGAAATAGCGTTCATCACCTGTGGTGAAGATCGGGTCGACCGTTATGTTTCTGAGTTGTGAGACTCCAGTGTTAGCAGAATTCTTCCCGTCGAATTCAGTGTTAAGGTACGATTGAACCTCTGCATCTGTACTCCATGCCACACCTTCTGGTGCGGTCCAGTGTTCACGGATCTCGGAGACATCGTTTCGCATAGCCATGGCCATACCAGCTTCTATCTCAGCCCAAGTTTGTGAACCATCGTTCACAGTCGTGGAAGTAATGTCAAGTGCTTTTGAAACACCACCGCCGTTGATTGGTTCCCAGTCGTCACCCTTGAGTGAAGTCATGATGTCTTGGTCACCAAACAGTGCCTTTCCTTGAACGACAGTGAGTCGAACATCAGCATCGATAGCCTCAATGAGGTTTCGATATGGGTCGTCGTGGAAGGTATCGATGACCACAAGGTCTGCTACCATTCCAGTCTTGATTTGCCCGACATAATCTTGCCATTCTGCAGCGGCTGCAGGATTTGATGTGACCATTTCCACCATTTGATAATTGGTGAAATACGAGTCCATCACTTCGCTGTTCCAGAGGTCTGCAACCTTCAGTTCGTGCATACTGTTCTTGGAACCACTTGGGCCCCAATCAGGTGCTAAAGAAATTTTGATACCTGCTTTGTCAGCCGCACGTACATCGGTTGTGTTGCCGTATAACAGGAGGTTGGAGAGTGGTGACCACACCAACTTGGAGCCTACAGCACCCATGGATTGGAATTGTGATGGCGTGAGTGCAGTGCCGTGAATTACGACAGTAGGTTCAGCGAGGAGACCCTTGCTGTTGAGTAAATCGAACTCATCTCTACTTGTTTGGTCGACACCTTCTGACATGTGAATAAACCATGCTTCAATGTCACCATCGTTGAAATCAGAAATCTTGCCAGCGGAGTTGTAACCCGATTCATACCAACTGCATACAGCGCATGTAACGATATTGTCCTTTCCAAAGTTCCACAACTCGACGTTTCGTGAGAGTGAACTATCCCATGCATCATTGCCGGAAGGTGAACCTTGAACTGCTGTAACGCCACCAGCTATTGCTTGGACTTCAGCATACTTCATTTGTTCAGTTGCCATACCCCATCGGCTGTTTTGTTGAACGTTGTTTTTCATCCAAGTGATGCTTGGTCCGTAATCGTAGTTACCGCCCCATTGACCACGATTTGAGTAGCCACCTTCGTCTGACTTTTGATCATCGTAGACATGGACTTCGAAATCCCACAATGGGATGTGGTTGTAGTGCATATGATTGTGCAAGTCAATCAAGCCAGGGTAAATTGTCCCGTTGGTTTCAATGACTGGAGCATTTGTCAAATCTGCTGTAAGTGGTACTGAGGAACTCGATGACCAAACGGCATCAATCATGCCGTCTCGGACCAACACATTACCTTGGTTCATGACACTGTTCTCGTTCTCCATAGTAACGACTCGGCCCTTGAGAATGAATGCGTCAGAAGAGGAGGTATCTGCGACTTTGTAGCACTTGACCATGTTTAGAGCGACGCTTGAATCTGGGTCATTTGGACCCCAGCCGGGAGTCGGAGTAACTTCGATTAAACTTCCAGAGGAATCCTCAACGATTGAATTGCCATAAAACGCAAATTGTTCAGGAATGAGCATTGTATCTGCGACTGCATTCGAAGTATCTGTTATTGAGATCGTCTCACCGTCAAAGTAACTCATGTATATGTCTGAATCTGCGCCGAAGATCACAATACGGTCTCCAGCATCGATGACTGTGTTCCAAGCAAGTTGGCAAGGAGGGCTACCCGAAGTGACACTAAGTTTCCAATTCGATACGTTGACTGGGAATGAACCAGTATTCCATAATTCGATAAATTGGTCTGAATATTTACTGAACTCGCCGTCGTTATTCCAATCCACTGCACCGTAGACGTTGGTTGATGTTGCATTGGATACCAAGCCGTTCGGACTGATGAATACTTCCGAGACTTCAATGTCCGAATCACGGGCACTCACTTCGGAGATTTCAGTGAATTCATACGGTGCCGGAGTGGACGGTACAAAGGGGGCAAGGAAGATAATTAGCACGAGAAGGGTAGTCAATCGGTCGAGGCGCATGATGTGGCCTTTGGCAGTGAGCACATGAACTCGTCGCTTTGACAACCTCGAACGGACATGTTGAAGTATCGCCGATTTTGAAACGATTTCATGGCCTCCGTAGAGATTCATGAACCCGAGTTTTCCGACATTATCGATAACAATTCAATCGTGCTCCTTGACTTTTGGGCCGAGTGGTGTGGGCCATGCAAAGCCTACGGGCCGGTCTATGAACGGGTTTCAGAAGAATTCCCAGATGTCGTCTTTGGAAAAATCGATACCGAAGCAGAACCTATGTTAGCCAAATCTTTCAATGTACGCTCGATTCCTACGACTGTTGCATTCAAAGATGGCATCGGTGTTTTCATGCAACCAGGTGCACTCCCTGAAGATGCACTTCGTGATTTGGTTGCGAAACTTACTGAATTGGATATGGATGAAGTTCGAGCCGAAATGGAAACTCAAAAAGCGGCTCAAGAAGAGAAAGAATGAACTTCACCGTCTGACCAAACAGCCGGTGTGTTCAAAAAACACCTGCGCCCCCCTTGGTACATGAACTTCCGGCCTTGGCTCATTTTATTCGTCCTAATGGCGACCAGTTTATCGGGGTGTTTCGGTGAGCAAACGGTGGATGAAGGCGGTGTGACTGCTCCTTATGACGTCTATCCGGAGCCTTGGGACCGCACTGAAATGCAATACGTAGAGTCGGATATTTATTCCCGAGTCACCGTTAATGGTAGTTACGGAATTGATGCAGTTCAATCCATCTTTGTTTCAGTCCCCTCCATCACCGCTGCTGACGGCGGCTCTGGTGTTACTGGTGACGCTCAAGTCCATCTTGGATTATGGCTACCAGTGATTGAAGGATGTGATTGGACTTCTGCAAACCTTTCCGCTGAATGTCAAGTTCCAGTGATTGCAGAAGTTGGTCCGTATTACAACGATGGAGATGTCGACGCACTTACACCAGCAGACCGACTTGGTAAATTTTTGATTGAGAATTACGTTCCACACGGATACGGGGTTGCTCAAGTTTCAGTCTTTGGAACCGGAGATTCAAACCACTGTATGGATTTGATGGGTACAGATGAGCAACGTGGTATCGATGCCGCTGTTACCTGGCTTGGTACTCAAGCATGGTCCAATGGCAATGTCGGAATGATTGGAAAATCTTACGACGGCTCAACTCCATGGCAAGCAGCTACTTTTGGTAACCCGCATCTGGCTACGATTGTCCCAATGTCGGGATTGATTGGCGTGCATGAATTGATGTGGAGAAACGGAAGTATGGAAGCACGTGGCATGATTATGCATAACGGTGTCTATGGCTCCTTCGGAATCGATGGAGATGCTGAAGATCCTGAAAATGTGTGTGAAGGATACCTCGAAGGCTATGTCAATGGACCTGCTGCCTATCTCTCTGGAGGAATGGTCGATTATGCAGGAAATACATACTGGACTGAGCGTTCTTTCCTCGACCGTGTGGTCGAGAATTACAATGGCTCAGTGTACATTATTCAAGGTATGCAAGATTGGAATGTTGACCCGCACATGGCCTTCCCTACTCATCAAATTGTTGCGGATGCAGGAATTGAAACAAAGACGCTAGCAGGCCAATGGAATCACAATTATCCTGACCGTCAAGACCACTCTGGCTTACCTGTCGGTGAAGGTGCTGAAGCATTCCCTTACACACAACGCTGGGATTGGGCTGACGAGATGCTGTATTGGTTCGATTGGTATCTCAAAGGCGAAGGCCGAGCACCAACCTTAGGTGTAGAGATGCAGGATAACCGTGGTGGCTGGAGGTTTGAAACAACCTATCCTGCTCTTGATACAGAATATCTCGCCATTCGTGGTGACGAAATGAGCCCAAGCGGTGCTTCATTGGGTGTGACCTCTTTCGATCCTATTGACCTCGTCTATGGGCCGTTTGATTACGATGTCTACATTGCTGGAATGCCTACATTCCACATGGCAGTGACTCCGCATACTACCAACAGCGGTCATGCTTTCCTTGAGATGACCGATGAATCGGGAATGCATCTTGGACACGCAGTCATGGATTTCAGATTTGCAGACGGTGGTAGAGATGGTAACTTAGCCATAGTTCCGTTTTCCACAGTCATGGCTCAAATGGAATTCATGCCGATGGATATTTTCCTCGAAGCAGGTGAATCAATTTACATTACGCTCACGCAGACTGGTGATGATTACGTTCCTTCTCCGGCTGCTATCGGTGGTTATACCATTAATTGGGCAGCCTCGACCATGACTCTACCTTTGGTGAACCGCACATGTGCTGATTTGTTTCAAGCACCAATGCATGACTATGGTATGGAATCAGGGCGTCTTTGTTGATTCATCAAACATCATCAAAATATCACGGAACAGTGTTTGGGCATGACCCTCACTTCGCTCAACCAATCGTTTGACAATTAGTTCAGGTGTTGAACGGGCCAAATGATTTCTCTTTGGGGTTCGGTCTACCATTAACTCCAAGTTCGCATCAAGACCTGTTGCTTCAATCCCATCAACCCGTAGATCATCTCGACCTGTGGCTTTGATAATGGCCGGTGCTAAATGGGTCACGAGCATCATGGTTGTATCATCTTGAGCTTCAGCAGCCAGTAACATTCCAGCAATTATTCTGGCTCCCGCTCCCGGTTCCGTGATGGCTTCAAGCTCGTCAGCAAGAATCAATTTAGGCGTAGGGTCGCTTACGACGTTGGCTAATTCAACCAATGTTTGTTCCAATGCACCAGCACTCTGCGTACCACCTGCTTTTGCTAAGATGTGCAAAGCATCGACTTGGCCAACACGGGCGGAATCAGCTGGAACTGGTAATCCCATGTGAGCAAGAATACAGGTATGGGCGAGTAGTTCGAGAAGGGTTGTCTTTCCACCAGAATTAGCGCCGGTGAGAAGTGCCAGTGATTGTTGGTCTTCTGTGTCTCCAGCATACCCAAGTCCGTAGGTGACAGGATCGGGTTGACATCCCAAAAGCAGATGCCGGCCTTGTTCAATATAGATTCCATGTTCAACTAAATCGGGCATGACACATTGACGATCGATTGCCCACTGTGCAATACAGACCCACTGGTCAAAACCGATGAGGGAGCGAACCGCTTCTTCACATCGTTCACGAAGTGGACCTAACTTCTTTGCCAAAATCAGCATGTGTTCAATTTCACCTGTCTTTAGTTTCGTTTCCAAAGCATGGTCGATTTCGTCAAGAGTTTTCCGATTGATTTTGGCTGGCCATTGTGATGAAAATATGTCGTAAGGGCATCGAACACCCGTTCCTTCAAGCATCTGGACCACGGTCTGTTTTGCTTTTTCCATCGCTTCTGTTATGACGTCCTTTGTGGCTTCTTGCAATTTCCGTTGGAAGGCTGCACCGTCGGATAGCGCTTCGAGTAATTCAGCACCACTGAGGTCCATTTTGGCATCATCCATCGCTTGTGCAACTTCCGTATTGACTTGTTCTTCCAGAGATTTTGCTGTCTTCCAAAGTCTGTCTTTGACATCGGCCATAATGTCCAAATCACCTTGGTCATCGATGCTCATGAGTATTTCTGGCAGTTGTTCCAAGCCTACGACCAGTTCATACAACTCATTGATGAAAGGATGCTTTTCAGTTGATGTTCGTTTCATTTGAACAAGATCGGTGAGTACAGAAAGCGTACGTATGTTATGACGAAACCAATCGATGGTTCGCTCGGGTAGAATCAATTCTGTATTGTCTGCATTCGGAAGCACGACCCAACCATCAGGTGAATCTGCAGGTGCTCCAGAACCAATCCAGGTCACTGATTTGAATACCGTATAGTCCTTCCAAGTTTCTCCTTCTCCAGGTTGCAATACCCTGCACCATTTCTTGAAAGTTTCAAGTGGCTCTTTGCAGACGACGACTCGCTCATATCGTTCGCTGTTGAAACGAGTTTGCCGAAGGTTATGGAACAGTTTACTGAGAGTATTCAGGTTTTCAGCATTTTTCTGTGCATAGTTCATTGCATGACTCACCTTGAGTCTTCTTTCTGCTGGATTATCTACAGGCATCAATAATTGCATTCGTTCTCGTGTTGCTGCACATGATGCAAAGGACACAATATCTTGCAATAGAGAGCGATGTAAGCGTTCAGCCTCTTTGGTTGCTAGGAACGAACCCGATTGACCGGCAACCATCCGAGCAAGCGATAAGGCACGCTTTGGGGAGACGCCGTCAATCTCAGCAATACGGGCAATATCTCCTGATTTTAGAGAAGCAATTGCTTCACTTTCTCCGCCAAAGTGGTCGGTTATTTTTTGTGCAAGTCGTTCGCCAACTCCGGGTAGTGTACTCAGAACCATACTCGACATCGTTTGTCAAAGGCTTTTGAGGATATTGCTCAGACACCCTCATTTTATGAGAAAAGTGGAGGTGATTCTATCACTGGACATCGGCGCGTTAACCTCAAATGAAAGAGATACTACGAAGGGTTGGTGGACATGGTTGAATGAAGATGCTTCTGACAATCAGATTCGCTTGTCGCGTGAATTCAATCTTGTCTTGAGTTCGACGCTTGCAGTCGCACTTGTCTTTCTTTTTGTGTCTGCAGTTTTTGGTGATGCACTGGTTGATATTATCGATGATCAAGACCAGAACTCAAGTGTTCGCGTACCTGTATGGGAACGTAACACCCTCCCCTATCAGACCGAGGGAGATTTTAGCGTCGCTCTCGAACTTGGTCCTTACAAGATACTTCCAACAGAAAATGAGTGGAATTCAACACACCATTTTGTCGAATACACTCTCCCAATCGAAGAAGGTGGTGCTGCACCTGACGATGCAGTCATCAGTCTTGCTGTATGGCGGCCAAATGTCCCAGAAGGGGTCACAGTTCCCGTAATTGCGGAGTTTGGTCCTTATTTCCAAGAAGCTTCAGTGGAGACGCCTACTATTGAAGTCCCAGGGACATGGCTTGGTCAGATGATTATTGACCAAATCCTTCCCCACGGTTTTGCATTTGCACAAGTCTCCGTTTCGGGAACAGGCCGTTCGAACCATTGTATGGATTTGATGGGGAATGCAGAGCAACTGGGTAATGATGCCGCAGTTCGTTGGTTGGCTGAACAAAACTGGTCCAATGGAGCAGTTGGTATGATCGGAAAATCTTACGACGGTAGTACGCCTTGGCAAGCAGCAATGTTTGGTGCAGAACACGATTATCTCAAAACCATCGTACCTATTTCTGGTTTGATTGGTGTGAAGGAATTGATGTGGCGAAACGGTTCTTCGGAAGCCAGAGCCCCTATCATGCACAATGGAGTCTACGGCTCTTATGGCATCGATGGCGATGAGGAAGATTATCAGAACATCTGTCCGGACTATATTCTTGGTCCAGGAACAGGTGTAGCAGCCTACATGTTTGGCTCCGAAGTTGCCGGCGATTATTGGGCCGAACGCTACTTCCTTGAGCGAGTATTGGATAATTATCAAGGAAGTGTCTATTTGATTCAAGGCATGCATGATTGGAACGTTGACCCGCATATGGCCGTACCAACTATGAATGCTTTGAAGGATGCAGGAATCGATGCCAAAGGACTGTTTGGACAATGGGATCACGACTATCCCGATCGCCCAGTACAACTGGATGACCGTTCGGAATTGGGTGGTCGAGGCGGGGAGGCATTCCCAGAGATGATGCGTTACGATTGGATGCAAGATTTACTGGAATGGTTTGACTTTTATCTTCGTGGCGTAGGTGAACAACCAGGGCTCTACGTCGAAATACAATCCAATCAAGGCTCGTGGCGCCTTGAGGACCGTTATCCTCCAAGCGATACGACCGAAGTTTCCTTTGATTTAGGCGGCTCACTGGTCAATGTTGGCGGTGGAACTACAGTCTTCCCTGATGCGAGTACGGGTCCAGTATGGCAATCTGAACCGCTTGCTGAAGCCCTGTATGTCGCAGGAACTCCACGGCTTCATGTCGATGTAACAACCGCAACAGTCGGTGGGCAATTGTATGCTTTGCTGGAAGAATGTGATGAATCGGATAATTGTATTCACATTGGTCACGCCATCATGGACTTGAGATATCACGCAGGTGGCGATGATATCCAAACATGGACGCCTTTGATTCAGTCTCTTAATGCAAAAATGGAGTTCATGCCAATGGATGCTGAAATCGCTGCAGGTCACACACTGCGTTTGAGTCTTCTTTCGACTGGTGAGGATTACCTACCTGCAAGCACCTCATCGGTTGTGTTCGTCCAAGAAGGCGAGGGGTCAACACTCCAATTGGATACTTTTACTCCAGCAGATCGAAGGTATTTCTCGCCACCTGAATGCTTGCACGAACGTTGCGTTAATGTAGTTTGAAGCGTGCACTCTTGCTTAATATGGCAATTCGAGTTCAACTGCAAACAACGGGTCAGGGTCGGTAGAATCGTGGTATGCAACGACAACTCCGCCATCGTTGAGGATGCCAAGTGATGCAAAGTCAAATCGAATGTCATTTCCAGCACCAGAAGTTGAATCCAAGTCACCTTGTCCAATGTAGGTCAACGTATCTGGTGACATGTCTTCCGAATATCCTCGTACGTGATAGACCATGTCAACATCAGGGCCGTCTGTGCTTTGGTAGCGAATGTTGAGGATGAAGAGGTCTAAATCACCGTTGGCTTGGAATTCCCATTCTTCGATGGAAGAAGAAACTGAGCTCATATCATAGGTGTGGTTTTGCCATGTCATGGCTCCGTCCGTCGACATGTAATGGGTGAAGGTCGTTCCTGAATTTTCAACACAGTGGAGTGCTCCCGCAGAATCGAAGTGGCAATATTCTGAAGGGAATTGAACTTCCAGTTCATTCCAAGACAAGGTAGTATCCATGTAGGCTGCATTTCCATTTGTGTAGTAACTTGGGAAGATGAGTCCACCTGATGGCATTGGGAAGGCTCGCATTTCCTTGTGTGGTTTGTTAACATCATAGTAGGAGGTGAGGCCTTCTTCGGTGAAATTAAGGTCGAGTTCGATGATTGGGTCATTTGAATCTCTCGCAGTAAATTGGAATGGATAATAATTCAATCCATCAACACTAATTTGGCCACCTGCATCAAGACTTTGATGCCAAAAGTTCGAGACCACAATGCTTGCCCAATCGCCACTTCCAATTGAAGACGAAATCGGACCGACCACTTCAACTTGCCATGAGCGGTCATAGAAGGGTTCAGTCAATCGATTGTAACACCATTTCCATTCGTCTTCAGATTCATCATACAAGATGGCATAGAATTTGTCAATTTTCGCATCGGCTCCGATATATGGGAACCATGACATTGAGATGATGTCTCCATTTGTGGCTTGAACTATACTGCCTTCTCCGAGGCCCTCTTGGCCAGAGTTGGTTGGAATTGCAGTTACGCATTGACCGAGAGCTGGTAGGAATCCTGGGATGTAGGTGTCCCAAGCATGACCTCTGTCTTCACTGAAGACAGGATATTCGCCCCCAATGTTGAGGATGTGTCCTTCGATGGTTGTGGCAAGATAATGTTCACAACAGTTTCCGCCTTTACTCGCATCAAAGACCGCCCAACTGGTATTGGTTGATTGATTGGTTCGCAAATCAACGGTCATAAACATTCGAGCATCTTCATGTGGAATTTGATCGACCATTTCGTACGATTCCCAAAGAGATTCCATTTCTACTTCATCGACGAGGTCTTCTCCACCGCCAAAGCAACCTGCCAATACAGTGGAGGCTACCAACAGTATGGACAATGCGATGCGTTGCATGAATCTGCGTAGCGCCTCATCTCTTTGAAGGCGTCGCTGGTGTTCGATGCTTGAGTTTGGCCTTATTTGACCGTAAACCAAACAACAGTCCCGTCGACTTCAAAGGTTTCAGCATCGATTGAAGGGGCTTCAGAATTTGAGTGGAACGCCGTTGCAGCAGCGCGAGTTTCAGATACAATCCATTCTCGGTCTTGTTCAAACATCTCCGGAGCATTCTTGGTCCAGATTTCCAAATCAATGGTTGCTTCAATGGCGAGGCTGAGGTTCTTTCGCATGGCTTGAATACGTCGAGTGATGTCACGTGCTAATCCTTTGGAAAGCAGTGCAGGTGTGTCGTTCATGTCAAGAACGAGGCTGATCTGTTGTGCCTCATCCCCTTGACCAATGGTGACCGTTGAGGCAGCAAAGCCTTCTCGCTCAACACGTCTGACTTCGACATCGGTCTCTTCGATTTTAACGCCTAATACTTCACAAGTTCCGGCCTGAATTGAGGCAAACATTGCCGTAGGGTCGGCAGCATTCTTGATTTCATTTGCAACGGCATTGACTTCGCTGCGTGCTTTGGGCGCAAGTGCTCGGAAATTAGGAGCGAGTTCGATTTGTTGGAATCGGTCGATGTCAGTTTCAACAGCAATCGTTTCAACATTCAATTCCTCAGCAAGAATATCGTGGAATTCTTCCATATCGGTCCCTGCTACAATCCATCCTTGTGAACAAGGTAAGCGTTGTCTTCGCCCAGCCTCGACTCGGATACGTCGACCGACTTCAGCAAGTTCTCGAACCAAGGACATGGTCGACTCCAAACTCAAATCTTGAGGTGGAAGGTTTGCAGTTTCAGCAGCAGCATCTTCATCCCAATGGTCTGCAGTTGCCCCTTCAAGTGAACCTGGGACCCCAAGTGGCCAAGCCGCTTGATGAACCGTTTCTCCAGTAAGGTTTCGATGAATCGTATCGACCATGAAAGGACTTACAGGTGCAATAAGACGGCACACAGTTGTCAAGATTTCATGCAATGTGTGTTGGCATGCCACTTTGTCCGTAGTTTCAGCGTCATCCCAAAGTCGACGTCTGCTTCGGCGGACATACCAATTTGAGACATCGTTGACGATGAAGTCTTCGAGGTCACGGCAAGCCTTGTGGAAATTCCAGCTTTTGAAATCGGCATGATAGTTCCGAGCGGTTGTGGCCAATCGAGATAAGATCCATCGGTCAAGTGACGGGCGAGAACTTACTTCCGATGTGGAGATTTCAGGGTCAAAACCATCGATAGCAGCATAATCTGCATGGAACTTGTAAATGTTCCAAAGAGTCAAGAACATCTTTGCATACGTTTCACGAACGCCATTCGAATCGAACTTGAGTGGATTCCATGGTGCACCTGCAGTGACCATGTACCAGCGTGTAGCATCTGCTCCTTCTCGGTTAAAGTGGTCCCACGGGTCAACAATGTTGCCTTTTGACTTTGACATCTTCTTTCCTTCCGCATCTAAAATGAGTCCAAGGCTCAAACAACGCTTGTAAGCGGGTTTGTCAAAGACCGCTGTTGAAACAGCAAGAAGGGTGTAGAACCATCCTCGTGTTTGGTCAACACCTTCACAAATGTAGTCGACTGGGAAAGAGGCATCGAATGTCTCGTTTCCTTCGAAGGGATAATGCCATTGAGCGAAAGGAGCACAACCAGAATCAAACCAGCAATCCATGACAAAGGGTTCTCTATGCATTGGTTTTCCATTATCGGAAAGGAGTGTATAACCATCGACAACTGGCCGATGAAGGTCAACATCATCAGGGCATTCCGGATTTTCAATACCAGCGGCAACAGCCTTCGCTATTTCCGATTGAAGTTCAGCAATTGAACCGATACATTTCATGTTCCCTTCATCGTCTCGCCAAACCGGAAGTGGAGTTCCCCAATACCGTTCACGGGAAATCGCCCAATCTTTGACATTGCGCAACCATTCACCGAATCGACCTTCTCCTACCCAATCAGGTGCCCATTCAACTTCACTGTTGAATTCGAGGAGACGTTCTTTGACAGCAGTCATGCGAACAAACCATGAATCCATGGCATAGTACAGCAATGGATGGTCGGTTCTCCAACAATGTGGATAGTCGTGCAGATACGCTTTCTCTCGGTAAAGCAAACCACTTTCAGGTCCTTTGCCATTACTTCCGCCAGAAGCTGAAAGAAGTTCAATCACCGTTTGGTCACAGTCTTTGACATAACGTCCATCGAGTTGTGGGTGTGTGCCGGTGAGGAAAGCCCCGTCCATTCCAACAGTGTGATGTGCTGGGAGTCCAGCAGCCATACCGAGATTGTAATCGTCTTCACCGTACATAACGGCAGTGTGTACAACACCAGTTCCATCGGTTGTCGTGACCCAGTCCGCTTCAAGAACAGTCCAAGCAGTCTTTGAATCGCCACGAGGTACAGCCTCTGGGAACAGCGGCTCATACGCTTTTCCAACCAATGAGGAACCAGAGAATTCTTCGAGGACCTCGACATTATGTCGGAGAACTTCTTTCATCAGTTCTTTTGCCAAAATGATTTCTTCTCCAACAGAAGCACCACCAGCTCCAACCCAATTTTCTGCTTGTTCAGTCACACGTGCTCGAACATAAGTGACTTCAGGTCCAACTGCTAATCCAACGTTACCAGGGAGTGTCCACGGTGTTGTTGTCCATGCAAGGATGCTTGCAGCATCATCAATGAGTTTGAATTTCACATACACGGACGGCTCTTCAACTTCTTTGTATCCAAGAGCAACTTCATGGCTTGAATAGGAGGTTCCAGTTTGAGGGCAGTAAGGGAGAACTTTGTAGCCTCGGTACAACAAACCTTTGTCGAACATTTGCTTCATTGCCCACCAACATGATTCAACATAATTGTTGTCAAGCGTGACGTAGGGATTGTCCAAATCGACCCAATAGGCCATTCGCTCGGTCATTTCTCTCCAAGCGGATTCATAGGTCCATACCGAATCTCGGCAGGCTTGATTGAAATTATCCATTCCAAATTCATGAATCGCTTCATTTGACTTCAAATCCATTTTCTTTTGAACTTCGATTTCAACAGGTAAGCCATGCGTATCCCATCCTCCTTTTCGTTCAACACGGAAGCCTTCCATCGTCTTCCATCGGCAAACAAGATCTTTGTAGGCACGAGCAACAACGTGGTGGATTCCTGGCTTTCCATTGGCCGTAGGTGGCCCTTCAAGGAAGATAAACGGCGCCCCATTTCGATTTGATTCGATGGATTGTTGGAATGCATTTTCCTTTTTCCATGCTTCTAACAAGGCAGTCTCGAGTGCAACAGCATCGAATTCACCAGCAGACTTTGGGCGTGCCATAGCCATGCGAGACGCGTTTTTGTCTTGAACCTCACCCCTGTTTTATCAAGTAAAAATGAACATTGCAGTTGTTTGGGAATCGAACGGAAGAACCTTTGACAATCAAAGAACTTGAAAATGGTTCGGGGTATGTTTGAAGTCCTTTAACCGATAGGGGAGAGTATGACGGGTTCTTCATCGCGCCGTGGGGCATTGCTCCTCAGCCTCTTGATGCTCTTTGGTGGCCCGTTGCAAACCATGTTGACCGATGGCACTTCTTCACCCCCGAATTCGGTCTTTTTGGAAGAAGAAGGAACGATTCTTTTCGCAGGTGTTGGGGATGACGCTATCATTCAGTTACCGGGTTCAGGTTCATTTTCAGATTCATTTACCATCGAAGTTCCAAGTAATGCTCCAGTTACCGATGTTCACCTCTCTATGAAACCATCAGTCTATGTTAATCACCAAGGCTTTGTCTGGGATAACGATCTCATTTGGTCTCACAGCAGTGCTTCGAACAACGGCACATTCGGTCAAAACAATGTGTTGACAGGAAACGGGGCAGGAACACTTTGGGATTTTAACACCAATGCAGCAGGTTGGACTTTTTCGAATACATATGCAAGCCGGGTTACCACTCCAGCTTGCGGTTTGAACGGGACCACAGGTGGTTCGATTCGAACCTATGCAGGATCAACCTATGCGACTTCACCGGTGAGTGATTTTTCAGGAATTTCTGCTATGCCTTTCCACGCTTGGGTTCACGAGGGCAGAAGCGGATGTGGAGAGACACCAGATGTCAGTGAAGATTTGCAATTCCAGTATAGAACTTCAAGTGGTACTTGGACGACATTCAATACCTTTTCAGGAGGCGGAGCGCAGACCACCAATTTCCAGTATATGACGAACCTTCCTCCCGCAGCACTGCACACCACTTCGCAGATTCGAATTCATCAGACCTCCGGATCGGGTGGATCGGGTACATGTTGCGATTATTGGTTTATCGATGATGTGCACTTTGCAACACCTCCTTCAGCAGAATGGACCAGCCCAACCATCGGTTTCCCTGCAAGTTCATTCCAAGATGTCGAACAAGGGCCATGGGCTCCGCTTCACATCGAAGCGGACATCCCAGCAGGAGCAAACCTCAACTGGACCATTCTTGATGGTTTGACTGGAACTCCAATTTTAGGGATGCAAGGAAGTGGCACGGGTTGGATTCCACTCAATGCGTTGGACTGGCAAACCGTCACATCAATCCGTTTGAATCTGTATTTAGAGCCCTCTCCAAATGGTCGAATGCCAAGTATTTATTCAATCAGTGGCGATGGCAATTACGCTTTATCATTGAGTAGCGACCCACTGCTCAACGGCTGGACTGCAAAGGGTATGCCATCCTTCGATGATGTATCAACTTCATTGTATGGTATGTCCAATGATTCGATTACTTCTCCGTGGTTCTCTGCTTCCGCAGCACTTGCGGAGATACATGTCGATGCTACAGCAGACTTGGTTCAAACCCAAATACGGACCTCTCCGACAGAGAACTGGACCAATATCTCCCTCCCTTACTCAATGAGTTTCGTTGGCAATGAAGGTGCAGTAGGGTCGTATCAAATTCAATTTATTGCAGCCTCAAACAACACCACTGATATCTGGGAGATCTTTGATTTTGAAACAGGTGCTTTTGGTGGAATACAACCAACTGGACCCGCAATTGATTTCGCTCGAGATGGTGTTTTCGAATGGGGCGGAAGCGATGTACGCGTTGGCTCTTGGGGCTGGCAAGATCGTTTTGAAAACGGACAAACTTCGATTGCTGCCAATCCTGGCATTGGTGGAAGTTCTACTGTGAAAGCTTGGATACCGGCAACGAGCCTCAGCAGTTTTTGTTTCAGTGCGTTATCATCAAATGGATATTTGACATCGATAGCACTCGTTCATAACGGCCAAATTGTTGCGAATTGGACGCTTGATGGCGGTTCAAATTATTTCGTTCTCGACCAAACTCAACTCACTGACTTGAATGCTGCAATTACTGGAGCAAATTCATTGGTGAGTGCGCTTGGAACCTATTTCACTGAATTAGAGTTTGAAGTCGTTGGCTCTGGTAATGTGACCTTAGCAGGTCTTGGCATACCTTATGAGGCATCGAACAGCGTAACTGCACTTGTTGATTCATCTTTCGTAATGGCGATGAATGGAGCTCGTTACGGTTTGTCAGCAGCCGGTGGAATACACAACATCCCCCTACAACTCACTTCCGAAACAGCGGGTGGATTACACCTTTCGATCGAGGGATTGAATACTTCCTCCAGTGTTCAATTGGTCAATGCCAACATGCATACCGATACTACAACTTTGTCACCAAGTCAACGTTGGCAAACGATGGAAACGACCTTCAATGTATTTTCTTCTTCGGCCGCCTCTGCACGTCTTGATGTGATTGGAGGCGAACATTCTGCAACATGGTTGCTTCCTCTCAACGGTGGCTCTCCAATTGGCACCGGTGATTCAGCACTTGTCGAATTGCACCCTACGGCTGCTGTGACCAGCGTTGTAAGTGGTACTTCAGTCACCATGAATGTCACTTTCAGAATTGAACCTTCTTGGGATGATTCTGATACCATTCAGGTCTCCTCGAGGTTATTGCTTTCAAATGGAGTGTTCTCAATCCCTGCCTTACATACTTGGGGTGGAATGGGCTCTCAAGGTTTCGAAAATGATTTGGAAATCAAACAAGTCACCTTCACAAATTCATTCAACACTGAACTTGAACCAACCGACTACTATCTCAAAGCAGGCTCGACCATACAAATCGGAGTTCAAATTGGCTTTGAAGGTATGAATACAATTGATGCATTTGCTGATGGTGATGCGATGGTTGAATTTTATCGTGGAGAGGTTCTTGTCGCAAATACGACCACACTCGATGGTAACATGTGGAATATCACCGACACTCTTCCTTTTACCTTCGGAGCCGTCGTTTTGCATTTCGAAGTGAAGCCAATCAGTGGTTCCGGTACGACGTCTGCCGCAGTCTTCACTCGGACATTCCACATCGATTCGATTACACCACAAGTTCTCGAATCAAACATGGAACGTTATGACCACCGAGTACCTTCAACGACACAAACGATTCAAATCCAAATCTCAGACCAACCAATTTTACCTCAAAATATCCAAGCCATGGTCTGGAGAGAATGGATCGATGATGACAACTTTGACAATTGGCCAGATGAAAATGAATACCACCCAATTGCCTTGTATATCCCGAATGACCTTTCCTCACTTATCGGTCAATACACTCTGATGATCGATGATTCCGGTGGAAGTATTGGGCAGAAAGTATCTGTCTACATCTCAGGTTCTGATGATGCCGGCCACCCATTGGAGAAGGGCGGTTCAAATCTTTCTGGAGAACACTTGTTTATGTATCAACTTGCAATCGATGGCCCTCCAACCATCCCTTCCAATGCCTTTTCTTTTGAAGGGGGTAAGAAACCTTGGCTCCATCCCGAAACTTCCTATTCCTTCGATGTAGATATCTCTGAACCGAACGGTGGTTCAGACTTCTCGACCGTCGTCGTCGAATTAGCATCGAATCAAGGCAGTGACCCTCTCCCTGTTCTCTGGGACTTCACAACTGGTAATTGTACCACAACCAGTCCTCATGTTTTGATTGAAGAATGTGAAATGCGTGGAGCAAATGGCCCTGCTGACCCCTATGAAAAGGACATGACGCTTCATGTCGAAATCGAATTGGCATGGACGACTCCTGATTTGGGTGAGACTCGAAGGGAACCTGGAATTCGAGTGATTGATCGAGCCGGACAAGAAGTCTTCCAAGCCTTCCCCGAACACCGCTGGCGCTTCTCTGCAGCAATGGAAGTTCCAGATGAAAGTGTGTCGTTAATTCTCTCTCAAGGGACTTTACTCGGTGACGGTGCACGATTAGCACCGAACAGTCCGTTGGAAGTCTCCGGAAGTGTGGTCTTTTCAGAAACCGGAATCATTCCTCAATTCGATTGTCAAATTGACGTGTTATTCGCAGGCTCGACGACTTCTGCCAGTACCCTTGAAGGGATTTGGTCGCTCGCTTTACAAGCACCGTCTTCAACCATGACTATACCAATGACTTGGAGCGTTGGATGCCTCAAAGGACAGGGTGTTGATGCGACCGACCAAGAAACATCAGTCCGTTGGATTATTGTTGATGGAACTGGTCCCGAACCTGTTGAAGTTTCAAATCCTCGTCCCGCTTCTATTCTGGAACCTGAATCACATGAAGTTCGCATTCTCCTTTCAGAAGCAGGTGGCCTCGACGTTGATTCACTGGAATTGGTCTGGTGGGTTGAAGAAAAGGCAACAGGAGATCGTTTGCGTAACGGAGTTGAACCACTTTCCTTGATTGGCTCAGATCTTTCCGGATTACGTTTGGAAGTCGTCAGTTCGATTGATTTGAGCGAGATTACACCAACCATGCTCGAAAACCGTCTATCTGTCCACATTATGGTCACAGGAAGGGATCTTGCTGACAATGAAGTTCTCGGTCTTGGTGGCTCTCCTGCTGGAAATCCAGTTGGTGTTTGGGATATGGTATGGCTCAAACCTGAATATTCCTTACAGAGTTCATCAATCAGCTATTCTCGTTTGTTAGTTGAAATCGGTCAAACTTCGATTGTGACTGCCTATGTTGAAAATACTGGGACTCTCAACGGTTCTGTTGAAGTGGTCTTTACAGAAGTTCTTGTTGATGGGACTCGTTCGATGCTTCGTCGCATGACCATAGAAGTTCCAAAAGGTGGAGGAGTTCCCGTCTCTACAGATTGGAATCCCTCAGGGTCAGGTCTACAATGGATCGAAGTTCAGTTAGAAAGCGGCTCAACTTCTATTGGACCATCGATTGATGTCCGGCCACAACGTGAAGAATCTTTTTCAGAGAAGGTCTTCGGTGGAGTGAATCCCGTCTTGGGTACCTTTGCCGCCGTTCTTTTCCTTTCCATCGTCCTTACCGGTTTGATTTGGGCAAGACGTATGACTTTGAATCGTGGTTCGAAATTAGAATATGATTGGGATGAATATTCCTCTGAATTCGAAGAAGAAGGTGAAGATGAGGATGAGGATGACCATGACGAAGATGATGCGCCAGACGTATCTGCTTCTCTTGCAGTAGCGTCAGTTGCTACAACCGATTCTACCGAAACAGATTCCGCTGAAGAAACAGATTGGGTGATGGGTTCCGATGGCTACTGGTGGTACCACGACAAAGTTACCAACGAATGGTGGTACAAGAATGCTGAAGGCGAAATCGTCCAACACAAGTGACACATTGGAGTGATACGATGAGTCGAATGATTGGTCTTTTGCAAATAGACCCCACCGTTGGGGATTTGTCTGGTAACGCACAACGCCTTGAGCACCTTTCGAATTTGGCAGCACAAAACGGTGCCAGTGTCGGTGTAACTACCGAATTAGCAATTTCGGGATATCCGCCTCGAGACCTGCTTCTCCAAGACGAATTTATTCGACTTGCACAACAAACAGCAAGTTCTCTCAATGTTCCAATTCCAGTCCTTGTTGGCTCTCCAATCGAGGCTCAATCGAGTCGCCAATTGCCCGGTAACGGTGTTGTTCGAGCAGGTTCGAAGAATGTCTTATCCAGTGACGCCAATTCTCATGTTGTTGCCCGAAAGCAACTTCTCCCAACTTACGATGTCTTTGATGAGGCTCGTTATTTTCACCCTGATAATCGGTCAGGGATTGCGCGAACAATCGCTCACCTCGACCTCGGAGTCACCGTTTGTGAAGATGCTTGGCAGGCTGCAGGTTTGACCCCCTCTGCATATTCAGCAGATCCGATTGAACACTTAGCAGAATGGGGCCGTCAAGGCGTTCTATTAGATGCAACCGTGAATCTTTCAGCCTCTCCATACCATGCCGACAAATTGAGTTCACGAATCCACGTATGTCGGACTGCAGCACAGGTTCTCGGCCATCCATTCTTATTAGCCAATCAAGTTGGTGGAAACGATGATTTGTTGTTTGATGGTAACTCCTTAGTCGCATGGCCCGATGGCCGTGTCGTCGTCGCTCCAGCATGGCAAGAAGGCGTTCTTTTGGTCGATATTGACGATGCTAATAATTGCAGTTGGGTCGCTTCCAAATCGCCTGATGCGCTCTGCATTGGCAGCGACCAAATCCGCCATCTCTCCTCAGAAGAGAAGGGTCATGAATACGATAAAGAATTACTCGAAGACCTTACGGATGCTGTGGTGACTGGACTTTCGGATTACTGCCGTAAATCCGGAATCTCATCCATTGTCTTGGGACTCTCTGGAGGCATTGATTCTGCAATTGCTGCATGTGTGGCTGCTGCTGCAGTTGGCCCAGAAAACGTTCTCGGATTAGCAATGCCAAGTCGACATTCTTCACAACATTCGATCGATGACGCCCGCTTTACTGCTGAAGCACTTGGGATTTCCTTTGACACCATTCCGATTGATTCATTCCATGCTTCGGTTGAAGACTCAATTGGAGATGTGCTCACCAACGGCCACCCGGTGGCATCAGAGAATCTTCAATCACGTTTGCGAGGTCTTCTTGTCATGGCTCACGCCAATGCACAAGGTCGTATGGCAATTGCAACAGGAAACAAATCCGAATTGGCTCAAGGCTATTGCACTCTGTACGGTGATATGGCTGGTGGATACGCTCCTCTCGGTGACCTTTACAAGATGCAAGTCTATGGAATTGCAGATATTTTCAACTCACGTGCTGAGCATAACGGACAGTGTTGCACCGGTGAATCAATCCACTCGGACCAAACCACCATCTGCAGAACTTGCTCCTGACCAAAAAGACGAAGATTCACTCCCTCCATACCATGTGCTTGATGAGATTCTGCATTCACACATCGAAGAAGGATTGGATGCTCAAACCATCGCTGACAACGGATTTGACCACGATGTTGTTGTTGAAGTTCTGACTCGTTTAGAACACAGTGAGCACAAACGTTGGCAGATGTCTCCTGCACCTCGTGTTTCCTCTCGTGCCTTTGGACAAGGTTGGCGCCGTCCTCTTGCTTCACGCCATGATTGGCGTCATTGATGCTTGGAATGAATCAAAAAGGCCTTCTCAATCCGAAGGACATGGAGGGAATGGTTGCCAATATTGCAGGATACCGTTTTGTTGACCTTCCTGACCGTGATGCTTTGCGAGAACCCTTCCGTGCGATTTGTAAAAAAGCAGGATTGAAAGGAACTATTTTACTTTCATTTGAGGGAATTAATTTCTTTTTAGCTGGCACCCAATCTTCAGTTGACCAGTATCTTGAGTTTTTGGAAGAAGATTCACGTTTTTCCAAAATGCGTCTCAAATACTCCTTTACCGAATATCAGCCATTTAATCGAATGAATGTCCGTCTCAAGAAGGAAATAATTTCCTTGGGTCTTGACCATGTGAAGCCTGGGGAACGCACCGGAGATGAGATTACGCCAACAGAATTCAAACAGTGGATGGATGAAGGTCGAGAAGTTGCCATCATCGATACACGGAACGATTATGAAATCCGGTTGGGTACTTTTGACAACGCCCTGGATTTGAATCTTAAATCGTTTCGAGCTTTCCCAAAAGCCATACAATCTCTCCCCGAATCCATGAAGGACACTCCAGTCGTCATGTTTTGCACCGGTGGAATTCGATGTGAGAAAGCCAGTGTCGTCATGATGGATGCTGGTTTCTCCAATGTTAAACAACTCAAAGGTGGAATCCTCGGATACTTCGAAGAAGTCGGGGGAGATCATTGGGATGGTGATTGCTTTGTCTTCGACCATCGCGTTGCCCTCAGTCCAGAACTTGAACAGACCGAGGTTGTGCAATGTTTTGCTTGCCGTCAGCCCGTGACGGTGGAGGAGCAACAATCAACAGAGTACGTTATCGAAGTCTCCTGTCCTCATTGTATCCATTTGCGGTGATTATAGCCAGATGAGCCATTCACCGGTTCGTTCACCATGACTCCAAGCATGAATCTCATGACCACGAATTCCATCATGTGAGATGAAGAACAAATGATGTTCGGTAAGCAAAAGTTCACCGTATGTGCCGGAAGCAGAATTGTTATTCATACCTGGCCACGGGTCGTAGGCTAAGGTTGGCGTACCATTCGTTGGCAAATGCCACAGTGAAGAACCAGTCTCAATTCCATCGATTTGACCTGATGCAAGGAAGAACAACTGCTCCTCCATGTGATGCAAATCCGAGAATATTCGAACTTGCCATCCCTGCTCGCAAATCGGTTTCTACCCTCGTGCCACTTACCGTGCCATCGGTTGAACAGATCTCATGAGCTACGTTTGGTGCAACGCAATCGAACCAAATGCGTTGTTGATGAACAAGGCCACCCGCCCAATCACCAGGTGCAACAATAGTTGCTGACAAGATCTGGGTTTGACCTGAAGAGAGGTTGTGTGACCACACTTGAGGGTCCACTCCAGAAGTTAAGGCATCAAACACGATAAGGTTTCCAAGTTGATGGATACCGAGGTGTTCCGCAACATGAGTGGTTGGGTTTCCAGTTCCTTGGTGCTGTAAAGTGGTGAGCCAACTGAGGCTTCCATTATTGGATAATCGGACTAATTGCCGGCCATTTTGAGCTTCTGCAACTGCTACTAATCCATCTTCAATCAACAGTGGAGCATTTGGCCGACTTGCACCCGTTGGGTTCAGGTCCCAACTGTGTAGTTCAGCATCCAAAGTTAGCAGATACGGTTCAATGTCATTTCCTGCTTTGGCTGAGAACCATAAGTGGCTGGCGTTCGAATGCAGCATTTCGGTTGCAAACGTGGCTATTCCAAGTGAGAGCGTATCGAGATTCTGTTGTTGAGACGGTGAAAAAGATGGATGTGAAAAGACCGTGGTGGTCGTGATACCATCGGTCCAGATCAAAGCATCATTGGCGGTGTTAAACACGACGCCTTGACCCCATTGGACCAATTTAGCCGAACTACTGAGCGGTATTGAACCGCCGTTATTTGCGACCCTTTCGGTACCGGTAACGGTCGCATCACTGACCCATAACTCACGGCCATTGACGCCATCATCAGCATCGAAGAACACCCGTTCACCGTAGGCTGTTTGAACTGCATTCAGTCCAATGTACTGACCTGGTAAGGCATCCCCACTCGGATTGATGTCGAGCAGTAACTGTGTTGAAGATTCAAATCCTTCACTAACCCAAAGTTCACATCCATCGATTCCATTGACGCCAGCAGTCAAAAGCCGTTGTTGCTCAACCATCCAAACCATTGCATCACAGTTGGTAGTCAATCCATTTGCTGCACCAATAGCAAAATCAGAAATTGGGCCATAGAGAAGAGGTGTGCTGCAGATTTGGATGCTACTTCTGACCTCATCATTGTGTAAGTGTTGGTCAAAGGCAACACCTTCTCCGACTCCATCATCAACTCCAAATCGAAGGATAAGCCCAGAAGGACACACAGCAGGAGACGGTTGCCGATGGTCCACCAAAGCCGGTGCTCCTTGGCTTCCAGGCTCACCTTGAGCACCGTTCATACCCGTTTGTCCATTGTTGCCATTGCTTCCGACTAAACCGTCGCACAGTGCTTCACTTGATTCTCTTTCATCCTGACTGAGTTGTCCATCAGCATCGGTATCGAGTCCACTGTGAATGAGGATTCCTCCAGTTGGACAAGTCTCGCTACCGATTCCCAACTCTTCAATTTCGATTCGGCTCAAATCTGGCTGTAAAGTACTACCTGGATTGCCTTGCGGCCCCGAAAGTCCTTCCTTTCCGTGGCATACTTTCGTCGAAGAAGTAACCTCGTCTTCATCGAGGTAACCATCTGAATTGCGGTCATTGCCGATGTAAATCTCAGCCCCGCCTTCAGTACAGATCGAATCTGCGACGCGTCCTTCGGTTCGAACCAGCATTTCCTGAGCATCGATTCTCGCACCGCTTTGAGCGGAAAGTGAATCAAGTTGAACAAGTGAATAGGTCGAAAAGGTAAGTGCGAGTACCAAGAGGAAGGTTTGAATGAAAGTGAACATGAACTTTCTCTTGGGTTTTATCTGAGATTTCGAATTCGATTTTGGCTGTTGCCTTGCGTTAAGTGGCGGGACACTCTTGTGGCTTTGGCTAAGCGCAGGTTCTCCTGCAATAATTGCGTCGACATCCATTGTTGGGGGGGTTGACATGAATCGACTTAAAACAGTCAAGGGTATCAAAACCTTCGGTTTAACCGTAAATGAGGGCTATTCTCTGTTCTCCAGTCTTTTTTTCAAAGGGGTGAGTTCAAGGGCGTCCTTTTTCTGCACAGAGGTATGGACCTGCCGGAACGCCTCGCTGCCCAGTTAGCCGGTGACGAGGGTCCGACGCGACAAAAAGCGGCCCGTTTGGTTGTTGACTTAGCGGTTACAGCCGATGCAGAAGGCTTTGTCAATGTCGACCATGCCCACGTATCTGGTGTTTCAGTCATCACTGGTGGCCATGGATTACGGCGTTTTTTATCCGACCTCTCCAGTTCAGGGGACGGTCAAGTTTCAATCCCTACAACCTTGAATTCTGCAGGTTGCGATAAAGAGAAAATGAAAGAGATGAACATCGATTGGCCTGACTTTTTAGAACAACAATTTGAAATTGTCGAAGCGTATTCGGAACTCGGGATTCAAGCAACTCTTTCCTGCACACCTTATGACCGTGGCGTCGATGATGAAAGTGGAATCGCTTCATGGGCTGAATCCAATGCAGTATGCTTTTCGAACACTTGGACTTCGCTGATTACCAATCGTGAATCAGGCCTTTCAGCACTTGCCACAGCACTCACAGGTTTTGCTCCTCGATGGGGGCTTCACCTTGAGCAAAACCGTCATCCGAATATCCATGTGAAGGTCGAATGCGAACTCCATACCCTTTCGGATTGGTCAGTACTTGGTGATTGGATCGGGAAGCAAGTACTGCCTGGTTGGAATGTACCTTGGGGTCCAATGCCGTTTATCCAAGGGCTTCCCTCTCGAGCGAGTTTTGCTCGAAAAAAGGCGCTGACGGCAGCAGCAGCAAATTATGGCACACCAATGCTTTGGGCAGAAGGTCTCTCAGCAGACCCACCGTTAGCACGTGATGAAGACGGCGAATGGATTGCACCAAAGGCTGGTTGGCAAGGTGAATTAGTGTTTACTGCTGCTGATTTACAGGCGCGATATGATGATTTAGCACCGATGGGCCAAGTTGATCTGGTCGTGATTGGGTGCCCACAAGCAAGTCTTGAAGAAATTAGGATTACGGCAGCAGCCGTTCGTTCTCATGCCGAGATGGGTGCAAAAATTCCAGACCAACGACTTTGGGTGTTCACCAGTGGTGAGAATTACGAATTAGCATTGGCAGATGGCAGTATTGACTTGCTTGAAAGTGCAGGTGCAGTGATTCTACAAGATACCTGTCCGGAAGTCACACCTTACAACCGAACTCATTACAATCATTTGTTGACCAATTCGCTCAAAGCAGAACACTACCTCACCAGTGGTTTGAATCGACTTCCAACAAGTGTCATGCCCATCGAAGGGTGCATTGCACATGCCTTTGATCCAACGTTATCGGCAGGTCCTCGACCACTTTTGAATCAGAAAGCACAACCTCAACATGCCAGTTCGAAAACACTTCAAACAGAAGATGGTGTTGTTTTGACAGGGGCTCCTTTGCAGAGTCAAGAGGATTATTGCATCACCGGTCCGGCAATGGTAACCGATGTTCCAATCACCTATCTCGGGTATGTAAACCGAGACACCGGTATTGTCGAAGAAACCGGACACCCACTCGATGGTAGAGCTGTTGAAAATACGATTCTCATCTATCCAAAGGGTTCAGGTTCGACCGTGGCTCCTTTTGTTTTGATGGGTTTGCTGTACACAGGGAAAGGCCCTACAGCCATTGTAAACCGCGACGTCTGCCCACTCACATTGCCGGCTTGCTCGTTACTTGGATTGCCTTATGGTCACGGTTTCGACCAAGACCCTTGTATGGCGATTAACGATGGTGACCTCATTGAACTCAAATCTGAAAGTGGTGTTGTCACTCTTACTGTTCTTGAACGAACACAATGAGGTGATGGGATGAGTGAATTGAAGATTCTTGTTACCGGTGGCGCTGGATTCATTGGTTCATCATTATGCGAACGTTTGGTCGCAGAAGGGCACTCCGTATTGGCGTATGATTCGCTCTTTCGAGGCAGTCTGTCGAATCTTTCTTCTTTGCAGGACCAGCCTAACTTTCAATTCATGCAGGGCGATGTCCGTGATATCGACCGTTTAGATGAAGCGATTGAACACTTGGGCGGGGTTGAAATTATTTTCCATCTTGCTGCAGTGAACGGTACCAAGTGGTTTCACGAGGCAGCTCATTCAGTGATTGATGTGAACATCAATGGAACGCTTCGAACATTAGAGTTGGCCATGGCGCACAATGCGCGATATATTCTTGCATCATCTCCAGAGGCCTTTGGCGAGGCTTTGCAACAACCGATTCAAAACGGCAATGACATGTCCTTTACCGACCCTTCTCTTCACCAACGCCATTCCTATGGTGCCAGCAAATACCTCGACGAAGTAGCGTGCCAACACGCAGCACGTGACGGGCTTGATGTCCGAATTGTACGCCCCTTCAACGCGTATGGTCCACGGCTTTTGGGCGATGAGTATGGCCAGGTGGTGGCGATGTTTTTCCAGGCAATCCTTTCGAAAGAACCGATTCAACTTCATAACGGTGGTCTTCAAACCCGCTCTTTTACGTGGATCGATGATATCGTCGAGGGCTTCATCCTCGCAGGGCTTCAAGAACACAGTCTCGACGGAGCGTCCCTTTCGGGTTGCGCTTTCAACATCGGCGCAACCGAAGAAATCACCATTCGAGCAGTTACAAGAAGCCATCTTTTCTCGATTGTTTCCAACGATGCCTCATGGGACGATGCAGTTGCCTGCAGGTCGAGAGTGGCTGAAGGGTACCATGGCGATGCCCTTCGCCGTCTGCCGGATTGCAGTCAGGCCGAAGCACTGCGTTGGATGGGAATCGTCAACGATCCTTGCAACAAGGTCTGCGCGACTAATGTGGGCTAGTTTACGCTGAATCTTTTTTCGGACTGTAGTGGTTGAGGACTTTTTTGCTCCATGAATCGGGAGCAGGTGTGAGTCGATCGTGTCCATGCTGGCAAAGGATATCCAATCCATTCGCAGGCAATGTCTCTTCAGTCGTCCATATGGCTGTGACTCGTAAGACTGCGAGGCGTGCGACTGCATCAGGAAGTGGGCGGTCTTCGAGGAATTCAACCTCCAGTGCTGCAACTGCCTCATTGATGAGCAAGGGGTCAAGAGCGTGAGGAGTGAATCCTGCGAGGTTCCATTCGCTTTCTCCTTTAGGCAAGGGACGAGCAGTTTCATCAATTGCCTCGATCGTTGATTC
>CAJJCP010000018.1 GCA_905182715.1 uncultured Candidatus Poseidoniales archaeon
GTGGACGACTCATTCCATCATCCCAACGCTTGAGGTCACGAACCAAAACTCTTCGAGCAGGCAAATTGACACCTGCTGCAAGTGTTGGAGTCGCTGTTAATCCAATGAGTAAACCTTCTTTAAAAGCGCCTTCAATGGCTTTTCGTTGCCCATGGGTCAAGCCTGCATGATGGAATGCAATACCGCCTCGAATTGATTCTGCCAATCGTTCAGCCATTGCGGTTTGACTGCGGCCTTCAAGCGTTGAAGCGAAGTGCTCTAAGCGCTTTAATCGATCTGGGTCTTCCTTTTTGAGTCGCTTTTCAACTCGTTTTGCAAGTTTCAAAGCCTCGGATTGGGCACTTCGTCGAGTTCCTACAAAAATCAACACTTGTCCGTCTTGGTCAATTGTATCATTGACAACAACCCAACTCGGATGGGATTTGGGACCTTCAAGGTCACGCGGTGGTTGGAGAACATCGGCTTCGGTTGACATCCCTGCCGATTGAACAAGTCGTGGTTCAAGGTGGAGGTCGTGAAAGGTACTGTATTCTAAAGCGACAGGGCGCCATGAAGAAAGAACAAGATTTGCATCTAACCAGGTAGCGAGTTCTTCACAGTTGCCAACCGTAGCAGAAAGAGCAATGATTTGTGCTTTAGGGCGGAGGTATCGCAGCCGTGTGAGGTTTATTTCCAAGGTAGGCCCACGGGTTGAATCATTCATCAGATGAAATTCATCAGCGACAACAATCGAAACGTTGGCCATCAATTCAGATCGGTTTCGCATCAAAGAATCCAGTTTCTCGGAAGTACAGACAAGAATATCACATTCGTCAATTTTTTTGGCTTCCCCCGAAGCATCTCCAATACCGAGCCCAACGGTTAATCCGACCGAGCCGCCTAAAGCAACCAAGTCTTCATGTTTCTCACTTGCCAAGGCTTTGAGAGGGACAATATACACGGCTTTAGAACCGGGGTCATCGACCAGAAGTCGGCGGATAATTCCAATGTAAGCAACTAACGACTTACCGCTTGCAGTTGGAATTGCAAGTAATGTATTGGCACCAGACATCACACTCGGCATTGCCTCCTGTTGAGGAGGGTGGAGTTGTTTGATCCCCCATGTATCGGTCAAGAATTCGAGAGCCTTTGAAGGCAAATCTAAGCCCATCACTGCCCGCTCGCTCCCCTCCATGGAGTGACAACCGCGCCAACAGTCCAAAAGGACAACGCTTGGAAAGTTTCAATCCGACACCCATAAGACCCCTCTTCCCATGTCCTGTCACATGGGCGATGATGTTGAAACAATGGTTGATGAACGACTTTCGGTATTTCAAGACGAACCAGATATGAATGACTGGGTGGAAGTTATGTGCGGAGCAGCAATGGCTGTACTCGGTATATTCCACCTTGTAGAACCTTGGGAATTTGTCAATCCAGACGTTATGCGTTGGTTTGCTGCTGCTGTCATCGCTGCCGGTGCAGTTTGGGCTGGACACGGCCTCAAAGACATGGCTGTGAAAGAAATGCGTCGTTCAATTGCTATCCTTGAGATGTCACAAAGTGATGATGGTCCAAATCATGGCCTTATTCGAGATGTCCTCCTCAACCCAGATGCATACCGTTCATTCCTTTTAGAATCCTATGAATCCGCATGGGAAGACGGGATCATTACAGAAGAAGAATTGGCTGAATTGAAATCCTTCCAAGAGGCTTTGGGCATCACTGATGAAGAGGCTGCAAAGATGAACATCGATGCAGTTGTCAAGTCCGCTTCCAAAGATGGAGAAATCTCAGAACGAGAAGAAAAGGATATCAAAGAAGCTGCTGAAATGGCAGGCGTCGATTCTGATGAAGTCATTAAAGAGGCTAAATCAAAGGCAAAGAAAGGAAAGAAGTGAACTCTAATCCCACTTTGAACTTTCATTGAAGTACCGAGCTGCGAGCGTTCTTGCTTTTTTCCGCCGTTGGTATTCAGTTCGGCTGGCAAATGCACACAGAACCATACCAAGAAGAGTCACAGGTGTCGAATAACTGATGAGACCCGACGCATTCTCAATGTTGATCTGTGGAGGGATATCCTTGATATCGAATCCTGGTGAATCTGTGAAACGGATGTCTAAGAGGTCAAAGTCACAATCACAAAGACTCACTGATATTTGCTTCGGAAAGAGGTTTGCTTGGAGCAGGACCCAATCGCTAGCACTGACTGATGTTGGTCGAGTCGCCCATGCTGGGACACTTACTGAACCAGATGCTGGAGCGGTAACCATGTCGAAATCAACATGGAAGATCGAAGACTTTGGAGGCTCATCGACGACCATCATTGCTTCAAGCATCAACAAATCCAGCAGAAGAGCTCGTCCTGCAAACAGAATGAAGCGAACCGTTTGTTGTTCAAGCATGCCTTCATCGGTTGTTTGAACTCCACCTCGAGCCACTTGTCCGAAGATGGCTTGGTCCATACGAAGGTCTTGAAGTTCTGGAATAATCAATTGCCAACGGCCATCTGGGAGTGGCTGTGCCTCTTCGACCACAAGTCGAAGTTGTAAATTGTCACCGTCTAACATGCCCCAAGTCGCACCAAGATGAGTCGCAAGAACCTGTTCTGGGACACCTGGATAAGACACGTCCCATAACTGTTGAAGTCGCATCTCAATTAAATCATCAAACTGTATTTCTGAATCTGTTTGAACTTCCTCAGCCAAAACCCACATTGGATGGAATATACCGCCGATGAGTAACAAAATCACACCCGGCGAAAAGAGACCAAATCGAAGTATTTTCGAGGTGGAATTACGGAGGCTATCAACTACAAATCCAATCATGACTAAAATGGAAATGAAAAGGAGACCAAAGCCAGATTGCGTAAGTGATATTGCTTCATCTTCATCTCCTAAAATAGCGGTACCAGCAGGGTAGAATGCCTTGCCATCAAATTCGTATGGGCTCAAAGGACCTATTCCTTCAAAGGCAAGTTGACCTGTCCAGATATAAGGTTGAAATTTACCTGCAGTTCCACCGATACAGAGAATATATTCTCCAACGGGAAGAGCACGCCAGCGATAGGTCATTCGAGTTGAATCATCATCTTCTCTCACAATTACTTCAGGTGCCTTTGAAAGACGTCCAGAAGGTTGTATCAAATCTGGTAGACCATGACTTTGCTGTATTTCAATTGGAACACTTTCCCATTCCAAGTAAATGTTTAACAATTCATGTTCCCCAATTTCAAAGGTCCAGCAATCTCGATCGTTTTCGAGTAAGGCACCATAGTGAATTGTTTCAAAATCGGTCGGCCGTGGTTCAAGGTCACTTGATGGTTCATCCGTGTTACGTGAATCCACATCTTCGGACCATGGAATATCTAAATTCAAGAAAGATGCACCGCGGAGATGTAATTCCCATGTCCCTGGCCGGTCAAGAAGAAAGGTCAGTCGTAATCGTACGGTGTCTTCCGGCCACAGTAATCGGTCTCCATTCAAATTGAGTTCTTCGTTTTCCAACGTATAGGGATTGGAAGTGACCCCCACTGGTACGATCTCTGCCTCAAAGTTCCACGTTGTTACGGTTGAACCAAGAATCAAGGAAATTTCAAGTTCAGGCTTATTGGCACCAGAAACTTCACCGGTAAAACGCAAATCGAGTTCCATCGAAGCTAGAAGAGTCGGGAGGAGAGCAACTTCTTTTTGCTGCGGTTCCATTTCAAATTCAAGCGTAATCGTATCGGGTTGCGCTGGTGATGCGAAGATTGTATCGGATATGATTTCTTCACCACTGGCAACAGAAGTCAAGAAGCATTCATCATCTTGTATACAGGATAAGAAAAGTTCTCCACCATCAACTGACTGGCTCAAATTAGCTTGTACTGCTGGTATGAGAAGAGAAAACAGCAGTACACTCAGAACAAGAATCAATGGGTGCAACGGTCGTTGCTCACCAACATGATGATATCCCATATATTGCCGTATCCACCCTCTCCCTTCAATTCAATGGTTTGATGCTAAGCCAGTGATGGATTTCTTATCGAGAAGAACAGTATTACATTTCCGACATCGATATCTTCCGCGTGAAGGCTTTTGGCGAGGGAATGCTTGCTGGCAATCGGGACAGCACCACAACCAAATCGCTCTTTCCAAACGAAGATGTTCTGTAAATTGGATGCCCTGCTCTCCGGCTGTTCGACCCGGCCAAGCCGCCTCGAGTTGTCGGAAAAGGGTATTGTGAGCACGTAATCCAAGAGCATGAATATACTCATGATGGAGGACAAAAGCAGAATATGCCTTCCACTGTTGGTTCAGCATTTTCGGATGAATGTCAATCACTTCGACGTCTTCTGGTTGGAGAGTATGGAGGTTCACACCTCGTTTCCAACGGGTAACTCCATGGCGCTGTGTCGCATTTCTTCGAAGAACACCCAAAGGGATTGAGCGTAAACGCTCAACCTTTGCATCAACCCATTCAGGCATATCTCGCATGACTTCGATAACGAAGTCTCTCAACTCATCTAAGAGAAGAATCTGCTCTTTACTTGGTTTTGCCATTGGCTGATTCAACTCCATCGGTGATAAGCAGGATGCCCCTCTTTCACCGCAACAAACAGTCCACTTCCTGTTGCACAGACTTTACCGTTGGCTTCCAAGAGTAACTCGACTTCAACTCGGTCCTCACTTAATTCTTTGATTTGGCTGGTAACTTTCAGAGAGACATCGGTTGGCGTGGGACGGCGTAACTTAACCGTATAAGAGGCAGTTACAGTACAAGGTGGCTCTTCAAGACCTTGCGCATCCATGAGTGCTACAGCAGCGGTCCAATTCCCATGGCAATCCAAAAGAGTTCCAATTATCCCACCGTTAATCATACCGGGGAAAGCTTGGTGGTGTTGTTCAGGAAGGTATTCCATTGAAAGTCCGTTTTCAATACGGGTACTGTTGATTTGCAAACCTTGTTGATTCGCTGGACCGCAACCAAAACAGATCGAACTTGGAGCGTATTGACGTTGTACACCGACTTCTTCCATACCCTTGGGCTCAACTGAAAGCACTTGTTTTCTTTGCTTGTTTGGTCGAGAATATACGCATTCTTATTGAGTGGTGTTCGCTGCCGTAACCATGGCAGCAAAGAAACCACGGACGAAGTCCAAGATTCGTGTTGCTCATGAATTACCCAAGCGGAGAAGAAATGCCATACAAGAAGCAATGGCGGCACACAAATTAGAAGACCGACCCGAATGGGATCGAAGTGCAAAATGGACCAATACTCGCTTCTACCGTAAAATCATCAAACCGGGAACAATGCGTACGATTCATCTACCACTTTTAGAAACTGACCTCGGCGACTCATGGCCGATACCGGTCACGATTCTTCATGGAGTTCGACCAGGCCCTACCATTACCATTCTTGGTGGTGTACATGGTGATGAATTGACTGGACCTTCTACCTGTACTCACCTCCTATCAAACACATTTACCGATGCTGGAAAACCCCTCGACCCAATGCAGTTGGCGGGAACGATTCGGATTGTACCAATTGTGAATTTGCCGGGGTACCGTTCAAAATCAAGATATTTCCCTGATGGTCGTGACTTGAACCGCAATTTCCCTGGTGACATGAAAGGCTCCACTACGAGGAGAGTGGCTGCTCAAACCTGGAAGTATTTGTTCTCAGATGTCGATGCTATTGTCGATTTGCACAGCGCCGGAATCGGTCGTTCCAATATGCCACAACTTCGTGCCAATTTAGCACATGCTGGTTCAAACATTCTCGCAAAGGCCTTTGGAATTGAGATCATACTCGATTCGAAACCACCTTCAGGCTCGTTGCGAAAAGCGGCTATAGAACAGGATATACCAGTCATTACCTACGAAGGCGGAGGTGCGAACTTGCTTGACCATGGGGCGGTTAAGGTCGCTATGCATGGCGTTTTGAATGTTCTCCGTTCATTGCGTATGATCGATGGCAATCCTCATCGTCCACGGTTCCGAATGCTTGCAAGCGGTTCACACTGGCTACGTGCAGGTGAAGGTGGATTGTTGGATATGTTTGTCTCAGCAGGCTCCGTAATGCGTGAAGGTGAAGTCATCGCTACGATTTCAGACCCCGGAACTCCTGGAATTACTGTGGATGTTGTCGCACCAGAAGATGGATTGTTGATTGGAGCAGCAACCAATCCATTCACTGCAGCCGGAATGCCTGTTGGGCATTTCTTACCGATCTCGAAACATCTTCATTTATTGAACGACCAAATCGATGATAACGGTAGGTTCATCGTTTGCGGCTCACAAAACGAACCTGTTTGGCGAGAAGAAAATGAAGTCGACGAAGTCGCTGTTGATGGTGAATGGAGTGGCGGAGCTGTTGACAAAGAGTGGACTGTGACTAAGGAAGCCAATGCCGAAAAGGGTGACACATTCACCGATAACGAAGAAGAGGCTGAGGCCTAATCAAGCGTTAAGAAAAGAATCAACTACATTCTTCACTTCTTGGTCTTCCATGTTTCGTCGTTGGCTTTTTGCCACTTCAAAAACATGAGCTACAAGGTCATCTGAGGTTTCATAGCCGTTTTGCTCAAGCCACCAGATGATGTTTGAACGTCCCGCCATATGCCCAATTCGAATGACTTGTTTTAGACCAAAATCTCCAGCTGGAACACCAGAATAGACTCGGTCTGCTAGCCAATTGTCACCCTTACGCATGGCTTTGATAACAGCGGAGGCGTGAACGCCGGTTCCGGTTTCAAAAGCATCCATTCCGAAGACTGGATAGTTACGTGGAAGAGGTACTTCGATGTATTCGTTAGCCTTTTTCATGTAGGCATCCAATTGTGTGAGATCGTTATCAATCACACCAAGGAGTTTGAGGTTGACCAAGGTTTGGTCGAGTGGAGCATTGCCCGCACGCTCTCCGACACCGAGCGCAGTTCCGTGAATCACGTCAGCACCGGCTTCAACGGCAGCAATATTGTTGGCAACACCCAAACCACGGTCTTGGTGACCGTGCCAGTTGACTTCGATTTCTGAACGCTTGTAGCCTGCATCTTTGATGACTTCTTCATCGATGAATTGTAACAATTTCTTGACACCGTTTGGAGTGACGTGACCACATGTGTCACAAATACAGAGACGACGAACGCCCATTTCCATTGCTCGCTGATAGATGGCTTTGATATCTTCAGGTTTGGAACGGGTTGTGTCTTCGGTAACGAACATGACTTGAACATCGTTATCCACAGCATAAGAAACTGCTTTTTCCATGGTTGAAAGAAGTTTTTCAATGGTCCATCCTTCTGTGTATTGGCGAATAGGGCTGGTTCCCAAGAAAGCGCTTGCTTGGATTGGAGTACCGTGTTTGACTTGTAAATCAACCAGGGGCTCAATATCGTTCATGAGTGTTCGAACTGCAGCGCCTGGCCGTATTTTGAAATCATTTTCTGTGATATGAGACATCATTGCATCAATATGTTCCAAATGATAGGGGCCAGCACCTGGAAGACCAAGATCGACTTTCTGAATCCCAAGGTTTTCCATGAAGGTGAGGAGTTCTATTTTTTCATCAATGGTCGGATTGCGAGCGCTGGGGCTTTGCAATCCATCCCGGAGTGTTTCATCATCAAACCAAACTCCGTGAGGGTGGTTTGCGGGATTTCGGTTGAGTTCATACTCGACAGTATTCCAATCATAAATCAATGAGCGCTCATCCATACAACATCACCGCATCGGCCGAAGAGAGGCCGGTACATGCAGTCACAGAATGGAATCATGTTTGAAGGCGTCGCTTGAAGGGAAGATCACTCTTCTTCAGAATTGCCTTCAGAATCATCATCCATTGCGTCGTTTTCAACCAATTCCGCAGGAAGTCGAGCAGCGAAAATAATGTGGTCTACAAAGCCTGTTTTCTTTGCATTCCTCAATTCCATTACACGGGTTCCCTTTGATTTTTTATTCTTGGTTTCCTTTGTTTGGCCTGCATTGATGCGTATCATCATACCTTTCTTGGTCAACAAGAACACATTGTCTTCAAGATTCGGGATCTGTCGAGCACTGATGATGTAATCACCGCTTTCATGGTCGAGATTCATTGTATACGCACCCTTAGCACCAGGCTTGGTCTTTCGGTAGCCATCGGTTCGCATCTTTCCTTCACCGGTTTCAGCATCGATCTTTTGAACTCCTTCAGCATTCATATCAGGTATCTTTTCAGAAGTACCCAAGCGACTTCGCTTAGCCATTCCATTTCGAGTAATGGTCAAGATTTGAGTGTCGGTGTTTTCAGTCGACATCATAGCGACGACATGACCGCCATCGGCATTCTTTCGATTACCGGTCTTGATTCCATACACACCGGCAGAAACTCGGCCAGAGGAGCGGATATCGGAACAAGCAAAGCGACTGGCGAAACCAGTGCTTGAAATCATGACAACAGCCGATTCGTTGGTGCCGGTTCGAACATTGACGAGGCTATCATCATCAAGTTTGAATCGGAGAGCGTACTTTCCATTACGATTAATTCGAACATATTCTTCGAGCTTCGTCTTCTTGATCAGACCCAACCGGGTAGCGAACAACAAGAAGTGACCTTCGGGAGATTCGAGTAAGTCACGAGTAATTGGTAAGATGGTGACAATGTTCTCATCGTCCTGAATCTTTTCAATCACGTTACGGATGTGGCTACCACGGGCATGACGGCTGGCAAGAGGAGTTTCCCAAGCCTTGAGGCCATAGACACGCCCTTTGTCAGTAAAGATCAACAAACGGTCTTTACTGAAACACGTAACAATCAGCTGAGGTGTATCTTCGTTCTTGGTTGCAACACCTTTCAATCCTTTACCGCCACGGTTCTGAACACGGAACATTTCCACAGGCATGTGACGAATGTAATTGTCCTCACTGAGTGTAATGGCAATTGCTCGCTCTTCGATAAGGTCTTCGCGGTTCATCGAAAGTGGCATTGGGTCGATAAACGAACGGCGTTCATCGCCATGGCGTTCTACCATCTCATCGAGTTCAGACAGTAAGATGCTGAGTCTGCGCTTTCGAGAAGCAATGATATCTTGCAAATCAGTGATTCGAAGTTGTAATTCTTGGAATTCATTCTGGACCTTATCGACATCGAGACGGCTCAGTTGATAGAGACGACGTTCGGCAATTGCCTTGGCTTGTGCTTCTGTGAAACTGAAGGCTGCAATACCTGGCATTGTTTCCTTGCCTTGTAGAACTGCTTCGAATTGTTCACGGCTCGAACTTGCTTTACCAACTGCAACAATCTCATCGATTCGATCTTGAGCAATAAGAAGACCTTCGAGAATGTGAGCTCTCGCCTGTGCCTTATTCAAATCAAATTGGGCTCGACGTTCGATGATGAGTTCACGGTGCGACACATAGGTGTGCAACATCACTGGGAGGGTCAGGAGGACTGGTCGCCCATCCAAAATACCCATCATGTTCGCAGAGTATGATTCTTGGAGGCGGCTGGATTTGAACAATTGATTCAAAACAGCGTGCGGGTCTGCATTGTTCTTGACTTCAATAACGACACGGATACCTTCTTTCGAAGATTCATCACGGATATCTCGAATCCCAATAATAGAACCCTTTGTCACTAATTCAGCGATGTGAACAAGCATATCTGCTTTCTTCACTTGATATGGAATCTCGTGAATAATGATTCGCTTACCTTTCGAATCATCGTGGACGTCACACTTGGAACGGACGTGGAATTTACCCTTTCCAGTAGTATACATGTCATAGATTCCATCGATTCCGTGAATGGATGCACCCGTTGGGAAATCAGGCCCTTTGACGTGCTCCATGTATTCATCTATAGAAATTTGAGGCATACCAGTATTCGCTTCGCCTTCCTCGAGAGTTCGGCTTACGTGCAAGTGGATTGCACCAGCAACTTCAGTTAAATTATGTGGAGGGATACGGGTCGCCATTCCTACAGCAATACCGTCGCTTCCGTTCAGAAGCAGATTCGGCAAACGAGCTGGGAGAACGGTTGGTTCTTGCTCAGAGTCGTCGAAGTTTGGTTGGAAGTCAACTGTTTTCTTATCGATATCTTCGAGCATATGCTTGGAGATTTTGTCGAGGCGGCTTTCAGTATAACGCATTGCAGCAGGCGGGTCACCGTCAATTGAACCAAAGTTTCCTTGGCCATCAACCAAAGGATAACGCAGTGAAAATTCTTGTGCCATACGAACCATGGTGTCGTAAATCGATTGATCACCGTGCGGGTGATACTTACCCATGACTTCACCAACAGAACGTGCAGATTTACTGTATTTCTTTTCAGAGGTGTGACCACCTTCGTACATACCATAGAGAACACGGCGGTGAACGGGTTTTAATCCATCACGAGCATCAGGCAATGCACGACCGATAATGACCGACATTGCATAATTGATATACGATGTTTTCATTTCATCGTTCAATGGATGATTCAGAACGTTTTCAGTTGAAATCGTTTCATCGACTTGTTCCTCTTCTTGGTTTTCTTCAATATCATCAGATGTCAAGGTTGGTCACCTCCTTAGCGTGGCGTTCGATAAACGCCCTTCTGTCTGGAACATCCTCACCCATGAGAATCTCAAACATTCGATCGGTTTCTTCAGCATCTTTGACAGTCACTTTGAGCATTGTACGTGTTGCCGGGTCCATTGTAGTCTCCCACAATTGTTCTGGATTCATTTCACCAAGACCTTTGTAGCGTTGTACGCCAATCTTAACATTGGGGTTATCGCCACGTAATTCATCAATAATTGAATCGCGTTCCTCATCCGAAAAGGCATACTTGCTGACCCTTCCTTTAGATAATTGATAGAGAGGTGGTTGTGCGATATAGACATGGCCTCCAGTAATTGCAGGTCGCATAAAGCGCCACAAGAAGGTCAGCATCAATGTCCGAATGTGAGCGCCGTCAATATCAGCGTCAGTCATGATGATGAGTTTGTGGTAGCGCAACTTTTCTGGATTGAATCCACCTTCATCTTCAGGATTGTTCCCAACCCCTGCGCCGAAGGCACGAATCATCGTTTGAATTTCTTGGTTCTGGAACACCTTTGCAATGTTATGCTTTTGTCGTTCAACGTTCAAGATTTTTCCACGCAAAGGCAGAATTGCTTGTATCCGTCGGTCACGGCCAGTCTTTGCTGAACCACCTGCAGAATCACCTTCTACCAGATAGACTTCACATTCCCTTGGGTCTCGTGACTGACAATCAGCCAACTTACCAGGTAGGCCGCCACCTTCGAGTACACCCTTACGTCGAGTGAGGTCGCGGGCTTTACGTGCAGCTTCGCGGGCTTTGGAGGCGAGAAGTGCTTTGTCGACAATTTGCTTTGCAACGCTTGGGTTCTCTTCGAAGAACTCGCCGAGTTTTTCATACACAACCGTTTGAACGATCCCAGTGACTTCACTGCTTACGAGTTTGTCTTTGGTTTGTGAAGAAAAGGAAGGGTCTGGGTGTTTAACGCTGACAACGGCAGCAAGCCCTTCACGGACATCTTCGCCAGAAAGTGCGTCTCCTTTGAGCAAGTTTCGCTTCTTCGCATAGCCGTTAATACAACTGGTGAGCGCTGTTCGCAATCCCGACATGTGAGTTCCACCATCTTTGTTTCGGATGATGTTCGTATAGCAAAGAATAGATTCACTGAAAGCATCTGACCATTGCAGTGCAAGTTCTACCGAGACCATGCCCTTCTCGATTTCTTTCTCACCTTGGATGACGATGACGTCATCGTGCATTGCTTCTTTTCGCTCATTGAGTTGGCGGACGAATTCTGCCAATCCACCTTCGTAAAGGTGTTCGACAACATGCGCCTCTTCAGCCCGCTCGTCATGAATGACGATCTGAAGGCCTGCGTTGAGGAATGATGTTTCCTTGAGCCGGGTGTTGATTTGTTCAAACTCGAATTCGGTGACTTCGGTGAAAATCGACAAATCGGGCTTGAATGTAATGGTCGTACCCGTGTCATCGCATGTGCCGACCTCGGCCAATGGCTTAACCGGGACTCCAGCCTCAAACCGCTGATAATGGACAATCCCATTACGGTGGATGGTGACATCCATCCATTCTGAAACTGCATTGACTGCAGAGACACCAACGCCGTGAAGGCCGCCTGAGACCTTGTACGAACTGTTGTCGAATTTACCGCCAGCGTGGAGCTTTGTCATGATGACCTCGGCAGCAGAGACGCCGTAGTCTTCGTGCAAGCCGACGGGAATCCCTCTCCCGTAATCCCGGACCGAGAGCGAATGGTCGGCGTTGAGCGTGATGTCGATGCGGGGTGTATGGCCGGCAAGATGTTCGTCGACGGAGTTGTCGACGACTTCCCAAATACAGTGGTGGAGGGCTGAGCCGTCGTGTGGGTCGCCAAGGTACATACCGGGTCGCAATCGAACTGCTTCGAGGCCCTCGAGAACTTGGATGCTGGATGCGCCGTAATCGTCTGACATAATTATTCCTCCATTGGGGTGTGAAGATGGGTTTTTTGTTGTTTCAAAAAGTGTTGAAAATGAGTGTATCTGCTGAGATAATTTTGGGCCGCAGTCCTCTTTTTCTCTACTCTCTCGCCCCTCTACAACTATACCCTGTGCCGAGGGGGTATAAAGGTACTGTAAAACAGGGGTGAAACCCCCTCTTTCAGGAGCCAAATTTCCGCAATGAAAGTCGAATTTTTAGCAGGAAATATACTGCCAAATTCGTGGTTGAAAAAGGCTCCGAAACGCCCTCATTTCGAACGAGTATTCAACACAAAACAAGCGAGAGCGTTAAGAAGCGTGCCAAAGTCGCCGAAAGCATGGCCAACCCCAAGATATGCGTATCTCTTGAAGAAACAACCGTGAAAGCAATGGTTGACGAAGCCGCTCGTGCAGGAATTCAAGGCGCTAATATGATCGAAGTTCGATTTGACCGTTTGTATCTCAAAAAGCCTCAAGCCATTATTTCCGAAGACGCAGAAGGCAACCGTGTTTCGACCATGCTCCCTGTCAATGAATGGCCTGTTCTCGACTTTGAAGAAGTCGATGTTGAAAAGTCAATTGCAGCACTCAAAGAAGCAATCGCTCTTCCCGTCATATTCTCTGTTCGTGCTGTCCGAGACGGTGGCCATTTCTCCGGCGATGAGAAGCAACGACTTGTAATTCTTCAAGCCGCTATCGATTCGGAAGTCAAATGGATTGACATCGAATTGTCAATCGAAGACAAAAGCCGCAAAGCCCTCGTAAAGTCTGCCAAAGCTGCTAACTGTCAAATCATTGCATCTCAACACGACATGAACGGTACGCCAAGTTCTGACGAAATCGTCACCTTTGTCACATCAAACGGAGACAGTGGGGATATCGTCAAATTCTGCAGCACCCTCAAAGACCACCAAGATGCACTCCAACTCGTCGATGCTGCAAACACATTGAGTGCTCAAGACTCAACACCTCCTTACAGCATCATGGCACTTGGAAACGGTGGCGATTGGACACGTATTCACGCACCAACACTGGGCCAAGATTTGGTTTATGCAACCATGCGAGATGAATTCCGCCTCTCTGACAAGGGCCTTGTGAACGTTCGAGACCTCCAAGATGCTTGGAGACTCCTTGAGTATTAAACTCGAACAGAGCCCTTGCAAACAGGGTTTTTACGGCGACTCTGAATTCCTTCAGTCTTGCCCGTCAGGCACTTCTACAATTGATTGGGGGTCCAGGTGCACAGCAGGGAGTGGATTAGGGAGTTGAACTACCTCTTTGACCGGCGTTGCAAATGCATGTTGGGAATCGGATGATTGCGCCGGTATAGGTGAAGTTGGTGCAGGGTGCTGAGCAGGCGTGTGGAGTGAAGGGACAATGTTTTGTGGAACTTCAGAAACCAATCCTGCCTTCATATATTTGGCATTGAGAATGAACGGGATCGAAAGCGTTCCGAGAAGCACGACTAAGAAAACAAGTGAGACGGTAAATGGAGGGAGTATGAAACTTCGTTCAGTCGTGATGATCGTCACATCTGCAGCGACAATTGAATTCGGAGCATCTGCATCGCCATCATGAACATTATCCCAAGTATCGATGACGATGTAAAAATCCTGCCATTCCGTACCCGTAAAGAGCGATGAATAGATTTCTGGACCGTCAAGATTCAAAGCGAAATTCACTTCAGAAGTTTGTTCATATTCATGTGAATCACGATACGACTTCCAACCTAAGAAATTGAAACTCCTCCATTCCGGCGGGATATTCGAAAGCGATCGTTCGATATCCTCGTATTCGTAGAAGTTTTGTTCATGGGCAGCCTGATACGATTGGGCATAATTGTCGTATTCTTCAGTGGTGAGAAGATAGACATCTCCTTCGACCGCATTGAGGTTCATATCTTGGAGACGAATACAGACCGTCGTTCGATAATCTGCTGAAAGATTCACCCTCAAAATACCAACGCTATCGTTACCAATAAGCATCGTCGTGTAGTGGTTTTCTTCGAGTGGATCAAGTCGAGGCTTCATCCAATCCCGATACATCCATTCTTCTTCAGGATTCAAAGGATTTTCTGGAGATGGTGGTGTGTCCTGGACCATTTCACCATCACCTTTGTCACCATTCCCCTCATCTCCCTCATAATCCTCAAAATACATGTCATCCCAATCATTCCACCAATTACCGTTGTAAAATGGTACCAATGCCATGCGTTGAGCCGTCTCATTCCATCGAATAGGAGTCGTGTCGCCTGCACATGATTCAGCGGCTTGAACCTGCATCGAAAGTGGGCTAGAAAGCCCCACCAGAAGAATCGGCAAGAGCAGAGTCAGCGTAATCGTACCCACTCGAATGTGTGATGACATGACCTCTCCCCGTGTAACGATACCAAAGGAGGTTATACAATCTAGCGGTCAACTTCTTCGACGAAGAGGCCGAATAAAGCCACTGTCATCGCTTCTACGTTCCTCTTTCGATAAAATCCCGGGAGCCGGAGGTGGAGCGTGATGATCCATGCCGAGCAAACCACCTTGGTTTTCAACATGCTCAACATCAGTATAAGTCTCAGCTGCTTGCTTTGCCTCGTCTTCCATCTCAGTTGGTTCCCGCATGACAAGCCAACCAAGAATCAA
>CAJJCP010000019.1 GCA_905182715.1 uncultured Candidatus Poseidoniales archaeon
GGATTTGATTGATACCGATGGAGACGGCAGCGTTTCAATGAACGAAATTGTTCTTTGGATCAGTGCAGAGAATGAAGAGCCAATGTCTGAAATCGAAAAAGAATACCTTGGAATAATGTTCATGATGTTTGATGCAGATGCCAATGCAATGCTCAACGCCTCTGAATTCCCTGACTTCTACTACGCTATGCAATCCCAAGACCACGACAACGGTGGAGACGATGGCGGAGAAACAAACATGGTTTGCTACGATATGGTCAACCACGTTGTCGTCGGAGGCTTCACGGATGCTACATCTTGTGAAACTGCTGGTTACATGTGGGCTGACATGAGTCAATCCTCTGGTGGCGATGATCAGAACAACGCCGACACGGAAGACGAAGGCGATGAAATCGACTTTATGAACATCAATGTAATGTTTGAACAATGGCATGATGATTCCATGGAATTGGTTATCATCGAATTGGCAGTCATTGACAACGCCGAAGATATTGCACGCCTCTCAATGATGGCTGACTCAATGTACGGTAACAACGACACTGTGCTCGACGAGTCAGAAGTTGACATGCTCATGGCCCTTTACGCAATGAACCTCGATATTGATGACATTTCAAAAGGAATGACACTTGACGGACAAAACGGAACAGCTGTTGACTTCTGGGTTGAAATTGACGGATTGCTCGAAGGCGATGATGTTGTCTTTATTCGAGTTGGAACTGTTATTGAATTCCCAACAACTGCTTACGACAACTCCACCGCACACACGTTCGTGGTTATGGACGTGGAAGACGACCAGTCGAATGAAACAATGAATGATTCTATGGAAGATTCTATGGAAGATTCAGAAAACTGTCAAGATTATACAATCTGGATTCACAACTCTGAGACCTGGAATGTAGACAGTGCAACTGGATTCGCACTTGAAGAAACCAACAACGCTTGGTATGCTGATGAATGTGCACTTGATGACCAGGAGTCACTCATATTCACATTATCAAAGGTCGAAAACGCTACTCTACCTACTGAAGAAGACGATGACTGGACTTGGGAAGATGAAGAAATGAACATGTTCCCAGTCTGTGACTGGTACTACGCAGTCACCTTCGCTAACGGTTCAATGATGGAAGACCAATGGATGCAAGATGCTCCAGAAAGTGGCGATTATATGATCACACTTGTGGACAATGCTTCCTATGACATTTATGTGAAATGCTGGGACCCTGAACAAGGTAAGATGGTCGTTGATATCACCAGCCCACTTGGAAACAGTTCCAACACAAGCCTCGGATATGCAATGGGATACATCTCATTCAAACTCCCTGCAGGAACTGGCGGAAACGTCACCTTTGATGTCACATGGACTGATGGATACTACACAGAAAGCGGAACCTTGACTGTTTACGCAACTGGCGATGGAACCATTGACCTTTCCGATATTGAAGTCGCAGAATCAGAAGGTCTCCTTCCTGGATTCACTGCTGCTATGGGCGTTCTTGCAATGCTTGGCGCTGCAATGATTGCTGGTCGCCGAAACAGAGCTTGATTCACAACAGTTGACATGTGGAGCAATCCACATGATGCTGACGAACTCAAAGGCCATGCTCGTGAAGTGATTCACGCGCGGTTTGAAACTGATGTACGTCCTCGATAGATGTCGTAACGAGATTCACGTCTGCTTGGTAAAGTCAGAATGAGGCGAATCGAAAGAGCACCTTCGATACGGCACTCAGCATGAGGACGATCATAAACGAGGCGAGAGCCCAGCGAGCCCACGGGCGGTCTGGCTTTTCAGGGGGCCACGGGTCAATTCCCAAGGCTTCGGCTTCACGAACAAGTGCTGCAAGTTCTTGCAGTTCTTCTTCAACCGATTGCGCCGCCATGCATTATGGCAGCAGTGGGCCCTACATGACTTTCACGCCTTACCAGCGGTTGAGAAACAAAGCCTTGAAGCCAATGGCGAACAGCGAATTGTATGAGTGAAGTTCCCGAAGGCATGTCACTGGGTCCGCAACAGCGTCGGCCACCTCGGCCAACAGCCACCATGACGATGACTCGTGATGGAGAAGGCGGTATCGAAGTCTTGCTTGGCCTTCGTTCAGAAACAATGGTAGCATTCCCTGGTTACTGGGCCTTCCCCGGTGGTGGATTGTCACGCGTGGATGCAGCAGCCGTTGAGGACATTGGAAGGTTTTGAAGGTCCTGAAGCAAAAGCCATTGCTTGTATTCTCCGGGAAATGAGTGAGGAATTAGGACTCGCACCGTCCGAACACGGATTGGTTGCGCTACCACTTGAGGCTCGCCAAGAAATTGTTGCTGATAAAAGTCGATACTTACCACTTGCACTCAGAAGGGGCATTTCCGTATGATACTCGCTCCCTCAGGGTGTTAAGTCACCGAATCACCCCTCCTTTTGGCCCAATTCAATTTGATAATGCTTTCATGCACCTTCATGCCGGTCTTGCCAAAGATGTACCAGAAATAGACCTCGAACCGCAAACTGAATTCACTGAAATCCTATGGGCAACACCAAATGAAATCCTGCAGAAATGGGCAAGTCATGAAATGAAGGTCGCTCCACCAGTCGTTACCCTCCTTATGGAAATTGAACGTACACTCGAACGTAAAGGCCGTGATATGCTCGAAGCGGCCCGTGACATCAGTGAACGATTACCTAGCCGTCGCTCGATCTTGTTTGCTCATGGCGTTGAAGTGGTACCGGTGAGAACAGCCACTCTCCCACCTGCTGACCATACCAATTGCTATCTTGTTGGCGACCCTGAAGGTGACTTCATTCTGGTTGACCCTGCATCTCATCTACGTGAAGGGATGGAAGACATGGCCAAAGCAGTTGACCGACACAAAGGGACACTCATTGCAATGATGTTTACCCACTCACATGGCGACCATGTGGGCGATATCGGATTGCTTCGAGAAGCGTTTGATGTCCCGATTTGGGGCAGTGAATATACGGCTCGTACCGTCGAATGCCAACGAATACTCACCGAAGGCGAGATGCTTGAACTCGGCAATCAGACATGGCAGGTCCTCATCACACCTGGTCACCACCCCGGGCACATCTGCTTACTTGGTGACGCTGGACTTATTGCTGGAGATATGGTGGCAGGTATTGGCACCATTCTTATTCCACCACATACTGGAGACATGAACATCTACATGGAACAACTTGAACGCCTGAAGAGGCTCACGCCACACCTCTTGTTTCCGAGCCATGGACCAGTCATAGCCCTCCCGACAATGAAATTCGACCACTACTTATCCCACCGAAAAGCACGCCATGATGCCGTCTACGCTGCTGTCAAGTCGGGGATTCAATCGCTCCCAGACATTGCCAAAGCAGCCTATGCAGACACCCCTGATGCACATCCCGGTCTTGCTGTTGACCAAACGCTCTCACACCTCATGTCGCACCAGCGTGCTGGTACAATCGTTGAGGATTCCACCAAGTGGTCTGTTCAATGAACCAAACCTTAGAACACCCCCTCCGTTAGGAGGATTTATGCCTCGTAGAGTTGAATTTACCAAAGCCGGCTCACCGAGTACGATTCGAATAGCTGAAATGCCGATGCCAGAGCCTAAAACCGGTGAAGTGCGAGTCAAGGTGGCTTTTGCTGGAATCAACTTTGCAGACCTTTTGATGCGTCTCGGATTCTATCAACCTCGACCACCTTATCCGTTTACTCCAGGTTACGAAGTCAGCGGTGTCATCGATGCTGTAGGCGATGAAAAAACTGGATTTACCGTTGGACAACGAGTCGTCGCTGCAATGTCCACCGGCGGTCAAGCAAGCCATGTCGTTGTTGACCAAAACCGTGTATTACTACTTCCTGACGAGATCGAATTAGATGTTGCGGCAGCCATGCCCGTGACCTACCTTACAGCCCACCATATGCTGCATCATTTAGGCCACATGACAAAAGATGAGTCCGTATTGATTCATGGCGGTGCTGGAGGCGTAGGTACTGCTGCTCTCCAATTATGCCAATTAGCCGGCGTTACCAAGGTCTGGGCAACAGCCTCTGGCTCGAAATCGAAGATCATTGAATCACTCGGTGGTCGAGCAATCGACCGGCATAATGAGGATTTTGTGAGTATCATCAAGAAAGAAACTGAAGGTGCTGGAGTCGACCATATCCTTGACCCAATCGGCGGGGACCATCTTACTCGTTCTCTCTCAGTGCTGAAAGAAGGTGGACGCCTCTATACTTACGGAATGTCTGCTGCCGCCCCAACAGCGAAACGCTCTCTTCTTCGAACCTATTTGGCATGGAGAAAAACTCCTGCATTCGACCCACTTCGTTTGATGACACGAAACCGAGGTGTGTTTGGTGTCCACATGGGGACATGGAAGGATGAAAAAGTAATGCAAGCACAACTCCAAAAAATCTTGGAGGGAATAATGAGCGGGGCTCTCTCGCCGGTTATTGATTCAGTGTTTGATGTTGAAAATGTAGCAGAGGCGCATCAATATCTGCACGATGGGAAAAACATTGGAAAAGTTCTACTTCGTTTCAAGTGAGGATTGAAGAAGCGTCGGCTGCAGGTATGTTCGAGGGCGAGATGCATGAAAGCAACAATGTCGGGCTTTGACTTACGTGCGGTTGCCCGTGAGTTGAACGAATACGCTGGCGCTTATGTCAAGAAGGCCTACATGCCGCACTATGAACAAATTGTATCTGCGTATTAACCCCAAAGACATGGATCAGTTCGATTTAGTGCTGGTGCGTGGCGCTCGTATCTACACATCGAATAGAGACCGCCCAATGCCCATGGTACCTCCTCCTTTTGCTATGGTCCTTCGAAAGCATCTGAAAAATGCCCGAATGATCGGCGTTCGACAACTTGGGTTTGACCGAGTTTTGTGTTTCAATTTCGATACGAAATTTGGACAATATCATCTCTATGTCGAGGTTTTTCGTGATGGTAATATCATTCTCACCGATGCGGAAGACACGATTATTCTGCCTCTGACTCATGCATCTTATGCAGGCCGTACGCTGAAAAAAGGGGTCACCTATCAACCGCCACCACCGGCAATGGACCCCCATGAGATTGAATTAGCACACCTCGTTGAAATGTTTGAATCTTCAGACCGAGACCTTGTTTCAACCCTTGGTGGTAAAGTCAATCTCGGTGGCACCCATGCAAACGCAGTCTGTGCACTGGCGGGCATGGAGCCCAACATCGACACCCAGCGTTGCTGACGCAGAGAAAGTGCATGCAGCACTCAAGTCTCTGCTCAATGACTTAGCAGAGAGTCGCGAAGGATACCTCCTTCTCAAACCTGACAAAGAAAACTCGAATGAAGAGCTTGAATCCCAAGCAGCGAGTCACGAACCAAATGGGAAGAGAGACCGCTTCTTTGAACAATTTGCATGTGAAGCAACACCGACCCTTTTACCAAATCATCATCAATTCACGAAGGTAACGTTTCCAACGCTGTGTGAATCGGTCGATGCATGGAAAGGTGCCCATGATGCAATGGCATTAGCCCGACGTGAAGCTGAAAAATTGGATATCGCTGCACCAGGACGTGGCCACTCAACAGATGTTGAGCGATTAGAACGCCGGAAAGTACAGCAGGAAAAAGCACTCGAAGGTTTCTCTGTGAAAATCGAGAAGCAACAAATGCTTGGACACCTTATTCAAAATAACTGGACGCACATTGAAAGTCTACTTTCACAAGTATCTGCTGCGATTGAAGAGAAAGGTTGGAAGCAAGTCAAAAAAGACGTAAAGGAAATCCCTTGGATTGTGTCATTGAATCCTGCAGGACGTAGTTTTGTAACGGTTTTACCTGACGATGAGAGCCTACCAAATGGCCCTCAAGCAACCCTTTCGTTGGATGAGAATGTCCACCAGAATGCTCAACGCCATTTTGAAGCAGCCCGTAAACAAAAGGACAAAACGAAAGGAGCTGTTGAAGCGCTTGAAGAAACAACTCTTTTCTTACAGCGTGCAAAAAAGAAAGAAGTGAAACAGCAAGAGAGCGGTAAACTCAACAAAATCAAACGGAGTAAACGCCTTTGGTTTGAAAATCACCGCTGGAGTATGATCAGTGGAGGGCATTTACTGGTCGGTGGAAAAGACGCAAAAGGAAACGATGCGATTGTCAAGAAACATCTTTCAGGTTCTGACATGTACCTTCACGCCGACTTACACGGTGCCCCAAGTTGCAGTTTACGAGCAACTCAAGGGTTTGCTGAAGACCAACATAAGCCCGCCCATATTCCAGATGATGTCCCTGCTTTCCGACTGATTGACAAACTCGGTGATGAACGTATTACACCCGAAAAACTCGAGGAAGCCGCTACTTTAGCACTGTGTTGGAGCCGTGCATGGGCAGGAGGCGGAGCACATGGCACAGTCTACTCAGTCAAACCTGCTCAAGTTTCAAAGACTGCCCAAACGGGAGAATACGTTGGCAAGGGTGCATTCATTGTACGAGGTCAACGGCAATGGTTCAAAGATTTAGATGTACAAATCGGAATCGGAATTGTTGCTATCAACGGAGTACCTCTCCTCATGGGAGGATTGCCGGAGACCATACGTTCAATCTGTCAACGGTTCGCAATTCTACGACCAGGGTTAGTGAAAAAAGAACAACTCGCCAATCGAATTTACAAAAATACGGGTTTAATGACCGATGATGTGCTACCGGTCTTACCGGGTGCTGCAGAAATCATTGAAGATAATGGAATCTTTAGCCCTGCTAAAAAACAAGTTCAGGAAGAAGAGTGAAACTCACTTTCGATCTCGACTGTAGCCGCCTTTATTGCCGCCATAGCCACCGCTTGATTGTGGCTTCTGACCACCTTGGTAGCCTTTGCTTGAACTCTTACTTGGCTTGAAATTCTGACCGCGTGCTTCGCCACGGTATCCACCGCCACCGCCGCCGCCATTACTGCTGCCGCCATCGGAATTTCGACCACCGCCACGGTATCCACCGCCGCCACCGCCACGGCCTCCGCCGCCACCGCCACGACCACCGCCGCCACCGCCACGACCTCCGCCGCCACCGCCGCCACGATATCCGCCGCCGCCTCCGCGACCACCGCTTGAATTTCCTCGGCCACCGCCGCCACCGCCACGGTATCCACCGCCACCGCCACGTCCACCGCCGCCACGACCACCGCCACCGCCGCCACGGTATCCACCGCCGCCGCCGCCGCGACCGCCACCGCCATTTCGTTGGCTGTAGTGACCATTATTTCCACCTGAATTTTCATTTCTTGGACGTTGCCGTCGTTCAGCTGCAATAAATTCGACTTCGAACTCGGGTAATGTTGTAAATTCCGGAGGTTCAAATTCAACACGAATTCCAACTTCACGTTGGATTTTACCGTATTGCTTTTTTTGTGGTTTTTGAACTAAAGAGATGACGATACCGGTTGCACCACCACGGGCTGTTCGGCCACTGCGGTGTTTGTATGCCTTGCCGTTTTCCGGTGGATCGTAATGAATCACGCAGTTGACACCCTCAACGTCAATACCTCGTGCTGCAACATCGGTTGCGATAAGTGCCATGCATTCTCCATGTTGGAAGCGAGACATTGCACCATCACGCTGGCGTTGAGACAATCCACCGTGAAGCGTTTCAATAGCCATTCCATCATATTGCATTTCTTCTCCGACACGGTCAACACCGTTTCGGGTTCGACAAAAGATGATTGTTCGACCACATTTACGTATGATTTCAGAGGAGATCGTTGATTTTTTAGAGTTTGGCATCAACCAAAAGTAATGCGTCATACTTTCCATTGTTACTTCTTTTGGACCGACTTCGATTGTCACTGGGTCTGTCTGGTAATCACGTACTAAGTCAGCGACTTCGTCGTCCAAAGTTGCACTGAATAAAATTGTTTGACGGTCTGATTTACACTTGTCGAGAATTTTACATACTGGTTCCATGAAACCCATATCCGCCATTCTGTCTGCTTCATCGAGAACGACAACGCCAACATCTTCCAAAGACACTGCGCCACGGTCCATCATATCGATCAATCGACCAGGACATGCGACGAGGATGTCAACTCCTCGGTCAAGAGACCGGAATTGCTTGTTGTATGAACTTCCACCATACATTGCAAGAACGTACAATTGGAGTTCGTAAGCAAGGGGATCTAGCACTTTGAAAATCTGTTCTGCCAATTCACGAGTTGGTGTAAGAATAAGAGAAGTTGGTCGACGAGGTTCCGCTTCTTGTGTTCGTGCAAGCAAGGGTAATCCAAACGCAAGCGTCTTTCCTGAACCCGTTGGAGCACGGCAACAAACGTCACGTCCAAGCATTCCGTGTGGAATCGATTCAAGTTGAACTTCAAATGGTTCAAGAATGCCTTGTTTTTTCAAGACTTCAACTATAACAGGCTCAACGCCAAGATCTTCGAACGATACCATGAGTTCTACCCCATTTGGAGGCCGTTGTCCTGCCCTATTTGATACCCACAGTCGGAAAAACCGTTTTTTAGGGGTCTCAACAGTTGCTTCAAGAGCGCCGAACAAGCATAGCAACAGCATTACCGCCGCCAAGGCAGAGCGTTACAATTCCAGAATTTGCTTCACATCGGCGCATGACGCCAAGAAGAGTAATCAGACAACGTGTGCCGCTTGAACCGAGAGGATGTCCAAGACTTACTGCCCCTCCATGAAGATTAAATCGATCTTCGGGGATGTTCAATTCTTGTGCCACTGCACATGATGCTGAGGCAAAGGCTTCATTGTGTTCATAGATGTCGACATCTAAGACATCCAGTTGGTTCCGTTCTAAGAGCATCTTAACTGCGGGAATAGGAGCACTCATCACTCGTTCCGGCTCTATACCACTGGTGCAATAATCGTCAATATATGCAAGGATTTCCCAACCTTGTTGCTTGGCATATTCTGCGTTAGCAAGAACGACTGCACTCGCACCATCATTGAGCGTGCTTGCATTACCTGCTGTCACTTGTCCGTCTTTCTGAAACACTGGGCGGAGTTTTGAGAGTGATTCAGCATCCGTGTCTGCTCGAACGCCTTCATCCTGGGAAAACTGAACTGCAGGGCCTCTTCGTTGAGGGATCTCAACAGTGAATGTTTCCCAATCAAACCATCCGTTGGTTTGGGCTTGGGCCGCCCTTTGATGGCTTCGAGCTGCAAATAAATCTGATTGAGTACGAGTAATCGAACATTCCTTGGCAACTGTTTCACCAGTATTCCCCATGTGAACATCATTGTAGCCGTCCCACAATCCGTCGTGAATCATCGAGTCAACAAGAGTCGAATCGCCCATTTTCGAGCCTTTTCGATGGTTCATCAAAAGGTGAGGAGAATTAGACATACTTTCCATTCCACCTGCGATGATGACATTGTATTCACCTGCACGGATACTGTTTGCAGCAAGCATAGCTGCTTTGAGAGAACTCCCACAGACTTTGTTGATGGTTACGCAGGGTGTCGTTACCGGCAAACCTGAGCCCAGAGCGACTTGTCGTGCTGGGTTTTGTCCTGAACCTGCCTGTAAAACTTGACCGAATATGACCTCATCAACGCCACCTTGGTCAGGCTGAATCCCAACACGCTCACACACTTCTTTGACGGCAAGAATGCCAAGATCGACCGCACTCATGGTGGTTAACGAGCCCATGAACTTACCAATTGGAGTTCGTGCAACGCCACAAATAGCGACTTTCGGTTGGCTCATACCACGCCTAATCGACTGGTATTCTTCAATGTGCGCGCACATCTCTTCGGCAGGATTGAGGAGAAGACTTGATGAAGTGAAGGTACTGGCGACACCATGGCCAAATTCAAGACCGAGTTTAATACCGACCGCGAAGCAAATGAAATGCGACACGTCGAAGTCGAAATCGATTTCACACCGAACGCTCTTGCCTCGATTCTCTACCGTCAAGGCGACACCGTGATTTTGGCTTGCTGTACCAAAGAGGCTCGTCTACCCGGATGGTTCCCTCGTGACTCAACCAAAGGATGGGTTCACGCTGAATACTCTTTACTCCCTGGTTCAACCGATTCTCGATTCCGAAGAGAACGACGTGGCGCTAAAGGACGAACTCAGGAAATTGAGCGACTCGTTGCTCGTTCTTTGCGTGCTGCTGTCGACCTTGAAGCACTTGGACCAGTCGCTCTCAACGTGGACTGTGATGTACTCAATGCAGATGGCGGCACCCGGTGTGCATCCATCACAGCAGCAAACATTGCTCTGCGACTTGCGGTTCGACGTTTGATTGCTCGAGGACAATGCTTGCCATTGGACATGCGGCCTACAGAAGACCAACGCAAAGCCGGTTGGACTGCACCAACCCTTTCGGAAACAGAAAAAGCAAATCATGAAAATGCAGTCATTCCTCATGACTTGGCCGCAATCTCAGTTGGACTTATTGATGGTGAAGTGTATTTGGATCTTGATTATATATTGGATTCAAATGCTGATGTCGACATGAATGTCGTAAAAACCGCTGATGGAAAATACGTCGAAATTCAAGGAACTGGTGAAGAATCAACCTTTTCCAGTGAAGAATTGATTGCCCTGCTCGCGAGTGCAGACGGTGGAATTGATGCTTTGTTTGAAGCTCAAAAAGTAATTCTCGATGGAATCGAATGAGCCTTGAGTGGTTCATTGCTTCAACATTCATGGGCGAAAGCCTTGATATGGCAGGGGGTATCCCCGAACTGCACGGGTCAGTAGCTTAGTTGGGAGAGCGCGGCACTGAAGATGCCGAGGTCGCTGGTTCAAGTCCGGCCTGACCCACCTCAACTCCTTACTGCGAACGCCTTCTCGGAAAAAGAAAAGGTGATTCATTCACTGATAAAAGAGCCACCTCTATAGAATCCAATCGTTGGGTTCATGTGCTATGCCTTTCTGCTTGAAGTATGCCCGAAGGGAAAAGTGATTCCGGTGATGACACCGAGCACATTGACCATGAGGTCAAAGCCCACAATAAAATCACCAAAGAATTAGTCGAAATCCGAAATCGACGAAGTGGGGATGACAAACAAAGCTTTCTGGCGAAGAAAGAAAACTTTGTTTTGGCTGGCGGAATCCTCTACACCATCTTGTATGTATTACTCATTTTGGGGATGACATCGGGAACATTTGGAAATTCAACGTACATCGACCACGCAGCATCGAATACCTTCCTCGATATCGGTGGCGAATGTGAAGAAATCACTGATGAACCTTGGATACTTATATTCCCGAATGAAGATGATGGAACCTTCTCTATGTATGGTTACAACCTTCCAAGTGGATATGCGCTTGGGACCTATACAATTGGACAAACAGAGGATGAGGGCGCTGGGGTAATGTCGTGGACCAACTCCACGACAAAATACATCAAACCCGCAGGAGAATCTGATGCTGGAAGAATGTACTTTGCAGCTCCTTTCGATGACCTTGAAGAAGGAAACTATGATTTGAGCTATACCATTGCCGTCTACAATCAATCAAACCTCTCAGACTCGAATACAAGTATTGTAGAGGGTGGAGAAGAGATTTCCAAAAGTGTCGAATTTGAACTTGATATTTCAAAGCAAACCTTTGCTTTCTTACCCTTTGTAGATTCTGAAAATAAACATCAGGTTCGAATGACTGACACCGGTGCACGCTCCTGCTGGGGTGTTCAGGACCTTGGTAACTGGGGATATGTTTTGATCGGGGCTGAACTTGGCGGAGGACGGGAGACTGCAATGCTTGCAGGTGGAGCGGCTGGAATCCCTGCATGGTGGATGGCGTTTTCTTCTCTTTCTCTTTCCGCAATATCCTTATTGATTATCTATCCATTGATGTACAAAGTCTACCACCAAGACAGTGACGATATTCTGTCGAGGACACATATTTCTCGTTTGGTAGAGGACTCAATAAACAAGACTGCTCATCGTTTAAACATTGAAATTGATTGGGAATTGTATAAAATTGAACCAAGGGATTTGTCGATTGACATCATGGTCCCGTACAAAAACACTGAATCAACGCTCTCTGATAGCAAAGATGTACGTGCTGAAGTTCTTCGGGAAGTACTCGAAGAATTTGCTATATTCCGAGTATTCAAGCCTGTACAACTCACTGTTCGAACCATTGGAGTCAACCAAGCGATTGATTTTGAATCTGGAGTAGGCATCGGAACTTCCGCAAACCACAGCACTGATGAAGAAGAGCAAAATTATTCAGATTTCTTTTCCGAGCTACACACACTCTCTCGGGTTGAGGATGAAGTTCGAGAAAGTTTGGAATTGTTTTTCGCACGCCGAAACGATTTGAATATGGAAGCGGCTGTCGTCACAAGCGATGATCGTGTCATCTTTGTCTCTGTAATCTATCGACCTACCCAACGCTTTGCTTTCTTCAGATTTAAGAAAACCCGCGATGAGGTTCAAACTGAACTTCATCATTTCATCTCAAAACGAAATGCTGACTTGTTAGGCTCACAAGAGTTGATTGTCAAAGGACGAAATCAAGTTTCCACATTATCAGAACGTTCAGGAGCAGGACGTGTTGAACGTGACTTGAAGAACGATGAACGTATTGTTGCAGTAGCAAAACAAGATGGGTTTGGCGGTAAAATGTTACAGACTAAACTTCTTGGAGACACGCTTTCAACCGTCGAATATATGGCGAATGAAAAGCGTGAAATGATTAACAAATGGGGATTCTGGGGACTTATTGTCTTTGTCTGGATTCCGTTCATGGCATCGGGTGTTCTTGTTGGAGCTATGCTTGGACTTTTGTCTCGAATGAATTTCATGCGCGTGTTAAGTGCTACAATCATTGGAGGTTCAATTGCTTCAATCACATGGGCCTACACCGCAGAAGGCATTGTCAAATTCATGCATCAATACAAACTTGAGGCTGTCATTCCACTGATCATTATCGTGTTTGTAGGTGCTGCATTCTTGCATATCCGTTCAACAAAGATGCGACGTCAAACGGAATTATTTGAAGATACTTTACTTGATAATTTCCACGCCAACATCAAAGCCAAATACGGCAATCAGTGATGGAGTTGAATCTATGCAACCTCTTCATCACCTCCCTGGAGTTGAAAGCAATAGTGGTGAACATGCGGTTCTTGGGATTGTTACTGTAAGCGACCGAGCCAGTTCAGGTACCTATCAAGACGAAGGTGGACCCGCTGTTCTTGCTTTTTTTGAAGAAGCTTTAGCAAGTCCATCGACGGTTCATTACCGATGTATTGCAGATGACCAAGCCCTCATCGAACAGACTTTGATTGAACTCAGTGATGATTTAGGGTGTCACGTCATTGTGACAACGGGTGGAACTGGACCCGCAGCTCGTGATGTAACACCTGAAGCAACCGAAAGCGTTTGTGAGAAAGTCCTGCCCGGTTTCGGAGAACAAATGAGAGCGATTTCTTTGAACTTCGTCCCAACAGCGATTCTCTCCCGCCAAATGGGCGGAATCCGAGGTTCGTGTCTTCTGTTTAATCTACCTGGCCGGCCAAAGTCAATTCGAGAAACAATCGATGAAATTTGGAAGGCTGTGCCATATTGCGTCGACCTCATCGGTGGCCCTTACATCGATACAGTGGACAATATCTGCAATGCATTCCGCCCGAAATCCGCTCGTCGTCGCTGAATGGACAATGCGAGAGTTCATGTGGTGGATTCACTCAAATCAGTTCATGGAGTCAGTCCGAAGCCTTGGTAACATGCTTATTCTCGGTGCTACCGTCGTCTTGCCAGATTCTACACGCCTTGCTGATGTTCGTATCTCTGAAGGTATCATTGAAGCCATAACTGAACCTCAACAACTCCAACCCCTTGACAATGAATTACTCATCAACGGTTCTGGCTTGCATCTTTTACCGGGCGCAATTGACCCACAAGTACACTTTCGAGACCCAGGCCAACCCGAAAGAGAAGATCTCGAAAGTGGCTCTGCTGCTGCTGTGAGTGGAGGCGTAACTTCATTCCTCGATATGCCAAATAACAAACCTGCCATTACAGACATGGCAGGAATGCAAATGAAACTCGATACTGCTGCTGCAAAATGCATTAATAACTATGGTTTCTTCATCGGTGCGACCCCTGAAAATGTAGAAGATTTGCAAGAGGTTGTTGGAACCCCTGGCGCACCTCTTTCAATACCTGGCATTTGTGGAATCAAGGTATTCATGGGCTCTTCAACGGGAACATTATTGGTTAACGAAAGAGCAGCATTGGAAATTATCTTTTCCAAGACCTCTGGACTCATCGCAGTACATGCAGAAGATGAAAAGCGCTTGAACTCTCGATATCCTGACTTTGAACATCGCACAGACATCGCCGCACATGCCGAATGGCGTGATGCTACTACTGCCTTACTTGCAACTCAACTGGCCGTTGAACTGGCTCAAACTTACAACCACCGATTACACATTCTACACCTCACCTCCGGCATTGAGGCGGATTGGTTGAATGGAATCACTTCCTTGCCTTCCGAAGCAGGAGAAGGAGCAATCATCACAACGGAAACACTACCGCAACACCTCACCTTTACCGATAAAGACGTTGAAATCCATGGTACACGTTTGCAAATGAACCCGCCAATTCGCTATCAGGAAGATAAGGAAATTCTTTGGAACCGTTTACTCGATGGTACGATTCAGTGTATTGCTACAGATCACGCACCTCACACCCTTGAAGGCAAAGCACTCGGCTTCCCTCGTGCACCGAGCGGGATGCCTGGCGTCGAAACTTCACTTGCCGTCATGTTGACCCATGCGAAAGAAGGAAAGTGTACAATTGAACAAGTTGTTCGCTGGATGTCAACCAATGTTGCCGATTGCTTCAACATGATTGGAAAGGGACGTATTGAAATTGGTGCTGATGCTGATTTTGTATTGGTTGATATGGAAACAGAACATGAAGTCAAAGATGAGCATGCTTGGACTCGAGTTGGCTGGAATCCATTCAGTGGCCGTCGTTTAGTCGGATGGGCAAAAGTCACAATTGTCGGTGGCGTTCCTGTGTTTGAACGAACTGAAGCAACGGGACAAAAGGGTCGTATTTTGGTTGAAAAGGGAACTTCGGGCACGCCAATCATCATGGCACCGTGGAAATAAGTCCTCATTTTTCACATTTTTTACCGGATTTTGAGGATAGAATTATACACTCTGCCCGATTATTCGGAGTCTGGGATACTATATGAGTTGGCTCGAAGAAAATATTGGAGAAGGATATCAACAAGTCGTAATCGGCTTTGCTGTGTTTATTATTGGCGCAATACTTGGTTGGATGGAAGCAGCAGATAACATGATGTCAGCATCAGACGTCTATATGCCTGCAGTAATTATGCTGTCAGGCGCTATGGTCACTATGCTTGGACTGTCGTTTGGCACGGGCCATGAAGATGACCGAACAGATGATTTAATGAACGCTATCAATGAACTTACAGCTCGAATGAACTCGATGCTCGGTTCAGAAGAAGAGTGATTACAAACCATACAACGAACCATATTTACCTTCGACATATCGAAGGAAAGGTTCAGGAGAAGGTGGAGATCCTGTCGCTGATTCAATAAGTTCAGCAGGCGTCATTTTACTTCCTTGTTCATGAATCCGAGGTCGTAACCATTGAAGCAGACTCGACCAGTCACCAGATGTAACAACAGCGTCGATGTTCCCCAAGTCTTTTTCCATGGCTTCAAGTAATTGTGCAGCATAGAGGTTTCCTAAGGTATACGTTGGGAAATAACCAAAAGCACCCATCGACCAATGAATGTCTTGAAGACAACCGACGCCGTCATCGGGAACTTTTACTCCGAACCATTCTTCAAACATCGTGAATTCCATGTCTCTGGTAATTGTGAAACCGGCAAATCCTCATTGAATATTTTCTTCTCGATCTCATAGCGCAGCATGACGTGTAAGTTGTAAGTCACTTCATCCGCTTCAACCCGAATAAAGCCCTTTGAAACGGTATTCGCAATACGGTTTAATGTTGCAGGGTCCCAATCTGGTGCATCTGGAAAGTGTTCCCGAAACCAAGGTAAAGCAATGCTCCAAAACGCTGGTGTTCTTCCAATCTGATTCTCCCAGAACCGACTTTGTGATTCATGAACACCAAGTGAAACTGCATCACCTCTTGGCGTTAAGGAGAATGCTTTGGAAAGTCCTTGTTCATACAGAGCATGGCCGGTTTCATGCATCACTGCATACAAGCATGAAAACGGATCCAGTTCATCAAATCGAGTGGTGAAACGTGTGTCTCCTGGCCAAAGACCTGCTGAAAAAGGGTGAGTTGATGCATCCATTCGACCTGCATCAAAATCAAATCCCATTGCCCCTGACACCTTGATGCAAAAGTCAGTTTGGGCTTCTATTGAAAAACGAAGACCTTCCGGTAGTACGGGGTCTGGATTTGTCTCTTGAGCAAGGGTGATTTTTTGAAGAAGTGGAACAAGACGGGAACGAAGACCTGCAAACAAAGGATCGTAATCAGATACTTTCATCCCTACTTCGTATTCATCAAGCAGTACATCGTATGGATTATCTTGGCCTCCATAGTAAGCTATTTTTTCTTTCGTCATGCCGATGAGAGTTTCCAATTGTGGCTGGAATGCACTCAAAATCCGAATTTAATCGTGCTTTCTGCCACGATAAGAGTGCTTCGGATTTGGCTTTAGCAAATGCGGCGACAAACTCCGATGGCAGTTTCACCGCTTTGTCATACGACCTACGCATCTCTCGAACATTGGCCTCTTTGATCATCGTTTAAGGTTTCATCTTGCTCAAGAGCGTCCAGCATCTGACCCATTTCTGGGTCAATCAAACGGTTATGCCGTTCCGCAGCAAGCCAAGAGAGGATGTCAGAACGTGCTTCTGAACCCTTCGTTGGCATAATGGTCTCTTGGTCCCAACCCAAGTGCCCTTGTAGTGCTCCAAGACGGTGAATATCTTTGACTCGCTCGATGAATACGGTATAGCCTTGCATGGATTATGCCACACCTTCCTCAGTCATGAACGCTTGTACATCAGCCTTTGTTTGAAGGATTTGAATGCATTGGTTCCAAATATACTGCCACACATTGAAAGTATAAGCCCCCCTCGCTGTTGTATGGTGCGACCTTTTTCTGGTAAAGAGAAGAAAGTTGAACCCGCAAACACTGAAGATGAAGAACTCGAAGAAGTGATTGATGGAGTAAAAACAATCGGTCGAGGAACCCGTCGATCAAATGGGCCATCCAAATGTGGAAGTCCCTGAAGAAGTAATTCCTTTCGATGAACTTTCTATAGAAGAAGTCGCTGTGCAACTAAAAGTCAGTGCACAAACGGTAATCCAAACCTGCATGGATATTCGAAGAGGCGAAAATGTACTCATTGTCTGCGACCCAACGACCGGAGATATTGGACAAGCATTGCACGAAGCGGCAAACGAACGCTCCGACCGTGTTCTGCTCATTGTCATGCCAAAAGCACGTCATCATGGAGAAGAACCACCATCCACCCGTGGCAAATTTGATGCGCCAACAACAAGTGGTAATCGCCCCAACTCGCTATTCATTAACACATACCCGTGCAATACGTCAATCTCTACGTGGAGGGGCTCGTGTCGCTACAATGCCTGGAATGACCAATGAAATGTTCAGTCGAGGAGGAATGTCGGCGGACTTCTCACTCATCAAACAAAAAATCAGCGACCTTGGGTCTTATTTCCGTCGAAGAAGAATTGTGAAAGTAACATCTGAACAGGGAACTGATGTCAGCTTCGAAGTCAATTGGCGTGAATGGAAACTCGATGACAATGGTATTTGCAATCGTCCAAAAATGCTGACGAACCTCCCTGCAGGAAAAGCGTTCATCATGCCACGAGAAGGTACAATGAACGGAACCGTAGTCATCGACGGTTCATGGGAATCCAACTTGGTTGACGACCCAATTACATTTGTTATCGAAAATGGAATGGTTATGGATGTCAAAGGGGGCACTATTGCTGCAACGATTCGACAAGAATTCGGCGAGGCTGCAAAACGTCTTCGAACGAAAGATCGAGAAAATGTATGGACAATGGCTGAATTTGGTTTCGGAATGAATCCGCAAGCACGTCTTTCTGGCAATGTTCTCGAGGATGAAAAGCGACTTGGCACATGCTATTTCTCAGTTGGAGATAACACGGCATTGGGTGGTACTTCTTCGGTTGGAATTCATATCCCAGGCGTACTCAAAAATGCCAGTGTTTGGCTTGACGATACACTCTTTATTTCCAAAGGTGAATTTGCACTTTGGAATGATCAGTGAACTGCATTCTGCATCCCACAAATTGGGCAAAATCTCCAATATGGGTCAAGACCAATACCACAACTTCGGCATAAAACGCCAGAGCGTATGGTTGGTTGTATGTTTTGCATGGGTTGCTGATTCCAACCCTGTTGCTGAGGTTGTTGCTGTTGATTCCAGCCTTGTTGCTGGGGTTGTTGTTGATTCCAACCCTGTTGCTGGGTTGCTGCTGCGGTTGTTGCGGTTGCTGTTGAGTTGTTGTGGGGTTGGCAGTGGGTTGGTTGCGGAGTTGGCTCGGGAGTAGCAGCAGGTTGTGCAAGCGGTTTACGCACTGGAGCAACTGGTCGTGGAAGCCCTTGGGTTTTTTCGGCTGCTGGTGATGAAATAAACTCAGAAAGTGAAACAACACCATCACCATCAGTATCAGCTTGCTTGTGTAGAATTTCTGCTTCTTCAATTGAAGTGCCTGTTGCAACGGCTAATTCTTCAATCGAAAGTTCCTGACTTCCATCGACATCTGCTGCAATGAAAGTGTTCTGCCGCACTTACGAATTCGGGTTCCGGTTCGGGCACATGTACTGGCTCTGGTTCTGGCTACATGGTTCAGGTTCAGGTTCCGGTTCCGGTTCAGGCACATGTACTGGCTCTGGTTCCGGTTCTGGCTCTGGGACAGGCTCTGGAACGATAACGGGCTCTTCCTTGCCAAGACCCATGTCAAACGCACCCGAAAACGCATCTTCCTCGGCTTTTGCAACTAATTTCTGGTTCGAGGTGTCGAGTGTTGGCTCAGGTTCAGGCGTTTTTGTAACTGAAGGTAATTCAACTAAATCTTTTACCGCCACCGGTTCTAAGGTTTGAGGCAAGAGAAACATTTTCTTCTGCTTTCGCCCCAGGCAAGGGGACTGTGTCAGCAGTTGACTGAGGGAGAGTTACGGATACCGGCAGAGATGCAATTGCTGTCGAGCCTGCTTCTCCACTCGCCAAGGATGGGATCGGTAAAGCATGACCCGCTACATCCATCGCCGCCTCAAGTTCATCAACAACGGTGAGAAGGGTCTCCATATTCCCCGCAGGGTCGGCAAATAAGGCTCGTATTGCATTGTGATATCGGGTAACTTCCCCTGCTGAGCCCGTAGTTGAAGCAATGGCTAAGAGTTTGATAATCCTCATTGGGTCGGCAAGTGTTGCCAACTTATTTTGGTCATCAATGGATATTGCAGGAGAATTACCACTCGAGTTTCCGGTTGAGTCTGGTAGTCCAAGATAGTTGGAAAGTTGGTCCGGAAGGCTCATGAGTCCCAAATGTCCAGTGACCAAGTAATATATTTCGCCACCTTCACATTGAATACGTTCACTCGCAGCTTCAAAATCGAAATCTCCGGGTAAAAGAACAATATCCGACAGAATCGAAAAGAATTGCTCTAACGCTTCACTGAGTTCCATTGCCATCAAGGTATGGACCATGTCAGATGATTCAATAACGCCAAAATAGGCTGCTGCCTCATCCACTTCAATTCCACTGGGCATAGAAGCGCCTTCGAGATCTTTATCGGTCATTTCCTACCCCCTCTTTTGTATCCAATTGAATCCCGTTCTTGAGTATGATGTTACAAAGCGTTCCTTCGCTCGCAAACTCAACTCCATTTCAGCGGCTCCGACCCATATTAAAAATCGCTCTCGATTGTGGTGCAGACCATCCTGTTTCTTGTAATTGCATCATGATTGAACGCTCTTCATCTCCATCATCAAGAGAACTTCGGACCCAGTCTGCAGCGGATTCTCGATCGTCAGTCTGCCAGTCTTCAAAGATTGACAAGTCTATCTTGAGCGTTGCCTTTCGAACCTTAGCAGCGCCATCATCTTCACTTTCAGGCTCTGTTTGTTCAGCAAATGATGAACTCGACGGTGCACGTGACCTCGGAGAGGGGCCATCGCGAGAGGGGCCGCTTGCAGGGGATGCTGAACTTGGCCCTTTCCGGGTGGACCTTTGGAAGGGCCTCTCGACGGGCCACTTGGTGGCGCATTGGATGGGCCACTTGATGGGCCTCGTGAAGGCCCACTCGATGGGCCCCGTGAAGGAGCATTTCTCGTTGGGGGTGGAGATTGTGTACTGCGACTGTTCCTAATCGGAGCAGCTTCGTCGTCGTCATCATCATCCCAATCATCGTCATCATCATCGTCAACGCTCGTAACTCATCACCTCGACTACGCATGAAGAGGACTGCCTCCAATGAGCAGAAGAACACGAACTCCGACGGCAACTGCGATCATGACGGTCGATGAGCCGAGCAGTGAAGAAGTGCTCCATCGTCAGAGTTTGCCGTTGGAAGAGGACAGCCATCTGAAAATCCGTCTTCTCCTTTGGCTTCATTCGGACAGTTATCTCTGAGGTCAGAAACACCATCGTTATCCGAATCAAGTTGGTCTAAGATACATCCAGTTGAATCAACATCTGCTCTTGCCGAGTAAGGTGTATCTGGACATAAGTCAGGTGAAGTGCCACTCAAATTATCTCCAAAACCATCGTAATCCTCATCCAGCCATTGTGTAGGGTTACCCGCAAGACCCGCAGGTTCAAACTCGTCACGGTAGCCATCGCCATCGTCAAAGCAACCGAAGTAATCAACGAAAGAGGTACCTGATTCTGTCGGGCAATCATCTGACTCAGAGCCGTTAGGATTGTCACCGTAACCATCTCCATCTTGGTCAAACCATTGTTCACTGTCCGTTGGGAAAGCATCACCTGATTGGTTTTCTCTCAAACCAGTTTCAGTATTGAGTGTGAAGTTGTAGGTGCCTGCAAAACCATCACCATCGAAATCTTGGTCAAATGCACTTTCATCGGTGCACCCATTCGCAAGAATTGGATATCCTGTTGGCGTATCGAGACAGGCATCATTCGCATCGGTAACTCCGTCACCGTCAGAGTCGCGTTGGGATGCAGAACAGCCGTTCTCATCGACATCTTCTCTTTCGTCGTAAATTGTATCAGGACACAGGTCCGAAGGGCCTGCAACGTTATCCAAATCCTCATCGGTTTGGAGTTGAGCATCACTGCAACCACTCGCATCGACAATCTCGCCCAACTGGGTGAGAGGGCAAAGGTCGATGTCATTCATGATGGTATCACTGTCATCATCCAATTGGTTTTCTGCGCAACCAACTGAATTGACCGTAAGTCCTTCATCAGTTCCAGCACAGATATCCTCTACATTGGGTACAAAATCTCCATCATCATCGGTAGCATCTAAAAATCTGCAACCAATACCAGTTCCATCTGTAAAAGGACTCGTACCTTCGAGCACACCTGCGATTGTTGGACATTCATCAGCTTGATAGCCAGCGGGATTATCACCGAATCCATCAGAGTCAAAATCAAGCCACAAGATTGGAGGTACTGCATTTGGGCCGTCGCAGATTCCATCACCGTCGGTGTCTGGATTCAATGGGTCAGTACCCGTATTTGTTGCATCAATGTAGGTTCCAGTGTCAGTCTCAACAGAATCGGCCAAGCCATCTGCATCATCATCAGTATCAGCAACAAGACCTGGCGTTGGTTGGTCGGCTGCATTGTAATCGCTTGGTAGATCGTTTGGTAGTCCATCACCGTCTTTACTGTTGATTACGCCATCATTATCATCATCCCAAGCCATTATAAATTCGGTCCATCGGCCAGGATAACCATCAGAATCATTATCCTCAGCAGCACCGGTTATGTTCGGGAATCGGTCAGGATTCGTAGCACCCTCTGAACCGTTGTCCCCGTAGCCATCGCCATCGGAATCTGCCCATTGAGTGCCATCAAATGGCCAAGCATCTGCACCGTGTCGTAACGTTCCATTCAAATCCGCCACTGGTTGAAGGGTCTGAAGAACCATCAAGGTCGGTGTCAAGACAGCCTTTGCGGTCTCGCCATGATGCGCCCCAATCCCATTTGCATGCATCTCCGTCTACAGGGTCGGAGGAGTTGTCACCCCAACCGTCACCATCGGTGTCTAGGTAATTGGATGGGTTGAATGGGAACAAGTCGCCATCCGGTTGACTCGAATCGTATTCTGTAATGCAACAGTCAAGCCCAGAATTATCCCCATAGCCGTCTCCATCACTGTCTGAAGCAAGTTTCCAATTGAATGTGAAAAAGTCTCCATCAAAGTAATTAAAATTGTTATTTGACCAACCATCTTGGTCGTAATCGTTACATCCCTTACGGTCAATCCAAGAAGTCCCGTCATCATCGTTACAGGCATCTTCGACATCTGCATAACCATCGTTATCGAAGTCAAGGCAGCCGTACATGTAATACGAAGAAGGAGCATTTGCTGATTCACAAGCGTCATGGAGAGGGCCAAGGGCATTGTCCCCATATCCATCACCATCGGCGTCAGACCATTGATTTCCTAACAGTGGAAGGTCATCAACCAAATCGAAAATGAGGTCTCGGTCTGCATCAGGATACAAACGTAAGACTTCAACATCCCAAAGAACACTGTCCTGAATGGCAAGGTGCAATGTTTCATTCGAATCGGTATACAGGCCAACGGTTCCTGTAGCGGTAATGTCTCCAAAGGAGAGGCTACTCCAAATGTACTGTGGGGGTGTTTGATTTCCAGAAAAGGATTCAGCATTGAGGCTGTTCCACGTCAAGAGGTTGTTTGAACCGACGCTGGTCATCAAGATATAGATTCCATTTTCAGAAGACAGGTCCCATGCTCCATCGAGAGTCGATGTTGGTTGTTCTCCGAATGAATGCCAGTCTAAGGACCCATTTCGGACATAAAGAACGTCACTGTTCACATCTCCTCGAACGGCCATTGCAGGTTCTGCTCCACCCGTTAGGTCGAGATTGAAACTGTTGATTGAACCACTTGGTTGTGTAAGGACGGTTGAATTCCAAGTCGAGTTTTCGGCCCAAGTTGATTGATTTACTTGCCGTTCATAGAGGTTTAATGCTCCAGTCGAAGTGAGTGTTGCTACCATCATTGTTCCATCATCGGCCAAGGCGATATGGATTTTACTTGAAAGATCAGTGAGGCTTGTGATGGTACTCGAGGTGAAGTTTGTACCGTTATACATCCAAACACTGAGGTTGTGATTTTGGCCATCATTCGAAATTAAAGCTATTGCGAGGTCATCATTTGGCAGATAGATGGCTGGGAAATCACTGGAGACTGCCTCGCCTTGTGAACCAATCATGGTTGTAGTCCAACTGCCATCATGATGGGACATGATCAATTGGTTATCTGTTGAATCGCGGTACAGCAAACTGGTTTCATCGTTTGAATCTGTGAGCACAACGATTGGGTCGGCAAGGTCAAGGTCGGTGGCAACTTGCGTGTTCGTCCAACCTGAATCGCCTTCAATAGAGGTGAATATTTGATGGCCTCCAACGCCCAGGGTTGCATGCGCAATATGTTGATGGCCGTCTGAATCAAGTGCAGAACCAAGGAATGCACCCATCGTTCCAGTCGTTAGAATACTTTTTTCAACAGCAGTATAACTCGAAGTGGTTTGCATTTTCAAAGCATGGCCGCCTTCGGTCGAAAGAACGATTGGACGACCGGAACTGGTGCCTGCGAAAGCGAAACTGGTTGAATTCAGGGTCGTTGATGAAAGCGTGTTATCCGCCCATAGGCCGGTTGCTGTTCCATCGTCAACATGCTCGAGGAAATGTAAGGATTGCCAGTTCTTGAAGGATAAGAGCATACTTGCTTCACCTCGACTGGCGGTTGAAAGATCAAGGAATTCAAGTTCATCAGCATAGGTAAAAGTCGTTGATTCCCAATCACGTTCCGAATACAATTCATGGACGACTTGGAAAGAAGTTCCCGAAGTTGATTGACGGTAACTCAAACTGATTTCGTTCAATCCATCACCATCGATGTCACCAAGTGTCGACATCGACAGGCCCTTGTATTCTTGAGCCGAACCCGTAGCAAGTAATTCTGAACCGCTTAACAGACCTAATGCCGAACCGAGAATAAGTTCGATTTTACCGTTCCGAGTTGCACCTTGTTGCATAAGTAAAACATCATCGTACCCATCTTCATTGACGTCTCCAGCACCCATGAACATTCGGCCAAGCATAGCATTGGCTGCATCGCCGGATTTGGTCCAGTTTGGCATAGACGGAGTGAATCCCAGCAGAAGAACCGTGATACAACCACACTTTTCCAGCTTGATAACCTTCAGTCCCATTATACACTTCTGAGAACATCATATCGTCAAAGCCATCAGCATTGACATCGCCGATGAAGTCAATGGTGTGTCCAAACATTTTTCCTTGAACTGTGGAAAGAATTGTTTGGTCTGCTGTACCATTGAAGCCCAAAGAGGAACCGAAGAAGATTTCAACGGAAGGAAAACCGCTGAACGATTCGAAACTTGCCGCATTCGAGACCAGCAAATCATCGAAACCATCACCATTCAAATCACCTGAACCACTCAGTGAACGGCCCAAAAGAGTTGATTCTTGAGTTTGAGTGATGTTACGAGCATGGTTCATCATCGAACTGTTCCCTTGGAAAATTACAATTTTTCCTTTGTGAATTATTTCATTTGGAATGGTAGCGACGACGATCGAATGATTGGCTGCAACAGCAGCTAAGTCAGCAAATCCATCGCCATTCATGTTTGCAATACCTTCGACTTTCCAGCCAAGTGCTTCACCTGCATTACCTGAAACATTCCACCATGAATCATTTTCGACTCCTAAAGAATTGCCGAGGAATATTTCAATCAAACCATGGTCTCCAGATTCATTTACTTGGGTGTTCTTCCAACCAGGTGAACCGATGGCAAGGTCATTTAATCCATCTCCATTGAAATCTTGAGCAGCAAGGCCCGAACCAAAGCGTTGACCTGCCTGAGAGCCTGTCATTGACCAGCTATTGGATGAAGAGATACCTTGAGCAGATCCAAAGAACACGGTCACTTGACCTGTTTCAGCGAGGTTGTTTGAGAAGCCGGGTTCAGAGAAGATGAAATCATCAAAACCATCTCCATTGATGTCAACCATTGCCGAGTCACCTTCTTCAACATCGACTGAAGCGGTGGCTTGGAAGTTTGGAACAGGATTAATCCGGCCCTCATTTTGACCTGATAGACTTCGTAACAACTGCAGAGTAGTAATGCCATTGGTAAACGAAGTAGTTGCAATTTGTTCAACCGAATTGGTGTCAAGACCCATACCAATCTGGCTGCCAAGGTTGGAATCTCGTACGAGCACTCGACGGTCGTAGGTGCTACCGTCATACCGGATTAATCGAACTTCTTCACCAGCCGTGTACAAGAGATGTGCAACTCCATCTGGATCCATTTCTAATTCTATTGAATGGCCCACTGGACCGATGTCGAGAAGATTGTCATACCAGATGTTACCACTGTAATTGAGCTGCCAAAGAGCGCCGTTTGCATCACGGAAAACCGCCAATTCCAATTGGTCGGGCAGTAATACCATCTCGATATCGGTTGGTTGAACGTTGTACCGAATTGTGATTTTTTGCCACGAAAGTTCAGAGAATACCGAACTTGGGTAGGCGATATGAGCAGACTTGATGTTATTGCCGTCGGCATAGAGGACGTATTGGCGACCGTCTTCATTGACTGCAAGAGCACAATCAACCAGAGAACTTTCATTCGCAGGAGACACTGAGTCAACGAGATACACCGACCAACCTGATTGAACTGATGAATAGGATGCACTACCGCCTTCAAGAGAGCCGACATAGACATTGCCTTCCTCGGTCGTCCAACATGCATCAAAGCCTTCATCATGGCTGAGTTGAATGTCAGGAGAGCCCATCGACTCATTTGGAAGCATCAGAAGCATTTCGTTCATCCAGATATCCAGTGCGGATTCTTCACGGACAGTTGCATCGGTCAATCCATCAAAGGAGAGGCTTGAACCTGCAAAATCATGGCTATAGGCATCGTTGAAAGTAATATATTCATTCGAAGACTGAACCAAGAGATCATCCAATTCCATTTCAGATTCGAAAGGATGCTGTACAAGAGGTGAGAAAAGATGAACCACAAACAAGAGAGAAAGCAGCAAGGATACTGTAGGGAAAGTTCTGCTTGCCGCCGCCGCCATGTCTCCTTGTCGGTCGGCTTCCTTGAAAACGCTTGTTGAAGTTTGTATTCATTGACCCCCGTAGGGGGTCAGAAGATTGAACTTCAAATCCACTCTTCAGAAATGAGAATAGGTGGGTTTGAGAAGATGAACCATCTCGCCGTACTATGGCGGCAAAGACCTACCTTATCGTAGCCAATGGCCTTTGGCCGAAGGCGGATATTTGGAAGCCTGTAGCCCAAGCAGCATCACATGTTATTGCATGCGATGGAGCTGCTCATCAATGCCTCGAACACAATCTTTCAATCGATACAGTCATCGGCGATATGGACAGTATATCTGAGGAAGTTCGAGGAAACATTCTACTGCAAGATTCGGCTCAATTCATTCCCCAAGAGAGTCAGGAAAACAATGACCTTGTCAAAGCCATTGAGTGGTCTGTTGGCCAAGGTGCAGAGCAAATAGAAGTAATTGGTATTGAAGGTGGCGATCTGGCTCATCAATTTGCAGCGATATTCGCACTGTGTGAAGCGCCAGCAAACACCCGCCTCCATACTACAGAGAGCACGATACAATTACTTGACAAATCAGGTTATGAAAACGCTTCTATAGAAAAAAATACATCCTTTTCTTTATTTTCTATTGGCAATGTAGAAGGTGTAACAGTCACCGGAGCAAAATGGAATTTACACAACGAAATATTACGGCCGGGAACGCAAGGACTTCACAACCAAGTCAAAGAGGATTGCCTAAAGATTGGATACTCTTCGGGCCAATTATTACTTTTCTTGAATCGTTGAACTCGGCAAATGCTCACGAAGCATTTCTGAATAATCCCCTTCACCGTTCCATTCTTGAGCGATGAGGTCAATTCGAGCACGTTCGAGTGTTCCTTCCAATCCACCCCAATCCTCAACCAATCCGAGTTTAAGCGCAGCTCGAGGAGTATAGCCAGGAAGGAAGTTTCGCCATAAGAAGGGTACACGGCCAGGTGTAACTCGATTGACCATACGGACGATTGAGGTGTTGCACGTCGTCAAGAATGAATGGTACCATTCTGGGTTCTCAGCAAGGTTATTCGCTTTCAATGCTAATCGGTGCAGCATATCCTTATCTTTTCCAGGTGGAGTAATGGCTCGGAACATGTAATCCTTGTTTCCTCGTGCGTTCGTTCGCAACCCCGTGAGGTCTCGTTCAAAACCAACCAAGAGGTACAATTCATAATTTCGCCAAAGGCCATCCCATGGGTGATAGCGTTGCTTGACTCTTCGGCGTGCTTCAAACGAAAACGAAAGACAGGTTCCATCATTGAATTCAAAGGTAAGATAAGTATGTGCCATACCGTGAAGTGGATGGAAATGGTCAACAATAAACCAGATATCTTTGAGTTCTTCAACATCGACGACGACCTCATCCGCCCAAGCTTCATCACGATCCCGAGTTGTTCGCCAAAAGAAGTCTCGAACATTTCGGAAAGTAATCGTACTTCCTTCAGTGGTCGTGGTCGTCACGTATTCACAATCAGAATTCCATTTTGCATCGATTTGAGGTTTTCGAGGACGTATACGTATGAACCAAAGAAGTACGCTTATTACAATAAAAAGTAGACAAGAAGAGAGCAATAAACGCAAGAAGAAGAACATAATTCTCACCATTTATGCCAAATTCGAAGTTGATTATCCCACCAATCGGTGGTGCCGTCAGAATGTTGGCGCCAAAGAACCCCTTCATCATCCGTCATTGTTGGAAGACCTTGAGAATCGGGGGAACCGTCTGCAAGAATCATTGGCGTTGGTCCGAGGTCACGTAAAGTGCCACCACCTGTATCATCCTTCACTCGAACGAGGAGCATAAACACAACGATACAGACAATGAGGCCAAGCACTCCGATTGAGAACCACCCTACAGATTCTGTTGGAGTTTCCTCACCGAAGGAACGGCTAGGAAGAGAGGCAGCTTCATCTTCGGAGAGAGTCAAACCCGGAAGCCGAACAAGATTGATTCCATGAACCGTTCGAATTTGTTCATTGTTGATGACTTCTAATGTAATCAAGTGCACACCGGCGGGTAGAATTGAGCAATCATATGTCGTACTACGGTTACCTGGGAGTTCTGTGCCTTGAATGGTCCAAATCTTTTCAAAGGTCGAAAAATCAACTCCCGCCATGTTTGGAATCATCGTAATTTCACATGGATTATCTGTAACATTTCCACTACCAATGACCGTCATCGAGAAGGCTGGAGCTGGGCGGTTATGAATGGAAAGATTAAGCCAATATTCTGCAGTTTGTCCTAAATCATTACGATAAGCTTCTTTCAAAGTGTATTCTCCAGCAGGCCAGTGTGAACAGTCCAAAAGAGTCTGGTTGTCAAGAACTGTGAAAGGTGCACCCGAAAAAGTTCGTATCCCTGACGCATCATACCGAGGGCCTGTTTCATCAGCAAAAACACGGTCAATGGAGCAATTATCTCCGGTTTCAATCCTGTCCGGTGCATTCAATTCAAGCAGTATTTGTGGAGTCTTCAAAGCCGGCTTGAGAACATAAGACGGAAGTTGAAGTGTTGTAATTTTACTTCCATCCTGATTGATGAAATCAAGTCGAAGAGCGTGCTCTCCCTCCGACCATGCATCATAGACTAAACTGGCATTTGATTGGCCAGTAAACGCCATGTACTGTTCTTGTAAGACTTCCTTATCTTTGTGAATTCCATACAATCGCAATTCAATTTCGGTCCAATCTGAAGATGAGTTGAGAATGACGACCACCCGTATGGCATCAGGTTCGCCGTCTTGGTTCATATCCATGGTATCGTTTCGCAAGGCTACTAATGTCAAACCTTCAGCAGCAAGTGCATCTTCAACTGCGGAGGATTCTGCTTGTACGTCTTGAACAAGACCGAGAGGGAGCACGATGCAACCAAGCAAAAGTGAAACGAGAAGGAACGGCAAAACTCGTGAGGATTCACGCATCTACGTCACCTCCTTGTTCTGGAAGAGGTTGTGGAGGCGCTAACTCCATTCCAGTAGGCATTGGAAGAGGTGGTAGATGTTCTAATGGGATCATACCTACAGGTAATGTATCCATGGTTAAAGCATCTAAGTTGGCCGTATCTTTTGAATCAAATAATTCCTCTTGAAGGAATTCTGTATCTCGGCCCTTGCGAACGATAAGAGCTAAGGTCGCACCGAAAATGAAACCAAAACCAATCACCAAATACGTCAACCATGAAGCTGCGGGATCTTCTCCTAAAATGGCAACTGCGGCTGAAAACTCACCATATGAATCAGACCAACCATCGCCATTGGAATCAGCACAACCTTGTGTATCTCGGGTAGAGATTCCAGAAACTTCGGGACAATCATCTCGAAGTGCTCCTAAAGGCACATCTCCGAAACCATCACCATCTGTGTCTCGCCATTGAAGAGATTCTGTTGGAAACGAATCTGCTGAACCGTAAGGATGAGCTTGCCAACTCTCTGTTGGGTCTGACCAGCCATCACCATCGGTATCTCGACAGCCGAGACGGTCAAGAATAGAGGTACCACGAACTTCAGGACAAGCATCACCTTGGTTGCCATCTTTGGAATCTCCAAATCCGTCACCATCAGTGTCTCGAGACTGTGTTGGTTCGTGGATGAATGAATCGCCAAGGTCGGACCAGCCATCACCGTCGGTATCAGGGCAACCCCAACGGTCACCGCCGGATGAAGGCCCAACAGAAGTTCCTGCTTGACTCGGACAAACATCGGCGGTCGTTCCAAGTGGATTATCGCCTCGTCCATCACCATCAAGGTCATGCCACTGCGTGGGGTCCATTGGCCAAGCATCGCCTTTACCACCGGGGCTTGCTAACCACGAATTTGTCGAATCGGACCAACCGTCTTCGTCACTGTCAGGGCAGCCCCATCGGTCAAAAGTGGAGGTCCCTTCAGTCGTTCTACAACCGTCACCGCGATAAGCAAACTTGAGCGTTTGGCCGTCAAAATATTCGATATTATCGCCATAACCATCGTTGTCGGTATCATACCATTGACTTTCATCATCGGGGAACGCATCGGCAAATCCATCAGGATGGGCAATCCAATCATTGGTCGGATCGGAATAACCGTCCGTGTCAACGTCCCTACATCCAAGACGGTCAAAGTAAGAAATCCATCCAGATTCTACTTCCTCTGCCGATGAGAAGACACAGACATCGGCTTCAAAACCGTCGAGGTTATCGCCATATCCGTCCCCATCAGTATCTCGATATTGTGAATCGATAAATGGGAAGTCATCGATTTGGGAAGCGCCATAGGACTGATTATCGCCCCAACCATCTTCGTCAGAATCAGCCCATTGCGTTGGATTATCGGGGAAGTAATCCACTTGGAGGGCGCCTTCCGATTGGTTATCGCCCCAACCATCTGAATCTCGGTCTTGCCATTGTGATGGTTCGGCTGGGAAAGCATCCGAGCCGTTCGCTTTGGTCCAATTGAGGTCTCCGTCTGAAAAACCATCTGCATCCGAGTCGGTGCACCCATATCGGTCACCGGTTGATGTACCCGTGATGAAAGGACAAGCGTCGGGCGTTGAAGCGGTTTGCAACCATGTCCCAATACCCCAGCCAGCGCGAGAAAGGTTCCAATCTCCATCTTCCCAATTGTCACCAAACCCATCTGCATCAGTATCGTTCCATTGCGTAGGGTCGAGAGAAAAGGCATCGCCGAATCCAATTGGATGAGCATACCAGGCAGTTACGCCGTCTAAAGCACCGGGATCTTCGTTTGAGTACCCATCCCCATCTGAATCAAGGCATCCGTACCGATCTTGAAGCGAATAACCACGACGGAATGGGCAATGGTCTCCTTCAAATCCATCCAGATTATCGCCATAGCCATCATTATCGCTATCGAGCCATTGAGTCACTTCACTGACAAAGGCGTCAGCTCCGTTTTGTGGACCCCAGCCAAAATCAGGGTCTGACCAACCGTCGGAATCAGAATCAGTACAGCCTTTTCGGTCATTGGTAGAAGTTCCAACAAGGTTTTCACAATCATCTTCATTATCAATAAATCCATCTTCATCCGTATCTCGGTTGGCTTTGTCAATTGAAGGCGTAAGCGTATAATCAAACCCGTCGTTACACCACGAATCTTCAGATTTGATTTTCACATAAACAAAACTAGCTGCATTCACAGTTGTCGAGAGGACTTTTGAGGAGGCACTGTCGTCAGCAGAAGTATCGACAATCGTACCCCCTTGAGCGTTAAGAAGAGAAAAAGTTCCAGTCCAGCCGTCACCTGGGCACCACCATGCAGCACCGTTCATCGAACCGGAAAAAGAGACTTGAACGATGTCGCCTTTCTTGGCTTCAATCTTCCAAAAATCTGTTTTGTCATTGCCTGCATCACAATCTGGGTCACACACATAACCGTTCGACGTAACGCCATCAGTGAGAGGATTTGCACTTTGCAGGGTATCGTCAGCAGAAACCGGAGTAACCATACAAATCAGCATCGCGGCGAGGCAAAGGGCCATCAACCGCTTCGCGAGCATGGTTCTCCAATAGGTGGTGTGCCTATGAACACCGCGCCTTAGCAATCTACACCCTACGGGTGTTCAAACTGAATGGTATCAACTGCGAGCAGCGAGAATCAATTCTTTGATTGAAAACGCTGGCATATCCATTGAACTGTTCTTCGATTCAGAAACAATACTGTGCTGCATAGCCATATCGCCGCGAATGAATTTAATGTAACGTTGCTCTTCATTTTCTTCAAAAGGATGCAAACCAATGTTCTCTTGATAGGCGATTCCAATCCAGGTGCCGTCTGGAGACATGACGGTTTCAAAGAAGTCGTGGAGTGCGTGGGTATCGCCACTGCTTTCCTCATAGGCGGTAACGGTATGAAGCGGAGTCGGGTCAATAATTCTGAAATCCCAAACATCACCTTTCATTGGATGGTGAAGGGCACCTGCATAGAGATACCAATCTTTTCCAGCAACGTAGCCATCTTCGCTGTTCTTTTGGTCGAAGTCAAGCCCGTAGAAAGCCACACTGACCACTTGGTCTTCGGTGATCGAAACGAAGGGATACATGTTGATTCCGCGATCAAATGCGGTTGCATTCCATGACTCCCAACTGGTACCGTTATCGTACGAAACTGCAATGCGCATCTCCCAAGCACCGGTGTTTCCGTTTGGACAGTCTGCCCAAGTCACGACAACCATGCCGCCTTCATTGTTGTTGACTACAGGATAGCCTTCAGGACAGTTCCCTTCACGTGGACCGACTGCAACAGGTTCTTGCCATGTTCCGTCACTTGGACTTGGTCCTGTTCCACGTCCGTAATCATCACTGATTCGAACTTGAACAGTTCCTGAATCTGAATCTGCATCTTCTTGGGCTACAAAGACATAGGGGCCATTGTTTTGGCTGGAGATCGTTGACCATCCACCCGGCATGGCATAGCATTGTGAAAAGGGTGCTCGACCGCTTTCTGAGTGATAATACCAGTAACGACCAACGTCACCAGAGCATTCTGGAGGCGAAGCCCCTGAATTTCCAAGATAGTGAATGATACCGTCGCCTTGTGCTGCAACCCATGGCCGATCATCAGCGGCCATTGTCTGCATTCGTTCACAAACTACAGGTGACATGTAGGTGTTGCCACCGTCTTCGAACATGTGCCACCAATTGTCTTCCAAAGTGGTATCGAGATAGTAGACGATGTCATTCGCGTCGACTGCAATATCGCCTTCATCGCCGAGGCATTCGGAACCTGCACCCGTACCAGTACCAACCAATGAATTCCCTAAATTGCCTGGCGTAGGGTTGAAATTATCGCCATGACTCCATGTTTCACCGTTATCGTTTGAAATCCAAAACCAAGATGCCCAATAATCCCAACTGGTCATCTCTCCGTCTTCGCAAGCATACCATGTATCGAGGTTGCCGCCAATAACTGGAGCAAATGGATTACCTTCACCACCCCAACGCAAATCTTTGTGGGCTGTTACGAAGAGGTTGCCTTGACTGTCGATGGAAAGGCTTGGCTCATAGCCAATGCCATAGCCTTCATATCCTGCATCTTGACCATTGTCGGGGTCAATACATTCCTCATGTCGAGGCATGTATTCTGGTTCATTCCAAGTGAAATACACTTGGTCGCCTTGAAGCGATTCTTGTGTTTCGCTCGGATTCAGACCATTGGACAGTGAAGGTCCCCAAATAGCCGCTAAAAGAAGGGTGATGACAGCAATAGCAATGGTGGCACCAGCAGCCAGATTGAGGTCTCGCTTACCCGATGAATCGGCTGAAACTTTTGCTTCAGCCAACAGAATAGATTCTGGAGCAGCGGTCGCCATGGTGAGTTGTGGGACCGTTGTGCTTTGGAGGTTACGCTTGTAGGCGTTCAGTTCTTTGACGCAACCATAGAAACGTAAATCTTTTCGTAATCTTCAGCATTGTGTTCATAGGTGTAGGTATTTAGAACGCGCGCTCGTCCTCGCTCAGCTTGAGCAGTACGGCTTTCGGGGTCTTCAAGAGAACGGCATACGGCATTGGCTAAATCAGAGGGGTTTCCAGTTTCAAAGAGTTCGCCAACGGTTGAATCAATCATTTCTGTAAGAGGTGGTTGGTCAACAGTTACGACCGGTGTACCACTTGCTAATGCCTCCAATGGGATGAGGCCTTGGCCTTCATAATACGATGGATAAACGACCAAATCTGCACTTCGGAAGTGTTGAGCTAATGCTTCAAATGACATTCCTGGTTGAATGAAAACAGCATGACCAACACCAAGTTTCTTTGCTTGGCGAAGTAATGTCTTAGCCATATGCCCTCTTCCAATGATACATAATCGGGCGCCAGGGAAGCGCTGAAGGATTTCAGGCATAGCACGTAGGAGTGTACGATGGCCTTTTCGAGCGACAAGGCGCCCAACTGCAAGTAAGAGAGGGGTTTCTTTAGACGCCCGGCCGCACAAAGCATCTTCATCTGCTGCATCGTATTTTTTGCGAAGGGCTTCATGTTCTAATTGTTCATCTTCATCATCATGATTCATAGGTCGGAACACCAAATGGTCAACTCCATACAAGATTGTTTCACATTTCCATTGTTCCGGAGGAGAATACCAGCGTTGGAATTCCTGTTTGGTCGAGTCGCTGATCGCAACACATACCGAAGATTCAGAGATTCCAGCTTGTTCGTATTTCGAATACCATTTTGCAGTAGTGAGAATCGCTAAATCATTCGGATTTTTCCAAGTCGCCGATTCTCGGTGTTTGGCTGCAAGGCGCATACCTTCGCGCTCTCCAATCCAACTGCCATTGAGTGCTGAGAGGACGGGGGCTATGGTTGATTCAACCATCCGGTATTCTTTTTTGGTCCAACTCACCAAGGGCAAAAGGGTGTGAACAACGTCAATTGGCTCCCGTTTGTGAAGGATTTGGAGAGCCTTCAAGGCGTTCTTCCCGTATGAACGGGTAAATGCCATCGGTGCTTTGAGCCAAGGAACTTCAATCACTGAAACTCCTTGTTGAGACGGAGCTCGGCCTTTATGGGTTCGAGTAATGATACTCACATCATGCCCACGTGATGCTAAATGGCCTGCTAAATGGTAAACCACAGAACCGATACCCCCCCAACGAGGAGGGTATTCACCAGACACCATGGCAATGTGCATGTGTGTGGGACAGGCCGTTGTGGTTTCAATGTCACCTCCAACAACATCAAAAAAATCAACTTTTGAACCCAATGCCTTCAAGGAGGTGTGTAATGTGGGAGCCTCATGGGCGATAAACTCCCTGTAACGGTTACAGTAATTCTTCCGACTCGAAATGAGGAAGAAGCACTTGGACCTACAATCGATGCGATTCCGCGTGGCTGGTGTAAAAACCTTGAAATTATGATTGTTGACGGTAATTCTTCCGATCGAACGCGTGAAATCGCGTTGGAAAAGAAAATTCGAGTTCACCTTGAAGATAGAAAAGGCTACGGCCGAGCATATAGAACTGGTTTCGATGTCGCAAAGAACGATATCATCGTCACCATGGATGCTGATTGCACGTATCCTGCTGAATTAGTCCCTACCTTGGTCAAGCGTCTCCTTGATGATGACCTTGATTTCATCACATGCGACCGCCTTTCATTGGCAGAAGACGGCTCAATGTCAGGAATCCATGGATTTGGAAACTGGGCACTTTCGTTCACTGCTCGTCTTTTGTTTGGCTATGGCGTCAAAGACTCTCAGTCAGGAATGTGGGTATTCCGTAAATCTATTTTCAATAATGATGCTATGCGTCCAACCAATGATGGAATGCCTCTCTCAGAAGAAATGAAAATTCTCGCTCGGCGTATTCTAGGAAAGGACAAGGCAGTCGAAATCTCTGTGCCATACCGTCCTCGTGTTGGTGAAGCAGAAATCCACACCTGGGGCGACGGATGGAAGAACTTCAAATTCCTCTTTGCTCGACGACTTGGATTGCACCGAACCCTCACTCCATGGGGCGGTCGTGATTCAAATCCAGATTCAACAAACAAGGATTTACCAGAACAAAAGAAGTGATGAATCACTCGAAACTTTGGTTTGAGTCAATTTGAACGATTTGGGATTCATCATCGTTTACGCTCTCTTCCATTGAAGAAAAGGTGAGTTAGTTCTTCTCAAACATTATCCCAATCCAAGTCTACACCTGTGACGGGTTTCGATTCAGTTGGTGTTTCTTCTAAAGACACGGCTTCTGATTGCTCAAGGATTTCATCTTCAGCAAGTACTTCTTCTGCACCATCGACAACGCCACCTTCAAGGTTGACCAATGTCTTTTCAGTTGATGGTTTCGAAGAGAATCCACCGAAAGAATCCCATGTATCGATCATGGCAAGTTCAGCCTTTCTTTGACGTCGTAATGCAACCATAGCAACAAGTACGAGGATGCTGACAAATCCAGCACCTGCAAGAACAAACATCATCACTCGACTGTCCCCCTCAGATTCTTCGACATAGAGCGTAATACTGAGGATGTCGACCATTGGATTATCACCCGTTCCATCAGTCGCAATGACCTTCAAATTGGGCCTGCCTGCTGCTTCAGGGTTCATTTCAACTTCACCTTCCCAGTAGCCATCACCGTCTTCATCAGTGAGATTAAACGCCCAATTTTGAACATTGAAAACGACCGTTGCTCGAACACTTTCCGTTGTCCCATCAGGGTCACTCATTTGAACTCGAACGGTGAAAGTGTTCTTCTCTTGTGCGATGAGCGTGTCGGGCATGAAGGTGAGATTGGAAAGCTTCGGCAAGACTCGATTGGACTGTCACATTGGTATGGACTTCATCGTCACATGCCCCTCGGCTGTCTTCAACATATAAGGAGAGATGATGCTGGCCAGGTGGTAATTGAATCGAATCACTGCTCAAAGTTGAGATCACTTCGTAATTTCCGGTCACCAACCATCTTCGCCATTCACGCGTTTGCATATCACCATCAGCATCCGAGGATTGTTCTTCCAAGATGATCGATTCGCCCGGTGTAATGGAGATCAAGTTTTGAGGTTGAAGTAAAACAGCAACAGGATCTGATTGACCAATAGTGAGCGTAATGAATGAAATTTGTTCTTTGCCAGTTTCATCGGTCAGCGTGATTTTGATGGTGTGTTCTCCCGCAGGAAGTGCAGAGGAATGCAGTTGTGAAGTCGTCACGTCATTCAGCAAGGGCTCATCCAACAAATCACTTCGAATGGTCATGGTGAAATTGTCACCATCATAATCTACAGATTGACGAGCATCCCATTGAATGAGTGAACTGGATGAAAATGCTGCTCCATCAAGAGGAGGAGGAGGTCTAATTGAGGTGCTGAAGGAAGAACTTCAATTGTCTGAGATACAGTAACTGGTTCGTGAATGCCATCATCAAGACTCAAGGTAATGGTGTGCGTACCAGCACTCAGTCGTCCATCATAAATCAGCCAATCTTCTCCTTCAGGCGTCAATCGGCCGTCCAAATCACTGCTCCAAACAATGACCAGATATTCTGAGCCGCTGAAGGGTTCTGCCTCAGCACAATGCCAATCGCCTACAGGAGGGAAGGTTGAGCACGCAGCATCGTAATCTCCTGAACCGTTTGCAGAGAACCAGATGAGTTCCGCAGAAGTATATGTTTGAGTTGAGGTGGGTGTTTCAATCACTGCTTGAGGGAGTGAGTTTTCAACATCGACAAGCATCGAAGTCACACGCGTTGCATTGATGTGTTCGGGGCGATTGTCAACAACTCTCATCTCAATAGAATGTACCCCACGAGAGAGATGACCTGTCCAAACTTTACCTGCCTCGGTATTATTCCATGACAGTTGCCCGTCAAGGCTCGACCAGTATTCGATTTCGAGGGTGTCACCTTCTGGGTCGATGGTAGCAGTACCATCGAGTGTGACTTCATCTTCACTGGCATTTCCAAGACGAGTTAATGTGAACTCAGGTTCTGGAACTTCATTGTACAATTCTACTGGAATAATATACTCAGATGGAGGGGTGTTAATACCATCATAGGCGTAGATTTCCAAGTTAAAAGTTGAAGGAACTGTTTCAGCCATTGAAAGGTTTATCCAAACCTCTGTAGGACAACCGCTTTGTTGGCCTACGCCATCATTTTGATACGAACGCTCAATCCAACAAATCAGCGAATCGCCTTCAGGGTCAAAAGTTCCTGAAAGGTTGAATCGAACATGTTGGGTTCGGGGAATGATAAGTTCGGACCATGACGTCATTGCAGGTGTGACATCGAAGACAATTGTAGGCGCTTGATTGACAAGTTCGATTGTTCGGCTTTCAGAAACACAGTGGCCAGCGTCATCGCAGACTTCCAAAGTGATGACATGTATACCATCGGATAATTGACATCCCATATTCAGATAATTTGTATTGACTATGAATGGAACCCCATTGGTCATATCTTGTTGAGTAATCCCCTGCCCGTTGCCCACCCCCTGCCCGGTACATGACGCCACAATATCCCCATCGAGGTCACTGGTCCATGTGAACGTGAGTTCATCATCATCAAGGTCCCAAGAATCGGAGGCATTGAATTCTACAGGCCCTTGCGAAATGAACACGCCGAGATCAACAGGTGTCGCCCACATCAAAAACGGTGCTTGGTTTTCAAGTGGGAGAACACAGTTGACAAAACGGTCTTGGTCAATGGTTACGGTTGTTGAGTTCGAAACGCTGTCATACCCACATGAAATGGTTGCCACTGTGTGACTTGAAGAACCAGTATTTGTCCATCGTTGTCCGATGAAATTTGGCAGTGAAAGATAGCCCAAGGTGTTGGTTAAATCTTGCATTACCGGTTCAAATTGTGAGAAAGAAACATCAACATTTGCCTGAGGAATACCATTGGTATTGTTGTTCACCACCCAGACGGTGATGTCATATGCAACATCGACAGTTGCGCCAGAAGCAATGGTTGGGTACGATTGATTCAAATCGACATTGACGGGTTGGTGTAGGTGTAAATCCGAATTCGAATCGAGTTGTAAGACCGTTGAAGTCAATGCCAAATCGCTAAGTGCAGACCAATTCACTTGACTGTTGATGAGTTGGATTGTACCGCTACATGATGATGAAACTGTGTTGCCTGAGCCTGAAAGATCGAGATGATTGGTCAGTGTAACACAACCTGTGCCACTAAAGTTACTGTCGCTGATTTCAGAAGGATAGTCGTTATGGTTTTGTCCATCCCATTCAATTCCAGAATGGTTACCGGACATAGTAAGCGAATGAATTCGAGCTGCTGCTTGATTGATTTTTACGGCAGGGGTGCCTGATGCACCGCTTCGTTCAGTATCAATATCAAGACCATCGACATTGATGACACCACCTTGTTGACCGAGTGTGAGTCCCGAATTATCGACATCGAATGGAGCATGGTTGGGGTCGTTCTCGGCCAAGACAATATCGCTGAGCCACAAATCGGCCGAATCTCGAATTAGGATTCCTGAACCTGCAGAATTGCTTACGGTACAGGTGAAACATTCGACATCGAGTTGTGGGTGCGTTACCGTCTTTGAACGATCAAAGAACATACCTGCTTTTTCTTCATCAGTGGTTCCGCCAAAGCCGTTGTACTGTACGGTGAAGTTGGTGAGTTGTGTGTCGATATTATCGAGCATGTGAAGTCCTGAAAGACTGTTATTTTCAAGGACTGAACCTTCAATCTGAACGGATGAATAATCCAAAAACATTCCATTTTCAGAATTGTTGTGCAGATACAGGTCGCTTCCTTGCCATTCTGCCTTGTACGAATGAATTCCATGACCTACAGAACCTGAAATTTCAAGTCCATCAAAGACTGGAGCTGATGTGAAAATCCATGTAATGGCGAGACCTGCTTTGTGTGGGCCTTGGCCTGGGTCACCGGAATCTCGAATCGTTAGATTTCGAAATGTTGTGGAGGAATCTGCATAATACAATCGAACACCAGTTGAAGTCGAATTATCTACGAGAGTGTTCTCAAACCAAGCGCCGGTTGAATTGACGTCGATGGCTGCAAAAGCAATGTTCGGGGTTTTCGCACCCTCTCCACCGGTGCCTCGAACGGTTAAATTCGTGAAGTCAGCGGTTTCATAATTGGTATAATTCGAATGATTTTCTTTATCGACATATACGCCTCTATACATTGAATTTGTCACGGTACAATCCCTGAATACCGCACGCGTATATCCGCTGTCATCGATGTGTCGTACAACAATGCCATGGTCTGAACGATCAACGGTCAAATTCAACAATAAGGGTTGACTGTCTTCAACCCAGACTCCGGCTGAAATTGCCCAACTTGAGCCACTGATATTACTCATGACAAGGTTTCGTAAAACGCCACCCGAACCTCCCCAGATGTTGATTGCTCGAGTGAGGTGGTCGGTAAAAACCGCACCGTCGACAAGCGGAGTTGAGCCGGAACCAATTGATAATCCAAGACCGTAACGCCAATCGCCTTGGAAAGGAAGGACACGACCTGCTTGATTGATGACAAGGTCGTAAATGAGAGGTGATGAAGAACTAAACATATCGATTCCAACTCGGTCAGGATTGAGGATCGTGAGATTGTGAATAACTGGATTGGCACCATACATCGTCACTCCATAGATTGAATCTTCAATTGAAAGATTGTTGAGGATTGAACCACGGTTGTTTGAACTGCTGTTGAATTGTATTCCGTCATGGTCAGAACCTGTCGAGGAAGTCAACGTAACTGGGCAAGTAATTGTTCCCTTCAATCGTGAGTCGTCCTTCGATATAAATCCGGGCACCCGAGCCCATTTCGATATTCGTACAGGGGGAAATAATGAGTTCATCAAAGACTGAA
>CAJJCP010000020.1 GCA_905182715.1 uncultured Candidatus Poseidoniales archaeon
CTTATTTGTTCCAGGAAGCGTATTACTGCTTCCGAGACCATAAGAGATACTCGGTGTATTACCATTGTAAATATAAACTTGAGAACGTTGTGTTATTTGATCAGAATTTAACACATAGGCATGGGGTAACCCTGTAGATGCATTCGGACAATGGATAGCGATTTGCCAGAACCCATTACTGGTTTTCCCCTTCGAAGGAAATTGTAGCGATATCATGTCTGTGTGAGTTGCATTCGTGTGAATACGTACCGGACGAATTGATGGATATTCGACTTTCAGCTCATTCATGCGTTCACGCGGAATTCCACCTGCTCCGGCTCGAACTCTTTCTCTGACGAGCGTGAAACTGCGCCCAATCATTTCTTTTGCTATTGAATTTGATACATTCTCTTGATTGTTATCATGTAATACCATTTTTGTTCCATCCCTTGGCAAAAGCCCTTCTCGATCAACAACTTGCATGATAGTTTCTCCCGGTTTAGGGATGAGTTTATGCAATTCTTGATCAAGAGTACGGACGGTGAGATGTGCAATCATAGGTATCTCATCAAGATCGATTCCTTCGTCCCAATCGTCATCAAATTCAATACCTGCTCCACCAGCTACTTTCGCAACCCCGACGTAAATCGTTGAATCACGATGGCCGGCAGCGTTACTATCTGAGATCACTGAACCCGTCGCATCATAGATGTCGAACTGACCTTTCGGTGCGAGTTTTAGATCTTGAACCGCTTGCTTCAGAATGGCATTTTGAGGTACTTCGACCCGTTGTTTCTGGGATTGATCGAGGGTATTGGCTACAGTCAGTGGTATCATTTTGTTTTGCATATTTTTCATCTCCGTTTTGTCTTCAAACTATACTTTTGTCAAGGTGTCTTATTTCTGTTAAATTTGGTAAGGGTTCAATATAATACTCACTCTTTCTTATCTTTCAAAGCGGTGTTCATGATCCCGAACCCAGGAATGATTTCCGTGGGTCCGTCTTTACTGTATGAGTTAGCAAATGCTTCTCTCATACTCTGTGCAAATGTTATTTCTTTACTCATATCTTTTCATCTCCGTTTTGTCTTCAAACTATACTTTTGTCAAGGTGTCTTATTTCTGTTAAATTTGGTAAGGGTTCAATATAATACTCACTCTTTCTTATCTTTCAAAGCGGTGTTCATGATCCCGAACCCAGGAATGATTTCCGTGGGTCCGTCTTTACTGTATGAGTTAGCAAATTGCGTTCTCATACTCTGTGCGAATGATTTATCTTTACTCATATCTTTTCATCTCCGTTTTGTCTTCAAACTATACTTTTGTCAAGGTGTCTTATTTCTGTTAAATTTGGTAAGGGTTCAATATAATTCAGAGTCGATGCTTTCTCCTGTTTGTGAACAAAACAGTTTGTATGAATCTGATTGTCTATCACGGTGTGCAAAAATCAGCTTTCCATATTTTTGATGCTGATGAACGAGAATTCGAGTTCTCCAAGAAATGTATAATGCTTGTACTAAAATTGTCAATCCAGTAAGGTACACAATGCAATACGTAATTGGTTTCAGTGATTGAAACACTTTATCCGCCACAGAGATATGATTCTCGAGGTTCATCACCTCGTCGACGGTATGCGGAAAAATACTCTGTGAAACAACTTCTGAAGTAAATTCAGATTTAATTTCATGTCGATGTGCAGTTAAAGTAAATTCTATGATTTTTATTCCCTCTTTGCACTCAACTTGAATTGGGTTAGGGATTACTCGATTATCATAAATCATCAAACATGCACCTTTCCTGTATGTTTCGTAAGTCCCCTGGTCGTTTGAACATGATTTTCCTCTTCACAGAATGCTCTCCATGCGATTTTATTCTTTTTACGTTTATTTCTAAGAGTAGGATTGATCCATTGTTTCGTTCTAATTCTACGGGATGTGCGCGACATTGTATCACTCTCTATCTTTTATCCTTCCCAAGAGAATATAAATTTAACAAATTTAATAATATGTTATGAACAAGTAAGATTGTTATATTTCTTTATCTACTTTCAATACTAAATTTACTTCCAAAGTTGCTCAAGAACCTCAAACGGAACAAAAAACCAAAAAACCAAAATAACTCCTGCGGTGAAAAAGAGGTATACGGATAGAAATTCTAGTAAAGTCGCGATCAATTTAAATAAAAGCGCCATTGCTAAAAATAGAATGCATATACCGATTATTGGAAAAACAGTAACATAAATTATCCAAACTACACCCTCAGTTATCGACGACGAATAATGCAGCTGCTCCAACAACCATCCGCAAAAAAAGATTAATCCGGTGAAGAGATAGGATGCAAGAACTAAGGGGCCGTCCGACCAGTCATACAACCAGTCCTCCAAAAAACAAACAACCAGATGAAAGACTATCAACGTACCACCATAGATCACTATATCCATTGTAAGGGAAGGGCCAAGAATGTAGTTTACTCCCAAAAAGAGTAAATAGATTACTCCCAAAAAGAGTACAATGGACTTACATCGCCATAAAAAAGAAATGATGCTTTTTCTTATTGTTATGGGCAATAGAATATCGTTTCTTGAAACTGATTGGCGGTTATAATCTCTCAAATGGATTTGAGCACGTTTATGGTGCTCACAAGACCAATGATCATGGTTAGATGAAAAACAGATACTACATCTTTTCCTTTTTTCCACTTGAATGTGAGGTTTATCTTTCACTTGAATGTGAGGTTTGACAGGAAAGGACTGAAGTGGTCCACTTCCTTGATAGTCATTAACAAGATCTAAAATATTTATTCCTTCGTCCATAATTTCACTTCACAATGCTTCTGCAGTTCCTCAATCGATAAGAACGAAGAGAATTTGTTAAATTTAAGAAAATCTAAGCAGGTGGATGGGAATATGAAAGAAGGTAATGTCCACATTCACACTGGGGCAAGGAAACTCCAGTGAACACAAAACGTGCACGATAAGCACTGACGTCCACGGGAACTTTCCGGCCGCATCTGCAAATTATTATGGAAATCCATTTTCCTTGAGATTCGACTTCATCATCAATCCAGAGCCTCATTCAATACCCTCCGATGTGGAATCAAGTTGAACGTCCGAATCGGTGGGTTTCGGCGACCAAAGAGCTTTTTCAAGTTGTTGAACTCCGCTTTTCCGATTCAACTCTCCGTCCGAAAGATTGCAGTATACTTCATTATAGCGTGCATTCCAATTCACTGAACCAATACTGGAATACTTCTGACCAGTCAAGCGTTGAAGGGCTGAAATAGCTTGGAGTGAGCCAACAAATGCGTTGGTAATCGCAAGTGAGGAAAGGGGGACTTCTCCATCTTCTTGACATGAATATACGACCTGATCACGTGCGACTGAAGGGCCGTAGAATTCGACAAGGTTGGTCGTTGAAAACTCTGTATACTGCGCGAATAACCCCGTGATTCCGCCATTGACATATGGCTGGTTTTTTCGTGCAGCAATTAAATCTGCAAGAACGCGAGGACGCATAGCATCAAGGCACCCAAGTATTGCATCTGTTTGTTCGAGTTGAGTGCGGATTTCATCATCCTTCAACACTTTATACTGTCGAAGGATGATATCTTCAGAGTCTGAAAGTAAATCGTCAAGAGTGAATCCTTCGCTACTACTGGTTTCGAGCGAGGGCTGCGGAGGTTGGAGAAGGCCGTCATGAAGTTCATAAGCGATAGAAATTTTGGCATCTGGAAGGTTTCGATTCAACCAGTCTTTAGCGGCTTCAATTTTCGGCCTTCCAATATCTGATTCAGAAAAAATAACTTGTCGATTGAGATTATGACGTTCAACTTCCATGTCTTTATCAAAAACAAGAAGTTGTATGTCGTTAAAATCCGAATTTTTTAATCCATTGACAATGGAATGAAGTGCCCACGTACCGAGACCTCCCGCACCAACGACGGTTAGATGGCCTGAGGGGGGGGTTTTTGGTTCTGGGAGCGTAAATCGCATGATTGGAAATTTGGGATGTATATTTTCATCTCCCCCAGATACCTGAAGTTTCTTGAGAAGTTCTTGCACCAAAGGAGTTTCATCATCCAAACGCATCAATACTCGCTTATGCCCGGTTCCATCGTTTACTGGACGGATGTTAATGTGAGAATCGATTCCTTCAAGTTGAAAGTCAAGATGATTGATACTACCTTTCATCGAAGGTTCGTTCACACGAACATTCACTGAAACCGATACCTTTGGTACATCTACTGGAGTGTAACAATTTGCTCGACGGAAAATTTCGCTCCATATCAAGCACGCAGAAATAGTTGCCAGCGAAGGTTCAAACATCGGATGTGCAGATTTCTGACAAGGTGTTCCATCGAGAAATACGCCTTCTTGGCCATAGGATACAAAAAGCTTGGAAGCATCATTTTTAAATCCACCAGCAAGTGGTTTCTTGACCCAGGCAATTGTAAAATCAGGATCTGCAGAGGAGTATGGGAACGATTGAATTCCGAGTTGTTGAGCAATTTGTATCATTGCATCCTTAAACAGTGAAGGACTTGAATCGGCATCCTCGAACGTTACTTTAAGAGATTCTAAAATATCCTGATGAACAAGACCTCGTTGACGGCTAAATATATCGCTCATAGTATCACCCAATCGTCTTCATCATCCTGTTCTTCGGACCATTCTTCGAGTTTTTCTTCATTTACATGAACGGGTGCAACGGTCCGAAAAAGATGCCTTGACGCTTGGAGGCCGTGTTCCAAGTCTTCAGTTTTCAAACACACTTCTGTTTTTTCTTCAATGCATCGTCGAGCTGAACAGTGTTTGATTTGGTCAACGAACCCTTTCAATTCGGCTCCAGTGACCTTATCCCTAAGTCGGTTTGAAGCAGCAATCCATTCTTGATTGGATATCGTCGATGGAATAGTACCGATTTGCATCTGAAAAAATTCATAGAAGAGATCATTTGTAAGGGCACCAACCTCAATGCTCTGATTAAAACGCCCTGGACGAAGAAAAGCATCGTCAATTAATTCGGCTTTATTGGTTGAGGCCATGAGGTAGATGCCATCGGAAGGCTTCAATCCATCCATCATTGTCAAGAGTTGGGCAACGACAGAACTTGAGTGTTGACTTCCCTCTGAACTATCGCGGTTTCGCCCTATTGCATCGAATTCGTCAAAAAAGAGAACGACTGGTGCAAGTTCTTCCGCCCGCTGAAACATTTCACGAACAGCGCGTTCACTTTCTCCGACCCACTTTGACAAGAAATCTGGGCCCGATACTGCCATAAATTGTACATTGGCTAAACTTGCAGCAGCCCTTCCCAACATGGTTTTCCCTGTCCCAGGTGGGCCGTGAAGTAGAACTCCACCTGAACAAGAAAGGCCCAATGAATCATAGATTTCGGGATTGTTAATTGGATGTACAAGATGATCGATTAACTCCTTTTTGGCATCTTGGTGGCCAATAACAGAATCCATTTCGATTCGCCCCATTGTTGCAGGACGTCGTGCTTGTGACGCCCATGGAGTAAATTTGAGAAATGCTTCTTCAAAATCTTCGGTACAAATACGCAAATCTTCAAGTTCATCTTCAGTGTCCTTACCGGGCTCTTTGGCTTGGCCGCCAAGATCGGCGAAGTCCTTCGCCACTCGCATGTCGGCACAAATTCGCAATATCTGCTCCCGTGCATCCAACGGTTTTCTTCGACCAATCAGAAAGAGAAACTTCTTCCAATGGCATGTTTTTTGAATGGATTTCAAGAATACGCTCTCGGCCTTTTACATCTGGATACGGTACGTGAATGCGCCGGTCAAAACGTCCGGCACGAAGCAGTGCAGGATCAATTGTTTCGAGTAAATTTGTTGAACCAACAACGAGAACTTGGCCTCGATCTTCAAATCCATCCATTTGAATGAGGAGTTCCGTGAGTATTCGCTTTTCCAACTCCCCACTGCTGTTTTTCCGATCACCCGCAATGGCATCGATTTCGTCGATATAGATGACCGATGGGGCTTGTCGCTTTGCCTCCGCAAATTTTTCACGGAGTGCTGATTCGGAAGCGCCGTAATGAGCGCTTACAATTTCTGGTCCGCTGATACAAATGAAATTGCATTGTGCCTCACGTGCAAGAGCGCGTGCAAGGAGAGTTTTTCCAACTCCTGGAGGCCCATAAAGGAGAATTCCTCGCGGTGGTTCTTGACCTGATTTGACATAAATTTCAGGATGGATCAGAGGTACAACTGCAATTTCCTTAATCGCTTCAATCGTCTCATCAAGACCACCAATATCGTCAAAAGATACGGCGGGAACCTCAATAATTGAACGACGTGACTTTTTCCCAAGGATTTCAATTTCCGTGTTTGGAGTGAGCCAGCCGTGTTGAGGGCGGCATCGAGTTACTTGAAGTTCGAGTGGTTCTCCGAGTACAGAGACGGTGAAATGGTCATCTTTTGAAAGATAGATGTCGCGGATGGCTGCTTGAACATGTGGGATCTCCTCTGGCTGAAGTGGACGAGCAGTTGGTTGGAGCCGTACTTTGACAAAGGCTTGGGCATCAATTTGAGCAAGTTCTACCTTTTCTCCTAGTTGAATTTGAACATTGATTCGGGTAGTGGAACCGATACCGATAGAATCGTATGGGATATTGGGATCGAGTCTTAGGAATGCCACTGTCGAATTCTTCTCGCCAATAATTCGAAGAGGGGAGCGGCTTTGGAAACCGTTCTCATCAGCTGCTTGTGTATTCATATACACGTCATTTCCAACGCCACCTCGGTGGGTCTCATGGTCAAGTGGGGCAATACAGGTAAATTCAGTCATCGTAATCATTCCATCTAATAATTTAGTCGAGTAAGTGTTTTTTTGTTAAATATGATATTTACAAGGTTCATCAAACCATGGGGGCTGAGTCGGTGAAGACTTCTCCAGTTCTCCTTCATACCATGTGGCTCGGAAATTTGGAAGATTCGTATCTGGGTGGAGGTTGATAATCGCCATGAGAGCCATCATCGCTCCAACCCAAGCTGTTGAAGTGACGATTGAAGCGATGGGGCGAATTCCTTCTTCGGTACAAGAAATCACTTCGGTAGAACGTGCGCTTTCCCTCCCATAACGACAAACCATGCAACCGTTTTGATCGAAAGTTTCAACCACGCCATGATACGCTTCAGTGGCTCCATTAATCATGAGACTACCGTTGTTAATCGCCGCTTCATTCAATATTGTTCGAGCGATCATATTGTCAAGGCATGCAAGATAGACTCGACTGCTTTTCAATGCATCACCTAACGGTGAAGGCTCAAGGCCTAAGTCGTCAAAATCATCATTTTCATCTGTAAGACTTTCCGAAATTAAATGGTGCGGGTTCAGATATTCAAAATAAGACTTTACTTGATTCAGCGGGTTCAATTCTCGGAGTCGTTCGGAGGCTGTTGAAGCTTTTACACAACCGAGGTGTTGTTCATTGTAGAGCACTTGCCGGTTCAGATTGTGAAGTTCAATTTCGGGGTCCCCGTCTACAATATGGAACGTTCCTTCCTTCATCTGTTCGAAAAGAAGCGGTGCACTCCAACTACCGAGCCCACCTGCGCCTAAAATCACAAGTTCATGCCCGACAAGTTCCCACGAGGAATCGAGGGGATGGTTTGGTTCATGCCATGCAATAAGTCCGATGTCTTCTGAAACTGAGAGGCCTGTTTGAGAAGGTTGCATGGTTCGTGAAAGAAAGTCAAAAACATTCTGATCCGGCTGTTGGGATGGGCGGTATCGAGCAAGGGTCGCATTTCCGTCACTGGTTAATTGTACGTCAACAAGTGTCCCATCGATGCCAAAGATGTGGCTCCGAACCTCTTCCAAATCCGTTGATTCCACTCGGCAGGTGACTGTAAACCAGGCATCGCTGATTTTCATTTGAGCCATACAATCTACATCGCGAAGCAGTTGTTGCAGCATTGTAGCAGCAACAGTAACCCGCATTGAAGGGGTGAGAATGTGCCCTGATGATACCGTTTTTTGAACAAGGAATTCTCGAGAAATCATTGCCCGGGGACCATGAGCGAAACCATAGAGGTTTACTTTTTCAGTTTGTTCTGATGGATTTAAGCAGAGGTGATAATCATAATTGTCCCCTTCTACTTCAGTTGTTGATGAAAACACCTTCCGATGTATTGGACTCAATCGCTCCCAATCACTCCACAACTTTGCATCTGGATAAGCAAGTTTCCAAAACACAGAGTTCGGTGGATGCTGCGGCTTTACGATTCCAATACATCCGGATTGTTGGCCAATGCCCAATTGAGAAAGGAGAACAACAAGGTCGCTGACACCTCCGGAGCTCCCTGAAACAAGAATTTTCAGTTCGGAGAGCCGGTTCTGATTGACGAGGCCTCGTTGTCGAAGAAATATATCATTCATCACAATCACCGTTAACGAGCTTCATCCAATGGATTCGGATTCTTCAACACATCTTCGACATGATGCAATAGAAAACCTAACTTTTCTTTCTCTGTTCGACAGCCGATAAAACTCTCGCTGAAACCAGCCCTGTACAAAGGCACAAATCTCCATTTCAGGCAAGATACTGTATCTCCCTTTTCGAAAGATATTTTCATGCTCAATATTTTCACACTTGGGCGATAGCACAAACACCTGTGGAGTTTCTGCAAAGGAACGGGAATCAATGAGAAGCTGGTAGTTCACTACGCTTTGATCACGACTCGAAACAACACCTTGAAGGTTTACAACAAAAGCGCCAATTGTATTTTTTGTACTGTGTTTACTGCTAAAGTTCAGCGAAGGGTACATCGTCATTTTGAAACGGTTAAACACTGCTTTGGACAAACTTGAACCCGAGCACACTCGAAGAGGCACTTTGTATTCACCTGGCTTGCAGTCATTAATTTGTTCAACTCCAGCCGACATGCGGAGGAAGTCCCCATTGTCCATCATAAATCCCATATTTTTTCTCGTTCATTTTGCTCACTCATCTTTTGAATCTATCAAGTCGTTCGGATTTTATTAAATTTGACATGAAGAGTGGCTTTTTGGCGTACCCTCAGCACCGATTAAGACGAGCTTCATCCAATGGATTCGGATTCTTCAACACATCTTCGACATGATGCAATAGAAAACCTAACTTTTCTTTCTCTGTTCGACAGCCGATAAAACTCTCGCTGAAACCAGGCCCTGTACTAAGGCCACAAATCTCCATTTCAGGCAAGATACTGTATCTCCCTTTTCGAAAGATATTTTCATGCTCAATATTTTCACACTTGGGCGATAGCACAAACACCTGTGGAGTTTCTGCAAAGGAACGGGAATCAATGAGAAGCTGGTAGTTCACTACGCTTTGATCACGACTCGAAACAACACCTTGAAGGTTTACAACAAAAGCGCCAATTGTATTTTTTGTACTGTGTTTACTGCTAAAGTTCAGCGAAGGGTACATCGTCATTTTGAAACGGTTAAACACTGCTTTGGACAAACTTGAACCCGAGCACACTCGAAGAGGCACTTTGTATTCACCCGGCATTCCCTGGCCGGAATTTGTTCGTCTCCAGCCGACGATGCGGAGGAGGTCCCCATTTCCATCATAAATCCCGTATGTTTCTCTCGTTGCATTTGTGCTCACTTCATCGTTTGAATCTTTCGAGTCGTAATCGGATTTTCATTAAATTTGACATGAAGGAGTGGCTTTTTGCCGTACCCTCGACGATAATCAAGATACGCTTCTTTGCCAGCAGGTGTTGCGAGCGAAATTGGAGCAACGACCCACCGGCCTTTTACAGTCACCGTGGAAAGGCCTGGTTGAACGATGACGAAAGTGCATCCGAATAGGCGATTCTCGGATGCTGGATGTTGTACAGTTCAGCCGATTCTCCCGCTCTCTGGAAGTTTGCAATGAAGAGATGTTGTCCATCACGATAATGCGGGAGGTTCACCAACGCTGGTGAATTCTTCGACCTGCGTCGCGAACCCGAACTCCCATCCCATGTTGGCCCCTTCTTTGGCAGGCGATTACCCGTGCAATGAGATGCACGTTGCCACCACTCCAGCTGGGCTGGCGTCACACTTCCTTTGAAGATACTCTGGCCGACTTTAAGCGTAGAAGGGGTTTTCAAGGCTACATTGGGCTAGTTTGTTATTTTTCGCGCTGTTGCTGCTCTGTGGCTTGCTCTGTGGCTTGCTCTGTGGCTTGCTCTGTGGCTTGAAATTTATTTGGGACTGGGCTGAGGTCTGGGCGGAAAACTGCGACTCCCCTGTTACCAGCCACAGTTTGTATCGTACTGCACAGCATCCCCAAAAACCTCGAATCAAGATCGAAGGGTCGGATGATTGGTAGGGCACCCGGATGTCATTCTTGTCCAGTCTTGGGAGTCAAAGAGAGAGACTGTCGTTACCTTCGAGAGGCGCGCGGGCGAACACAAGGTCGCCATCTCATATATGGCTTATTGCCCGTGCGAAAGCGGTACGCGTACGAAAGAACGATTCTTGCTGTTTTCGTTGAGTGACGAATACATTCGCATATTCGCCGACTTCAATCCCGGGAATGAGTAGTTTGGTACCCTCCGCTTAGGCGCTCAGAACCCACAAAGGGTCTCGTTAGCCGTTTGCTTCACCCCATACCGATTCGACCTGTTTCAGCATCCCCATGCGGATCTTTATGAGGGGCAGTCTCCTATTGTTTGGTGATTCAGTGCATTTCCGTGGGCATCCATTGCATATCGCAAACTCCCATCGCGCGGGTAGAAGCCCCGATCGAGTCATGGCTTCAAGTACAGTAGAACTTTCATCCACAAGAACGCGTGTTGAAATGGTCTCGTTTGAACCGAGAATAAATTCAACTTCTCGGAGACCCATGGTTTGTGAGATTTTTTGACCGAGATATCATCTGATTTGTGCTAGATTTAATCAAATATTCCGTTGCGCGCAGTGACTAAATATCATAGTGAAGGGTGGTCTTAGCATGCAATTATGTCTCGTAGAATTTACTCGCAAATGCACGACGGGAGTTTTTTTCACGAAGTTCATCGATGCAGTATCAAAGCACGAGATTGAAGAAATTGTTCTTTTCCAACCTACAGACCAAGTTTGCCTTCCTCTTCGCGAAGAATTGGAAGCTAAATTCCCAAAAGCAACTCTCCGCTCTGAGCAACTTGAACCAATCTCAACTGACATGGTTATCCATGAGATGATGCAGCAACCATGGAACTTATTGCGGCAGATCCTTTCTAAACTTGACGAAGGGCAGGAGTCGCTGTTTGTTCTTGGTCGTGGCGCAAGTCTGCTTCAGCACATGATGTGGCTTAGCGCGGAAATCCGGGGATGTAAAACGATTTCAATCGACGCACCAGATGTCGAACTCTTTCATATCGGCACTTCAGAAGTAAATACAGAGATTGCAAGCACGACCCTCGGGGCATTTGTCAGCCTTCATGCACAGGAAATTAATGAAAACATTACGGGTAAAAACGGCTGGTTCAGTGCGAATGATATTTCTCAGTTACCTGGAGCTGTTGCTTCGGGAATAAATGCTGCAACACAACTCCCTTTGAAAAAAGGATATTTGCTCAAAGAAGAGACACAATCCGGCAATACAGTGTATAAATTAACTCCAAAGGGTTGGCACTCCTGCTCTAAAAGCTTCACAGAAGCGAGAGGGGTTGAAGATGAAGATTTGAAAGAATTATTGATTTCGTTTTCCCGTCAAATTCCAAGTATTCAGATTGGCAATGGTCAAACTGCGGAAACCCCTCTGCTAACTTCGCAAATTTCAGGCGCAGGCATTCACGATGGATTGCTTGTCGTTCTCCAAAGAATAGACGATTCGATTGAAGGGAATCATGTGATGACACTTGATGATGCGTGTGATTTTTTCACGGAACCGGGTCTTTTAGGAGATTTACGAGCCGCAAAGGAAATATTACGCCAAAGGTGTGAGTACGATTCTGTTGATGTGAAAAATCATCTCGTCGTCATCAATCCAGTTTACGATGAAGAGTTTCAATTGCTCTTCTCAAACAACCTTTTCGCTGCTCTTGCTGATTTTGAAAAGGAATATGGGCGACATAACTGGAATTTTGACATCACCAGTCCGCTGAATCAAATCAAAGCCACTGTGTCTTCTTTTTCAAACGCAAGTAACGCTTCAACATACTTTATCCTCAAACCGAGAGGAGAAAAAGGAGTTGTTTTTGAGAAAGTCGAACGTTCTCGGCACCCCCGCTATGCTCACAAACTCTCTGTTCCAAACTCGGAGTGCTCTTGAGGTCTTGAAAAAGAAACCCGCTGATGGGTATGGCAACATTCTTGTTGCACTCATGCTCCTTGAAAATGTAAAATCTAAGAAAGAATTGAAGAATCTTCCGTTTGATGATGTCGAAGAAGATGATTTGGATGGTGTCGAATGGACTGAGGTCGTTACTTTTGTGCAAGGATCTGAAATGCCCATATGACCTCAGCAAAGGTATTATTTCCGGCAGCCAAACTCGGATGAAAGAGCTCATTCAATCAAAACTTGTACGCCGTCATGTCTCTGATGAAGGCTCATCGAAAATGCGTTTCGCCCTCACCAATGAAGGCTACCTTGTTGCAAGTCAGTTGTATGACGTTCTTAAGCAGGAGGGGATGGCATGACTGAGTTTACTGTTGACGATTTGCGTAAATTTCACGAACGCGAGGGCGAGGATGCAAATCTCGTCTGCCCCCATTGTGGCCCCGTTTTTACTCTAGTCGATGGAGAGGCAGAACTACGTTTGAGGGGTTTTATTAAACATCAGTCATCTCAATCAGACGAAATGTACCTTCTCGCAAAATTTGGAATATGTGTTGGATACCATACTGGCATAGAGAATATTTCGCCCTATGGAGTTCCAGTCATTCGAGAGGATGACTATTCCCCTAAGCTCGAACGCGCCCCACTCACCCCCGAAGAACTTGCTATTTTCGATGAAAAATAGACGCTCCTGCGCGAGTCACACAACCAAGCCCTGAGAAGAAAAATCTTGTCAAAACGAGTGCAACTGCTGCTTTGGGAGATTATTTGTATGAATTGGATCCACCCTATGTTTTTGAACAATTCATGTCGACTTGGCAGGAAGAAGATGATAACGAAAATCTCGAAAAACTGAATGCACCCAATGAATGGTTTGATTGTCTATGGCCGTTCATTAAGGATACGTTGGACGTCAAGAAAGAGGCCACAATTAAAGAAAACCTACTCATCACAATTTACCTTCACAAAACTACTGAAATGAGGCACATAGAGCCACTATGGCTGTTCTGGAAACGGTTTGGAATGGGGAAAAGAGCTCTTGAAAGGGCTATAGCCTCATTCCCCGCTGGATTACCGAGCCACTTTCAAGACCTTTTCACGAAAATTGAACGTGATTATGAACCTGACCGCTCAACCATCGAATCACTCGTCAATACCCTCGTACTGGATAAAATATGCCCGCCAATGAATGGCTCAGAAATGCAAGGGTTCATTCAAAATGCGACGGATTTCCTTGGGAAAATGAAAAGAGCACCTTACGGGAATTTGAGTTGTTATGAATTTTTAATTTCGGAGCCCCTTATCGCTGATTCAATGGCAATTGGCGGTCAGACTCTGCCTCATGCAGGAATTATCGAACTCGTTTGCATCTATGCAACCATGAGACAAAAAACCAGTTCCGCGGATGAGTTTCTAAGAACGGTATTCCCGAGTGAGGCGGGGCCGTTGTGGGAAAATGTACTTTCAAAACATGGGAAAAAAATCGGAATCGCCAAAACCATCAATTCCCTAATAACTCATATCGAAAAGAACGCGCAATGAATAATACAAATGGAAGTGAGATTGTGGACGAGGGGATTGTTGAAAATACTCGAAAATACATATTCGACCCTAGAAACAATTTACCCCCTCATGAAATTGAAAACTTGACCCCTTACATGCAAAAGCAAAAAACCATAGAAACACTGGAAGAAAAAGGTCACTTTCGAGAGATTGAAGGTGAGATAGGTCCACTGCAAAATATTATCCGATCACCGCCTCATGGTTTATCCAGCAAAACTAAATTGTGTAGGAGATTATATCTTTTTCTAGATGTGAATTTCAGTATAGCAAAGGGAGATGAGCCAATAAAATCATATGAAAGTTCGTTTAAGGACCTCGTTCAAGACAGAATCCAACGGGCCTCATGGAATACAGATGAATCAGATTACGATATCGAGTTGCGAACTCTAAGCGAAGACGCTGATGTCAGCAGTGAACAATGGAGATCGATCACAATGAGATTAGCCGATCTAACCCCCGGTTCACGATTGTTCGTGTTTGACAATAAAGAAGAGATAAACGATGTTAATGATGTTGAGGATTTACTTTTATCAAATCATATAAAACTTAGAGAACTCAATGATAAAATTGGAGTGAAGCATGGACCTCTCGAAATGCTGGGCCTCTTCTCAAATTCGTTACAACAGGCCTTTAGCAATCCTGAAATGTTTAGAGAGTTTAAGGAAAAAGTAGAAGGAAAAACCGAAGTTATAATCCTCCCCACTTCTTTGAAACCAATGAATACAAAACTCCATTTTGAGCGTGCTGGCATTATTGAAGCATTAGTTGCCTCCCACAAAATCGGCGGCGAATATGTCGAATGGATTGATTCATGTCTCGAAAAGGTGTTCAAACGAATCAACTCGCATGAAAAACCATTCACTAAGAAGCATGTGGCCATATCCACGAGTACCTTTGTCTCGAAAATTTTTTCATCGCCTAGCCGAGAAAAAAAACCTGTAAACCTGGATTCTGAACCGCTAGGTAAAAATAGAATTCAGTGCAGTATTTCAAAAATTAATTCAGTCATCATGGCTGAAGGTCATGAGAGATTAAATTATTCATGCTGCTCAGATATTCAAAAAGCAATTACGGAGCTGGTTCACCGATCTATGACTTACATTAACACATTGTTTGAAAAAGAAAGTCAATTCCGCGCAATTATCTTTGCATCTGTAATTAACATGAACGAGGAGATTCGTGGTAGTCTCCATAAAGGCCCAGAAAATGAATTAACATCTGAAAGCAAAAATACAACAGTCGAAAGTCGAATTAAACAAATGTGGAGCAATTTATCCTCGCTGGATTCAAAGAACATTTGTGGAATACAAACCATGACTGCCAAACGTGGACAAGTGGCAAACCCGTGAGGGAGCAATACTGAACGGGTGGAAGGAGACCTGCAAGTCTTGGGAGTTTAAGGCAAGGAGTAAAAGTTCGAGGCAAATTAAACAAATTCTTGGAATGATTCTCGAAGATGATGCAGATATCGAACAAATCATAAAGGATTGGAAAGGTTTTCTTGAACAGTTCAAGAAGAGTGAAGTGAGGGAAAAGAAATACGGATATGGAGCGCTCAGTGAAGTGCCCAAATACGGTTTGTTTTTACTTTCCCAAGGCGTATGTGAACCTCTTCGTGAGTTATTTGCTGAAACCAAAAAGGTGACGCATGGCGATTTATTTTTATTGAATAAAATTCCCGGAATGGATCTTAATTTTAGACGACTTTACATTGATATCAAAGATAAGAGGTATATACCTGCAAGTAAGGCTTACGAGATTATAAAGAAGTTAAATGACGCGCTAATCGATTGTAATTGGGAAAATGACGAATCGGAAGAAATTTCTATTGACCCAAGTACAGAACCTCTCGAATGGTGGAGTGATTAATGTGGAAATAGATTGGGATGATGCGCGCAAATTAGCGCACGAAGGAATCCAAAAAAACCACTTGAGTCATAGTTTAATTCAGCGAATACCGATGGATTCCAAGGTCGTGGAACAATTAGATGGAATCTGGATTAGGAAAAGAAAAAAGCAGCGGAGTAATCGCGACTCGAATGATAAAGAAATTTTCCCATTTGCTGAAACTATAGCTAAGATTCTCAACCATACATCTGACGGAACCTCTAGGAATTTCATATTAACTGGGGCCCCATCTGCAGGAAAAACAACTGAACTCAATGTGATAGCAGGAGAATTGATTAAACAGTGGAGTGAAGATTCTCGAAAAATAATTCACTTTTGTTCAATTCAGAATACTTCAATATCACACGCTAAAATAAATTCGAAACAAGAATTGTGGAACCTCATAATGGAAAGTCATTCATCGAAGTATTGGGCTCGGAATGATCTAACCATTTCTGAATTCCTTAAGTGGCATAGCATTAACGATTTACAGCCAGTTCTGTTTGTCGATACGATAGATTTACTCACCTATGGTTCGAACCAGTTCGGTTCTGATGGAGAGGGGGGTATTGCACAGTATTGGAATTCGATAATGGATGAACTCGATGCTGAAGAATTTGTGAAACCGACAATTATCTGGAGTTCACGCACTGTCGAATGGGGTATATTACAGAAACAAATTAGGAATCCAAATTCAGTAAAGGAAATAAAACTACAACCCATAAGTCCCGATGAACTACGGAGTAAAGGGCTTGTAGAAAGGGTTGCAGAAGAAAAGAAAGCCGAACAAAATCTCTATTTTTTGAGGCACATACAGCAGTCATTTCCTATTTTAGCAGGGTATGCGATTCAAAAACTTCTTCATGAAAATACAATTGAAGAACTAAATAAGATGCTTAACAAAGTTATAGCTGAAGAAGATATTCACCCGGCTAAGAAACAAAGTCCAATCCCATGGATTATGGCTGCAGTTAATCGAGAATTTGCAACCGATGTTCTCTATCGGTGTCTCGTCTCGTCTCTCTGCGAAAAAGTTGAACGTAGATTTGACAAAAAAAGGTATAGCCAAGAATATATTAAGTCCATTTGGGAAGGTTTTGTAGAGATCGAATTTTATGAAGCAGCCCTTCCGCGGTTCAATGTCGGTAGGCGAATTCAAGTTCAATTCGACTTAACCGATTTCGAAGAGCCACATGTGAAAGATATCGTAAATGAATTGCTATTTTTAGCAATTCGAACTGGAATCTTAAAGAAAAGTGCGAACGATGTTTATGAGATGGGGCACCAATTATTTGCAGAATACTGCGTATATAAAATTGGGACGAATAATGATAATATAAATGATGCAGATACACAAAATACATTACGTGGTTTTCCTTCAATATGGCTGAGGCTCTTTGACCAACAAGATTCACAAGTGCTGGAAGATGATGAAGACTTGAAAGAAAGACTTTTGGAAGCCAAAAATTGGCTTTATCCTTTTGCAGTATTCAATAGAGCTTTACCAATGTTCCAGGACGAAACCAATCTCCCCGATGAATGGATGAACCTCATTGAAATGGCAACTTACTATTCACAAACACGTAAACACGATGAAATACCGGATTATGATGTTGATTCGTTTCATTGGTTAAATGAAGAAAAAACTAATCTATTAAATGACAATAGATTTTCAGAAAAACCACTTCTCATCAATGGACCACCCGGTGTTGGGAAATCACATATTTCTTTTATTTGGGCTGACCAAAGGGCTTTCAAAAATGCAGGAGCAAAATGGATTCCGGTTCAAGATGGAGAGGGAGGGAAAAATGATTTTATTCGAAAGGACGTGAGAGATAAAAATCCTGTAAAAGCCATGTTCATGACATTGAATCGAAATTTAATCGAGCAACAAAATAAAAGAATAAAGCAATATTATCAAGGAAGCATCAATCCATTGAATTGGCAAACTGTCGATATTGAAACATATCTTCAAGATATGTGCAAAATTATAGGTATTAAATGGAAAAAACTCGAGTATTCAAAGTTTGAAGAAGCATTTCATGAAAACCGAATTAAACAGCGGAATAATAGCTTACTGAATGAGGTCCGGAAAAAATCTATTCCTGCGCTATGGCTTGAATATCAAGTGAATTTCATAGATCCTGATGGAGTCAAAAAAGAGACGGACTCATACAGAGGGGGGCGTTCTGATTTGTTTACTACAAATGAAAAAGATCATATGGAAGCGTTTGCTAAATACTGTCAAAGTGAATTCACCAAATATCTATCTATTCCTGAAATCGCAGGAGTTATTTCCAATCGAATTCTAGAAATTGAAAACTCCGATTCTCGAAGGGATAAGGAAAGAATTCTAACAATGAAATCTGATATTCTTGTTCTTGATGAAGTGCAAGATCTCACGTCCCCTATGCTCTCATTGCTACTTCTAATGCACAAAGGTGAATTAGGAAGTATTTTCATGTGCGGCGATGATGAGCAAACACTTCTGTTTTCTCCATTTGACTGGAAAAATACCTTCCAAAAAATCAACGCTTTCTTCCATAAAAAGTCTCAAATATACCCGTCATCATGGCAACTTAAGAGGTTACTAGCGCCTAAGTGGAAATCTGCTGCATCAGATGATTTAAACAATTTACTCGTTGTAGAAAGAAATGTTGAACCGATTGTAGATTTTATTGCAGATTCATGGAACACAAGTATTTCACAATTGGTTCGGCCTGATTCTGAACCTACGACAGGAGCAGGTGCCGTTAAAGCTGGCAAAAAAGCAAAAAACAAAGGGGAAGTTCTTGATAAGACTGGACAGATGTATGGAGTTTATCAACGGAAAATTGATCCCACAAGTTTGATACAACTCTGTAAAGATATTTCGGGTTCTACACAAGATGCGGCAGTGGTGTTTCCAGATGAAATTCTTCGTGATTACTTTTATGTAGAACTGGCAAAAGAAGGGATTGATCTCCCGCTTTACACTACTTCCGATGTCAAAGGATTAGAGTATCCGATGGTATTACCAATTTCTCCATGGTCAATGAATCTCGAAAAAATAAACAGCCATCTGCCTTCATCAATGAATACACTGAGTGAAATAGAAGACTATATGCAAAAATCAGACTCAAACATTAACCGCAAAGAAATTATCAAACACATTGCAAAACAACGAAAACGCTTTGCAAACATCATTATTTCTCGTGCAGAGAATTTGTTAGTAGTTCTAAATCTAGACGATGAATCACTCTCTAAAGAACATAAAATTTTGGATTTCAAAACTCCTGAATCATTCCCTCAGAAGGAAAAGATGGAAATTAATTTTTCCGCTTGGACCGATGACCTTGACACAAGAATGGACTCTCAAAAACAAGAATCAGGTCCAAAAACTATCAAATTAAAGTCAGCAGATTCGCTTATTTACCGGCTCTGTACAATGATTGACTCTGCAAATCAACAAGGCAATATGAAGCAGATCTCGATGCAAGCAAGACACATTGTAAACGCTCTCACACAGCAGTTGGGGGCAGAGGAAAAATTCAACCAGTCTGAAATAAAAAATTACACTCTTCCATTTGTTTTAATTGGAAGGTTGGCAAGCAGAAATCTAACAAAAAGCCAGGTAAAGTATCTGCTCACCATGATTCACGAACATTGGGGTGAAGGAAACTCAATTCAAACTTGGATTAAAGATAAACAAAAAGAAGTTCATATATCAAAGAATGAATATTTAAAGATTCCATTTGGTGTCTATGATACATTATAGCAGCATTCACCAGTGGACATATGGTTCATTAATAGTGAATACTATTTCTTAGAAAATCTAGAAGATATTTCACCGGCTCAGAGAACAATTCAATGGTTTCTTCAAGACATATTCTTAGAGAACTTATCTGATAAAGAAGATGGTGTGAAGGAATGGATTTTAACATTCGAAAAACTTAATTTACAGGATTTTACGGTTAGTTTACTACTATCGGATGATGATGCAGAATTAAGAGTGATGAACCCGGATTTCTCGTCATTTGACCTCTTAATTGATAAAGAAAGAAAGAAGGAAAAGCAGTCGGCAAAGGAGTTCTCAGTAAATTCCGAAGGGCGTTCTCGTTTCTGGAAAAAAGGAATTGAACTTCTTGAAGAGCCGATTATGGATTATGATTCGAAGGAGAAAACAGGGTTTAATCATAAAGAGAGAAGAGAATTTTTGAAGCAGATGATTAGAGAATCCAAGGCATTGCCAAATTCTAACAAATCCTTCCTCAAATTCTTTCATAAGCTCAGCATGAATGTTCTCGAATTCACCATTGACTCTTTGCAAGATAAGAAAGCCGAGTCTGGTGAAGAGGATGCTGTCAAGGAGTTGAATGGCGACATAAAAACTATACTCCAGGGATACTTGAAGTTTGATGGGTTGGGAGACAATAAACCACTCGCCTTGAAGCGGAAGTCGTATGAGGTAATAGCGAAAGTGTTGTTGTCGAATCCTTCTCTGTTTCACGATGTAGTTTCAAGGAATCCTCTCGATCTCTTTCATAAAATAGATCACGCCAAAACCTTTGAAGCGCCCTTTATTCTTCAAAGTCAACTCACTATGTACAAGTTGGTCAATATTCTGGAATTTGAGCATTCTCAAAAAAGATTAATCGTTGGGAATAAGTTGGACAGTGACAATTTCCTGGCAAAATACGTTCTCGACCTCATCTCCAAACTCGTATCAAAAGAGGTATCTGAAAAGGGTGAATTTACGGTTGAAACATACTTTTCGAATCAAATATTTAAAAACGATTTGACCACAGGTACGACTTCAAAGAACCTGTTTGATGCGAGAGGTTTTCCGAGGAGTTTCGCAGATGTATTTTCCAACTTAACATCACAGGAGAGTAACTCTAAATCACCGGGAGTGCGAAAATATGCCCCTCTCAAAGAAATAATTATCGATTCAATGGGCCTCTCCCAAATACAGAAAATAGTTTTCACATTTTACCGAAATATATATGAGAACTTTCACAATAAGGAGATAGAGTATCACTATACACCGAATGCAGCGAAAAAAGGCCATGATTGCAAATTTCGAGATTCTAAAAAAGGAACTTGCAGATTTAAAATTGGGAAAACTAAAATCAAATGAAAATATATTCACAAAAGAGATGGTGTTCAAAATACTCAATATTCCAAAATTCAAATCTAATGTTGGCGATATAATGTTTCAAAGAACAATAGAAGAAGATCCAGCATTCACTTGGCTTGAAGCATTTGGAGGAGACTTAGGAATCAGCAGGTTACTCGGTTCGTTTAAAGACGATTATAGCAAATATGATTTCAAAGAAGAGGTATTAAGCGAAATGCAGAACATAAAACTGGATTGTTATCACTTTGATAGAATACATGCATTAAAGGGACTCAATACTGAAGTAGTCAAGAAATTAAGAAAAGATCATATCCTCGGAAACATTTCTAATAGTGATTGGCGAAAAATGACTGTTAAAGAAAGTGTAAACGTTAACAAAGGTTGGCGTATTAACAGTATGGATATATCTTGCTTTAAGTATGGAGAGTTCAATTTACAAAGTTTAGTGATGTTATATTCGTCGTTAAACGAAATCAGAGGGAATTGGTTGGAAGGTATTACTAAACTACAGCAAAACCCAAGAAAAATCTTGACTAAATCTGAACATTTGAGTTCACACATACCCGGGAATTTTGGTGAAACGCAGAGCGATTGGCACTCGCCTGAACTCAAACGCTTGGCGGATAAGTTCGATGATGAAAATAAGAAAGAACAACTGATTGAATCACTAAAGCTTGTTGTAAATAAAATGACTGAACCACGTTATTTCCTCTCGATGATTTTACAAAATTTCACCACCTTAACGAGGAATACCAAAACAGCCACAGGATGGTCAACCCTCAGCAACCATTTCTTTTCAGAGGCCAGCGCGAATCCCAAATGGTTCTCTTCGTTACCATCGGACATCAAAAAAGGAGTTCATTACTACACTTTCCAAAAATGTGTACTTGAACAATGCTCGAAGAAATATATTGGAAAAGAAAGGGATTTTTTACAGGTAGAACTGATAAAATCGATGAATCAGGTAAGAAATGGTCAGTGATGGAGACCATCTTCTGGTGTTTGGTGGAAACGGTGTTTCGATTATAGAAGCTCGAACAAATTCACATCAAAACCTCAAGATGATTTCAATGCCACTTCTTACTGGTGGAACCATTTCTCCAGATTATATATGGCTCACTACAGATGGCGAAGGAGTGTATGGATACGAAAATAATCCTCAATATACTGAAATTGAACGCGTATCCATTCGATATGCAGACTCAACCGCTGTGCATGAACCATCCAGTTCGGAGTCCTCTTGCTAAACACTGGGGCCTTGATTCACAATGTGTCTTTCTCAACCACGGCTCATTCGGTGCTACACCATTTGCAATACGAGAAGAACAACGCAAGTGGCAAGATCTGCTTGAAGAAGAACCTGTACGGTTTTACGAAGATTTGGCCATGGGACTTCATGGAGAACTCTCGCAAAGCACTCGCCGAAATGCTGCATTGCGATGCCGAAGACTTGGCAATAATTGAAAATGCAACAACCGGCGTGAACACAATTTTACGTTCCCTCGTCTTCAATGAAGGTGATGAAATTCTGGTCCCTGACCATGCCTATCAGGCTTGTCGAAACACGGTTGACTTCGTTGCGAACGCTGGGGTGCGAAAGTCGTCACAGTCGAGATTCCATTCCCAATAGAAGGGCCTCAAGTGGCGCTTGAAGCCATCATGGCCGGTGTCAGTGACCGTACCGTTTTGGCCATGATCGATACCGTCACAAGTCCAACAGGTCTTGTGATGCCGTTTGAAGAATTGGTGCACCAACTCGAATCAAAGGGGGTCGCCGTGATGCTCGATGCTGCACATGGCATCGGGATGGTCCCGCTCTCTCTCGATGAATTAGGCGCATCGTACACAACCAGTAATTGCCACAAATGGCTGTGTGCTCCAAAGGGTTCTGCATTCCTCCATGTTCGCAAAGATCTGCAACACCTCATCCATCCACTTACCATCAGTCACGGTATGTCGTTTCCGTTAGGCGATACTACGCGCTTCCGGCACGAATTTGATTGGACCGGAACCAGAGATATTTCTGCAGCTTGTTCGATTCCAGCAACCATTGAGTACATGGCCAATATGGTTGAGGGAGGCTGGCCAGCCATTATGAAACAGAATCACGATTTGGTCATTGAAGGCCGTAGAATCCTCTGTGAGCGACTTGGCATTGAAGTGCCGTGCCCAGAAGATATGATTGCGTGTATTGCCACCTTAGCGCTCCCTGATGGAGGCAAGTGGCGGCATTCCATTGCATGAGCCTGACCCGTTACACAAGGTCTTGCAAGACAAGTATGGCATCCAAGTTCCTGTCTGGTCGTGGGAATCACCCAAAGGCCGCTACATCCGCATCTCTGCCCAGTTGTACAACCACGTCGATGAGTATCACTATCTCGCTGATGCGCTTGCTTCCGAATTAAATCTCTAATCAAAAGGTGAGAACTTTTTCACTGTCTTGCACCCATGCTGAACATTCAGCCATGGTCGAGAATTGCGCGCCTTCGTAGTATGGCTGGCCCTTGAGTACGCCGCAACGGCTCTGACAGGTCCCACAGACCTTGACTGGAACGCCTTTGGCAATCAGTTCCTTGGTCATCGCCACCATGTCCTCAATACCTTCAGGAGGTTCGATTCCATCACGCGCTAAGTCCACGCTATCGTTCATCAAAAAGATTCGGACTTCTGCTCCGTCACTCATTCAGTTGCCGAGCCAATCGCAATGCATTCCACGTCACATCCGTTCCGTCGTAGGGCTGTTGATTCAAGATGAGCATAATCGCCATAGAACTTCCAATACAAGCCGGTGTTTGAAGGCAACGATGATGTGAAAATGGGAGAAAAGGAAAACATGAGTTGAAAAGGAGGAGTTGGGACCAGCAATCATGAAGGTCACCTTTGCAGATTTTGCTCGGTGGCTCATCCCTCATCGGAAAAAGGTACACGTTGCCGTTTTTCTTCTTACTATCTTGATGATTCCAGGTGTCTTAACCGCACTCCAACCCATTGACATGGAATCCTATGAAATGGATTCACCTGAACTTGAAGCACAAGCGATTATCGATGATGAGTTTGCAAATTCCGAAATTATTCTTGGTTTTTTGGTTTCAGCACGTGATCCCGCCAAAGTTCCAGCACTCGAAGATTGGACACCTGTGGCTCGAATGAGTGACGGTGCACCGGATTATTCATCTCTGCCTAGTGCAACTGAAATGCTTGACGCTGGAGAGCCTTGGGAAGGAATCTATGCTCCAACTGCAGGCATCATGAATCTCACATTACTCAGAGAGATCGATGCTAAAGTGAATATGGTGCAAGACCATCCAATGGGTAAAGCAATGATACCACTGGTCAACGACGTGACTGGTAACCAAGCTCCTGGGGCCATTTCGCTTTCTGACCACTTCCGTGGGTTCATGAACGGCACTTCCATTCTCACACAACCTGGCCTTACCACGCTAGGTGTGGTCACAGAACCACCGACAAATTGGACCGACTGTGGCGTATTGGACTGTCTTGAATTCGATGATGAGAACATCACACAACAACACATCGACATGGCTGCGTCTCGTATGGCTGATGCTTCGAACAATAACTTCCTTCGCTGGCTTTCGATTGACCGCGGATTTGTAGCTGACATGAATGCCTTGCAAACCGGACCGGTTGGTGGCTCGTTGAACGGCGATGGGACATGGGAGAATGCCTTCTATGCAAATGGACGCTGGTCCGCTTCCTCGACCTGGTTACTTGTTCAATTTGACCGAGGCGTTCTCGAAGATATGGGTTGGGAAATGATTTGGAAAGATGCTTTGCAAGAAAGGAGTATCGACTTCTCAGAGGATGGTGTCAAAATAGGCGGATATCGAATTGCCGATGGCTCGCTTGTACTCCATCCACCTCAGTACACAGAAGAATACTGTCTTGAAATGAAGAAAGAAGGGACGGGCTGTTCCACAGAATGGTCCTACATGGATTTGGAAGGGCATCTTCGTTCAAACGATCGAACCACCATCACCTTACTGCTTGGACAAGGCGTCAATGTTGAAGTCAATCGTGAGTTGCAAGCGAGCTCTGGATTGGTCTTGTTGATGGGAATCGCCATTATCGGACTGCTCTATGTGAGTTTGCGCAGAGTTTCTGATGTTCTCATCGTCATGTTTGCTCTTGGAACCGCCTTGATATGGATGCAGGGAATGATTGGGCATTTCTCAAGCCTCACCTCTCTGTTTGGGTTTTCACTCATCTCTCGTTCTCAATTCTCAAATCTTCTTCCGATTCTTGTTCTCGCGCTTGGAATTGATGACTCCCTTCACGCGCTGCATCGTTACAAAGAGGAACGTATCAACGGTCGTGAACCTCGAATTGCCGCTGAAATCACATTACAACGTGTTGGACGGGCCATCCTTCTCACAACACTGACAACTATGGCTGCATTTGCAGCGAATATCTTCAGCGATATTGCAGTACTTCGCTCGTTTGGAATTGAAGCGGGATTAGGTATTCTGGCTGCGTTTATGCTCACCGGTTTATGGGTTCCATTGATTCGTTTATCAGTTGATGAATGGCTTGTAAAGCGTAATAAGAGCATTGAAGAAAGAAAAAATATAACTCACCTCGTTCCGAAAGAATGGCTCGAATCGGTTGCCTTGAATTCGGGGACTTTCCGTAAATCAGTGCTCATTGCTGGCGTGGCTTTCTTGCTCACCATCCCCGCTGCATGGGGTATGGCTCAATTAGAAGGTGACTTTGCGATCGAAGACTTCTTGGATGAACGTTCTGATTTTGCCATTGGAGTCTCTGAAATATCTCAACGGTTTGCCAATGAAGGAGAACCTGCAAATCTGTTAATCGAAGGAGATGTGCTCGACCCTGAAGTGTTTGCGGCCATCGATATATTCCGTCAAAACATGGATGAACTCCCCGAAGGTGTTCCTGATAAAATCACTCGCCAACCCGATGGGACAATCGATATTTTGGCTCTGGATGAAATGGTTCTTGCTGCCCAAGGTTCAATGGTTCTGGACCCTACTCCATTCGAAGAGGCTGGTTGGATTGTCAATGAAACTGGCCATGGCATGAACTGTTCAACGGCTGGCAATGGTCCTTTAATGGACCTCACCGACCGAGATTGTCTTGCCTTCTTTTTCGGATTCCTTTCACTCAACGGCGTGCCTGGAATTGGTCCGATTCCAGACATCCCTCCAAGCATTGTTGGGCTTTACATTTCACCAGAGGTCGAACTGGACCCGAGTCAACCTTGGCTCGATGTCACCGGTGAACCTGCTGAGTACGACCGAATGCTCATTCGATTTGGAATGACCGCCCCTGAAGATTTCCCCGGGATGGCGAAAGGAATGAAAGAGGTATGGCGAGACCTCACTCCATTTACCAATCTCTCAACCGGTGACCAGTATGATGAAGGTAAGGAAAGTGACGATAAACCCCTGACTTGGGTGATGCCAACCGGTCGCCCAGTGACCCGCTACGTAGCCTCAACGACAATGCAAGGTGAAATGCAATCTTCACTAGGACTCGGATCTCTGTTTGTCTTCATCACACTCTCTCTTGGCTTCCGTTCCTTCAAGCAAGCTACTGTTACCTTGGTCCCTATTCTCTTGGTTGTGGTTTGGCTGTATGGCCTGATGTATATGGCTGGCTCGTCGCTCAACATTGTTACCGTCACCATTGCAACCATTTCGTTAGGTGTCGGTATCGATTACTGTATCCACGTTACTGAGAGGTATAGGGAAGGTCGGGAGTCGGGCGAAACTCACGAGGAAGCTTTGATTGGAATCGGTGGCGCCTGCGGATTGGCTCTCATCGGAAGTGCTGCTTCTGACATTGCTGGATTTAGCGTCATCGCACTCTCTCCAATGGGCTTATTCACCAACTTTGGAATCTTCTCGGCGGCTATGATTGCGTTCTCACTGGTTGCAAGCCTTGTCTTAACAACCGCAGCATTAGGGCTCATTTCAAAACCTCCGCCCAAAGAGGTCGCGTAATGGACATTCGCCGGCTCGAGTCGAAAGATGTGACTGCAGCCTGGCAAATCAACGAACAAGGCCTACCTGGGACCGGACAAATATCTCCTGGGGAAATGGCTGACCTTTTTTCTCTTTCAGAACTCCCAATTGGAGTATTTGATGGTGACGAAATGCTTGGTTTCGTACTCTGCCTCACTCCTCGAACACGATATGCAAGCCTCAACTATGCATGGTTCAACCAGCGATATCAAGAATTTCTGTACGTCGATCGTATTGCTGTAGCCCTCGAACATAGAGGCAGAGGTATTGGTTCACTCCTGTATGGGCAAGTGATTGAACATGGGGTAAACCTCCAGTTCCCCGTTACGGCTGAAGTCAACCTCACGCCTCCAAACCCCGGGTCAATTCGGTTTCATGAACGGCATAGATTCTCAGAAGTCGGCGTCTTTCATCAAGGAAAGAAGTCTGTGACGATGATGTTGCGCCCAGTGGAATAAAACCCTTTAGCAATAAACTCAGTATTGTTTAAGACCAAAGGTCTCAACCGAGTCTTGTGGATGAAAAAGTAGACGCTCCGAAAGTGTCTCCGCCCCAGAGTATTATCATCCAATCTTCGAACTCTGACAATGTAAACGATACGAGCACTTTCAGCACTTTCCCTGGCGCTGAAGAGCAGTATGGCAACAATAAGATCATTGTTCCAGTCGACGAGAAACCCCCCAAAGAACTCCTTGGGAGTTCATTGCTCTTGATTATCATCTCGACGGTCGGGTTCTTTTTCATAGATTCAGGATTCATTGATGATGATTTCTTGTGCTGCCTTGTGTGTAATGGCAACTCCATCGGCCTCGTATTATTAGGCACATACAGTGCCCAATATGGAAAATGGGAACGGACTGTTGGGGCAAAATTCTCCTCAGTTGTTTCTGTTACTGGGGCTGTATTGATGTACATTGTTGCAGCTATATTGTTCGCATTATGGCTGCTCTTCGCAACATATTGAGGATGAGGAAGCGCTTTTCAAGCACCGGTGTATTCATCAATGAGCGAGCATACGGAGCAACTGCAGTCTTAGGGGTTGGCCCCGAGAAAGTGGTGATTGGATGTCGAATGAAAACCCCGATGAAAACGAAACTGAAGAAGATTGGATGAAATATGCCAATGCTGGATTTGGACAAACTGATTATTCGCTTTGGGACGAGAACAGTGCTGTTGAACAGCCAAAAGATGAGGTTGAAGAAGACGGTTCATTGGATTCACCCGACCAACTTGGCACCCACATGGAAGAGATTCCTCGAGCACCATCTCCTGCAGGTCACAAGCACCTGGTCCGAATGGGTACATGCGACCATTGCATCGGGCGCTTGGGTGGGAAGAAGCGGTTTGAACAAAGCATCGAAGAATCTGGAATTGAAATTCGTTCAGCAGTTCTTGGACGCGACTCGCACTTAGCAAGTGCACGTGAAGAAGAACCACTGTGCCCGTTTTGTGAAAATTTATATGAAGAATCCGAATTACTTGCTGATATCATTTATGACTCGATATCTCCTTACGAACTCTCACGCCTACAACTCGGTGCGCGAATTCCTAAAGATCAAATCGAAGAAGAGGAAGAGATGAGAAAACGACACGGCGCCGGTGGCTCTGATGCACTCAAAAGTGGACTTGTCAATGCCATTGCTCAACACCTAAACAAGCGATTAGAAGGGGTACTCTTGGTGAATGATAAGCCCCAGGTATTAGCACTCATCGATGTGCTCACACTCACGGTTGAACTCGATATTCGGGCACATTATCTCTACGGACGCTACATAAAACTCGAACGAGGAATCCCCCAAACTCGCTGGCCATGCCGAGCGTGCAAAGGACGCGGCTGTGAACGCTGTGACCAAACCGGACTTCAATACAAAAAGAGTGTTCAAGACCTCATCGGCAATCCTTTGCTCGGAATATTTCAATCCAAAGAACACGCCTTTCACGGCATGGGTCGCGAAGATATCGATGTTCGTTGTATGGGCCGAGGACGGCCTTTTGTTATCGAAATGAAAGAACCAATGACTCGTTCTGTCGATGTGATTGAAGCGATGAAAACAATCAACGATGCGGCCGATGGTAGCATCATCATTACTGGACTGCGGGATTCGAATCGAAGTGAAGTTGTCCGCGTCAAGGATACGCCGGCAGAAAAATCCTACACCATTCGTTTCCGCCTGATGCCTTTGAGTGAAGCCGAATTGGCTGTTCTAACTGCTCCAGTTGACTTAACACATATTGATGTCCAGGAACGTGGCGGAAAAGGAAAGAAGCAATCGTCAAAACGAAAGCGACGAGGTGACAGAAAGAACGACCACACCAAACCTCTTCCAACCGTTATCGACGTCCCTGAAGCGCCGGATGAAGCAACACTGAAGGCAATGAAGAAACCGGAATTAGTGGCGATGGCTGAAGAGTTGAAACTCGTCAAAACAGGAACGAAACCTGTGTTAATTGAACGCATCCTTGCCTCTGGACCTCCTGCACCAACCTATCTTGATTTACCAGAGAACGATTCGATTTTGGAAACGATTGCTAAACTCGCCGGTGTAAAATTGGCTCAACGCACCCCTGAACGTGTCGCTCATCGACGAGCTGATTTGATTCGTCGAAGAACGGTCTTTGAAACTTCGAAACCAATCATCGATACGATGGAAGACGGAGTCCGTGAAATTGAGTTTACACTTCGATGTGAATCTGGGACATACGTCAAAGAAACTGTCCATGGCGATGGAGGTCGGACACAACCAAGTTTGTCTTCACTGATCCAAGCCAAATGTGATGTTCTTTGGCTCGATGTTGGCGACATTCATGCGGATTAAGGCTGGATTTGGCCTCTTCACTTTGCTTTTTTGATATTTTTTCCGGTCCAAACTCCGTCGCGGTGCTTATATGGGAAGGGTAGGTCGCCAAAATGCTCGGAAGTTGCGTTTCTGCACACTCGGGCAAAGAGGAGGCGACCAACATGAAACGATCCAAGGGACTGCGAGTCGGAACACGAAGTATTCTACGTCGCCGTAAGAATGAACGCAGCCGAATTAACATCAGCCGCGTCATGCATGAATATCAAGAAGGCGACCGTGTTGCTATCGTTTTAGACGGTGGACAGCAAATGGGTATGCCTCACCGCCGTTTCAACGGACGAACTGGATTCATCGAAAAGCGACAAGGTGTGGCTTGGGTTGTTGCTGTCAAAGACGGTAACATGGCAAAAACGGTCATTGCTCGTCCTGAGCATCTTCGACCACTTGAATGAGGAATTACTATGACTGAAGAAGAGCGTTTCGTAGACTTTGCTACTGTTCGAACCTTGTTGTTGGATGCTGAAAAGCGCCGCAAGAACCTCACCTATGAGCAAAAGGCTGCTCTTCAACACGCTGAATGGGCTGCAAGTGATGCTCGTAATGGATACAAGACCGATCCTAAAGTGTTCCAAGAAATGAAAGACGCTCTCAGTGAAGTTGAATGTCTTTCTAGTCACCATGATTTGGCTGCAAAGTTGGCTGAATTGATGCCATTCTATCCAAACGATGTCAAGGCTGTTTTCGCTTCAAAAAGAATCACGAATGTAAGTGATGAAGATGTTACAACAATTCTAGAACTCGTTCGTCAACATGTTGGCGTCGAATGAGACTTCCCCCCCCTGAGGTGATTTGATATGACCGGTGCTCAACGTGACCGTAACATTAAGATTGGTTCTGGTAAGAAAAAATCTACATCTTCGAATGAATCGACTGGCTGGTCCAGACCTGCTGAAGGACGACGTGAAAGTGCTCCTGTGCAGAAAAGGTCACCACCCCCAAGCGCATCGCCACGTCGAAACAATGACAACCGCCGAGGCAATTCTAACAAGCAAGGTGCTCGCCAAGGTAATCGCTCACCTCGGCCACAGCAAGATTCTCCATTGATGGAAGAACAGTGGGCTCGAGTCATTGACCACGACCTGACCAACAATGTTGTTGTCGCAGTCAGTGAATCAAAATTATTGCTGTGCCGCTTGAAACCAAAGGCAGGTATCGACCAATTGTTGGTAACTGCACGCGTTTACATCGGAGACGATTCATCCAAGCGAGCACACATCGCACAGGTACTCGGAATGACCAATCTTGGCCGTTTAGCAAACCACATTCGAGCTGATCTTCCCTTGGTTGTCCAAATCTTTATCGAAGAAAATGAAAAGCATTTCATTGCTGCTTTCTTTAACGTGGCTGGAAACATGTCGCTCAAGCAACATGCCTTCGAACTGCTCCAGGGTGTTGGAAACAAAAAGGCCATGCAAATGGTAGAAGCCCGTGGTTCAAGCGGGTTTGAATCTCTTGCTGGACTCAATGAAGCGTGCAATATCGATGCTGGTGAATTACTAGCAAAGCGATTCTTATCTGAGCTGGATGACCGAAATATCCAACCACGATTGCTTGACCTGCTCTTGCCGGTGAAGGCATGAGGGGCGCCCGTTGGTTGATTGATAGCCTACGCGATAAGTTGCCTTTCGACAAATCATTAGGCCAGCATTTCTTAGTGAATGATGAACTCATTGCTCGGGCAATAGAATTGGGCGGCGTTACCTCCGAAGATCATGTTTTAGAAATTGGCCCAGGTCCTGGAGTACTTACTGAAGCATTATTGTCAACAGGTTGCAAAGTAACTGCAATTGAAATCGATAGTGTTGCAGTGATTCACTTGAATGAAGCCTTTGGCCCGGAACAACAGACTGAGCAATTCACATTAATCGAAGGAGACGCATTAAAGGTAAAATGGCCTGATTCTATCACGAAAGTTGTCGCCAATATACCCTATCAAATCTCGTCTCCACTGGTTGACGAACTTACTCGGTACCTCCGCAATCCAAGAACCAGTGTCTTGGAAAAGGTCGTGTTATTGGTACAGGAAGAGTTTGCTGAACGCTTGGTAATGGAATATGAAAGTGATGTTGGTTCACTTGGCATGACGGTTGCATTGGACTGGGACAGTGAAATTGAAGAAAAAATTGCACCGCATAATTTCAGCCCAATGCCAAAGGTCAATTCGTGCTATATCTCCATGGAGCCACATGATGAAGAATGGGCTTGTGATGCCCGATTGGTTCGCCAAATGATTCACCTTGCCTTTGATCAACGCAGGAAAAAATTACGCTCGACACTGAAGAATGTGCCGCGGCGTTTAGGTCGAGTAAAGGGGTGGCATGCTGGACGGTGGAAACAAGCTTTTGCCGCACATCTTGAAGATGACCGAATGGACCTTCGCCCCGATGAACTCGAACTTGATGACTGGGTTGAACTGTGCACCTCCTTCAGTGATTTCGCTTTCGAATCATAAGTTCATAAGGGGTCAAATGTAGATATTATCCTACACCGAGTGGGGAGAGCCTTTTCTTAGGAGGGTCTCCTCGCATAGACTCGTCGGAGGGGATGCTATGGCCAAGAAGGACACATATCTTGCTTTATTACGTCGTGGTATCGACGAAACAACTGCCCAGCAGTTAGCCGATTCAGGGCTAAAAATTGGCGATTTGAAGAAAATCGACAAAGACATGCTGATTGAAAACTATGGCTTGAAAGCAGATATTGCTGATGGTGTTATTTCTATTATCTCCGCCGGACCACAAAGTCACGGAAAAGAACGTTATCTCTCAAAGATTCTTGCACCTGAAAAGAAGCAAGAGTCCAAAATTGAAGAAATAAAATTCCAACGCAAGCAAAAGGATGTTCTGACTGAACTTGCAGAACAAAAAGAACGACTAAAGATTGCTAAAGTTGAGTCATTCCGTGCAAAGAAACTCATCATGAATCGACTTGGTAAAACGGTTGAATTGATTGTCAAACTCGAAAACAACCTTCATGATGAAGGCAAAGACGACCAGAAAGTGAAGATTCGAGACCAACTGGAAACCCGTGGCCTTGAAGCAGCACGTGACCACGAAATGTTGGATCTTGAAGGAACTCCTCAAGACATCGTTGATTTCCGCCGTAACCACGTCCCTGCCCTCATTTTCCATGCATGCCCTACATGTGGCGATGAGTTGGACCCGCGTCAATCACGAGACAAAGACCGCCCTCAAGATTGGGCTTTTATCTGCTGGGAATGTGAAAACAGTTTCACTCCTGTGCTTTCCGACCTCGTTGAAGAGCGCCTATCCAACGGTACACGAATCATGATTGAGGAAGATAAGCGACCTCGTAACCCTGTGCCTCCAAAGCCGGCTTCGATGGACTTCTCAAGTGTCAATGAATTGATCCGCAAGGATTTGGAAGCCACTGGCGCAACTGCTGATGAGATGGTAAAGGCCGTCGAAGAAGGTGGACTCACTGGTGGACTCACCGACATTAACGACTGGATTGACCAGATACTTGCTGCAAAGAATTACATCCAAGCTCAAGAAGACCGAGAAGACTTCATTCTCCGAACGGGTGCTGGAGCAACGAAATTCAACAAGTGGATGAAGAAGGCTGGATTATACTTCAACAAACAAACCGGCCGCTGGACGCGCCACAAGGATATGCGCTGAGGTGGTACCATGTCCGCCCATGCGGTAACTGCCGAAGAAATCCCAAAAACCGAATCTGTCCGCAAGGTTGTACGATTCTTAAAAGGAGCAAACCTCCTTGGACAAGCGCCGTATGTTCCTGGAAATACACTGGTAGAGCATGCTGAAGATGCTGATGTTACAATTCCAACAAATTGTACTTCTGGCACCTGTGGTACGTGCATGGTCACCCTCCTCTATGGTGAAATCCCGTTACCTGAAATCCTACCACCTGGACTTGATGATTACTTAGTCGGCGAATGTGCACGTCTTGCTTGTATCGGCGTGCCTCATGGAGATGTTGATGTCGATATTCGACCACCGTTGTAGGATGGGGACGCATGATGTTCAATTGGCAAACCAGCGATTGGATTATTTTTTTCGTTGATATTATCGCAATCTTGATTGTCATACGATTCCTATCTTGGAAGGTAAATCACAAATTGGAAGAAGTCGAACAGCGGCAAAAATTCGAGATACGGCAAAGGAAGTTGAACCGTGCAAACCGGCCTTCTACCTCGGAAGAAGAATGAAAACATCAACAAAGATGAGCGGCACGGGCAGTCATGGCCGAATTACGTTTACAAACTGCGAAGTCCGGCTTGATAGAACGTGATAAATACCAATTAAACAGCGTACAGAAGACCATTCAAGACGAAGGTTTAGCATGGCTCGATATTCTTCGCCCAGATGATGAAGTTCGTCAATTTTTACTCGAAAGAATGGACTTTGACGAATTGGCTGTTGAAGACGTATTCGGGCCTGCGGATACAACTGCTCAGAAGTTCAAAAACCACCGATTTATCGTCATCAATGCCCGTGATGCAGACAATCAATTGGATACTGAACCTGTTGCAATCTTCATCAAAGAGAATTTGATTATTACGGTTCGGCACTACAGCATTCCTGCATTGAAGAAATTCCGTTTCCGATTTAAGAAGGCTGATGAAGAAGATTTGGCATTGGGTATTGATTTCTTGCTTTATGAGTTGCTCGATGCGATTGCTGACGATTGGACGCCGATTTTGAACTCCTATTCACGGCAATTAGACCTCCTGGAATTCCAAGTGTTTGATCCAAGTAAAAAGTACGACAATGTCCTTGAAAGTATACACGATTTGAAACGGCATCTTCGCGAATCAAGCAAATCAATTGAATCCTTGAATACGGTAACTGTGCGATTACTCAAACCCAACGAGCGGTTAATTGGCTCTGGTGCTGAACGCTATTTCTCTGACTTAAACCAACTCTCTGTTGCTCTTGTAAAGCGTGCTAAGAACTATTCTTCTGGTGCAACTTCAGCCCGAGATTCGTATCTCAGTAACATCAGTATGCAACTCGCTGAATCAAATGCACAACTGACCGAAGTCATGACTACATTGACGATCATTGGTGCGATTATGCTGCCGTTGACTCTTATTGCCGGCATCTTTGGAATGAATAATGAAGATTTGCCACTCGAACAGGTGGGTGGTTTTTGGGGAATCATTACCATCATGGTGGTCTTTGCTTGCTTAATGCTGACGTTCTTTTGGCGCCGTGGCTGGTTAAAGACCTATGAAGAATAATCGCACAGTGTTCAAGAACCGTGGACTCTCCTTTTGATACATGACCGGTCGAGGTGAAGTCACAACAGGACCTCTCCCCATTGGGCAATTTGTACAACTGGTCAAGCAAACGGTGGTTCGAGACCCTCTCTTCAATAATCAAGCTTTGAAGGGAGAAGTCACTCAGTGGAAGCAGTATGCAAGCGGTCACACCTATTTCTCTCTACGAGACCAGGATGGGCAAATGCGAGCCGTCATTTGGAAAGGACGGTGTGCCATTGACCCGAGTATCAAAGAAGGCAGTGAAGTCGTCATCATAGCCAGTATTGACTTGTATGTTCGACGAGGTGAGATTCAACTCAATGTCGAACGTATCGAACCTGTCAGTGTGCTCGGAGAACTTGAAAAAACCAAACGATTACTCGTCGAACAATTGAGAAAGGAAGGGGAACTTGACAGATTAAGACAACCAATTCCAGCCCTCCCAAGACATATTGCCATCATTACTGGAGCCGGCTCCGCAGCACTCGCTGACATGCAGCGATTGATTGAGAACCGGTGGCCAGGATTACGTCGTACGGTGATTGGCGTATTGGTACAAGGGCCTCGAGCAACTGAAGAAATTGTACGAGGCCTTGCTGCTGCCCGTCGACTTTCTAATCCAGAGGTTGCCAAAAGACGAGGTGAACCTCCTGTCGACTTGGTGATTGTTGGTCGGGGCGGTGGGTCTCCAGAAGATTTGTGGGCCTTCAATCTCGAACCTGTGGCTCGAGCAATTATTGCCAGCCCCGTACCAATCGTTTCTGCAGTTGGCCATGAATCAGATGTATTGGTCTCTGATTTAGTTGCTGACTTACGTGCATCGACGCCCTCCGACGCCATAGAGCGCGTTGTACCCGTCTTACCTGAACTGCATTATTTGCTGGATGAATACGAAGAGCGATTGGGTGTTGCCTCTCGTCGTCAGATCCATGACAGTAGACAACGCTTGAGTATTCTTCACGCCCGTTTGCGGGTTGCACCGATGGCAGGATTAAATCGAGCTAAAGCGAATGTTTTGACCCTTTCATCACGAATCAAAGTCTCAACACAACGGATTCTCGGTCTTCAATCAACCCGATTAGCACATTTTGAGGCTTCACTTTCCGCCATACATCCACAACGGGTCCTCGAACGAGGTTATTCGATGACGCAAACTTCCGATGGAACTGTTCTGAGTAGCGTCGATGGGCTGAACATTGGACAGAACATTATACTCAATTTCGCAGATGGTTCTGCTGATGCAGAAATTAAGAAAACACAACTCAATGAGGGGACGAAATGACTGATAAAATACCGACATATACTGAAGCAACACAACGATTAGAAGCAATTGTAGCAATGCTCGAACGCGGTGGAATGGGCCTTGATGAAACATTGAAACTCTATGAAGAAGGAGCCGATTTACTCCGTCTCTGTAAAACAGAATTGGCCACTGCTGAAGGGAAACTCAATGAATTGCAATTGGATGAAATTGAAACGCAGCTCCAGACAGAAGAACAGTAAAGCAAAGCAACCAGAGCCACATGAGGTGCGACGATGAATGAGAAGCAAGTCCAATCGGTTCAACGCCGTATCTTTCGAACATTCAAGTCATGGAAAGACCCACATACCGATGTTGCTTTAGCAGACACTCAACAAATCCAAGGAATTGAGATATCACCCAATGGAGAAGTTCAACTCGCCATCACACCTCAACGCCCACATTGCCCGTGTTGTTTATTCGATTTGAGAGATTTACGAGAAAAAATCGCCGCTACCAAAGGCGTAACTGCTGTGAGGCTACGCGTCATTGGCGTTCCTGCGGCAGAGCGTTGGACTCGCGTACTCAATCCGCAGTGACGCGCTTTCGCAAGAGAAGAAAGGCTGGTAAAGACCAGCCAAAGACCGCGATGAACCAAGCGGCAAGTGAACCAAGAACCACGCCCCAAGCCGGGAGTGAATACATGGCAACCAGTGCATAGATGGCAACACTGGCTCCACCCATTGCCATTGGACCTGCAGCGCCCTGGGGCACTGTAGGGCCTTGTGCAAGCCACAAAGCGACCATACTGGTCAAGAAGATTGCAGGGAATACAGCAGCCAGGCCCGCTACAAACGGCTGCCCTTGTGCAGACAGCCAAACCGCCGCTCCAATCGCACATGCAGCAGCGCTGCCCCTGAGAACTAAGACTGTGCGAGCAACAGGTTGCTTTCCCTTTGGCGTCGGTTGAACTTTCCAATTCATAGCGATGGCGAGGAGAATGAGAAGGGCAAGTCCGAGGAAACCGAGTTGCCAAGTCGTCATACCATTATCCAAAGAATATTCGACACCTTCGAGCATCAACAGTCCGAATACGAACCAAACAAACAAAGCTGTAATCGTTGTGAGAAGCAAAGGATGTTTTTGGTGTTCCAGTTTTACCGGAAGATAGACCCATACTGCAAGGAAGATTCCATTGATGAGCATTCCAAGCGGGATAATGGATAAACTCTGATTCAACAGTTCTTGATCACCTGCAAGAGAGATACCTGCAGCGGCTGGAACAATGGTTGAGGGCATGGTCCCAAGTAATCCTCCAGTAAGGCCGCCCCAGCGTTCTATTGCCAGTGTAACGAGTACAGCGATAATACCTGCGACAAGCGCTGAAACAATCACGGAGGATGATAGCATAGTTCGACCTCCCACTTTCTGTACCTATCATTACCGTATCACTGAAAGAACTGCTCTTCCAGTGGAATCATGGTCAAGCAAACGGGTCGAGGTGAACAATTTGTTCAACATCAATTCGCTTGTAGCCTCGCTCTCGTGCATTTTCTGCTGCTTTACTCAGCATTGCTCTCATCCAACCCAGTGACATCAGCGTTTTCATTTTACTAATCGATTCGATAAAGTGAACTGGATTGCCACCGAATTGAGCATTGCTTCGGATATCTGATTCCAATTGCTCAACGACCATGTAATAGGTTTCGAGTAACTCTTCGACTGCATCCTTCGTCACTGGCATTTTAGCATGCGTTTTTGCAAGCGAAAGAAGTGCTGACTCTGTCAAAATACCGCCGCCTTGGCTCACAACAAAGTCCTCGGTTTGTGCAACTTCTTGATGCCCTTCATCTTCTTCATCGAGTACAATATTCATGCCCGTAATGGCAATCTCCAAATGCCGAGGTTTGATTGTGGCTACCCTGTCTTTTTCAGCAGCGACTTCTGCGTGCTTAATCACGGTCGAGAGATGCTTTTCAATATGAGATATACCTGCTTGAACGGCTGCAGAACCAACCGACTCTACTGCATCGATTTCATCGATCATCAATTCGCGAGTACGGTTGTAATTGAGGCGGGTTCGGAACGGATCATCGAGCGTCTTTCGCTCAGGGTCTTGCGAAAGGGTAGCGGCTTCCATTTCAGGCACAAAGCGAGCAAGTTCTTTGCAGACTAAATCTACTAATTGCTCTTTTACAGCCCCTGCAAGGCGCATTTCAGTAAAATTTGATGCAACTGCACCAATGTGACCGGTCGAGTAAGGCTTTGCCATACAAACATCACAACGCTGACATATCTTGAACACTATGGTTGAAAAATTTGCTTATTCAACCAAACCATCGCCACGACTCATCGCTTGCGACATCTCCCATGCATGCAAGCACTCATGGCCGCCTAAGAAGCCACCAGCCTCTCGACTTGGGCCGATGAATTCTGATGCACAAAATTGGCAAAACACTGAGACAATTGGCTCATTGTAATAGGTTCCCTTCGGAGTTTTTCTTTCCGGGATCCTCTTGCCCACATCTTCATGGGTCCAGCCTTCCATCTTTTCACAAATATTTTCTTCTGTTTGTTCTTGTGTCATCCTTACCACTCCGTTAGCCAAGGCCAAGCGCCATCAGCAGTCACTGGGCGCATTCCCTCTTCGTCTCGAATCCAAGTATCTTCACTTCCAATGCTGCCTTCCGAATAAACCACTTTGGGCTCAATGGCCATTGTTCCTCCAACCGGCAATGGCCGGTCAAATCCTGCTGCAACAACTGGAGATTCATCCAACTGAAGTCCAACTGAATGGCCGAGGAATCGACTTTGGTCGGGGCTCATCCCCATCAGATTATCTTGATACCCAAGTTCGACAGCGAGTGCATATGCTTCATTCCAAGCATCTTCGCAGGTATCACCTCGGTCAAGTACATCGACGACGGTATCCTTGACGGCCAACATATCTTCGAGCCGTTGGTGCCATTGTTCAGATAAGGTACCTGCAACAAACATCCGGGTCATATCAACAATGTAACCACGATGGGCATGGACCAAGTCGACTAAAACCGGTTCGTTGGATTTGATTCGGCGGAAACCTGAACCCATGCCTGAAAGAGGGTGGGCGCCGGTTCCACCTACAGCAGAATCGAAGAAAGAAGGAATGCCACCTGCCCGACCAGAAACGATCACGCCACGGTCGCATTGAAGTGGGAATCGGCGCATGTGTACATTTCCTCCAAAGCCTTCTGAACGGCTGACTGCTTCGGCTGCGGCAACTAATTCGAGTTCGCTAATACCCTCTCCTCCAACAGCTTCAACTGCTTCGAACATTCGAATTTGAATTTCTGCTGCTGCGTCCATTTGCTCCATCTCCCAAGGAGACTTTATTTCTCGTTGGAGGTGAATGAGAGGGGTCGCATCTGGGCATGTCCCCATTTCACTGAAGACTTTGACAAAGCGTTCTGAATAGGTCGCTGGTATTTCTCCAAATTGAAGGCCTGGTGCTGAAGTCACGCCACGTTGACGGAGTGTTTCAACCAAGTGCGCCATACGTGGAAAGGCAAGAATCTCATGAGGGGCATCATCGCCCCCTCCTTCGAATTGAGCACGCTGTAAAGACCGCCGTACAAATAACACGGCTTGGTTATTTTCAGAACCGTGAGCAGGAATGAACATTGAAGCATTTTGCCGACCGCCCGCGTAGTAGTAAAGGTCCACTGGGTGTTGAATGAAAGCGCCTGAGAGTCCTGCATCTGCTAAGTATTCTCCTAAGCGATGTTGACGATTGGCCAATTCGGAAACTGGAACTCTCCAGTCTTCGCCATCGGGACCAGCGAGGTCAGCCTCATTCCAACCGCTCATGATTGAAGGGTAATGGCGGTCGTTCAAAACGACTCCGCTTAAACTTCGATAATCGGTGCAGTCCAAGCCTCAGTATCGTCAAGGCGTTTTTGAGCTATTTCGCAGTACTCCTCGGAAAGATCGACACCGATGTATGTTCGGCCAGTCATCTTTGCAGCCACACAAGTCGAGCCTGAACCATTGAAAGGGTCAAGTACGATATCGCCGGCAAAAGAATACATCTCTATGCAGCGTTTTGGCAGTTCAACTGGGAACGGTGCAGGGTGATTGACACGTGAAGCACGCTCGGTTGGGAATGACCAAATCGATTTGGTATGATGGATGAAATCATCACGAGGGATGGTATCGATTCGGCCTTCTGCGCGTTCGGATTTATCACGCATGAGTTTGTAATTTCCTTTCGAGAACACAAGGAGATATTCATGCACATCTCGGAGACAAGGATTACTCGCACTTTGGAATGAACCCCAAGCGCATGAGGAACCAGCACTTGCTGATTTATCCCAAATGATTTCTCCTCGCATCAAAAAGCCGAGTTGATTCATCATGATGTTGATGTGGCTGGAGAGTGGAATGTACGGTTTGCGACCGAGGTTTGCCACATTGATGATCATACGGCCACCGGGTGCAAGAACTCGATAGCACTCCGCAAAAACATCATACAATAATTCGAGATATTCGCTCAGAGAAAGGTCTTCATCGTAGGCTTTACTGGCATTGTAGGGCGGTGAAGTCACCACCAGTTGAACACAGTTATCGGGTAAATCTAAGTTTCTTGAATCGCCTGCAATCAACGTATTAGCAAGCGTTGGTGGCAATTCTTGCTGAGGTCCAACTTCACGGCTTGAGACAATTCCGTCGTAGAGTCGACTTCCGTAGTATACCGACGCATCATGACCTTCTCTCTTCGATACGCCGAAGGAAGAAGTGCTGGTACCAGCACGCCTGCGAGGCCCCTTGAGGGATTCATCCTCTACGGGTTCCTCTTGCGCCATCCTTTGAGAGCGAACTTTACGGCTTTATCACCTTTCGCGCCATCGACATGTGTGAGACGCGCGATTGGTGACTTTCAGAAAAAAACCACAGGTGCTTTAGAACCGTTGGAATCAAAAACCGAAAGCATCTGGTATGTTCAATGCCGAGTGTCTTGACCCTCGACAATGTCAATGTTGACAACATGACTGTTTTGGTTCGTGTCGACATCAATTGTCCCCTCCTGCCTGGCACCAAATCATTCCTCGACATCACACGTATTCGGGCTATTGTGCCTACATTGAATCGTTTGACCGGTGCTAAAGTTGTGCTTCTTGCACACCAATCTCGGCCTGGAAAAAACGATTTCACTTCCACGCTTGGCCACTCTCGTGAACTTGGGCGACTTCTTGGACGGCCAGTCCAATGGGTCGATGACCTTGCAGGTGAAAAGGCGATGAAGGCCATTGAAGCATTAGAGTGTGGAGAAGTCTTGATGTTGAACAACGTGCGAATGTACGATGAAGAGATCAAAACCAAAGGCGATTTCAATACACATTCTGAAACAGTAATGGTTCAGAACCTCGCAAGTGTAGCGGATGTATTCGTCTACGATGCCTTTGCATGTGCTCATCGCAGTACACCTTCCGGCGTTGGTTTTACTTACTTGATTCCATGTGTTGCAGGTGAATTAATGAAAAACGAAATGAATCAACTCGACCGAGCATTGGAAAATCCTACTCGCCCCTGTATTGCCGTGTTAGGAGGAATCAAAGTGGATGATTCTATTCTCGTGGCAGACAATATGCTTCGAAACAACATATGCGATGAATTCTGGCCAACTGGTGGCGTCGCTAACTTACTCTTGGAACTCTCCGGCGTGGAGATTGGAGCAACGAACCATGACTTCTTGGTCAATGAATTAGGAAAAATGTGGCACCAAACCGTTGAAACTGCTAAATCATTGCTGAGTGACTTTGGCGAGAAAATACGCCTACCGGTCGATGTTGCGGCAAACATAGAAGATAACCGAGTCGACCTAAAAGTCTCCGAACTTCCAATTGATGCACCGATTTTTGACCTTGGTATTCAATCGATTCGAAACCTTTCCGCAGCGATTAAATCTGCTGGAACGGTTCACCTCAATGGCCCAGCAGGTGTATTTGAACTACCTGATTTTGCTTTTGGGACCGTCGAGATGTTGAATGCATGCGCTGAAACTGAAGGATATGTGGTGGTTGGCGGAGGCCATACTGCTACACTCATCGCCAAGCATGGACTCGCTAAGAAAATGGGTCACCTTTCAACTGGTGGAGGTGCATGCTTGGATTATATTGCTGGTAAAACACTCCCTGCTGTAGCGAGTCTTGAGGCCAGTGCAGAAGCATTTACGCTCAATATCGCCCGAAGTGTCGACCAGTAAAGAGCCACTGGGGAGATTCGAACTCCCGACCTCCTGATTACGAATCAGGTGCTATACCAGCTAAGCCACAGTGGCGCAATTCTTGCGCCGCATCGAATGGACATAAGTGAAACGGTTGAAAGTCTTCATGAGGGTTGAGCCTAACCGAAGTTCATGGCCGATGACTTGAGTGTACGGTATCGCAACGCGATACTGTATGATGAAAGCGGTCACAAGCATGTCGGAGATGTACTTCTGCACGACGATGGGCAATGGTCCGCGTCAAAAGGAGACGAAGATGTTCAACACGATCTTGACGGTTCAGGGAGACTCATTACTCGGAGTTTACAAAATTGGCATACTCATTTGGCAATGCAACTGAACGCTCGAGATTTTAGTGATGGTTTTCCATTACATCGTTGGTTAAACGAAGCGGTTTTCCCAACTGAAGCGCGATTGAACCCTGAATATGTTCGAGTCGGCGCACAAGCCGCTGCTGCAGAAATGATTCGAACAGGTTCCTCGTTTGCTGCTGATATGTACTTCTATCCTGCAGTTACTGGAAAAGTACTCGCAGATGCTGGACTACGTGGCTTAGTCGGCGGCCCTGTCAGTGATGCGGCACTCCCATCACATCCGGATGCTGCATCTGCTTTGGATGAACTCGATTCAATGCTCCAACAACAAAAAGTTGAGGATAAAATTCAATATGCAATTGCGACCCATTCGGTCTATCTTTGCAGTGAAGAAACGTTGCGAAGAGCGTCAGAACTCGCTGAAAAAAGAAATGCTCGCCTTCACATTCATGTGAGCGAAACTCGAAAAGAAATTGCTGATTGTCATGAAAAAACAGGACTCTATCCCGTAGAATACCTCGACAGTCTCGACTTTTTCAAACCAGGAACGGTGTGTGCTCACGCTTCTTGGGTCAAGAAAAATGAAATTCGAATGTTAGCAGAACATGAAGTTACTGCAGTTCATTGCCCTTCATCCAACATGAAAATTGCTTGTGGAGGTACGATGTCCTTACCTGCATACAATGATGCTGGTGTCGATGTCCGAATTGGCACCGATGGTGCTGCTTCTTCAGGGAGTGGCTTGGATATGCTTGCAGAAGCACGTCTTGCTGCATTGGTTCAACGCCATGACCACTGGGATGCAACTCTGCTTCCAGCGGCAGATGTCTTTTCCATGGCCACCAAAGGCAGTTCGGATTGGGCAGTATGGAATCTCGATGATATTCGAATGAGGCCGTTAGGACGGTCTGGAAATCGCCATCTTGCGAACCTCATTTTCAACGGAGCTGATTGTATGGACTTGTGGGTTGACGGTCAAGCACTCAGAATGAACGGTAGTACACAAACCATCGATGAGGAATCGGCTTGGAAAGAATTGGACCAAGCAGTCAATACCTATTACGAAGGCGTCGAATGATTACTTCATTCGGGATAAGGCCAAACCGCCGATCCCAAATAAGAAGCTAAACAAATACATCGGGAATGAAGCGGAGAGTTTGACTTCATACTCAATATTCAATTCCGTTCCAGCCGGAAGAGTTCCCGATTTCGTTCCGATTCCAGTGTAGTAATCGCCAGAAACGACATGCCATTGTGCGCCGGTTGAACCGTCGATAGAAGTTGTTTCATATCCTGAATCACCGTATTGGCACGTTTGGCTACCTGAACCCGATTGGAGGAAAGCGCCTCCATTTGCCCGGATGCCATCGCATTGATCTTTCTTTGATTCGTTTGCAATCACCAAAAAGATGTCATCTCGGTCCCAGGTGATGGAAGTATCTGCGCTGACAAAAAGCCCTACAGGGTTTTGTGGTAATGCCTCCTCTGAAAAGAACACATAACCTTCGATATTTGGGGTTGGAATATCTTCAACTTGACCTTCGATTGTATACCCTATCGTCCCGAACACGATGATGAAAAGGGCGAAGCACGCCATTACATATCCAACTGCTTTTCTTTGAGCCAACTTGAATCACCTCACATTTGATAGAACGCGAGGGCGAGTATCACATAACATGCGAGTAACATCGCGCCTTCAAGCCAATTTGATTTACCATCGCTCATGATCGAATTAGCGACCAGAACTGAAATGAATGTAGCAGCCGTTTCAAGAAGTCCGAATTCTAATGTAAGTCCCACGCCAAGGAACCAAGCAAACAAAACCATGACAGGAGCGACAAACAAAGCGATTTGTACACTGCTGCCGATGGCAATAGCGATTGAAAGGTCCATCTTATCTTTACCAGCAACAATAACGGCTGTGAAATGTTCAGCAGCATTACCGAAGAAAGGCAGTAGGATAACCCCGATGAAAAGTTCTGGCAAATGCCACTTGTCAACGGCAACTTCGAGACTATGAACCAAAATGTGAGCCATCCATCCAACGAGAATCGTCGAGAGGAGCAGCAGAACCCATGCATCTTTAATGGTCATGTGCGGATCTTCGTGGGCACCATGTCCTGCTTCAGTTGCAAAAACATCGATGTGGGTTTTAAGTTGGAACAAAAGTGCCAAACCGTAGATAATTAACAAAACAATGGCAGTATAATGAGAAAGTTTTGCCACATCGCCAATTGAACCACCCGAATGATGAACTGCGCTTGGAATAATCAAAGCCACAATCGCAAGTAACAACAGCGATCCATTCATTTGCCCTGCATCTTGGCTGAACAACTGAACTTTGTGGTTTAATCCACCCCAGACCATTGCAAGTCCAAGAACCAACAAGAGATTTCCAAGGATCGAGCCAATCAAAGATGCCTGCGTTACCGTAATCATGGTTTCTGCAATCTCTGGATTTTGAGATGCGGTGTACAAAGCGAGGCCAGCAATAATCATTTCAACAGCATTTCCAAACGTGGCATTGAGAAGACCACCAACGGCCTCACCGGTTCGTAAAGCAATCTCTTCAGTGGCTTTACCCATGAGGAAAGCCAAAGGCATAATTGCAATCATTGAGAACACAAAGGCAAGTGCGCCCTGATGCGTAAAATTTGCGTAGAGAGCGACTGGAATGGCCAAAAGGAGGAGGTTCAATTTGTTCTTCCTTGGGTCAAAAGATGCCAGCAGATGATCCATTGCTTCTTCAATATCTTCGGTCAAATTATCTGAACTGTCAACGGCATTCGATTCCGACATGTTTTGGTCGAGGGAGGTTCACCCCTTGACTTCACCGCTTCGATGAACTTCAATCGTCGCTCTTTTTACGACCAACTGCACGTCGCTTAGGCGCCTTTCGAGGGGCTGCACGACGACCAACTGCACGCTTCTTAGTAACAGGCTTTTCTTCCTCTTCCTCTTCTTCGTCATCGTCATCGTATTCGCCCCAATCAATGCCGTCATCATCATCATCTTCTTCGATGACGATTTCAGGGACGTCCTTCTTTCGGCGTGTTTTGCGAGAAACAGTATTCACTGCAAAGGGATCTTCTTCTTCCTCCGGTTCTTTTTCTTCTTGCGGTTCTTTGACTTCTTCCTCTGCAGGCTTTTCATCCGATTTACCACTGGTATCCGTTACGCCAGCCATATCCAGGTCTTGCGAAGTGCCGATGAACTCTGACATCCAATCTTCATCTTCGTCTTCATCATCGCCACCCTTCTTCTTCTTTGGACCACTCATGCTGGTTTGTATAACCATCAACATAACAATTAATGTGAGGACGAAAATTCCTGAAAGAATCCATACAAGGATGTAAGGTGGGTCGGTCATTGAAGGATTGACGACCACCGGTTCTGGCTCAGGTTGGAGAGATTCTACATAGTTGCATGAGGTTGTGCCATCAAGTCGGTTTCTACATTCATCGACAACAAAAATCACACTAGCAGAGCGTTCGTTTCCTGCTGAATCGATTGCGCGGACAAAGACTGCATGTTGGCCAGGTAAGAAGTTACCAGCCGAGAAGTCAAGGTCGAGAACAACTGAACTGTTATCGCCATTTAGATTGGTGACGGATGTCGCTTCAGTCCATGGCGTTGATACCGATTGGCCAGTTCCGTAATTATAGGTGAATTTGTATTGGAATGAATCAATTCGAACATCGTCGACGGCACCGGCAAGAACTTGCACGTCGCTACCATAGAGATATTTCGAGTTCGCATCGGAACTTGATGAAGGTGAATAGATGGTCACTTGGGGTGGTACGGCGTCAACAGCTCGGTCAGTCCAAATTTGGGTGACTTGATTGTTTGCCAAATCTTCCATTTGAACTTCAAAAGTCATGTCACCAGCGATCGTTGAAGTTGTGATGAAGAAGTCAAGTTGGTAGACTGGCCCTCTATCTGGGTTTCCAGCGTTCTCTTGAACCAAAGCCATTTCTTTAGAACCACTTGAGATGTCACCACCATTTACGGTCGTGATGTTGATCATTGGACTTATGTCGAGGTATTCATCAAACTCAATTTGGACTTTGTAATCGCCTGCAACCAGAGAAGGGCTGGTGAACGCCTCATTGTTTTCATTGATGAGAAGCAGAGTTCCTTGAGGGGCTCGTGTATCCTCTGTTACTTTGATTGCATTAGAGTTGATTCCGGAGTAGGTTTCAGGATTACTGTTCCCCCACTTATCGGTAATAATCACTGCATACCAGACCTCTCGGTCGACATCCTCAGGGACATCAAGTTGGCGGAAAAATGTATTTTGCTCGGAAGCTCCTGCATTGATATTGTCAATAGCCAGTTCCCAACCTTCAGCATGAATGGAACTTATCTCGCTTTCATCTTCGCCAAATGGTTCGCCATAGTGGCGCCAAACTTGGTAGATCTCGCCAGTTTCTTCACCAGCGTTAAACCATTCTAATCTGACTTTATTGAGGTGGCCTATTGATTCAACAACTTTCATTCGTGCTGGAAGAGGTGAAGTAGTGTCTTCTTTGTTATCTTCGGTTATTTGGAAGACATTTTGATTCAAACGCTTGTCCATGTAGGTTCCAGTAATATGGCCATAGAGAGCTTCAGTGGTTACAAAGTAAAACGGTTGTTGGCCGGTCAAACCTTCAGGTAATTGGACGTCGAAATATCCAACACCGTCACTTGCGGAGCCAATCCAATTGAGAGACCCGTTGAAACTGGCCCATTCTCCGCCAGTAACTCGGTATCCAGCGGACCAAATGTGATAGCGCTCACCTTCAACTCCAAGTTGATCGGTCCACGTGACTCGTGTAGTTTGATTGCCAATAAATTCTGCATAGACATCAGAGGGTTCTGCAATCCATGGAGAGAAGGCGTCTTCTTGCACTGCATCAGAACAAGCGTTCAGCGAGATGTCGGTATTGAATACATCGTACAAATCAACGGTGACGATACAATAGTATGCAAAGCCCATACGTCCAGTAGGCACTTCATAGGAAAAGGACTCAACACCTTCTGAGATCGTTGCGAGATATTGAACATCAGAACGAAGCGTAGAATTAAACGCTGTACCAGACATGTAGATTCGATACGATTCGCCATTTTCACCAGGTACATCATTCCATGAAACGGTTGTTGTTCCACCACCATCATTTGGTTCTGCGTCAAACATTGCATACATGGAGTTCACTTGCGCTGGAGGCATGTTATCTTCAAAAATTGGAGAAGTCATTGCATTGTTTGAAAGGAAACGGACATCTTTGTAGTCAGCGCCTGGAGCGATCCAATTTGGAAGTAAGTAGGTGACTGAATAATACGCATCGCGGTCTGTTTGGTCTGGTACCGTCTCAATATGAGTCGAATCACCAGCATCAAGTATAGCCACCGGAATTTCAGACAGCATCATGTTCGCCCCATTTGCACGGGTGACGGGGTATGATGTTCTGTAAAGATGGATTTGGTATGCATCGTCTCCTGTTTCTGGGAGGATAGGGAACAAATCGTTATAATTGACCCACTGTAATGTTGTTTCACTTGTTTCAGGGTCATATGAACCAATGATGTTGTAAGGTGTACGAATAGGTGTTGTTTGTTCAAGCACTGGGTCTTCAATCAGAGAAGCACCGGCATCCAAGTTGAATAATTCAGTTCCATTTCCAAGCGTTGTAGTTACTGCATAGTAGAAACTGTCGTTTTCGCCAGGCGAAACGAGAAAGGAGGTGGTGTGTGGGGCGACTGTACCATTCAGTCCTCGGCATTTGAATGCATCATTAAGAACCTCAGCAGAGGAACATGCTGTGATTCCAGTTTCGAAAGGCGTCAAACTTGTGATGCTTGTGGAATTGATGGTATCGCTTGATCGATACACATTGTAGGTCGCTGAAAAGAGCCCTTGAATTTCTGAGCCATCGATATCGATGTTTCTCCACGACACCGAAGTGGTCTCGGAGATTGGGTCAAAAAAAGCAGTGATATCTTGAGCCTGTAAATCAACAGCATCTCCGATATCTTCGGCAGATACCGGCGTGAGTGGCGCCAATGCTAGAAGCATACAAAACACAAGGAAAAGTGCTTTTCTCTTGCCGTCATTACCGAGCAAATTGTCTGTCATCAATTCACTTGTCACATGCAACGGTTATGAGCATGTCGCATATTCATTCGCTAAACAAGGGTTTCAACACACCCCTACGGGGTGACCACAAGGCCGAGATTACTCGTCTTCAGAAGCCTGATTTGGTTGAGGTAACGGGTCTTCAGAATCAATACGGGAAATCTCGCTTTTAGCCTGTTGAAAACGGACAAGGAAAGTCCACAGACCGCCAAATGCAGAAATCAATACAATCACGCTCATCGGGTTGATAGGGATGTGATCAAGAATTCCGGGGAACATGCCAAAATCTTCAACACCAGTGTGGATGAAAATACCTGTGAGGAAAATAGCCACAATCGAAAGAATTGTTCGGTCTGCTCTGGAAAAACCGCGGTAGTTGCGGGAGCCTGCGACTGCTTGGGCTTGAGTACCCATATATGAGCCAAGTAAAGTGAGCCAAGCAGCAACGAAACCAAGCGTAAAATCACCAACGAAAACTGAACCGGAGATACAAAGAATCCAAACAGCATCCAATAAACGGTCAAAGGTGTGATCAAGATAGTCTCCCCATCGAGTCACGTTACCGTATTTTCGTGCCAAAGGACCGTCTAAACCGTCCAAAACCATGGCCATGATGATCAAGAGGCCCCCTCCAAACAACATGTTTGCCCCGTACGCTGAATCATCTGCGGTCAAAACGGCGAGTCCGCCGAGTATTCCAATCGGGAGCGCTACCCATGTTACTGTGGATGGTTTCACGTTTGAAAGCGAACCCAGAATTGGATCTAAAATGTCTTCCCACGCACTCCGTAGTTTCTCTAAAGCCATGATTCTCAAACTCCTGCCGTGACCGAGGGGTGTTTGTTGTTGCGGTTGTCAGTGAGCAAAATGAGGGGTTTACATCCATCCAATCGCTTGCGAACTCGCCTCTGCAAGTGGGAGAGAGGGGCACTTCTTTTCTAGCCATTCAACAATCTGAGATTGCATTTCTTCAATTGATAATGAAGTGCTATCAAGTTCTAAAAGAGGGGCTTCTATTTCAAATTCTAAAAGTTCAGACCAGGTTCCAGAAAGTAATTCCCATTCAACATTAGCTGCTATTTTCGATTGTGAATAGGCCCTTGACTCTAATCGTTGTTTCAATTGAACCGGATTACAACGTAAAACGACGATAGCGTCGACTTCAAGGAGATGAGATAAATGACCATCGATAAAAGTCACGCCATCTGCTTCATTCTGCCATTTTTCGGCCAAAAGGTGAATGTCGAGAGGGGCCGAATCATCGGTCGTATCAACTGCATCCAAACACCCGTATTGCTCTGCTAATTCTTGCAAAGAGAGTACTGTAAAGGACGCTCCTAACGCTTCGCAAAGCGTTGTCTTACCTGTGCCTGGCGTCCCCGTGATTGCGATGCTAACTCGTTGGTCCATGTATCCCCATGAACTCAGCCAAATAAACGCCAAGGCTTAATTTTTGAACAGAGGAATGATTCGTAAAGGGTTTTATCTTAGCCGAAGCGAACTTACAAAGGCATGATAGGTCATCACTCACAGCAGTGAATGTCGCCATGTTTGGAATGAATGACCCCGCTCAAACTCTGCTTCAATTGGAGCGGTATATCGAGGACGGGCGAATGGAAATGTCAGAGGTCATGGCAACTCAATTCACCGAGATGTTCCTTTCACAGAAAAAGAGAACTGCAGATGCCCAAATTATGTTGGTGAAAGGTTTACGAATTCTTTGTGATGTTTTTTTGGCCCGAGGTAAACTTCAACGAGCGATAGCAAGCGTGAAGACACTTCATCGAGAACGAAAGAAATTGATTCGCCTCCTCACGAAATCGGCTCCACATTTGCTCGAAAAGATGACTGCTCCGGCCGAAGATTATCGCCGTGCTGGTAAAATTTATGCCACCGCCGGAAAAAATGGAGCTGCTATGAAGGCCTTTTCCAAATGTGAAAAACTGTCACCCGGCCATGTTGCCAGTGCAATGGAGGCGTGTACGCTGCTCGGATTCGATAAAAAGCGTGTCAATCGATTCTTGAATACCATTCAAGCAGCCGGGCCAGTGATTTTGTCAAGTGGTCACTTTCAATTACAACCGCCGCATTTGCCTGAAGCCGACGCTCACGAAGTAATGGCAATCTTACAATCTGCAGTTGAGGCTGGAATCGGCTCAACCGATGTTTGTCAAAGAGAGGTCTCTCGTATCTCCGAAGAAATCGGTGCAATAGAACGCGGAGAAGCAGCGGCAAACGCTCGATTGCAAGCAGCAATGGATCTGTTAAAACCTCAACACGACTACTACAAGTATTGAGCATGGTAACGAGAGATGGATTTGAACCATCGATCTCCGGGTTATGAGCCCGACGGGATATCCAGACTACCCCACCTCGTTATATCCTTGGCTGAACTCATCCCGTTCTTCAATGCACCGATGGCACTCGCAAGCAATATGAAGGAGAAACATGGCTGTTTTTCTCATTAAAGAATGAATATCGGCATTGGATTGATGAAGAAGAAGCGCGTGTCTCAACATATGCGGGCACGCTTCTCAATCCCGACCTTACTGTGCACACTGCTGATTTGTGCATCTTTTGCAGGTTGCATAGGTGATGAAGAAGAGAGTGGCAAAGACAGTGCAATCGATTTCGTCGTATACTATGAAACAACCTCTGGAGTAATTGAGGAAGTCATGCAAAATGATCAACAGGTATCTGAAACTGGAGTTGAAGTTAAGTTTGATTTTTCTTACACAAAATCCTCGGCCGGTGAAATGGTCACGTTCTACTACATTCCTGGTGATGGCTCCAGTATGATTGAAAATAATGCGGCAGAAAACGGTGAAATAACCTACACCTATCTTACCCACGGCTTGTTCTCTGCCGCCATTGGTGCCATCGATGACCAAGAAAATGAATACTTCGAAAACATCACCATCCGTATCGACAAAAGAATCACATGGTCTCAAACAAATACAGCCAGCCCGGATTCGATGAATATTGAAACAACTCCGGACTGTGATTGTGGGGCACCAGAGCAAATCAAAATCGATTCAACAGTGGCGAATCCTGAAAACGGACAGTTCAGTCCTTTTCAAGGCCAAACGGTTACAGTGACCTGGAGATTACTCAATTCAACTGATGCCGTTGCTACAGAATCTGCACCGGAACAAATTGGCGATGGCCAAGATGCGAATTGGATGTATAATCAATACTTCATCGAACCCGGAACTTGGAAACTTGAAGTCGATGTCACGGCTGAAGGAGACCGTGATGAACAAGTCAGCGTCGACCACACTGTAACCATCGCTTATGTCGCTGATGAAAGCATCCCTAATCCGATGACTGCGCCTGAAGCAGAAGAGTGAAAAGCGACTCGGAATCTTCACTTTCCGTTTTGCGAAAAGTGAACTTGAAGTGAATTGAAACTATTCAGTAAGGCGTTTAGAAGTCATGGTATACTCCTTGTTGAGGCGATATTTTTTCGCGCCCTCATTCTGTCTTTGATATACCCTTGGCATACCAGGATGGGTTGGAAGTGAACAAATATGGCAGCCAAATCGAAGAAAGCAGCAAAACTGAAAATTGAAAACAATGAAGACCCTAAGGAAGAAGCACCTGTATTGATGCCACCTGAAGAGGATGTACCCGAGCCCCTCATTGAAGACCTCCCAGGCGTTGGTCCAGCAACAGCAGAGAAACTCCGTGAAGCTGGATTTGACGATCTACTTGCACTTGCAGTCATGTCTCCAGGAGACCTCGCAGACCAAGCTGAACTTGGTGAAGCAGTTGCAACAAAAATTATTGGTGGAGCCAAGAAGATGGCAAACATTGGCGGTTTCCTCTCTGGTGGCGCTCTCTTAGAGCGACGACGAGAAGTTCTCAAACTCTCGGCAAAGGTTCAATCGATTGATGACTTACTCGGTGGCGGTTTTGAAACCCAAGCACTTGTTGAAGTCTACGGAGCATTTGGTAGTGGAAAAACCCAAATCGGTCATCAGTTGGCTGTGAATTGTACGCTTCCTTTAGAAGAAGGTGGCTTTGATGGCGACATTTTCTACATTGATACCGAGGATACATTCCGTCCGGAGCGCATCACCCAGATGGCGCGTGGACACGGACTCGACCCTGAACAAGTTCTCAGTCGAATCCACGTTGCCCGTGCATACAACTCCGCTCACCAGATGCTCTTGGTCGATGAAATCAAGAGAATGAGTAAAGGCCTCAATGTCAAGATGATCATTGTTGATTCTCTTACAAGCCACTTCCGAGCTGAATATATCGGTCGTGGAATGCTTGCAAACCGCCAACAAAAACTCAATCGGCATCTCAAGGATTTGAAGCAACTTGCAGATATTAACAACGCCCTTGTCCTTGTCACCAACCAAGTTCATTCGAAGCCTGACGCAATGTGGGGCGACCCGACAAAGCCGATCGGTGGCCACATTCTTGCTCACGCATCAACCTTCAGACTTTACCTGCGTAAAGCAAAGGGTGGACGACGAATTGCTCGATTGGTCGATTCTCCAAACTTGCCTGATGGCGAGTGTGTGTATCAAGTCACTGAAGAAGGTCTTCGAGACTGAGCGGTGTGATGAAAAAACCCCTAAAAACCGCTTGTTTAGCCGTCGAGAGCGGCGGCACATTCAAGGTCACTTGGGTAAGCATGACGCTCATGCGACACTTGATTGAACGTGTATTGGAACTCACAGAAGCTGAAACATCAAGTCCAGCACCTACTGCTCCACCTCTTGGTGAAGGCAGTGAAGTCGAACTACAGGCGTTATTGGAATCTCTCCAACCTCGCATTCGTGTCTACGGCGTTGGCGGGGCAGGTTGCAATGCAATCGGTCGACTTTCCGAAGAAGGTTTGTTTGAAAATTCCTATGTTACAGGGTATGCCATTAATACGGATGCTCAAGCCTTACTCATGTCACCAATTGAAGAAAAAGTCTTGATTGGAAGAACTGCACGTGGACGAGGTGCTGGTGGAGATCCTACCAAAGGTGAAGCAGCGGCGCTTGAATCCGAGTTGGCACTACGGCGAATAACAAATGATACTCAACTTGCAATTATCACTGCAGGAATGGGTGGAGGTTCAGGAACCGGTGCTGCTGGCCAAATCGCTCGACTCGCAAAACAACAAGGTGCGATGACGATTGCTGTCGTGACTTACCCCTTCCAATCCGAAGGTGCCCTAAGGAAGCAAAATGCCGAATGGGGCCTTGAACGATTGCGAGAACATTGTGATACAATTCTAGTGATTCCTAACGAACGTTTGTTAGAAATTGAAGGTGTCAAGGATTTGCCTATTTCCAGTGCATTTAGAGTCGGAGATGAATTACTTGTTCGCTCAATTACCGGTGTAGCAGAATTGCTCACCATCGATGGCATGGTAAACCTCGACTTTGAAGATCTTCGTTCGGTCATCAACTTCGGAAGTGGAGTTGCAATGATTGGATTAGGCGCTGCTTCTGGGCCTGGACGTGCTGAAGCCGCAACTATGGAGGCGTTACATTCACCACTCCTCGACATCGATACTTCAGATGCGCGTGGTGCGCTCATCAATGTGGTTGGTGGAGCGAATCTGACCCTTGGGGAGGCGGAACGTTGTGCTAAAATCATCAAAGACCAAATTTCACCTCATGCTCAAATCATTTGGGGCGCTGCGGTAAAAGAAGAACTCGAAGAAGAAATCCGAGTCATGCTCGTCTTAACCGGCGTGAAAAGTGAACAAATTCATGGTGCCAGTGAAAATAGACAACTGCGTGCCTTGCGCAATCAGCAAATCGAATTCGTAAACTGATTACTTTACCACAACATAAAGGCAAACCAGGATGGCGATTAGCCCTCCGAGAATGAGTGAAAAGTCAGTGAGTGAATAGGATTGGTCAACATCAGGTTGGATCAAAGTTCCTTCAAAACTCGAGCCTGGGATTGTGACTCCATATGAGTTCCAAGCATCCCCCATGGAATTTCCATTCCCGTTAACTGCGTTTCCAAAAACTATGAATTCAACGCTTGAAGTATTGTCTTGAGGAGAAATCCAAGTGAAATTCCAAGCCCGTTGAGCATTTCCTTCACCCGTATGTGTCCAGCCGTCTTCGAGTTCTTGGGTATGATTTACGTTGACAAACTCAATTTCACCCGCACTCACCAAGAGGCGAAAGCCACCTTGTGAAGAGTTCGTTTGAATGGCAACATCGCTTTCAACAACGAGTGTGAGTGTGGAAGGTTTCATTGCTTTCAAAAGATGTTGGAAGGCCAACGAGGTAGGAGTTCGTACTGTTTGAGGCACCCCCGTGACACAGACATCCATCGTTGGCGCTTTCTCCAACTCCGGTTGGAAAGCTTTGGCTTGAAGAGAAGCCAAGAGACGATACCAGAAGTAAAAGTAAAACGTAATGCAGCCGACTGAACCTCATGTTTACCCAAAGAGAAGCCATGGTAGGGCTCATATGACTTTTTCCATACACCATACACTTATTGTTTGATAATCTATCGGCTTATTGAGTGGTTTTTACGTATAAGAAAAAAACATTCTTTCATGTAGTAGGACTGGCAAGTTCATGTTGGAAGTGGAACTGTGCAATCATGGGATACTGTTGAAGAAGTCGAAGAAGAAATGGATATTTTTGCTGAACTTGGTGCTGTTCAAACAGTGGCATCTCCCGTACAATCAATCAATGCTACGAACAGTTTGACATTGGGCGACGATCCACTTGCAGCCTTTATGGAAGATGAAGAGGAAGGCACCTTGATTGCTGACTCTCTTTTTGGACTTGAAGATGAACCTGAAGGTGCGTTTGAATTCATTTCAGAGCCTGAAGTTCCTGTTGAGAACACATCTGGCCCATTGATCGAAGAAGCAGTACATGCTACGCCTCAAAACCTCTCCAACGAAGTCATCACTGAATTGCTCGAAGTTCTGGTCAAAACTGAACTCAATTCTCGAAATGAACGTGGAGAAAACTGGTTGTCGGGACTCTCTGCAGATGCTGTCGCTAAGATTGAATCTGCGAAAGTGGTCAAACAACAAGAAGCGTACCATCTCTCTCTCGTCATCGATATGGTAGGCACCGGTCAAGTTCGGCCGTTTGCAACTGTACTTTCTACCGGCGAAGGTGTTTTGCCAGTATCCCCCCCATCGCACCTCTCTCAATCGTGGCATCCGTTGTACAACGCACTACGTGACTTGTTGCTTCAAGCGATGAATTCACTTTCAAAAGTGAATGTTGTTGTAGGAAAAGCAGCGATTTAATTGCTGTGAACAACTACGCTCGAAGTCATCTTGACTTCGGTAAACATGTTTGAAACACTGCAGTATTTCTCGTGACTTTTTGCTACGATTCGCTCGAGAAGTTTTTCTGGAATATCTCCCTCAACGTGGTAGATCATTTCCACTGTTTCAAAAACGCGTGGAGTCGTTTCCGCTCGGGTACTGTCGAGTTCGACCCAGGCTTTGGTAAATTGACGATCTTTGAGGCCGACAATAACATCGACGAGAGAGCAGGCTCCTATCATTTGAAGGGTGACTTGCATTGGTGAAGGCCCGTCTTCCCAGTCCATTTCCAAGCTCTGCTGATTAGAATTTGTGCATAAAAGCCCGTTTCCTCCGGTCCACTCCACTCGCCCTTGCATGGAGGTCCGTGGGGCGGTTCATTCTTGAAGGGGATGCATCTGCGTCAGTTTGATTGCCATGGCAGGAACCCCAGTAACATTAGACAACGGTAAACTCATAGTTCCAAATGACCCAATAATTCACTTCATCGAAGGAGATGGAATTGGAATTGATATTTCTCCTGTCATGATGAAAGTCGTTGATGCTGCTGTTTCAAAATCATATAGTGGAAACAAAGGTATTGTCTGGTCTGAAGTTCTTGCCGGTGAAAAAGCATTCAATGCAACTGGTGAATGGCTACCTCAAGCAACATTAGATGCAATCCGTTCTGGTCTCATCTCGATTAAAGGGCCTTTAACAACACCTGTAGGTGGAGGAATTCGTTCATTGAATGTTGCTCTACGACAAAAACTCGACTTGTACGCTTGTGTTCGACCTGTGCGCTGGTATGAAGGAACTCCTTCCCCAGTCAAATCTCCTGGTGATGTTGACATGATTATTTTCAGAGAAAACAGCGAAGACGTGTATGCCGGTATTGAATGGGAAGCAGGGAGTGCTGAAGTCAAGAAAGTGATCGATTTCTTACAGAATGAGATGGGCGTCGATAAAATTCGATTCCCAAACACTTCAGGAATTGGTATCAAACCGATTTCGCAAGAAGGAACTGCACGTATTGTAAGAGCAGCTCTTCAACACGCCGTCGATACCGATAAGGAAAGTGTAACCATTGTTCACAAAGGCAATATCATGAAGTTCACCGAAGGTGGATTCCGCGATTGGGGTTATTCAATTGCTAAGGATGAATTTGGAGCAACTGAACTCGATGGTGGACCATGGTGCACCTTTGAAAATCCAAACACTGGCAAGACTATTCTCGTAAAGGACGTCATTGCGGACGCAATGTTACAGCAAATCATTACTCGACCTGCTGAATATTCGGTCTTGACAACCATGAACCTGAACGGCGATTACATCTCGGATGCATTGGCTGCACAAGTTGGTGGAATTGGTATTGCGCCAGGTGCGAACCTCAACTACGAAACTGGAATTTCTATCTTTGAAGCGACCCACGGTACTGCTCCAAAATACACAGGACAAAACAAAGTGAATCCAGGTTCACTTATTCTCTCTGCAGAAATGATGCTCCGCCACATGGGCTGGATTGAAGCCGCAGATTTGATTGTCAAGGGTATGGAAGGAGCAATCTCTGCAAAAACTGTCACCTACGACTTTGAGCGTTTGATGGACGATGCAATACTTCTCTCATGCAGCGCCTTTGGCGATGCAATGATTGCTCATATGTGAGTACTCACTTGAGCCAAGCGTTGAGTGACCGACTATTTTTGGCAATTCCAAAGCCAAATTGTTCTTCGAAAGCACGGGCAACGAGTGTGAAATCACCATCTCGGGTTGCAATCAATACTGTCCCGAGGTCTTGCAGGGACTGGTTAGCAAGTTGTGAGGCAATACGCATCAATGTTCGATCCGGTGCTTCTGGATAGATATCACGGCCTTCGAGTACAGTACGAATTGGTTCTCCACGGGTCCGCTTCATAGCAGTAATTTCTTCGTAAATCTCAGTTGATTCAAGTAAGAACTTTTCAATCATATCTTTCGTATCTTCCGAGCCTGTTTCGGATTCAATTTCCAAGTCAAGAGGACTCCAAGTGTTGTAATCCTTGAGGACATCATTAACCAACTTCGTGATGGTCTTAGCGCTGAAAATGTCATCAAGTAATTCTGGCGAAACTAAAGCATCGTCGAATCGGCCCTTAAGTTGATTAATTCCGGAAGCGATACCGGTTAATTCTTGCTTAACGATATCGGGCAACCACAGTTGTAACTTCTTATCTTTCGCCTTACTGAGGAGGATTTTATGGAAACTTCCTTGGCCTTGAATGTCGAGACTAATTTCACCAACGAGGTGTAATTTTTCGGAGATTCGTCCGATTAAAGCATCGACGAGAATATTGGTATCAACAATAACCAATGGAACAAGAGAGAGATTACGGAGATAACGACGAGAGGCGTTTGGAATTTGAGATTTATTAACAGAGAAAAGAGAAAGTTCAGCCTGTTGTAAACTTCGAATTTCAGTCTCGTTGAAATATGCACTGTTTTGGGCACGTTCAAGGAACATTAAACCGTCAACAGGACGAACTTTTGCGGCTTCACTTGCGAGCGAGTAGACTTCATCTGTTGATGGAGAGCCGAATTGCATCAACTGGTTAAATCGCGTATCGAACGTATTCTTTTGTCGACGGCGGTTCTTATGCAACGAGTTTGTTGCAGCGGTAACTCTTCCACAAAATGGATCTGTTGGAAGTGGTCGTGGGTGCTCGTGCGGATAGGTTTTGAGCATGTCTAAATCGTCTTCTGCATGGTAGACTCTCATGACTTCAACCATTTCGCCTTGCTCATTTTCTTCCATTTCCATTTTAGTTCGTTTGACAAACTCTTTCAATAAACGGGTTGCTGAATTGGTATCTTTCGATTTGGCGGTGTGTGAAACCCGTAGATACAATTGGAACCGTTGGGTAATCGCACTCTTGAGAGCTGGTTGTGCATCGAGGAGTTCAACTGCTTCTCGCCATTGCTCAGCGAATGCCAAATGAATGAGGGCTTTACGATACAAGGTGAGTGAATGTTCGTAATCAAATTCTTCATGATCTCCTGCTTTACGATAGTCACGGGCTGCGTTCAACTCTTCTTGGTTTGATGCGTAAACTGCCGCTCGAGCAAGTGTGTGCCATGGAGATAAAGCGTCATGATTTTGATACCAGCGAACGAGTGATGGTAGTCCGATATCATGTTCTAAAACCAAATGACGTACACTGTGAATCATGCCCGTTGGAATGAGAGGATTGCCCAGCAATGAGTTGAGCGTCTCGATATGCTCTGCATCCGAATTCCCATGTTGAAGCATTAAAGCCACATGATTGAGTCGCAATGTTGCAATAACAGCATTGAACAGAACACGTTCCATAACGGTGAGTTCTGCTGACGCAATACTTTGTTCAAGATTTGAAAGGTGGGTTGATGATGCGATTCCACTGCCGCCATCTCTGAGTGCTTGTCGAATCGGTCCAAAAGCTAGAAGCCCTTGTTTATCGAGTACTGTGGTAAGACGGTCGTCTTCGATATTTTCACCTTCGAACAGCATAAGCAGTGCTTCGGATGTGGACGAGAAAGAGTCAGGTGCATCGATGCTATGAACTTCCGATAGAGCAGATCTTCGGGCTGCTCGGACTTTCGATCCAAAGTTCATTATTACTTCCTGCATCAAGGAGATGAGATACAAGTAGGGTTTCGTAAGGGTGGGAAATTGGAACTAAATCATTGGATGTAACCATGTGCGCTAGGAGATTTAGTTCCATACTTTGCGTATAGATGTCAATGAGAAGTGGGAAGACGCTTTCCCAGGCTTCGCTTGATTCATGCGAGAGATTCTTTGCGGCCATCGAACGGATATGCAAGGGTAATGATTTCATTTGAATCAATGCCACCAGTGACCCATCATCCAATATTGGGATTTGTTCAAGGAGCCATTGGTCAATTACATCACCTGACAGTTCCGAGAGCAAAGGTGCTAATGTTGACAACTCAGTATGGTGGTCGAGCTTCAAACTCGTTAGAAGTTGAATTGTTTCTTCGGACTTACCTTCTTTGTGAAGTGCGTTCAACCTCCACCACATAATTTTCTCCATTTGAACAGCATTCGTTGTATGTTCTCGAAGTAATTCGAGTCCTTCAGCGAGTTGCTTCGAAGAAAGTTTTGCTGCTGCATCAGGAGGATTCTCCCAAGCCAGAAGTTGACGCGCTGCTGCCAATGAATGGTTTCCTTTGGCGGTTCGCGACTTCTTCCAGTCCAACACTTTACCTTGGCGAAGCATATGGAGGTCATTGAGTTGTTCAGCCAATTCTGCATCGATCTCTTTGAGACGTTCGAGAGATTCTGTAGGGTCTTTGCCAGATGCTAAAGCTAACAGTACACTCAATGCTGAGGCTTGTCCTTCAAGTTGATAGAGAACTTCTGCAGGATGTAATTGTCTTCCCGAGGAAAGTTGTGAAACAATATTTCGCAGTGCTACTTGAGATTCTGCATCTGTAACGGTAACTGATATCGCCTCAATAGCCGCAATCAAGTCCTCGGTGTTCAGGGGATTGATGAATGCCAAATCCAATTTGACCTTCTTACCGGCTTTGGCCTTGGTGACTTTTGCTTTCGGGAAAGCTGCGAATTGACCGAGAACTGCTGTTCGTTGGGCAAGGTCAAGCCAAACTGGATGAACACCCTTTTCCAAACATGTTTCGCGCAATGATTTCTCAGTGGTTTCCCATTCTTCTTCCCACTCTTCTTTGTTGAGAAGTTTGTGAACCATCAAAACTGCAAGACGATAAGCAGAACTGTAATCAGAAGGAAGAAGCATTTCTACAGCCGATGGGAGTGAATCCATTGGACCTGAAGAGCCACGGCCTCCACGACGGTTTCTACCACGCCCACCTGATGGTCGGCGACGAGTTGGTGAATCTGATTCTTCTTCATCAGCCGCAGGAAGTTCAGTCTCGGCAAGGGCCAAAAGAAGGATTGGGCGCCAAGGTTTCTCGAGGAGTTGCCAATCAGCAGTTTTCACCACTAAAGACTGACGTCGAGGTTTTGTGACGTTGGTTTTGAAAGCAACTTCAAGACAATTTGACATATGGCTCTCTTGCAATGCTCCCCCTCCTCTTCCAATGGCTCAACCTACCCTCCTTCAATCCACCGGAAGCGACATCTAGAACTCAAATCGGTTCGATTCCTTCAGAAGTCTGCGAACATCCTTGAACAAAGAACACTTGGAGGCGAATGGAGGAATGAGATGGATATCGTTCGTATCGTAGTTTTATTGCTCCATCCTTTACTTGCAACAGGGTTGCTTGGTTGGATTTGGTGGCAGTATTCTTGGCGCAGAAAAAGCCATGAACTCCAAGGAGAGTCTCGGAAAAAAGCACTCTCACAGCATGAAAAATATGGTAACCGATTGATTTGGTCTGCATTCTTCGTCATTTGTGTTGCTTTTTTGAGCCGTGCATTTATTGGATGGAGGGAAAATGAAAGTATTCTCGCCTCACTCGTCCCCCAAAGTCTCCACGGATTTATGGGTCCAATCGGTTTTGTTTTGCTCTTTCTACTTGCACGCATGGGTCGTCGAGCCCGTGATGCTCGAAACGAAGGTGAAAAATTTGCTCACCACGCATTGAAACATGGACGGGCTGCCGACCTTATTGTGGTCTTGGCCTTCCTGCATGCCTTCTTGGGGTTCTTGTACATTTTCACCGTGCTATGAACTCACTTTATGGCAAGTTCTTCACTTCGGTTTCTCCACATGTTAAGCCATGTCTCGAGATTTGAATCGACTCCAGGTGCTTGAATACGACAACCGCAGGCATTCGCATGACCTCCACCCGTTGGATCCATTGCAGTTGCTAATCGTGACAAATCGTATCGACCTTGGCCATTTTCGAGAAATGAATTCGCATAGAAACTTGCCGAAAGCGCAGGACGGTTTGGGGTTTCAATCGAACCGTCAGCATAACCGTGAATGATGCAGCATGCGTCTGCTCTCTCTCCAGCCCATGCAGTGACTAAGTAACCGTTTGAACGAACTCCTTTCTCATCCATACGGCAAACTGCAAGGCGGTCAATGATTTCGGTATGTTGCTCAACAACTGCTTGTGCTGCTTTACGTTCATGCCGGGCCCTCTCAATATGAGGTGATATTTTGGAATCTTGCAACACTTCATTCAAACTCGAACCTTGAGAAAGTAAGGTGAGAACATGGTGCATGTGTTCTGATTCCCGAAGTGAAAGCGAACGGGCGAGTTGGAGGATTGGGCCATCTTCAATGAATTCCTCACGGGTGATTTGGCCTGAATCAAGTGCATCGACTACCGGCATTATTTCTTCGAGGTGAGAGAGGTCGATATAGGGGCTCAAGACATCATAGGCAAGGCGTGCAGCAGAGGGTGTTGCTTCCCAATGGCAGGTTCCTCCATTCAGAATAAACTGCGCTTCCTCTTCTTCATTCGGGCGATTCGTTTGGTGGTGATCTAAATACCAACCGCATTCCGGGTGAAAGGGTAAATCCACCATTGCAGTGGAACGATCAACCAGTGCATCGATAGCCCCTGAACGGACCAATGCTGCATGAGCGAAATGAACTTCCGCATCAGGGTTCGCTGCTTTAAGTACTGCTGCAGCACAAAGTCCGTCGAGGTCTGAATCAGCGATAATTCGACGAAACTCTGGCAATCCTGCTCTTTTCAATGGTGACGGAGAAGGAGGCATAACGCGATGGGGGGGTACGCTCGTCAAGAAGGTTTTTGGAGAACATTTCGCCACAATTGACTTGACCTATTGTTGTTCTGCTCATAGCATGGAGACCTCGTGTGGCATCGTTTTGGTCAATTATGGGACAATTCTTCTCCTCCAATACCCGCAAGGTCACTGGGATTTCCCAAAAGGGCATGTCGAAGAAAGTGATGACGACCATCATGCTACGGCTCGGCGCGAACTTGGAGAGGAGACTGGAATTAATGAAATTGAATTTGTTCAGGGTTTTGTTGAACGAAGTGAATATTCTTACTGGCATAAGGGTCGTAAACGAACGAAGCAGGTCTACTGGTATTTGGCAGAGACAGAACGCATTAGTGTCACACTGTCACATGAGCATCAAGGTCACATGTGGCTGGATTGGGAACAAGCGAATGAACAACTCACGCATGAAGAAACGCGGAGTATTCTCGAAAACGCACACCGTCATATGATTTCTCTTGGCAAGGAATGATTCAAATTTGCTTGAATTCTTCATCGTTTTGATTTAATTTCCGAATCAATGCCCCAACGCCAGTTTCTGGACCTCTATGTCCGAGTGGCATCCAAAGAGATTCATCATTCCCGAGTCCCAAACAAACCCAGCGTCCGAAAACAAAGAACCAATCTGAGAGACGGTTGATATAGACGAGGACAAGGGGCCGAACTGCATCTTTACCTTCCGATTCTGCAAGACGAAGAACCGTACGTTCGAGGCGCCGAGTAACGGTGCGAGTAAGGTGAATCACCGCCTCTGGACCTTCCCCCGAGGGGAGAATGAAACTGGTCAGTGGTTCGAGTTGTTCAAGCCATGCATCCATTTCATCAACCAAGACCGATGCTTGGTTCTCATTCAAAACAACCATTCCCTCTGGTATTTTTGACGGTGGACATGCCAGTTCAGCGCCAAGGTCAAAAAGTTCGCTTTGGATTCGAGGAAGGGCTTGATTCGCAATCGATTGAAGGCGTTGAACAGTGGAACGGTTGCCTCCATCCTCGTGTTGTGGGAGACGTGAAATTTCCATTAGACACATTCCAAGAAGTGCGTTGAGTTCATCGCATGTACCAACTGCTTCAAGACGCGGGTCAGCTTTTGAACGTCGGGAACCATCGACGAGTGAAGTTTGACCTTCATCTCCTGTACCTGTGTAAACTCGTGTAATGCGTACCATGACTCTGCCTCAGGCAACCCCAAGTCATGCTTCTATGAGTGGTTTTCGGGCGAGAAAACTTGCATCGATTGGGTGATACCATTCAATATCTTCTTCACCAAAGCGCCATGAATACAATGCCAGATGCTGATCAACAACTCCGTACCATTCTAATCGGCCAGGCTCTAGGCAAGCGATTCGCGTCCCAGTCGCTTCAACTCTTGATGTCACGCTTTGCCAATGGGTAACAAGTTGCGCCAATTGTTCAGCGACTTCAACAACATGTTCGCTTTCCGCTTCGAGAGATTCAAGTAAGACTTCCAGTTCTTCGGTAAGGTCGTGAGCCTCGTCGCTCATCGCTTGAAGTTCTGCCAACCATCGGGTTACTTTCGGCAAGTTCTCTCTAGCGTCTTCAAGAGACACAATTCTTGCACCTCTCGGCAGAGTTCGCAATGCGACATCTTCATCCGCCAATGAACCTACATCCATTGGACGTCCTGAAAAGAAGGGGAGATCTGAGTGCTCTTTCACATGCGTTCCTTTACTTGAAGGACCATCAAGTCATCGGAAGAGAACGATGATTTTAGGTGTTTTTGAGCGGTTTGAGAAAAATCGGCGACTTGTCTCACGCAGAAGGCGAAGGGGTTTGAAGCATCGGGGCAATTTTTTTTGCAAAACGTAGAAACAAAGCAGAACCAATTCCCAGCCACATCATTATTTCAACAATTAATACTGCATAATACAGTGGTCCTAATTCCTTGAGAAGAGCGATTGCATCGTACGGCACGCCGTAAAACGCCAGATAGGCTGCCTGTGAAAGAAGACTCGAAGAGAACCAAACAACCACAGCTAGCCAAAAAAAGGCGCCTCGTGTCCATTCTCCTTGCTGTTTCAATGTTTTTCCCATGATAATATATTGTCTTTATAGCACTTAAGTCCTTTGCCCCTATGTATCTAAATAGAAAGGTAATAGGTCGGAATCTTCCGAATTAGGAGTAAATCGTTCTGGAAAAGAGTCATTCTTGCTCCGAAAGAGTTAGAGGTGGAAGACGGAGTGCATCCGAAGAATCGATTTTCTTCAGTGCCTCATGAATCGCTTGAATCCATTCAACTGCAACTGCTTCTTCTCCACCCACTGCAAGAAGTGATTCAAACCACTCTTCTGCCGTTTCTCGGTCTTCAATGAACAAATGAATCCTATGAAGTGCAAGATAAGCCATTGGATTCAAGTGTTCCTCCTCAGCATCCCATCCCTTTTCAAAACAGGCAATTGCTCCTTTATCGCCACTAATTTGTCCACGTTGTAGAGCGACCATTCCGGCTTGACTCCAGGCGAGAGGTAGGCGGCCAATTAAGAGGCCACGGAACACCAACCATGTTTGTCCTCCTCCGAGTATGACCAGAGAGAAAAATCCTGCCCACTGTTCAAATTGATTCAAACTACTCCACGTTTGAATCATTAAACCGCCAACACCAACGCAGAAGAAAAAACCTGAGAATGGAGCAATGAGTACTTCTCTTCGTGTGCGAATTAGAGTGGTGGATTCCGGCGAGATCAGGCCAAACGAGCCAACGCCGGCCAGCATGAACCAGATGCCCCGTCACGGTGACCGGCGTGGGCGCCATTTGCCCCACGGCGACCAACGAAGTCAGGATGACCAAGACGAACTGGCCGAATCTCCGGGATGGGCGGGGGAACGGTTGGCTTTTCGAACCGAGGCATAACAGAACGCCGATGATCGCTTCGAAAGCCAATCAAAATCCATTGCAAAGTGCCTGTTTCAAATACTAACATGGCCGCCCTCAGTTACTCGACAAAACGGCACTTTTTGACCCTTTGCTCAAGCCTTGTGATAAGCAGTTCCACGCAGAATCTCTGTTGCACGATATAATTGCTCGACCAAAAGGACGCTGGCTAACTCGTGCGGGTAGGTCATTTTCGAAAGAGAAAGGCGTTGGGGATGTGTCGGCATGTTTACTGCAGGCCACCCTTGTGCAGGTCCAATTGCAAGATGGGTTTCGTCCCCTGCGATGGTCCATGATTGAACACGATTTGAGAATTCAACCGAATCAAGGGTTTCACCTACCTGCATCCAAAGCACTTCGACAGGGTCCCTTTTCTTTGGTGAAGAAAGTTGGCATACGCTTCAGCGCTCATTTTATCTGGCCAGTCCATAATATCAGCTACGCATACCCCGCGTGACATTGCAACACGTTATCGAATACAGCTTCCCATGCGTTCACGGTTTGCTTTCTCCTTTGGAACGCCATGATTAGATGAACCGTGACTCTGGCCATGGTTCTGCCAAGCCGCCCTTATTCATGAAGCCCTCATACACATGCGTACAAAATGTCTTAGGGAAGGGCCAGTAAGTTTGATGGCCATGGGTTGGTGGCCGTTTGGACGTAAAGGCGAAGGCCATACCGAAGGCCCCTATCAACGATCCTTTGCTGAAGGATAACCGTATTTTAATCTCCGAATTGAGGGATGTATGCGAATTGAATTTCGATAACCCTGCCGAA
>CAJJCP010000021.1 GCA_905182715.1 uncultured Candidatus Poseidoniales archaeon
AAGCGATAATATCGCAGCGATTGGTATTGGTGCCATGATTGTCTTCATCGCATTGATCCTGGTTGCAGCAGTTGCAGCAGCAGTCATTATTCAAACGGCTGAGAAGTTGCAACAAAATGCTCAGAACACAGGCGCAGAAACGACCAATATGCTCTCTTCGAAAGTCATGGTCCTCAGCATCATGGTGACTGGTAACCCTGACACACCTGACCTTTACATCACGTTCGAATTAGCCCCAGGGTCGGCAGATATTTCTCCTTTAGATATTGATTATTCAATCGTATGTCAGGATACATCAGTCTTCGGCACCTTTGGGAATGCCGGATTTGTTGGTAATGACGTTAGTGTTGGAGCAGGGCTGTTAGAGGCTCACACGACCTACGACCTGAAAATCCCATCAGGTGCTACAGGCTTCGGTGCTTGTGAACCTGTGGCAAATGAAGCCCATACATTATTGATTCAATCCAGAGCAGGCGGTTACACCTTTGAAAAATTGAATTATGGATCTGATGTTTCTCCAGGGGCGGTGGTTGTATGAAGACTGAATCACCCGATGTCCGAGAAGATAATATTGCAGCCATTGGTATTGGCGCAATGATTGTGTTCATCGCTCTCATTCTTGTTGCAGCAGTTGCAGCCGCAGTCATTATTCAAACAGCAGAGAAGTTACAACAGAATGCTGAAACGACTGGAGAAGATACTGCGAAGAACCTCGCTGGCAAGTTTGTCCTCAATGGCGGATTTGTGAGTGCGGCCGACAACGCTGACTTCCCTGATACGACTTCGTACATGTTCTTCGCTCAACTTGCGCCAGGAAGTAGTCCTGTTCGAATTAGCACCATTACCTATCAAGTGAATTGCGACAATGGATTAATCGAAGGTGAATTCGGTACTGATGCACAAATCCAAGATATGGATAGTGCAGGTACTGGATGGAAAGATCCTACTTTTGAACTTCAACCACAGCAACCCTATGTGTTGTGGATTAAGGCAGCAATTCCAGGAGTTGATTGTGGAGCCAACAACGGCGATTCAAGTATTCATCTTGCTATCCACGTTGGCAGTGGCGGTTCGACTTATGTGACACTCAATATTGATTCAACTGTTGCTGGTGCAGAGGTGGCTTGAAGTAATTTACTTCAGCTTAAACATGGAGGAATAAATATGGCATGGCCTTTTAGTAAAAACACAGCCCAAAATCAGGATGCGGACGCTGCTCTTACGGAAGAGCGCCTCAAAATAATGGCAAACATTGCCATTGAACAGGTACCGCTTCCCGAGGAAGGAGAACTCAACGCTGAAGACGCGTGGACCATTAGCCCTGGGCTTACCATGGCTCGTCTGAACAGTCTCGGTAGCGTTCCTACCGTTGCTGCAAGTCTTTCAACCGTTGCTGCAGCGCCAACCCAGGTGAACACAACCGTGGACACTTCAGGGCTTGAACGTCTGATTAGTAACCGTCTTGACATGGTTGAAGACGTTTTGCGCATGGTTGAAGTTCGTTTGAGCGAAAGTCAATCTGGAACGCATGGTGATGATTCACATTCAGAAAGTGATGGTGAACCTTCCACTCACGCTGGTGACACGATCATTACCGCTTCAGGAGAAACAATCACAGCATCCGGTACTGAGCGAATGATGGGAACCGATGAGGCTCCTCTGGTTGAATTGTATGAAGCACAAGCTTTGGCTGCAAATCCATTTTTGCACGCACCTTCCTTTGGTGCAACTACCGAAGCCAACCAAGTAGGTGCGCCTACAATTGCAGCCCTCTTACTCGACCACATGTCGGGCATGGCAGCCGTAAGTTTTGCTCAAAAAGCGATGGCTTCCGGTATGCTTTCCGATGATGAAGGTCGAAAGGTACTCGCAATTGTTCAACTCGCAGAACCAGGAGAATCAGAAGCAGCCCTCGATGACCATTTGACGCACAAGGAGTTGCTCACGTTTTCATCGCTTGTAAGTTCATGGCGAAACGTGAAATCACTTCGAGGTGAAGTCTGATATGGGTGCTTCGGTCGGAATTGGGGGTCTCATTGTTGGGATCTCTATGTTGGTGGTCTTTTCGATGGCTATCACTACGTTGAGTGAACAAACGGCTTCCTCGCTGGAAGCCATTGAATCCGCTCAGCAATCCGACCCAATCATCACAATTGATAATGCCAACTTTATTCCAATTGCCGTGCATTCAATAGAAGTTACAGATGGAGGGAGCGGTTATTTGGACGGTTTTCTCACCTCTTCAAGTTGTCCAGGATTTAGTGCAAGTTTCACCGTTGACGCTGGTATCATTGAAGACAGTGTTACCATTGAAAACCCTGGCAGTTGTTCTGTAGTTCCTACTGACATTACGGTCTTAGCGCAGACCGATACATCTCCTACATTCAATGTAGTCACACAGAGTTACCTTTTTGCGAATTTAACAAATGACGGTTCTGAAACTATCTCAACAGAGACGGCTTGGTTATTCTTTGATGGGACCTCGCCTCAAACGATTGCATCTGCTGGTTTTGTTGTTGAAGAATTTGAAAACTGGTTTTCGGGCGAGACTGTTGAACTCTTTTGGAACGATGCCAACGATCACACTCGCATGAGTTTAACCGTTGGTGAAACAAGTGTGTCTCGAGTAATTACATCTATCTGAGGGGTTTGAATGGCAGACGGCGGTGCATCTACAATCATAATGCTGGTTACAGCATTATTGATATCAAGCGCTGTAAGTGCTGTTCTTATCCAAGAATGGTCAACAAGTTCTCGTGTTATTCAACAACAACAAGAAGGGTTACAGCTTTCTGCCGAAATTGATATTGATTTTGCAGGTGACCCAATGATGGTGTCACTTTCGACAAACCCTGGTCCAAAAGATATTACATTTTACATTCAAAACACCGGAATTCATGCGATGGATGAATCCTCTCTTGCAATTCTTGTAGACGGGGTGAGCATCGATGTTGATTCAACTGCATTTGTTCCAGCAGGCGGCGTAACTTGGGGTCCGAATATGTTACTCGAAGTGACGCTCGAAGTTGGAGCGAATGACTTTACCGATGGTCAAGAAATTTCAATTTATGCGATTGCGAGATCTGAGATTATATCTGGAATCTCGACGAGTGCAACTATGAACGAGGAGGTGAGGTTGAATGAAGAATAATTCCAATGATAGCGATCCATTCAAGAGAGCACATAAACCCGTTGAGGATGGTTTTCCGTACGACCTTGAAACTGATTCACTTGCCGATTCCATGGGGCTTCGCCTTCCCAATCGTTCTCTCTATGTTCTCCAAGGTGCTGTTGGTGGCGGTAAATCGTTAGTTTCACAACGTCTTATCTATGGAATGGTTGAAAACGGCGTCAAAGTACTTGTCATTACCACTGAATTAACCACACGTGGTTGGATTGAACAAATGGAATCGATTGGATACGGAATCACAGACGCTATCCGTGAAGGGAAACTTATGGTTTTCAGTCGATTTGGTACAATCGCAGAATCAACACCAGATGTGGACCTCATCCAACTTCTCGAATCTGAAGCAGTCGAACTTGCCGATGTCGTCGTTATTGACTCAGCAAGTTCGTTGATGCCTTCTGACCTTGATGACGCGAGTCGGTTCCAATTAATGCAACGCCTTCGTCAAATCTCTTCGCAAGGCCGTTCACTTATGCTTTGTGTTGACCCCGTTGAAATGGATGAAAAGTTGATGCATAACCTTCGCAGTTCAGCAGAAGTCGTCTTGGATCTCATGACAACGATGATTGGAGGCGAAATCAAACGTAACGTTGTCGTAACACGTTACTTACGTGCTGCAGGACCAGTTCAAACATCAATCGGATGGCGTGTTGAACCAAGTATGGGCTTCATTGTAGATATTACTGCAGTGAGCTGATGGAGGTATTTTGATGGCTGAAGATGAAACTCGATTTGCTAAGGGCGACCTTAATAGCGTCATGAATGCATACCCTCACGTAGCCAACTGGGTTCGTGACTTTGAAGCACAATACGGTACCCGCCCAGTCTATTACGGACCTCTTGACAGAGATGCCAAAAAGCAACGTCCTCTTAATTTGATATATCTTGCGAAAGAGCCAATTTTCATCCACATTTACGAGCCACCGGCCGATGAAGAGGGTGGAGGGCAGGTTCTTTGGTTTGGATTGGAGCCACAATTGACTGAGGAAGAAGAGAACATTCGCCGTGAATTGGTCGAAATTCTCTTGCAAGAAGCACCTTCTGCTCCTACCTTTACGACCGATAATGAATTCGAATCAATTCTTTCTCAAATGATTGAGAAATATACGGTACTCGAGTCCGAACTTACAACCAATGTACGTCGGCAAGGGCGGATGTGGGAAATGATGGGTTTGGATGACAAGAGAATGATTGTCACCCCCGAACAACGTGAATTATTACAATATACCATTATCCGTGACCTGATTCGAAATGGACCATTGGAACCTTTGCTCTCCGACGAGATGCTGGAAGATATTCACTCCATTGGTTTGAAGCACGTTCATATGGATCACAAAGTGTTTGGAATGGTCACTTCCAACATACGATTCCGAGACCGAGAAGTTCTCGCTCGGTTCTTGCGTGCAATGTCGGAACGTATTGGACGCCCAGTCTCTGATAACCGACCTATTATCGATGGCGCTTTGCTTGATGGCTCACGTATCAATATTATTTTCTCGGACGACGTTTCGATGCTCGGTCCGTCGTTCACTATCCGTAAGTTCGCTGAAGAAACGATTTCAATTACTCAATTGATTGCATGGGGTACGATTTCATCTCAAGTTGCTGCTTACATTTGGATTTGCCTTGAATATGGTATGTCTGTTCTGGTTTCAGGAGAAACAGCATCGGGTAAAACAACGACGCTCAACGCTATTTTACCGTTCATCGACCACAATGTCAAAATCTATTCCGCTGAAGATACACCGGAAGTTAAAGTTCGACACAAGATTTGGCAACGACTCGTCACTCGTCAGTCGAAGAATGAAGATTCAAGCGTCGAAATGTTCGACCTCCTCAAAGCGGCTCTGCGTAGCCGTCCACGATACATCATTATTGGAGAAATTCGTGGTGTTGAAGGAGCGACAGCCTTCCAAGCAATGCAAACAGGTCACCCTGTTATTGCAACGTTCCACGCATCATCAATCGTAAAGATGATTCAAAGATTTACTGGAGACCCAATCAATGTCCCGATTCGTTTCTTCGATAACTTGAATTTTGCGATTTTCCAAGAAGTCGTAGAAGCACCTGGTGGCGGAATTGCTCGTCGTGTTACTGGTATTGACGAAGTCATTGGGTACAATAAACACAGTGACGGTGTTCTCACTCGTGGAATGTTCGAATGGGACCCTGTAAAGGATAAGCACTATTTCCGTGGAATGTTCCAAAGCCATTTGCTCGAAAACAAAATTGCTGCAATGGCCGGTTTTGCCAATAAGCGTGATATTTACGATGAAATGCTCAAGCGTGCTGACGCTCTTCAACGCATGGTTGATCGAGATTTAACGCATTACGATGACGTCTTTGATTTGCTCGGAATTTACTACAACAGTGGATGGGAATATTTCGACAAGTCAGTGGATACTTGGAAAGGCATAAACCATGATTGAGGGATGATGTATGCAGCGAATGTCTTACTGGCAAATCGCTCTACGTCGCGTAGAAATTCCAATTGTTCAATTCTTGACTTTTATGGTTGGAGGAGCAGCCCTTGCGGGTTTTATCTTCTCCTTCATTTTCATTTCAGTAACGGGTGGAATGGGTGAGCAAGGCCTCTTCACCGGCACTTCGGGCATTCTTTTTATTATTGCTCTACCAATTATCACGGGCGGTGCAGCGTTGGTATTTCCACTTCTGGAAGTTCGTCGTGCAGCCAACCTTATCGAAAAAGAAATGCACATGTTCATCACACGAATGGGTATTCTCTCCTTGGGCGAAGTTGCTGCACAATCGATTTTCGACATTCTCAAGCAAATGAGCGATTATGGTGAATTGGCAAAGGAAGTAAAGAGCATTGAAACTTTAGTCGAGAAATGGCATACCTCTTTGCCTGAAGCATCCCGAATTGTGGCTCAACAAAGTCCGAGCCCTCTCTGGGCAGATTTCCTTGACCGTATGGCGTTTTCAATTGAAGCAGGTCAAGCAATTGATGATTTCATGCGCTCAGAACAAGAAACGATTGCAGAACAATACGCCACCTTGTATGATACCCGTCTTGAATCGGTGGACACGATGAAAGAAATCTACGTTTCCTTGACCACTGCAGGACTCTTTGGCTTGGTCATCGCAGGTATTCACTTGGTCTTGTTCGAAGTAGGTTCTGCGAGCGATACACCCATCATGGTTGCGAGCCGAATGCGTTTCTTATTGTTAGCAGGTTTACTGTTTACCATTATTCAAATCGGAGCGGTATTTGCATTCCGTGCTACGATTCCAGAAGACCCAACCTTTGCTCGGGATGATCTGGATACTCCTTTCCGAATCAATTTTTTCCGTTCCCTCGTTGCTTCAAGTATTCTCACAGCCCTTCTTTTAGTGGTGACTTTCTTTACAATTCTCTCAGCATGGGAGGCTGTAACTTCACAATGGGATCGTTACGGTCTCCTCTTCATTGCAGCTCCACTTTCTCCGATGCTTGTTCCAGCGCTCATGGTTGCTCGGGAAGAACGTCAAATCCTTCGACGTGATGAAACCTACCCTGATTTCATTCGTGCGTTAGGTGGGACTGCACAGGCCCGTTCGGCTGAACCTTCAGCCACTATCAAGGCACTTCGAGGTATTGATTTCGGAATGCTTGACAATTCAATTGACCGTTTAGAACGTCGTCTCTCCACTCGTATCGACTCTGACCGCGCTTGGGACTACTTCAATGCAGATACCAATTCAGCGGTCATTTCACGGTATACTCGAATTTACATCGAAGGATCACATTCCTCGGGTCAGCCAGCCCGTACAGCTGAATTGGTTTCGCGTTCGGTTGGAAGTTTGCTCTCTTTGCGCCATCGAAGGTCGCTCTCTGCAAACACCATGCGTGGTGTTGCACTTGGTTTGTTAATTGCTTGCGTCACCAGTTTGAACGTCACGATTGCGATTGTCACGAAACTTGGTGATTCGATTGCTGGTGTCGCTTCGAGTTTGGCTGATACCGGTCCGACTGTGCTTGCTGAATTCGGTGCGGGACTTTCTCTTCCAATTATGAAAGACGCATCTGGAGTCGAAGAAAATATTCGATTATTCAAGATCATTGTTTCAATCTTGATTCTGATTCTCGTGTGGGCTGTTTCTGTCATTTCGAACCGATTAAGAGGGGGAGGAAGGCTACGACCGCTCTTGGCCAAGCAATCCAATTGCTTTGGGTTGCAGGTATTGCTTCATACCTCACCTCGCTCGTTCTCTCTGCAACGGCATCCTCACTCTTCAATGTTTGAGAACCCAACAACAATAACCCCGTTGTTAGATTTCAGTTCATGCAAAGCCTCCCACCACCACCTGTGCCGCAAACAATTCAGCCGGTTGCCGCACCTACGTCTCCGTATCAACCTGCAGCGGGTTTCCAGCAATCCGCAATGAGTTATTCCTTTCACCGTTGGATTATGCTCGGTGTGATTCTTCTTCTCGCTTCAGTGGTATTTATCGAAGTCATCGGTATGTTTGGTCCACCATCGATCGTTGATTACAACATGGAACAAGAAGGTATTGCGGAAGTCATTGCAAATGATACCGAAGCACATACTGATTTGACACGGGTTATTTCTTCAGTTGGGAGTATTTTACAAGCCTTCGGTTTAGGTCTCATCGGCTATGCTTTGCTTCGTGAATCTCATGATGGGAAAAATGAACACACTGCTTTACGAGTTACAGCAGTCATCGTTGGGATTTTGGTGCTTACCAGTATTGTCTCTCAACAAATCTCTCTCTTCTGAGGTCAACGTTTCTTTTCGAGGGCAATACGCTTTTTTGTGGTCGACCATGAGCAAATTGAACATTGAGTGAGGTCATGTCCTCGTGCGGGGCAATATTCTCTCCCGAAAAAGATGATTTGCAAGTGTAATTTATTCCATAAATTCTTTGGAAATATTGCCTTCAAGTCACGTTCAGTACGTTCGACAGTGGTGTCATTGGACAAACCCCAACGGGCAGCGAGGCGGTGAATGTGTGTGTCAATCGGGAAAGCAGGAACTCCGAAGGATTGTGCCATCACAACGCCCGCCGTTTTATGCCCGACACCAGGTAAATTTTCGAGATGTTCGAAACTCTGAGGCACGACTGCCATCATGGCGTTCAAGCAATAATTCAGACAACCGGCGGATATTCTTTGCCTTTGTAGGGGCTAATCCGACTTGCCGAATATCGTTAAGAATTGTTTCTACGCTGAGTTCTACCATCGCTTCGGGTGTTGGTGCTTTGGCAAATAAGGCAGGTGTCACTTGGTTGACTTTGACATCTGTTGTTTGCGCACTCATCAATACCGCAACCAGTAATTGGAAGTCATTTTGGTGATCAAGCGGAACAGGCGTCTCAGGATAGAGTTCTTCCAGCATGGCAACAATACGTTCTGCCTTTTCGCTGCGTTTCATCTCATTCACCTTGGAGCGTCAACAGTTGTGGAGGTACTCGGTAAACGTAGTTGACATCTTTTCCGAGAAGTTGAACTTCCGATTTTTGAGTTTCAAACACAACGCGCTCCACTTTAGCATTAATACCATGCAATGGCATTGCTGCTGCAAATTTCCCGTTTCGATAAAGAGTGAGACTTGTTTCGACTTTCTCAGGTGGTGAACTGAAGCAGAGGTGTTCTTCACTCCGTTCTACGTTGCCAGCTATGGAGAGGAAAAAGGATTCAAAAGAGTCAGCAAGTTCGGACCATTGCTCTATCTTGACACTGAACATTGAGTCACCTCAAGATTCAATTTGGACAGCATAGGCTTCACCGGTTTTCCATCCGAAAAGTACTCCCAGCGATACTGAAAGAAGTGGGATTCCGTTGCAAATAAGTGATTCCATAGGCTCAGTGTTCGGTTCACCAGCAAGATACCAAATGAGCATCGCCAAAAGAAGGCCAGGAATCAGCATGACAGCACCTATGATGAGGGTTCTCAAGAGACGCATACCACTGCCAGCAAGCGGTGTGACATGAAGGTGTGGTTTGAATCACTTCAAGCAAGTCGTCGAGACAGTTCTTCTCCAGAAAGGGAATTCAAGACATTTTGCGATTCAATCCAGCCTTTACGAGCAGCCATCACTCCGTAACTGATATCTGCTAAACCACGAATTGAATGGGCGTCAGGATTGATGATAATGGGGACGCCTAACCCCTTTGCGTGTTTGCACAAGCGCCAATCTAAATCTAATCGGTATGGGCTTGCATTCAATTCCACAGCCTTCAACTGGCCATCTTCGTTCTGGTCAGCCATGTATTCGAGCACAGCAAATAAGTCCACTTCGTATCCATCTCGTCCTTGCAGTATTCTTCCAGTCGGATGGCCAAGTATGGTGGTCGAAGGATGGTCGAGACAACGCATCAATTCTTCTGTATTCTGAACTTCATCCCGAGCCTTCCACTTCGAAATGGCATGGACAGATGCGACGGTGTAATCCAGTTCTCCAAGCACATCATCGGGATGATCGAGTTTTCCACCTTCAAGAATATCCGATTCAACACCATGGAACAAACGGAAATCTACGCCCTCATTCGCCCATGCGCTGTTGTATTCACGAATGGTAGCACCTTGCTGCAGCAAATCTTCAGCACTTGCACCGTTTGCAATTTTCAGAGTGGGTGAATGGTCAGCAACCCCCAGCCAATTCCAGCCCATTTTCCGAGCAGTGTCTGCCATTTGCTCAAGTGTTGCTTCGCCATCAGATAACGTCGTATGATTATGTAGAGCTCCACGAATATCCTTTCCCGTGAGTAGCGTCGGTAATCCAGAGGATTCTGCTGCCAATATTTCGCCGGTATCTTCCCGTAGTTCAGGTGTGACCCATTCAAGGTCAAGATGGCGATAAATCTCTTCTTCATTGGTAGCAGGGAGTGAGAATTGTGCCGCAGCCATCCCTTTCAAATCTCCAGCCTTTGCATCGGGGATGAGTCCGAATTCATTGAGTTTCAAGCCTCGGTCAATCGCTCGTTGACGCATGGCGATGTTGTGCTCTTTGCTTCCGGTAAAATAGGCTAAGGTGAAAGGGAACACTTCAGGAGGGACCAACCGAACTTGTGCGTCAATCGTGCCACCACTTTCCAATTGCTCGTAATCTTCGCCGCCAATGGCATCCAATACATTCGGGTCAATATGGCCAACAGTGAATCCGCCTTCGAACACACTCGTATCAAGAATGATACTGATTTTTGAATCCCCTGCACCCTTCACATCAGCAATGCCAGGTAACCCGAGAATTGCTTCCGACACCATTCCACGATTTTCATCCTTGACAGCGACAACCAAATCCAAATCTCCAATTGTTTCTTTGCGACGTCGAGCACTCCCTGCTAACTGCGCTTTTATGACGCCATCGATTGCTGCGATTTTGGTTTGAAAAGCCTCACCATACATCAACCCAACATCGAGTCTTCGCCGTGCTCTAAAGCGCGCCAGTAATTCGATACCATTCAGCATCCGTTGTTGGGACTTTTCACCGAATCCTTTCATCGGGGCAATCAGTCCATCAAGCGCTGCCAGTTTCAAAGTTGCAACAGAATCAACGCCTAATTCCTCGTTCATCAATTTGATTCGCTTTGGCCCAAGGCCAGGGATGCCGAGCATTTCGATCAAACCTTTCGGTGTTTGTTCGTGCAGGTCAACCCAGTCACTTGGCCAACGCCCTTCTCCAATGGCTTGAGTGAGGGCAGAACCAAGTCCTTTTCCAATACCTTTCATCTCAAACAAGCGCCCAGTGGCTACGAGTTCACCTAAATCTTCGGTCAGTCCACCAAGCATTCTGCTTACATTTTGATATGAACGAACACGGAATACATTTGCCCCATTGAGTTCGAGTAGAACCGCCACTTGGTGCAGAACCGAAGCGATTTGATTCCGTGAAAAATAAGGTGGACCGTTTGGACGTGCCTTCGGGAGTGTGAAACCGCCACCTGCCATGGTCTCTGATACACTCGACCCTTCTCAAACATTGCTCTCTGCATTCTCAATGAAACTTCATGTTGAAGAACCATAAGTCACAGGCCCTTCCATGGTCAGTCCCGATTCCATCGAACTTCTGGCCGAATTGCTTTGCGGTGTTTCAGCATTTTTGTTCACCTTTATTGCAACTTTTTCACGCTCAGAAAAAGCAGAAAACATCGTTCAGAATATAATTGCACTTTGTTTAATTGCAGCAGCAGCCGTACTCTGGTGGCTTTCACTCTCTGGTGGAGACTTATGGGGTTCGAATTACCTTCCAAAACCACTTTCGTTGATCTGTATTGTTATTGCCATTTCTGCTCGAATGAATATCAAAGGCGAAAATGTTTCTTTTGGAGCGAATCCGCATACCATCGGTAAATCGGACGAAGAAGAGTAATCAGATGATTTCGCCACGAGGTTGTGACGAATCAGTATCGACGGGTTCTGTGCTCGTAGCTTCCTTTTCCATTTTTTTATCGATGAATGTACGCATGTACTCCGGAAGTTCACCGTTGACAAAAATCACATCGTTAATGTGATCGAGTTTCTTCAGAGAATAGTAGATCTGCATGGCAGTCATTGGCGTTGAAGAACAACCAGTACATCCACCATCGAGTGATAGCATGATATTTCCATCGGTTGTATCCAACACCGTAACAACACCATCGTGCTCATCAAGGATCTCTTGAACTGGGCCAATTTCGGCCAAGACCTCCTCTGCAGTGATGCTCATCATTCTAGCGCTGTGGTATCTCCCCTTTCAATAATTGCTTGCTCAAGTTCACCTGTTCCTTCTTACGGAATCAATCCATACCCCCCGAAAAGCGGTGCTGAGGGTGATTTTTTTGGGGAACCACTTATGAAGGGTTCTTTGGTCGCCGGCATTACAGGTGTTCTATAATGATGGATAATATACCAATGATTGCTGCTGCAGCAGGTCTTGTCGGACTTGTGATTGCGTTTGTACTGTATCAACAAGTCAATAAAGTCAAAATTGATGACGAAAAAGTTGCCAGTATTACCAAAGAAATTCAAGATGGCGCAATGGCGTTCCTCTGGGCTGAATACAAAGTTCTCTCTATCTTCGTAGTTGTCGTCGGTGCACTTCTTGCCTTCTTGAATAATATGGATACATCCATTGCTTTCTTTGGCGGTGCTCTTGCTTCAGTCATCGCAGGATTCTGCGGAATGCGTGCGGCTACTTCTGCAAACGGCAGAACTACCATGGCTGCTAAGACTGACGGTCGAGCTGGTGCTTTGGCTGTTTCATACAACGGTGGAGCCGTTATGGGCCTCTCTGTTGGCGGCCTTGGACTTCTCGGAATCTCACTGGTCGCATTCTGGCTTGGTGCCGGAGATGAGGGCTCGAACCTTTCCGCAGCTGCAGGATTCGGAATGGGTGCTTCATCCATTGCCCTCTTTGCTCGTGTCGGTGGCGGCATTTACACCAAGGCTGCTGACGTCGGTGCTGACCTTGTTGGTAAAGTCGAAGCAGGTATTCCTGAAGACGATCCGCGAAATCCTGGTGTTATCGCCGATAACGTCGGTGACAACGTCGGTGACGTTGCTGGAATGGGCGCAGATATCTTCGAATCCTTCGTTGGTTCAATTATCGCAGCAATGATTATTGCAAGCTCTGATGGTTTTGGCGGAGATGGCTTTACAGGTTCTTCTGATTACGTCATGATGCCAATCATGCTCGGTCTCATTGGTTACCTTGCATCCATTATAGGCGTCTTCTCGATGTATGTTCTCAAGAACGGTAAGGATGCAGCAGCTGCCCTTCGTAACACTACTTTCATTGCAGCAGTTCTGTTTTGGGCTGGTGGCTATCTTTCCATCAATCAAGGCTGGATTGATGTAGTTCCTGGCGTCATGCACTCAGTCGTTCTGGGTAGTATCGTCGGTATCCTGATCGGAATTGTCACAGAATACTATACTGGTATTGAACCCGTCTTCGGAATTAAAACCAAGGCAATTCAACACATTGGACACATGTCAAAAACAGGTCCAGCAACCAATGCAATTGCAGGTCTCTCTGTTGGCATGATGTCGACCTTCGTTCCAATCTTGCTCATTGCAGCAGGTATCCTTGGAGCAAATCACTTCGGTGGTACGGACTACGGCCTCTACTGCATTGCTATGGCTGCAATGGGCATGCTGGCTACAGTCGGTGTTACCATGACCGTCGATGCTTACGGTCCAGTTGTTGACAATGCAGGTGGAATCGCTGAGATGAGTGGTCTAGGTGCTGATGTCCGAGCAATCACAGATGAACTCGATACGATTGGAAACACAACTGCTGCAGTTGGCAAAGGATTCGCTATTGGGTCTGCTGCTTTGACTGCACTCGCTTTATTTGCTGCCTACATGGCTGCAATTGAGGGGGAGATGGACTTGTCACTCGATAACCCCCTGGTAGTCGTTGGACTTCTCATCGGTGGCGGTCTACCCTTCGTCGTTGCTGCAATGACCATGACGTCAGTCGGAAAGGCAGCAGGCGATATGGTTGTTGAAATCCGACGACAATTTGCAGTCATGCGAACGGCGCTCGAAGCAGATACACCAGAAGGTGTTGATGTTTCAGATGTCTTAACATGGCCAACTCAAATTGAAGCCGAAGGGGTCATGTATCCCGACAGTGCTTCCTGTGTTGATATTTCTACCAAGGCTGCCCTGCGAGAAATGGTCGGGCCTGGTGTTGTTGCTATCGTCGCTCCAGTTGCAGTAGGTCTTGCACTTGGTTCGGAAGCACTCGGTGGTCTTCTTGCAGGTTCTTTGGTCACAGGTGTTCTCATGGCTTTGTTCATGGCGAACGCTGGTGGTGCTTGGGACAATGCAAAGAAAGCAATCGAACAAGGCCACATCGAAGGTGCAAAGAAAGGCGATGATGCTCACGAAGCAGCTGTTATCGGCGACACCATCGGAGACCCATTCAAGGACACATCGGGTCCATCGCTCAATATTCTCATCAAATTGATGGCTATTGTCGCAGTTGTTCTTGCCGGAACCGGTCAACTCTCAAAAACCGGACTTCTTTGATTCCCTTCGAAGCGTTAGGCTCTTGAAGAATGTCCGTTAGGGATGGCCATGGGCCGTAGGTTCGAAGTCACCGTGATGTTGCTGCTCTTGCTTTGTACCAGTGTTTTAGCTGGTTGTACAACAGGATCGTTAGCATCATCTGAAAGTGACTCAACGACTGAAGAACAGAAACTCCTTCCTGAATGGGAAGTTGGTAATCAGTGGCTCTATACCTTCATCACGCCTCAATTTGGTGAAGACAGTGCTCGATTAGTCGTTGCCGAAGTTGACACTGAAGAAGGCGTCTACACACTCGGCATCTCTTCTGAGCGAGAGGCACAACGTCACGCAGTCATCAATCATAATCCATTTATTGGAAGAATCACCCTCGATGGATTATCCGTCTATGAAAACGGTGATCCACAACCCGTCTTCTCCTTCCCATGGACAGTAGGTGATACTTGGGGATTCACTTTGTTCGGTCAAGATTGGACAGCAACAACTGACTCAATCAACAACGGTAACGCTCGCGTTACAGCAACATCGGCTGAAGGACACGAAATATCCTACACCTTCAGTGGCTCCAAGGGATTCCTTGAAAACTTTGTTTGGCGTGACGCAGAAGATGTTCGACAGTTACGAATGGACCTGAATGTTGCTCGAGACAGCTACAGTGGCGATGTCTACTTTTACCGTGCTCGGGATTTACTGGACAGCCTCTATGAAGAAAATGATCAAGAAGCCTATGATACATTCCTCGATGAAGGCCATCCCTCGGAAGGCGATTGGAATACTCTGGTTTGGTATCTCGATGTCGAAATAGCGAGCAATGGTCCAAGTTCGGGTTCTTTATCGATGAAGGACCATGCTGGTGCTTCACCTTTGACTCGTGCCTGGGGTGCAGGGGCGACCGAGAAAGGAGCCATCGGAACGATTCCCTCGAATTCCGGCGAGTATTCGCTGACCGTAACGGTTCGCGGACCTGAGTCGTTTATTCACCTCAAAGTCGCAGGCGCACTCGTGTTCCAATGGGAACTGTGAGGGTTACCTTTGCCTACGCTCATCATGATGCATGGAATGACTGGCGATGCCAGTATGATGCGCCCTTTTGCCGAAAAGATTCTTCCAGATGGTTGGACTCTTATCGTTCCTGAAGCTCGATATTCTCATCCTCGACGTGGTCGAACTTGGTGGCGATATGAGGACGAAGACGCAGATGCGACACGACGAATGACACTGTCACGTAGAGAACTCATCGATGTCGATTCTTCACTTTCACAACTCGAACAACTCATTGCAGAGCATGCACCACTCGGGCCATTAGTGGTTGGTGGGTTTTCTCAAGGCGGCGCAATGGCACAAGAAATGTTGCAGTTACCACTTGCTGACCGAATCGTTGGTGTTGTGGCCATGGGTACGCGATTAGTGCGGGAAATGGAACTTCGGCTTCGACTGGCAGAACTTGGGCCAAAGCATTTGTTTTGGATGCATGGTGAACGTGATTTGAGAGTTTCAATTCAAGACGGTTGGGCGGTTGCTCACGTGTTTGAATCTGCGGGTTGGGCGATGGAATTGATTGAGCACCCGAAGGGTCACATGATTCCAATGGAGCATCATGGTGCGTTGAAGGAATGGTTAACTGCGCTGTCGCAAATACGGTTGTAATTGGTCATATCCACCAATGTACACGGGTTGTTCACCTTTGATGTCAAAAATTACTGGGACAGTGCGATGTCCAGTTGCATCAACAATTTTCTGACGCAAATCCGGGACTTCATCGAAATTAAACTCGGTGAATGTGAGTTCTTTACGGTCAAGTAAACGCTTGGCTGCAGTGCAATATCCGCAGAAGTTCCCTGTGTAGATGAGGAACTCTGTATCTATTTGCTTGGCTTGTTCGACGAGGAATTCTTCGCTCATGTATTCAACTCTTGGGCAGCCTACTTGAGGCTATGCCTATAGTGACACGACTTCGTAATCAGGGGAGCCTTCATTACTCACAAGGAATGCATGGATGTGGGGTAGAGATTTTTGGATTTGATCCGGCTGAATACGATAGACCTTCGTTTTCACACCCCATTTTGGACCCATTCGACTCAACACTTCCATGGTTAGCGAACCAAGTCCGTGAACATCATCGAGGGCTACTCCCGTTGTCGCTCCTTTTCTCATGGCTCCTTTGGTCGAGGATTGGTCGGTGATGACAACCATTCGTTCAAGAGAAGCGCCTTCGATCTCATCGAGAGCTTCACGCATCAAGCCAATGGTTCCAGCCAAACGCTCCGACGGGTTTGATGATCGATTGTCAAAACTTTCAACGACAACGACATTTGCATCTTGAATTCGACCCACTGAAGTACAACCTTCTTGTGTTAGGTAGTCTGGAACGGGGCCTCCTTTTCCGAAGTAGAACAGTCGAGGCATGGTAATTCCAAACGATTCCCGGTCATGTTCTTTGCCCTCTATCCCAACGAAAGTGTTATGTTAAACCGGGTTAAAAATATTGATTATGACTCCGAATGAAAGCGCATTTGAACGGAACAATAAAAAGACATCACTCCTAGCCAAATCTATGTTAGCGGAGCGTAAGCACAAAGTAGCCTCAATTATGGCTATGTTGATGTTCATTATGTCAGCAATTTCATCAGCTCAAGTGATGTTCCTGGACCTCGGAATCGAAGATGAGGATTCATCGTCTTCGACCGGTTCCAACACACTCGAACTTGCTGATGAGCATCCAACGTTCTTCGCTGGACGAGCAGACTCCGACGGTGACGGTGTCGACGACAGCCTCGATGATTGCCCAAATGGTAACAATGGCTGGACTTCGAATCAAGCTACCACTGACCACGATGAAGACGGTTGTGAAGACAACTCAACAGAAGATCTCGATGACGACAATGACGGTGTTGCAGACTCATTCCCCGACATTTGCCCGACTGGATTCCTTCCATGGACTTCCACGGGTGCAAATGATTACGACGGCGACGGCTGTAAAGACTCAGAAACAGAAGAAGTTGACGATGATAACGACGGCGTTTTAGACGGCGCTGACGTCTGTGATGCAGCGACATCCAGTGATTTAAGTTGGGTTTCAGTTCAAGCGACCACTGACCACGATGAAGACGGTTGCCGAGATGCAGGTGAAGACCTTGATGACGATGACGATGGTGTTGCCGACACATTCCCTGACATTTGTCCTACTGGAGCCCTTGGATGGACTTCGAATGGTTTCACTGATTACGACGGTGATGGCTGTAGAGATTCCGATGTAGAAGAAACTGACGACGATAACGACGGCGTTTTAGACGGTGCTGATAGTTGCGCAGGTGGTGCATTAGGTTGGATTTCAACTGTAGCCACTGATTATGACGGCGACGGTTGTAGAGATTCCGATGTCGAAGAAACCGATGACGATGACGACGGCGTTTTAGACGGCGTTGATGTCTGTGATGCAGCGACATCCAGTGATTTAGGTTGGATTTCAGTTCAAGCGACCACTGACCACGATGAAGACGGTTGCCGAGATGCAGGTGAAGACCTTGATGATGACGACGATGGTGTTGCCGACACATTCCCTGACATTTGCCCTACTGGAGTCCTCGGATGGATTTCGACTGGCGCTAATGATTACGACAGTGATGGCTGTAAGGACTCCGAATCCGAAGAAACTGACGACGATAACGATGGCGTTCTAGACGGTGCTGATAGTTGCGCAGGTGGTGCATTAGGTTGGACTTCAACTGTAGCCACTGATTATGACGGCGACGGTTGTAGAGATTCCGATGCGGAAGAAACCGATGACGATGACGACGGCGTTTTAGACGGCGTTGATGTCTGTGATGCAGCGACATCCAGTGATTTAGGTTGGATTTCAGTTCAAGCGACCACTGACCACGATGAAGACGGTTGCCGAGATGTAGGTGAAGACCTTGATGACGACGACGATGGTGTTGCCGACTTATTCCCAGATAATTGCCCTACTGGAGTCCTCGGATGGATTTCGACTGGCGCTAATGATTACGACAGTGATGGCTGTAAGGACTCCGAATCCGAAGAAACTGACGACGATAACGATGGCGTTCTAGACGATGATGACAGTTGCGCAGGTGGTGCATTAGGTTGGATTTCAACTGGAGCCACTGATTATGACGGCGACGGCTGTAGAGATTCCGATGCGGAAGAAACTGATGACGATGACGACGGCGTTTTAGACGGCGTTGATGTCTGTGATGCAGCGACATCCAGTGATTTAGGTTGGATTTCAGATTCAACAACAGATTACGACGGTGATGGCTGTCAAGACTCAACGATTGAAGATCTCGATGACGACAACGATGGTGTTGCCGACTTATTCCCAGACAATTGCCCTACTGGAGTCCTCGGATGGATTTCGACCAGTGCCAATGACTACGACGGTGATGGATGTCTTGATTCCGATGCAGAAGAAGATGATGACGATAACGACGGTGTCGACGATGATAACGATGACTGTTTAGCTGGCAATACCGGTTGGATCTCAAATTCAATTACTGACCACGATTCCGATGGCTGTCAAGACTCCAATGAAGATACCGATGACGATAACGATGGTGTTGTCGATACGAGCGATTTAACGTGCCCAAAGGGTGACATCGGTTGGACTTCTGATTCTACAACAGATTACGACAGTGATGGCTGTCAAGACTCCAATGAAGATACTGATGACGATAACGATGGAGTTGCAGACATCTCTGATGATTGCGATGCAGACATTTCAAGTAATTTGGGATGGACTTCAGTTCAGGCTACTACAGACCACGATGAAGATGGTTGCCAAGACTCTCTTGAAGACCTTGACGATGACGACGACGGTGTTGCCGACTTATCCCCAGACCTTTGCCAGACAGGTGACAGAGGATGGACTTCGGTCCAGGCGACCACTGACCACGATGAAGATGGTTGTCTCGACGCTTCCATTGAAGACCTCGACGATGATAACGATGGTGTTGCCGACTTATCCCCAGATAATTGCCAAACTGGACTTCTCGGCTGGATCTCTACGAGTATAACAGACTACGATTCCGACGGTTGTCAAGACAGTTCTTCAGAAGACGATGATGACGATAACGACGATGTTATCAACAGTCTCGATGATTGTAAAACAGGAGTTCTTCTATGGACCTCTGTTCAAGCGACCACTGACCACGATGAAGATGGCTGCAAAGATGCTGACGCAGAAGATCTCGATGATGATAACGATGGTGTTGCCGACTTATTCCCAGACCTTTGCCAGACAGGAGTTCTTGGTTGGATTTCCACTCCGGCAAATGATTACGATGGCGATGGCTGCAAAGATGATGATGCAGAAGAAGATGATGACGACAACGATGGCATCCCTGATGTTGATGATGACTGTCCAGGCGGACTTGTAGGCTGGACCTCCAGTGCGTTAACAGACCACGATTCCGATGGTTGTCAAGACAGTTCTTCAGAAGACGATGATGACGATAACGACGATGTTATCAACAGTCTCGATGCTTGCCCAACAGGCGTTCTTCTTTGGACCTCTGTTCAAGCGACCACCGACCACGATGAAGATGGCTGCAAAGATGATGATGCAGAAGACCCCGACGATGATGACGATGGAGTTACAGATTTACACCCTGATGTATGTCAAACAGGGGTATTAGGTTGGACTTCAAACAGTGGAACCGATTACGACGGCGATGGCTGCAGAGATTCCGACGCTGAAGAGATTGATGACGATAACGATGGAGTTCTCGACGATTCTGATGCTTGTAATGCAACGGTTTCTGGAAACCTGGGTTGGATATCAGTTCAAGCGACTACTGACCATGATGAAGACGGTTGTCAAGACTCTCTCGAAGACACAGATGATGACAACGATGGTGTCCTTGATACCAATGAACAAACGTGCCCAAAGGGAGACACAGGTTGGACTTCAGTATCAACTGGTTCATCGATCACCGATTATGACAGTGATGGCTGTCAAGACTCCAATGAAGACCTCGACGACGATAACGATGGCGTCGAGGATTTGAGTCCTGACCTTTGCCCGACAGGAGTTCTTGGTTGGATATCAGTCCAGGCAAACACTGACCACGACGAAGATGGTTGCAAAGATGCTGACAACGAAGACCTCGATGATGATAACGACGGCGTCTTTGACCTTGTTCCAGATGATTGCCTAAAGGGAGTCGTAGGCTGGACGTCGGATTCCTCAACAGACCACGACAGTGATGGCTGCAAAGATGATGACATCGAAGACCTCGATGATGATAACGATGGTATTGCTGACTTACATCCTGATCTCTGTCAAACAGGTGAATTGAATTGGACTTCAAACGGTGCCAATGATGCTGATAACGATGGTTGTAAAGATGATACTGAAGATTTTGACCTCGACAACGACGGCGTTGATGATGTTGATGATTCTTGCCCAACTGGCAGTCAAGGTTGGCTTTCCTCTGCGGCAACAGATTACGACAGTGATGGCTGTCAAGATTCTGGTGAAGACCTCGACGATGATAATGATGAAATTTGCGACACTGGGGGTCCGAGTACTTACGGAACTTCGAGCGAATGCGATGACTCAGCCTCATCTACTGGAATAGATGACTGTGACGCAGCACAATTAGGTAATTTAGATTGGATCTCCACATCACTAACAGATTATGACACTGATGGTTGCGAAGATGCCGATAATTCTGAAGACGACGATGATGATAACGATGGTGTTCTCGATAGTAATGATGATTGCGATGCAGATATTTCAAGCAATTTAGATTGGATTTCTGTTCAAGGCTCAACAGATTATGACCAAGATGGTTGCCAAGATTCTCTCGAAGACCTCGATGACGATAACGACCAAGTTCTCGACATCAATGATAACTGCAGCGCATATGGAGGCGCTTTAATTTGGATTTCTATTCAAACGAGCACCGATTATGATAGCGATGGTTGCCAAGATTCCGGAGAAGACCTTGATGATGATAACGATGGTGTTCTTGACGGCAGCGATTCCTGTAACCCGTACACAAGTGAATACAATTGGACTTCCTCACCGACCACTGACCAAGATAATGATGGTTGTAAAGATGATACTGAAGATGATGACATGGATAATGATGGAGTCAAGGATGTTGACGATGACTGTAACGCTGGTTCTGTTGGGTGGAATTCCAATCCGTTGACCGATAATGATGGCGATGGCTGTGAAGATGCAAATGAAGACCTCAATGATGACAATGATGATTATTTAGATACCAATGACGTGATCTGTACTGCTGGTTTTACCAATTGGACAGCCACCTCGATAACCGATTATGATTCCGATGGTTGCCATGATACCGAAGAGGACTCCGATGATGACAACGATGGAGTTGCCGACTTATTCCCCGATGTTTGTACATCCACCACCACTCCAACTCCGGGCGCTTTAGGCTGGATTTCAACGGCATTAACCGATTATGATGGTGATGGCTGTAAAGATGATTCCGAAGACCTTGATGACGATAATGATGGCATTTGTGATAGTAACGGCCCGAGTACTTACGGTACAGCGGCCTCTTGCGTGGCCTCCTCTACGTCAACAGATGAATGTCCGATCGGTGTGTTTTTCACATCCTCTTCTTCGACTGACCACGATACAGATGGTTGCAAAGATACCGACCCTGAAGACCCCGATGATGATAACGATGGCGTTCTCGACGGCCCCGGTGACGGTTCGTCAACAGGCCCCGATAACTGTACTCGGGGTTCGTTAGGTTGGACTTCTGTATCAACTGGTTCATCAATCACCGATTATGATGGTGATGGCTGTCAAGATTCTCACATTGAAGATAACGACGATGACAATGATGACGTTTTCGATGTCATTGATTTTTGTGATGCAACTGAATTAAGCAATTTAGGTTGGCTTTCTGTATCAACCGGCGCATCAATTACCGATTACGATTCCGATGGCTGTCAAGATTCTCTCGAAGACCTCGACGATGATAACGATGAAATTTGTGATTCAAATGGTCCCAGTACGTACGGATTATCGAGTTCTTGTGTAGCTTCATCGACTTTGGTCGATGAATGTCCTGCTAATACTGGCAATTTAGGTTGGATTTCTGTATCAACTGGTCCATCAATTACCGATTATGATATTGATGGTTGCGAAGATGGAACTCCAGAAGATCCGGATGCAGATAACGATGGAGTCGATGACAATGTTCCTGACAATTGTGTAAATGGGTTGAAGGATTGGACTTCGAGTCCAACAAACGATTACGATGGTGACGGTTGCCGAGACATCGATGAAGACCCCGATGACGACGGAGATGGAGTTGCTGACTTATTCCCTGACGCTTGCACCGCATACACAAGCGAATTGAATTGGATTTCTAACGGAACCACCGATAATGATGGGGATGGTTGCCGAGACAATTCTACCGAAGACC